>NZ_JAGDEB010000002.1:0-830199 GCF_040148725.1 Erythrobacter sp. NFXS35 | reverse complement strand
AAGATCAGGGAGGAACTTGGCTACGCCGACGTAGTCGATGAGAAGCTATCGATGATCCAGCTCGCCTCTTCAGTTGCAGGCTGAGCTACGGTCGCGCCATAGCCGACCTTCTGGAATCCACCCACTTCCGGTCATTCCCGGTAACCCGGAGTGCGCCCGATAGCGGACATTCCCGATTGCTTTGCCGCCCTCCCCGCCAAGACAAGCCCTGCTCTCGCTCCGCCAATGTGCTGCATCTGCGAAGCAGCGGTTTGACGCAGGCGGCTTTGGCTCTATGTCTCGCGCGATGGAATCGCGCTCCTGTCTTCCTGCCCCGCCGCGGCTGGCAAGCCTGCTGGTGGAGAGCCGCCTGGCGTTGTTCCTCGATTTCGACGGGACGCTGGTAGAGATTGCCGATGGTCCGGATGCGATTGCCGTGCCGCACGCGCTGGCGGAGCGGCTCCAACGCCTCGCTGCACGGGTGAACGGCGCGCTGGCGCTGGTGAGCGGGCGCAGCATCGCCAACCTCACCGATTTTCTCGGCCCGCTGCCGCTGCATCGTGCCGGGTCGCATGGCGGCCATGTGCTCGGCCCTGACGGCGCGCCGCTGCGCGAGGCCGAACCCCTGCCCGCGCCGGTTGTCGATGCGCTGGGCGCGTTCGCGCAGGGCAACGGCTTGCTGCATGAACGCAAGCCCCACGGCGGCGCGCTGCATTACCGCGCACGGCCTGATCTCGAAGACGAGACACGCCGCTTCGCCGATACACTGGCGAGCGAACACGGCCTCGCCACCAAATCGGGCAAATGCGTGATCGAACTGGTCTGGCCCGACGCGGACAAGGGCGGCGCGGTCGATCTGCTCACCGGCAGCGCGCCATTCGCAGGCGCGCTGCCGGTGTTCATCGGCGACGACGTGACCGACGAGGACGGCTTTGCCGCCTGCGTCCGGCACGGCGGCTTCGGCATTGCCGTGGGCGAGCGCGAATCCGCCGCCGCCCGTTATTCTCTCCCAAGTGTAAAGGACGTCCACGCGTGGCTGGAACTGTGACCCCCGATCTCGAACTCTGGCCGATCGGCAATTGTCAGGTCAGCGCGCTGATCGACCGCGAAGGCGCGGTGGTGTGGTCTTGTGTGCCGCGGGTCGATGGCGATCCGGTGTTCTGCTCGCTGCTCAACGGCGACCAGCGCGAAGCGGGCATTTGGCGGTTCGAACTGGTCGGGCAGGTCAGCGCGACGCAGGAATATATCCGCAACACCCCGATCCTCGTCACCCGGCTCGAAGCGGAGGACGGCAGCGCGGTTGAAGTGCTCGATTTCTGCCCGCGTTATGAACACAAGGGCCGGATGTATCGCCCGGTTGCGATCAGCCGGATCGTGCGCCCGGTGGCGGGCCATCCGCGCCTGCGTGTCGTCATGCGGCCGCTGCGCGATTACGGCGCGGCGCTGGCCGAGACCACCCATGGTTCCAACCACATCCGCTATCTGGTCGGGCTGCAAGCGCTGCGTCTCAGCACCGATGCGCCGGTCGGCTTTATCCTCGAACAGCGCACCTTCCGGGTGGAGGAGGACATGCATTTCTTCCTCGGCCCGGATGAGCCGTTCATGGGCAACCTGCGCGAGGAAGTGCGCCGGATGGAGCAGGCGACGCGCAAATACTGGCAGCATTGGGTGCGCAGCCTCGCCACTCCGTTCGAATGGCAGGAAGAGGTGATCCGCTGCGCGATCACCCTGAAGCTGTGCCAGCACGAGGAAACCGGCGCGATTGTCGCTGCGCTCACCACCTCGATTCCCGAAGCCCCGCATTCGGAACGCAATTGGGATTACCGCTACTGCTGGATTCGCGATTCCTATTACACGGTGCAGGCGCTGAACCGGCTCGGCGCGCTGGATGTGCTGGAGAAGTATCTCGCCTATCTGCGCAACATCGTCGACAATGCCAAGGGCGGGCAGATCCAGCCGCTCTATTCGGTGATGGGCGTGGCCGAACTTAGCGAGACCACCGCCAGCTGGCTCGCGGGTTATCGCGGGATGGGACCGGTGCGGCGCGGCAATGCCGCCTATCACCAGATCCAGCACGATTGCTACGGCCAGATCGTTCTCCCGACGGTGCAGGGCTTCATCGACCGCCGCCTGTTGCGCATGGCCGACGATCGCGATTTCGAAAGCCTGGAACAGGTGGGCGAAATGGCGTGGGCGATGCACGATCAACCCGATGCCGGGCTGTGGGAATTCCGCACGCGACAGGAAGTCCACACCTATTCGGCGGTGATGAGCTGGGCCGCCTGCGACCGGCTGGCGACAACCGCCGACTGGCTGGGCAAGGAAGATCGCGCAGCTCTGTGGCGGACACGCGCGGATGCGATCCGGGCCAAGATCGAGGCCGAAGCGTGGGTCGAGAATGGCGAAGAGGGCGGGCATTACGGCGCGAGCTTTGAAAGCGATTACCTGGACGCCAGCCTGCTGCAGATGGTCGAACTGCGGTTCCTCAGCCCCGACAATCCGCGCTTTCTATCGACCTTCGCGGCGGTGGAAAAGCACCTCAGGCGCGGCGACTTCATGCTGCGCTATGCCGCCGAGGACGATTTCGGCGCGCCCGAAACCGCCTTCAACGTCTGCACCTTCTGGTTGATCGAGGCGCTGCATCTGGCCGGGCGCAGTGAAGAGGCGCGGCGGCTGTTCACCACCATGCTCTCTCACACCACCGCATCGGGCTTGCTGAGCGAGGATCTCGACTACAACAATGGCGAATTGTGGGGTAACTTCCCGCAGACCTATTCGCTGGTAGGCGTGATCAACTGCGCAGGGCTATTGTCGAAACCGTGGAGTGAAGTGCGATAGAACGACTGGTCGTCATCTCCAACCGCGTGGCCGTGCCCAAGGCGCGCGGCGCGGCCGGTGCGCAGGGCGGTCTGGCGGGCGCGCTCAATGCCGCACTGAAGGATCATGGCGGCATCTGGTTCGGCTGGTCGGGGCAGGAAGGCGATGATACCGATTGCAACATCCACCTACAGCGCAGCGACGGCGTCACCACCGCCACCATCGACCTGTCGAGCCGCGATATCGACGAATATTACAACGGCTATGCCAATGCGACGCTGTGGCCGCTGTTCCACTACCGGCTCGACCTGACGCAATACGAGCGCGAGACCGCCAAGGGTTACGAGCGCGTCAACGAATTGTTCGCCGAATGCGTCAGCCCGCTGATCGAGCCGGACGATCTGATCTGGGTTCATGACTACCACCTGCTCCCGCTGGGCGAGCGGCTGCGCGCGCGCGGGATCAAAAACCGGATCGGGTTTTTCCTCCACATTCCCTGGCCTCCCACCCGCCTGTTCGTCTCGCTGCCGTTTCACGAGCGGCTAGTGCGCACCATGCTGGATTACGACCTGATCGGCTTCCAGAACGACGAGTGGCGCGAAAGCTTCCTGCATTACTGCCGCAAGGAACTGGGCGCGGAAGTGGATGATGCGAGCGGCACAATCCGCTTCGAAGGGCGCACCGCGATTGCCCGCGCCTATCCGATCGGGATCGACTGGGATCACTTTCAGGCGCAGGGCCGGACCGATGAAGCCGCGCATGCCGAACAGCGCCTGCTATCGTCCACCCGCGACCGCACCGCGATGATCGGGGTCGACCGGCTCGACTATTCCAAGGGTCTGCCCGAACGGATCGACGGTATCAGCCGGTTCTTCGACCAGCACCCCGAATGCGTGCGCGATCTGGTGTTCATCCAGATTGCCCCGCCCAGCCGCGAGGATGTGGAGAGCTATCAGCACATCCGGGCGCTGCTCGAACAGAAGGCCGGACAGATCAACGGCGCGCGCAGCGAAGTCGATTTGGTGCCGATCCGCTACGTCAATCGCGGCTATTCGCACGCCGAGCTTTATGGCTTTTTCCGTGCCGCCAAGATCGGATTGGTGACACCATTGCGCGACGGGATGAACCTCGTCGCCAAGGAATATGTCGCGGCGCAGGACCCCGATGATCCGGGCGTGCTGATCCTGTCCCGCTTTGCCGGGGCCGCGCAGCAGCTCGAAGCGGGCGGGGCCGGTGCAGTCATGGTCAATCCCTACAGCCCGGATGACATTGCCCAGGCAATCGGCCTTGCGCTGGACATGCCGCTACAGGAACGCAAGGCCCGTTACGCAGCGATGATCGGCACGATCCGGGCGGATAATGTGCAGGCTTGGACCGATCGCTTTTGCGCCGATCTCGCCGCGAGTCGGCCGGACTGAGCAAGGCCCGCGCGCCTTCGGCGATGTGACGAAAGCGATGGCTGCCGCATAGTCGGCTTTGTGCGATCTATCGCAGAAAACGGAAACGCAGCTTCCGACCCGATTTCGGTCGTCCAAAAAGTGTCAGGTCCTTGGCATACAGGACCAGATCGATTGGCGCTGCACCGGGTCGGCGCTCAGGTTCCGAACGGTGCGACGAGCTGCTGCGCGGACGCTTCGGCGATCAGCTTACCGTCGTCGCTGCGGAAATCAGCACGAACTGTAAGTAACTGCTTTGTTGTCGCCACGACCCGAGCTTCGATCGACATGGGGTGTGCCCTGCCGACCCTGATGAAATTGACCTGAAGGTTGATGGTCCGAAAAGCGGCATCGGGCGGCACCATGGTCATTGCAGCAAACGCGAGTGCTTGGTCAGCGAGGGCAGCTATGTAGCCGCCAAACAGAGAGCCATCGGAATTCAGCAGCTCAGGCGCTGGCGTCCAGTCCTTCTTGATCCACCCTTCGCCCCATTCCCGAAGGGTGCCAAGCCGCAGCGTCTCTACGACCGGCGGAGTAATCGCCGTGCCCGCAACAAGTGCGTCCAACCGCTCCATTGCCCAAGTCATCATCATCTCCCTTCCTCGACTTCGACAACGATATGAGCAAAGCTCCGCTTTTCTTACTCCAGTTCCAAGAGGGGCAAGGCATCGCGAGTATGAACGAACAAGTTGTTCCAGAGCAGAGGGTTAGCCCGCGCCAGCAGCGCTCAATGGCAACCGTGGACGTGATTATTGAGGCGGCGGCTCAGGTTCTGGAGATCGCGGGTGAGGCCGGATTCAACACCAACGCCATAGCTGAACGCGCCGGCGTGGGGATCGGCTCAATCTACCGCTATTTCCCGGACAAACATGCGATCCTTGTAGAGATGGGCAGGCGCGAGATGGCGCGCGTGGGCGCGGAACTCAGAATCGATCCGGGGCCCATAGCGGGCCGCCTTGCTGCCGACCGACAAGCGATCCGAACCTTTCTGCGCGCCTTCGGCGAACGAACACGTGCGCGGCGGGTGGTGGTGTTGGCGTTGTTGGGCCAGTTGTCAGCTGAAGAGTTGCAGACGGCCTTTGCCCAGGCTGAAGCGGGCCTGGCGAGCCGCATCGCAGCTCCGCTTGATCGGATCCAGCTTTTTGTGCTGAGCCGTGCCCTGCTTGGTGCGATGCGAGCTGCCGTGTTGGAAGATGCCGACTTCCTGTTGTCGCAAAAGTTCGAGGATGAACTCGTCCTGCTTTCCCGGACTTACGCCAGTGCTGCCAGTGGCAGACTCTCGGACTGATACGAGAGATTGCTGTCCTTCAGCAAACCACCCATCATCAGCCATCCACGCGGATCACCCCCGCAGCCCGAAAGCAGCCGCGCTACTGCGTCCAGCCTTCGCCCATCGCATCGGCCAGCACGGCGGCGCGCAGGGCGGCGATGCCCATGCCCTTTTCGGCGCTGGTCAGATGGATTTCGGGGTGCGCGGCGACGTGCTTCTTGGCTTCGGCGGCGGTTTTTTCGGTCACTACGGCAAGGTCGCTCGCCTTGATCTTGTCGGTCTTGGTCAAGACGATCCGGTATCCGACCGCGGCCTCATCAAGCATCTTCATCATCGCCCGGTCGACATCCTTCAGCCCGTGGCGGCTATCGACCAGCACCAGCGTGCGGCTGAGCACCTGCCGTCCGCGCAAATAGGAGTTCACCAGCGCCTTCCACTTGTCGACCACCTTGATCGGCGCCTTGGCAAAACCGTAGCCGGGCATGTCGACCAGCCGGAACAGCGGCAGCGCGCCCTCCTCTTCCGGGCGGCCCACATCGAAGAAATTCAATTCCTGCGTGCGTCCCGGCGTCACCGAGGCGCGCGCAATCGCCTTGCGGCCCGTCAGCGCGTTGAGCAGCGAGGATTTGCCAACGTTCGAGCGTCCGCAGAACGCGATTTCGGGCACCGCCGGTTCGGGCAGGAACTTCAGCTGCGGCGCGGACAGCAGGAAGTCCACCGGCCCTGAAAAGAGGCGGGATGCGGCTTCCTCGCGTGCGGCCTGCTGGATTGCGTCGATCTCGTCCACGCTAGCTCTTTGCCGCCTTCTTGGTCTCGGCCTTGTCCTTTTCCTTCGCGCTCGCTGCCTTCAGCTGTGGGTGCTTGGAGTAGAGGTAGCTCTGCTGGGCCAGCGTCAGGAGGTTCGACGTCACCCAGTACAGTAGCAGGCCCGCCGCGAACGGCGCCATCACGAACATCAGGATCCACGGCATGATCGCGAACATCTGCTGCTGGATCGGGTCCATCGCGGTCGGGTTGAGCCGGAAGGTCAGCCACATCGTGATGCCGAGCAGGATCGCCAGAGGACCGATCGCCAGGAAGCCGGCGACCTCGAACGGCAGCAGCCCGAACAGGTTGAGGATATGCGCCGGATCGGGCGCGGACAAATCGCGGATCCACAGCGCGAAGGGCTCGTGCCGCATCTCGATCGCCAGCACCAGCACCTTGTAGAGCGCAAAGAAGATCGGGATCTGAATCAGCATCGGCAGGCACCCGGACAAGGGATTGACCTTCTCGTCCTTGTACAGCTTCATGATTTCCTGCTGCTGGCGCTGCTTGTCGTCCTTGAAGCGTTCCTGGATCTCTTTCATCTTCGGCTGGACGGCCTTCATCGAGGCCATCGAGGCAAAGCCCTTTTGCGCGATCGGGAACATCAGGGCGCGGATGATCACAGTGAGCAGGATGATCGCCACGCCGAAATTGCCGACCAGCCCGTTGAGGGTACGCAGCAGCCACAGAATCGGCTTTTCGACGACTTCGAACCAGCCCCAACTGATCGCCTTGCCGAAATAGGTGATCCCTGCGTCCTCGTAGGCATCGAGAATTTCGCTGTCCTTCGCCCCGGCGTACAGACGGGTGGACTGCGTTACGCTGCCACCGGCCGGCACGGTGTCGGCAGCATAGATGAGATCGGAACGGAACAGGTTGTCACCCAGTGCGCGGAATCCGACACTGTCGGTTTCGCCGCTCGCCTGCCCTGCGGCACCGGGCACCAGCGCGCTCAGCCAATACTGATCGGTAAAGCCGAGCCAGCTGGCCGCACCTTCCGGTGTTTCGCGCCCGAGTTCGGCGAGTTCGCTGTAGGAATGGGGATCCCACAGCGTGCCGCCGAACACACCTACCGGGCCGGCATGGGCCACGAACTGATCGGGCGTGGCGTTGCGGTCGGTGCGCTTGATGAGCGCAAAGGGCTGGATGATCGCCGCAGTGCCGCTGGTGTTGGCTGCAGTCTGGGTGGCGGTAATCATGTAATTTTCGTCGACCGCAAAGCGGATCGAATAGGTGATCCCGTCGGGACCGGTGCGGGTCAGGGTGACGGGGCTTTCGGGCGTCAGCCTGCCGCCATCGGCCTGCCAGCGCGCATTGGAGGGCTGGCGCACTCCGCCAGTGACGAAGCCGAACTCCGCGAAATACTGATCCGGCGTCGCTTCTGGCGCGAACAGGCGGACGGGGCCGGAATCCTTGTCAACCTCCTGCCGGTAATCCTTGAGCACGACATCATCGATCCGTGCGCCCACAAGGTTGATTGAACCGGCGATGCGCGGCGTATCGATCGCCACCCGATCCGGGCTGGCAAGCGCGGCGGACAGATCGACTGCCTGCGCCGGTGCGGCATCCCCGCCCAGATCGCCCGCGACCGTGGTGGTGCCCGGCGCGCCCGCAGCGCTGGTCTGCGCGGCCGGATCCGCCTCGTCCATCGGGGCGGTCAACGAAGCCTGAGGATAGAAATACCCTACCCCGACTTCCCAACCGAGCAGGAGCAGGCCGGAAAGCACGACGGCGAGCAGGAGATTACGCTGATTGTCCAAGATAATGCCCTGAAAAAGTACGAGACGAGGTGTATTATGGGATTAGAACGGTTCGATTTCCAGCCCCAAGGGTCTGGCTACGGCACCGGATCGTGCCCATGCCCGCCCCAAGGGTGGCAGCGCATTAGCCGCTTAAACGCCATCCATCCACCCATTGCCGCACCATACTTGCCAATCGCCTGAATCGCGTATTCGCTGCACGAGGGTGCGTAGCGGCAGGAGGGCGGCAGAATGCGCGAAGGGCCAAGCTGCCAGCCGCGCGCGATGAGGATAAGAACGCGCTTCACCGCCCGCGATTCCCTTTACGCGGCCGCCGCCCGCCCGATGGATCGCCCTTGCCGTCGCGTGCGCGTTCCAGGGCGCGGCCAAGTTCTTCGGCCAGCAGCGCGAAATCGCGCTCCACCCCGCCCGCGCGGCCGATCAGCACATGATCGTGATCGGGCAGGCCTTGCGTCGGCAGCGCGGCGCGCAGCAGTTCGCGAAACCGCCGCTTCATGCGGTTGCGCACCACCGCGTTGCCGATCTTCTTGGTGACGGTGATGCCGAAGCGGATCCCCTGCCCGCCATTGGGCCGCGTCAGCAGCACAAACCCGGACCGCGCATTGCGGATGCCGGAATTGGCGCTGAGAAAATCGGCGCGTTTGGTCAGCGTCTTGATCGATGCAGTCGCGCTTGCCGTCTGAGTCATTTGTTTACGCCCTCAAACGCCGGGCGGCGAACATCCGTCCGCCTTGGCTTCGGCCTACCGGCCGGCGCGTCGTCACGCTTGCGAACCGCTGCGCGGTTCGAATCGGTCTGCCCATCGGTACCATAAACGCAAACGGGCTCCCAAGGGGAGCCCGCAAGCGCGACTGCGCGCCCGCAGCGACGCGGCCTTCAGGCCGCATGAGCGAGGAAATCGCACCCGCGGAGGCGGGTGCGGAACAAATTAAGCGCAGAGCTTCTTGCGGCCGCGGTTGCGGCGGGCACGCAGCACCTTGCGGCCACCGGGGGTCGCTTTGCGTGCAAAGAAGCCGTGGCGACGGGCACGCACGAGATTGCTGGGTTGGAACGTCCGCTTCATATCATCCTCGAAAAACTGGAGCCGGGAGTCCGGCGCGCGGCCACCGCAGGGCAGCCGGTATCAGGTGGGCGCGCTTATGGGAAAGCCGTGGGCGAGTCAAGCAGCGCAAATGGCGCAAGGGCAAGGCGTGGGGGCGGATCGGCCCAGAAATCGATAGCGGCAAACCATGGCAGCGCAGCCACGTGCTCGGCAACCAGCGCCAACGCAGCCTGCGCATCTTCGCCCAGCACGCAATGGTCGGGCAAGGCGGCGAGCAGCACAGGCTCCGCCAGCAACGGCTCAATCTGACTGGGTTCTTCGGTCGCCGGGACTGCTTGCGGCGCGATCCAATGCGCCATTTCGCTGCCCTTCAGCCACAATGCACTGGCATGCGGCACCGAATTGGTCATCGCGTAAAAGGCGCGGGCCTCTTCATCACTCATGCCCATTTCGGCATAGTAATCCAGATAGAGCCGGTTGGCGGGCGCATCGGAGGCGAAATCGGCGGGTTCGCGCCCGGCTTCGTCGCGCCAGGAATGCACCGCGAACAGCGCGCCCGGAGCCATGCTCCGACGGGTCCCGGCAAGGAACAGTTCGACCGCACCCGAGCGCGCCGATCCGCCTTCGGGCACATGGGTCGCCAGCCCGGCGGCGCGGATGGCCCGGCCCAGCTTGAGATTGGCCAGATCGTTGCGGGTACCGGGCGCATCGAGAAACTCGATCACCTCAAGCCCCGGATAGGCTGCCAGCATCGCGGCGAATGCTTGCGGCGAGCCAACGCTGGTCGAATCGACGAGCGCAGCGCGCCGTTGATCAAGCACGCTAAACGGGCCGAATTGCGCAAGACCCAGCTCCGCCGCCGCGCGCGGCACCGGACGGGCGATGAAGCGCACCGGCTCCTCGATCACGGTTTCGGTGACGGTCACTCCATCTGCATGAGTTTCCGCGCGGGTGACGGTGGCGGTGCCCAGATACGCCGCCGGAACGATGCTGGCGGGGCTTTCGTCCACCCGCACCCAACGTTCCGTCGCCGGATCCCATTCCTCGACCCAGCTGATGCGCTCCACCACCCGCGCTCCCGATTGGGCGAGCGCTGGCGCAGTGGGCAACAGCAGCGCGCAGGCGGCAAGGATCAAGGCAAGGGCGCGGTTCATGGCGGCACACTGGGCCTGCGCGCGTTCCGAAATTGCCAAGATTTATGCTTTAAAAAAGCCTTACCGACCGCCCCAAGCCGCTCGACAAGCCTCTCTGAAGGCTGCACTAACGCGGGCCGGGGGGGAATAGGGGGCAAGCAAATGGTCGCGCTGGTCAGAACCGTAGCCTATCTCGGGCTGGAGGCGCGCGCCGTCGAAGTGCAATGCCAGGTCGCGCCCGGCATGCCGCGCTTCACCGTGGTCGGCCTGCCCGACAAGGCGGTGAGCGAAAGCCGCGAACGCGTGCAATCGGCACTATCGGCGATGGGCCTTGCGCTGCCGCCCAAGCGGATCACCATTAACCTGTCGCCCGCCGACCTGCCCAAGGACGGATCGCATTACGACCTGCCGATCGCGCTGGCGCTGCTCGCGGCTATGGGCGTGACCGATGCCGAACAATTGGGCGACTGGATCGCGGTGGGGGAACTGGCGCTGGATGGCCGCGTGGTCGCCAGCCCCGGCGTGCTGATCGCCGCACTCCATGCGAGCGAACAGGGCACCGGGCTGATCTGCCCCGCCGAACAGGGGCCGGAGGCGCGCTGGGCCAGCGGCGTCCCGGTGCTCGCGCCGCGCGATCTGGTCAGCCTGCTGGGGCATCTCAAGGGCAGCCTCGTTCTCGACGAACCTCCGCGCGGGGCTGTCGCCGATGCCGCGATCGGCAATAATCTGAAACAGGTGAAGGGGCAGGAAACCGCCAAGCGCGCGCTCGAAATTGCGGCGGCAGGCGGGCACAACCTGCTGATGGTCGGCCCGCCGGGTTCGGGCAAGAGCCTGCTGGCGAGTTGCCTGCCCGGCATCCTCCCCGACCTCGCTCCGGCCGAGGCGCTGGAGGTGTCGATGGTGCAATCGGTCGCGGGCACGCTGGAGGCTGGCCGAATCAGCCGCGCCCGGCCGTTCCGCGCCCCGCACCATTCGGCCAGCATGGCAGCGCTGACCGGCGGCGGATTGAAAGTGCGCCCCGGCGAAGTCAGCCTGGCGCATCTAGGCGTATTGTTCCTCGACGAATTGCCTGAATTTCAACGCCCGGTGCTCGATTCGCTGCGCCAACCATTGGAAACCGGCAAGGTCGATGTCGCCCGCGCCAATGCGCACGTCACCTTCCCCGCGCGCGTGCAGTTGGTTGCGGCGATGAACCCGTGCCGCTGCGGTTATGCGGGCGATCCGGCGCGCAATTGCAACAAATATCCCCGCTGCGTGGGCGATTATCAGGCGCGATTGTCCGGGCCGCTGCTCGACCGGATCGATCTGCATGTGCACGTCGCGGCGGTCAGCGCGATCGATATGGCCCTGCCCCCGCCCGCTGAGGGCAGCGCCGAGGTGGCGCGCCGGGTTGCCGCCGCCCGCGCCTTGCAAACAGCGCGAGGCGTGCGCTCGAACGCCGAATTGGAAGGCGACAAACTCGATCAGTTCGCCACCCCGGACGAGGCGGGGCGCAAGCTGCTGTTGCAGGCGGCGGAAAAGCTGCGCCTGTCTGCGCGCGGCTATACAAGGATGCTGCGGGTCGCGCGCACCATCGCCGATCTCGCCGGGGCGGAGACCGTCAGCCGCGTGCATGTTGCCGAAGCGCTATCCTATCGGCTGACGACGGGTTAAGAGGCCGCGCACGGCCGCGCTCCCCTAACCCGTGGCCGATCAAGGGCGCATTGGCGATTACAGACGATCCTTCAGCAATGGTGGCCGAGCGGCCCGTCAGCGCGCCTGCCGCATGGGGCGGGCGGCGGCGGCAGCGTGCGATCAGCCTTGCCATCGCGCTGGCCATCGAGGCGCTGATCGTCGCGCTGCTATTCACTCTGGGTGCGCAAATTGCAGGCGATCCGGACAGCGAAACGGTGGTGACCGAATTCACCGCTGTCGAATTTGCCGCACCGCCCGAGCCGCAGCCCGAATCGCAGCCCGAGGAAGCGGCAGAGGCCGCGACCCCGCAGGAAACGCAGCCGGTCCCCGATCAAGCCTTGCCCCAGCCGCAGCCGCTTCGGCCTTCGCCGCTCGCGCTTGCGCCCCTGCCCGCTGCCCCGCCGCCGCCCGCGCCTGCACCGCCTGAGCCGGAAGCCCAACCCAGCCCCACCCCGCCCAAGATCGGAGCGCGGATCAGACCCAATCGCAGTTACGGCCCGGCGGATACCGGCGACCCGCGCAGTTCGGGTGACAGTCAGCAGGTCGGCACTGCGCCCAATGGCGAGCCGCTTTATGCCGCACGCTGGTATCGCGAACCAACGCGGCAGGAGCTTAGGGGCTATCTATCCACCGCGACTCCGCCGTCAGCGGCGCTGATCGCTTGCCGGACCGTGCCCGATTATTATGTCGAAGACTGCGTGCTGCTGAATGAAAGTCCGCAAGGCTCGCAGATCGGGCGCGCGGTGATGGCGGCGGCGTGGCAGTTCCGGGTGCGCCCCGCCCGCGTCGGCGGACGCGAACAGTTCGGATCATGGGTGCGGATCAGGATCGATTACGGGCTGGAGAGCCGCCCGCAGCGTTAGGCGCGCAGGTGATCGCGGATCACCGCGCAGAAATCCGCCCCCCAGGTCTCCAGCTTCTTTGCGCCAACGCCCGAGATCGTGCCCAGTTCGGCGAGCGTCTCCGGACAGCGATGCGCCATGTCGCGCAGCACCGAATCATGGAAGATGACATAGGCCGGGATGCCGTGTTCGCTGGCGAGTTCCTTGCGCCGGTTCCGCAGCGCTTCGAACAGGGGGTTGCCGACCGGGTTGGGCGCGCCCTCATCCCGCGTGCGCCGGCCACGGCGTTGCCGCACGGGCGGCTCGGCGATGGCGACGGCAGCTTCGCCCTTCAGAACGCTGCGCGCCTCTGGCCCCAACATCAGCCCGCCATGCTCGGTCGCCGCCAGGATTCCGCGCGCCGCCAGCGTCCGCGCGAGCGGGCGCAGCAGCCGCGCCTCTTGCGCGCCAACGATCCCGAACACCGACAATTTGTCATGAGCGCGGGACGTGATGCGTTCGTCATTTTGCCCGGTCAGCACCTTTTCGATATGGCCGATGCCGAAGCTCTGCCCGGTGCGATAGACCGCCGAGAGCAGTTTCTGCGCCAGTTCGGTCGTATCCACCACCTGCGGCGGATTGGCGCAATTGTCGCAATTGCCGCACTGAGCGGGTGGGTGCTCGCCAAAGTGCTTCAGCAGGATCGCTCGGCGGCATTCGGGCGTTTCGACCAGCGCAGCGAGGCTGTTCAAGCGCTCCTGCTCGCCCGCCAGCCGCTCTGGCTCGACATCGTTCAGCCATTGCCGCGCACGGGAAAAATCGCTCACCCCCCAGAACAGGTGCGCTTCGGCCGGGTCGCCGTCGCGGCCCGCGCGGCCGGTTTCCTGATAATAGGCCTCGATCGACTTGGGCAGGCCGGCGTGGATCACAAAGCGCACATCGGGCTTGTCGATCCCCATGCCGAAGGCAATGGTTGCGACCATGACCATGCTTTCCGATCGCACGAACGCGGCCTGCGTTTCGGCCCGGCGCTCAGGGTCGAGGCCCGCATGATAGAAAGCACTCTCCCGCCCGGTGCGCGCGATTTGAGCGGCGATATCCTCGGTCGCCTTGCGGCTCGGCGCGTAAACGATACCCGCCCCCGGCAGGCGCGCGAGCAGGTCGGCGATCTGGCGCGGGCCGTTATCGCGGGCTGTGATGGCATAATGGATATTGGGCCGATCGAACCCGGCGACGATCAGGCCAGCATCGGGAATGCCCAACTGGCGCAGGATATCCACCCGCGTCGCCGGATCGGCGGTGGCGGTAAGCGCGAGCCGCGGGACCTCCGGGAACCGATCGAGCACCGGGCGAAGGCTGCGGTAATCGGGGCGGAAATCGTGTCCCCATTCGGACACGCAATGCGCCTCGTCGATGGCGAACAGCGCGATTTGCGCCCGCTCCAGCAAGTTCTGGAAACCCGCGGTCGCAGCACGTTCGGGCGCAACATACAGCAGATCGAGCGCGCCTGATCGAAACGCCTCGGCGGTGGCGGCGTTGTCGGCATCGGCCGATGTCATCGACGCCGCGCGGATGCCCGCCGCGCTGGCCGAACGGATCTGGTCGTGCATCAGCGCGATCAGCGGGGATATGACGATTGCGGTGCCTGTCCGAGCGAGTGCCGGCACCTGATAACACAGGCTCTTGCCCGCGCCGGTCGGCATCAGCGCAAGGCTGTGCTGCCCCTGCATCACTCGCGCAATCACCGTCTCCTGCTGCCCGCGAAAGCCGGGGAAGCCGAAGGTGCGGCGCAGGATATCGTGACATTCGGAGGGAAGGGCCGCGCTCATTCCCGCCGCCCTAGCCGATGCGGCGGGCAGAAGGCACCCGCACCGAGTCGCTATCAACGGGTTATAGGGCGGCGGCTTTCTTTGCGGCTTCGAGATCAACCACGTCGCCCTGGCCCAGTTCCGCGCCGGGGTTTGCGATGGTTCCGTCCGCGCGTCGCCCGAGATTTTCCGGGCGGGTCAACCATAAATCATGATGGCCGAGGATTCGCCCGTCATGCGCCAGAATTGAGACCGGACCGATCGGCAACCGGTCACGCTCGTCGACGAGCACCGGGTCTTCGATGACCTGTTCGTTGCCGTATTTCTGGCCCCACTGGCGCAGCGCCAGCATCGCCGGGAGCAGATCGAAGCCCTTATCGGTCAGGCGATATTCGATCTTGCGGCGATCATCGGCACAGGGTTCGCGCTTGAGAATTCCGTGCTCGACCAGCTTGGCGAGGCGGTTGGAGAGGATGTTGCGCGCGATTCCGAGTTCGGTCAGGAATTCCTCGAAATGTTTCAAGCCATTGAAGCTGGCGCGCAAAATCATGAACGACCAGCGTTCGCCCATCACTTCCAGCGCCTGCGGCAATCCGCATTCGATCAGGTCACGCAGCGGTTCTCTCAAGTCGCCCATATATCAGTCCCTTCCCCGTCCGGGGTCATGTGTAACCGCTTTTGCGGGCAGTCACAAAAAAATTTCAATTTTCAGTTGCAATAAGAAACCTAGGAAGTTAGGTAGCGAATAGCAACTGGTTTCGAATTGAAATGTTGCATTGCAAAATAAGATAACAGAGGCCACAGGGCAACCCGCCCAAAACAATACAATGCAAAGGACAACCCCGATGACCAACACCCTCTCCCTGAACCGCACCGGCAAGCTTGCTGTCCTCGCCACCGCCATGGTCTACACCGGCCTCAGCTTCGGTGTTGCCACCGCGACCCCCGCGAATGCGGCCGCCAGCGCCTATTACACCGCCACGCTTTCGGCCCCAGCCGGTGAAAACCGTGCCGTCGCCGGCGGCGTTGCCTGGGCGTGCGAAGGCACCACCTGCGTCGCCAACAAGGCTCCCGCCCGCCCGCTGCGCATCTGCCGCGGCCTGAACCGCAAGTTCGGCGAAATCGCCACCTTCAAGGTCGATGGCGAGGAGCTGGCGGCTGAAGAGCTGGCGAAGTGCAACGGCTGATCCAGCGCCGCAACTGATCCCCGCCGTGCGTGCACCTCTCCAGCCCGCACGGCACTCCACGACCCCCGGCGCACCTTCCGCAAGGCGCGACCGGGGGTTTGTTTATACCGATACCAAACAGATCGGTGCTGACATCGAACCCCACGGGTTCGCAAGGCCACACGGCCACCCCGCAGCCGCTCGCTCGGCGCACGCGAAATAGCGGCGAAGACGTTCGCCCGGATCGGGCGAGCGAAAGACTTAGAGCAGGCCGGCGTCGGCCAGCGCTGCTTCAAGGTTCGCCGAATCGGTGAACAGGTGCGCGTTCCAGCCGCGCGCGCGTGCCGCGGCGATATTGGCGGGGTTGTCGTCGGTGAAGAACAGATCGGCGCCCCCCCGTCCGGTACGCTCCTCGACGATTTCGTAGATGCGTGGGTCGGGCTTGGCGACCTTCTCCACGCCCGACACGACGATGTCTGCGAACAGCTCGAAGATCGGCTGGGTCGGGCGGAACATGTGCCAGAACTCGTCGCCGAAATTGGTAAGGCAGAACAACGGCACGCCAGCCGCCGCCAACCGCTCGACAATTTCGTGCGAGCCGGCGACCGGTCCCGGCACTGTTTCATTGAATCGGCTCGCATAGGCGCGGATCAGCGATTCGTGTTGCGGAAACAGCGCAATCCGTTCGGGCACCATGTCCCCGAGCGCGCGGCCGCGGTCATGTTCGAAATGCCATTCCTCGGTCACGACATGGGCGAGGAACCAATCGAGTTCCTCAGCGTCATTGATCAGCTTTTCGAAAAGCGCGCGCAGTTGCCATTGAAACAGCACTCGCCCCACATCGAACACCACAGCGCGCCGCAAACCGTCATTCTCCACGTCGCCCACTCCACAAAAGTCCGCGGCCCGCACTCCGGTAAGGAGGCGGGCCGCTGAATTCACCGGCTACCGCATCGGCAGCCGCACCACGCATCAATCAGCCCTGGCGGGCCTTGAAGCGACGGTTGGTCTTGTTGATGACATAGGTGCGCCCTCGGCGACGGATCACGCGGTTGTCGCGGTGGCGACCCTTCAGCGACTTGAGGCTGTTGACGATCTTCATGGCTCAATCTTTCAAATGACAAGCGCGCCGGAACCAGTCCGACGCGCGGAAATCTGTGTGGGCCGATAGCGGCTGGTGGGCCTCGCGTCAACGCGAAGTATCGACCCTGGCGCCGCTCTCCCCCTCGCGCAGATCGGCCAGTTTACGCTCCCACGCTAGCGCATGGGCGATGATCGTGTCGAGATCGGCATGGGCCGGATCCCAGCCTAGAGTCGCGCGCAAGTGGCGCGAATCGGAGATCAACGAATCGGGGTCGCCTGCGCGGCGCCCCTGAAGGCGCCGGTCGAGTTGGCGATTCGTGACCCGGTCGACCGCATCGAGCACCTCCAGCACCGAGAAGCCCCGGCCATAGCCGCAATTCATCGTCAACGAGCGTGATGGCTCGGCAATCAGCGCCTCCAGCGTCAGCACATGCGCCGCCGCCAGATCGCTGACATGGATGTAGTCGCGCACGCCCGTCCCGTCCGGCGTCCCGTAATCGGTGCCGAACACCGCAACCGATTCGCGCATGCCGAGCGCCGCCTCGATCGCGACCTTGATCAGGTGCGTCGCGCCCGCCGTCGATTGCCCGCTGCGCGCATCTGGATCGGCCCCGGCGACGTTGAAATAGCGCAGCACGCCGAAGTTCATTGGATGCGCGGCAGCGACATCGGCGAGCATCTGTTCGGTCATCAGCTTGGACCAGCCATAGGGGTTGATCGGGCGCTGCGGGGTATCTTCGGAAACGGCGGCCACGTCGGGGATGCCATAGGTTGCCGCTGTGGAGGAGAAGATGAAGTGCGGTACGCCTGCGGTCACCGCTGCCTCTATCAGGGCGCGGCTGTTGGCGGTGTTGTTGCGGTAATACTTTAGCGGATCGGCGACGCTTTCGGGCACCACGATCGAGCCGGCGAAATGCATGATCGCGCCGCGCCCATCGCCCATGCCCTGTTCGTCGAAGATCCGCGCCAGCAGCGCGGCATCGGCGATGTCGCCTTCATACAGCGGCACATCGTCAGGGATCGCGAAGCGGAAGCCGGTCGACAGGTTATCGATCACCGCCACCGGCCAGCCCGCATCCTTCAGCGCGAGCACGGCGTGACTGCCGATATAGCCGGCACCGCCGGTCACCAGCACGGGAGGCTTGTTCTGCACCTTCATACGATCGGCCTTAGCACGGATTGCGGTTAGAAAATCTCAACCTGGAGCAGACAAAGCAGGCCTGTCCACATTCCGGTGCGACCTCTATAAGCGGTCGGCTACGAAAGGAACCCCGGCATGAACAGCACCTCCTTTATCCGCCTGCTTGCCCCAGCGATCCTGAGCGCTGCAGCGCTCGGCCTGTCGGCCTGCGCCACCACGCCCTATACCGGCCCCGTCGAAGTCACCCGCTTTGTCGCGCCCGATCCGGCCGGGCTGGGACAGGGGACGATTGCGCTGACCTTTCCCGATGAAATCGGCAACCCCGGCGCGCGCGCGGCCTTTGCCGCGGCGGTCGGAAGGGAACTGACCAGCCTCGGCTATACCGTAGTGCCCGAGGGCGTGCCCGCCGCGCAGACTGCAGCGATCCGCACCAGCCGCAACGGCATCGCCGCTGCGGTGGAAAATCGCCGCGGGCCGGTCAATGTTGGGGTCGGCGGGCAGACCGGCGGCTTTGGCTCGGGCGTGGGCATGGGCGTGGGGATCAATCTGGGCGGCGGGCGCGAAAGCCCCAGCGTGCTGACCGATCTTTCGGTGCGCATTTCCCGCACCGATGGCGAAACCCTATGGGAAGGCCGCGCGCAGATCGCCACCGGAGTCAAATCGCCCTACTCGCAAATCAACACCAGCGCCGCCACACTTGCAGCAGGGTTGTTCAGGGACTTTCCGGGTGGCAATGGCGAAATGGTGACGATCGACGCAAAGAAGCTTCAAGGAACCCAATGACCCCCATGTTTGTGGATGCCGCATTCGACAGCGGCAATATCGAGGTGATCGGCATCGAAGGCCGCACAGCGCGCCTTACGATCCGGCGCGATAGCGAATCCGAGTTTTTCCAGTGGTTCCATTTCCGCGTCGCCGCCAAAGCGGGCGAAGAGATCGTGCTCAAGATCACCGGCCTCAATGCCAGCGCCTATCCGGGCGGCTGGCCCGATTACGACGCCTGCGTTTCTGAAGACCGTGATTACTGGGCGCGTGCGGCAAGCACGTTCGACAAGGACGAGGATAACGGCACGCTGACGATCCGGTACCTGCCCGCGTCGGACGTGTGCTGGTTTGCCTATTTCGCGCCCTTTTCGACGGAGCGGCACCACGATCTGATTGCCGAGACCGCTGCTTGCGAGGGCGTGGATTATTTTCGGCTCGGCACCACGCTGGATGGCCAGCCGATCGATTGCCTCGAAATGGGCGAAGGCGAAACGCAGGTGTGGCTCTATGCCCGGCAGCATCCGGGCGAGACGCAGGCCGAATGGTGGATGGAGGGCGCGCTGGATTGCCTGACCGATCCTGCCGACCCGGTTGCGCGGACGCTGCGCAAGGCGTGCCGGATTCATGTCGTTCCCAATTGCAACCCAGATGGTTCGCGGCGCGGGCATCTGCGAACCAATGCAGTTGGCGCAAACCTGAACCGCGAATGGGCCGAGCCGACGGCGGAACGCGCGCCTGAAGTACTGGCGATCCGCAACCGGATGGATGCGACCGGCGTCGATTTCGCGATGGACGTCCACGCCGACGAAGCAATCCCGGCGGTGTTCATCGCCGGGTTCGATGGCATCCCGTCATGGACCGAGGCGCAGGGCGCTGGTTATAATCGCTACCAGCGCATCCTCGACCGGCGCACGCCCGATTTCCAGACCAAGCTGGGCTATCCGAAGGCGCGCGCCGGCTCCGCCAACCTTGCCATGAGCACCAATCAGGTGGCGCAGCGGTTCGGCGCGGTCGCGATGACGCTGGAGATGCCGTACAAGGATCTGGCCGATTTCCCCGAGCCCGAACAAGGCTGGTCGCCCGAGCGGTGCAGGCTGTTGGGCCGCGAATGCATGGCGGCGCTGGTGGAGTGGCTGGAAGGGCGCGACAGCTAGGCGAGCGCCCTAGCCAAGATGCGAAGGGCCGAAGGCGTGCGGCAGCAGCGCGGATAGCGCCACCCGCCGAACATCGTCCTTGCTGACGCACAGCACCAGCGGATCGGTTGCGCCCAATGCGGCGACCTCGTTCAATACCTGTCGGCAGCGCCCGCACGGCGTGATCGGCTGGCTATCTGCCTTCAACCCGACCACGGCGACCGCCACCAACCCGCCGCGCCGCCCTCCGCCCAGCGCCTTGGCCACCGCGACAGTCTCGGCGCACAACGCGAGGCCGTAGCTGGCGTTCTCGATATTGCAGCCGGTCAGGATTGCGCCGTCATCGAACAATAGCGCCGCGCCCACGGGATAGTCCGAATAGGGCGCATAGGCGTGTTCGGCAGCGGCAAAGGCTGCGGCGATCAGTGCCTGTTCCTGCGACGGCACAAGGCTCATTTCTGCACCACCACCCATTCGATCGGCTCCTCGCTTGCTGCGGTCATCCGCTGGCTGTTGGCGCTCCATAGCAGCCATGGACGCCCGGCATAGTCGGGCCGGGCGCGGTCACGCATCAGCCACAGGTCCCGGCTCAGCGTGTTTGCGGTGCGGTGGCGCAACTCGAACGCGGGCGAAAGCTTAAGGATCACCGGCTTTCCGGCATGCATCTCGATCTGGTTGATCAGCGTCATCAACTCGCTTTCAACCGCCGCATCGCTCACAGCCGGAGCGCAGCCGTCGGCAAGCCGGGCAAGGCCGATTGCGGGGGGCAGCAGATCGGGGTCACGCGGCACCATCTGCGCGAAAGCACCGCTTTGCCCGTCGGCCCGGACGCAAGGATCGAAATCGAGCACCACCCCGACCTGCAACCCCGCCTCGCGCGCACGCCGGAACCGTTCGGAGAACGCGATGCCTCCGTTGACGAAAGGTTCGGCGACCAGCGGAATATAGGCAAACTGCGCGCCGATGGCCTTCAGCGTCTCGAACTTCACAGCAGCAGTGCCGGCGGGCGCTACCGCGCCTTGTTCGGGATAGAGCGCTTCATCCGGGTGCCAATCGCGCATGTCCCACCACAGCCATGCGGCGAAGGCGAAGGCAACCAGCCCCGCCAGCGCAAATCCGCGCAGCATCCAGCGGCGGGTGGCCCCGTGCGGCGTCCCACGCGCCGAAGCGGTCCGTTTGCGAGCCATTGCGCCCCTCAGCCCTTGATGTGCAGCACGCAAATCAGCGTGAACAGCCGACGCGCAGTGGCGAAATCGGTGTCAACCTTGCCCTCCAGCCGTTCGAGCAGCAGTTCGGCGGCATTGTTGTGGATGCCGCGCCGGGCCATGTCGATCGTCTCGATCTCCGAAGGCGTGGCCTTGCGGATGGCCTGATAATAAGAATCGCAGATCGCGAAATATTCGCGGATCGGGCGGCGGAACCTCGCCATGCCGATCAGCAGCGTTTCCAGCAATTGCCCGCCTTCGTCGCTGACATCCATCGCCAGCCGTCCGTCATTGACCGACAGGTGCAGGTGATACGGCCCCTTGCCTCCACGCTCGGCGGCCCGCAGCGGCTTGAAGGTGTTTTCCTCGATCAGATCATAGATCGCCACCCGGCGTTCCTGCTCAACATCGGCGTTGCGCCACAGGATCGTCGCCTCGTCGAGCGTAACCTTCGCAATACGATAGGAACCCGAGCCTCCGGCGGCGGGCGAAATGGGCAGGGAATCGGGCGGCAGATCGGCCATATCGTCTGCCTTCGCAGATGGAGGGGCCGCACTTCAAGCACTTCGACGAAATCTCCACGCTATCCACAGCAAACGAAAAAAATATTGGCGGCTTTCGCCCTTGCCTGATGCCCCCTGCAAGGCGCATCAGGCGCGCATGGCCGAACCCGAAAAAGTCACTCCGATCAACCCTGCACCCCCCGCCCCGGACGCCGCGCCGCGCAAGCTGCCGTCCAATCTGGAGGCCGAGGCCGCGTTTCTGGGCGCGGTGCTGATCGATAACCGGGTGATCGAGGAGCTGCAGGTTCCGGTCCGGGCAGAACATTTCTTCGAACCGCTCCATGCGCGAATCTACGAGCGCGTGCTGGTGCTGATCGAGCGCAACGCCACCGCCTCGCCCGTCACCTTGCGCCCCTATTTCGAGGCGGACGAGGCGCTGAAGGAACTGGGCGGCACCAGCTATCTGGCGCAGCTTACCGCCAGCGGTGCGGGCCTGCTCGCCCCGCGCGAGCTGGCGCAGCAGATCTATGACCTAGCCTTGCTGCGCGAGCTTGTCAGCGTCGGTCGCGGGTTGGTCGAAGGGGCGCTGGATACCTCCGAAGACACCTCGCCGCTGGACCGCATCGCGCAGGCAGAGGCCGATCTGTTCCGCGTGGCCGAAGGCGCGGCGACGGGGCGGGAGGCGGCGAGTTTCCGGGATGCCGCGCTCACCGCGATCAAGATGGCCGAAGCGGCGATGCAATCAGGCGGCGGATTATCGGGCAAGACCACCGGGCTGGCCACTATCGACCAGAAAACCGCCGGCCTGCACAATTCCGATCTTATCATCCTTGCTGGGCGTCCCGGCATGGGCAAAACCTCGCTCGCCACCAACATCGCCTTCAACTGCGCGGAACAGCATCTCGAATGGCAGCGCGACGGGGGCGAGTTCAATTACGGCGCGCCGGTCGCCTTCTTCAGCCTGGAAATGAGCGCCGATCAGCTCGCCACGCGTATTCTGGCCGAACAGGCCGAGATTTCGTCCGAAGCGCTGCGCAGCGGTAAGTTGAGCCGCGAGGATTTCCAGAAGCTGAGCTTCGCCAGCCAGCGCCTTTCCGAGCTACCGCTTTATATCGACGATACCCCAGCGCTTACCATCGCGTCCTTGCGCACCCGCGCGCGGCGGATGAAGCGGCGGCACGATATCGGGCTGATCGTCGTCGATTACCTGCAATTGCTGCAAGGATCGGGCCGCGCCAACGACAACCGCGTGAACGAAATTTCCGAAATCAGCCGGGGTTTGAAGACGCTGGCCAAGGAATTGCAGGTGCCGGTGATCGCGCTGTCGCAGCTCAGCCGTGCGGTCGAACAGCGCGAGGACAAGCGCCCGATGCTGTCCGACCTGCGCGAATCCGGCTCGATCGAGCAGGACGCGGACATGGTGTGGTTCATCTTCCGCTCGGATTACTACCAGATGCTGGTCAAGCCCGACACGCCCGATGCCAACTCCACTCCAGATGTGCAGGAGAAATACCGCGCATGGGAGGAGAAGTTCGAACAGATGGTGGGCAAGGCGACGCTGATCGTTGCCAAGCAGCGCCACGGTTCAACCGGCAATGTGCCGCTCCACTTCCAGAGCGATATCACGAAGTTCACTTCGCCCAGTTTCAAGGACTATTCGGACTACGGGTACGAGTAAGGGGCGCCGCAGCGAAGCCGGGCAGCCCCTGCCTCAATACATATGCTGGCCGCCGTTGATGCTCATGGTCGATCCGGTCATGAATCCGCCATTTTCGCTGGTGAGGAAGGCGACCCCGCGGGCGATTTCCTCTGCCATACCCAATCGGCCGACCGGGATCTTGGCGACGATCTTTTCCAACACCGGCGCGGGCACCGCCGCCACCATGTCGGTATCGATATATCCGGGCGCGATGGCGTTGACCGTCACCCCGAACTTCGCCCCTTCCTGCGCCAGCGCCTTGGTGAAGCCGTGGATGCCGGACTTGGCGGCGGCGTAGTTGACCTGCCCGTATTGGCCCGCCTGCCCGTTGATCGAGCCGATATTGACGATCCGGCCCCAGCCGCGTTCCCGCATGCCGGGGAAGGTCGCCTTGGCCATGTTGAAACAACCGCCCAAGTTGACGCGGATCACCTCGTCCCAGTCGGCATAGCTCATCTTGTGGAGCGTGCCGTCGCGGGTGATTCCGGCATTGTTGACGACGATATCAACAGGGCCGAATTCCGCTTCCACGTCGGCGCAGCCGGCCATACAGGCTTCGTGATCGCCCACGTCCCACTTGCGTGCAGGAATGCCGGTGGCTTCGGAAAACGCGCGCGCCTTGTCTTCATTGCCGGCGAAATTGGCGATGACCGTGTGGCCCTGACGCTGGAGCCGCTGGCAGATCGCTTCGCCGATCCCGCGCGTTCCTCCGGTTACGATGGCTACCCGGCCCATGACATTTCCCCCTTGATGCGATTGCTTGTGTTCGCACACTAGCCTTGACGTAACGTCAGGGAAAGCAGGGAATAGCTATGCGCTGAGTGGATCGACTGGCGGAGATACAAGGTACGGCTCGCAGGAATATGAACGGACCCCCACGCTGCCCTGAGGTGTCAGAACTTGATCTGTGTCCCGACGTAGACCGCCTGGCTATCCTGCACCGAATTGGTAAGCGGGTCGAGCCGTTCGCGTTCCTGCGAATAGCGCACGCCCGCCGTCACGTTGAGATTGGGCGAAAGGCGGAAGCTACCGCCCACGCCCACCGTTTGTGCGCCAATCGCATCGAGCGTGTTGGGCGAACGCCCGGCAATCTCACGGTCTTCCAATTCGATCCGTGGCTGCAGGCGCGAGGGCTCATTGTCAGCCTTGGGACGCGAAGGTTCGAACTGCGCCAGATCGGGCAGCTCCATGCGCCGCACCTGGGAGGGCAACTCGATGGGGCGGGCAAAGCTCTTGTAACCGCGTGCCGTGCCGAGCTGGAACCGGCTTGCCTCAAGACCCGACAGCCCGGCGCCGCGCCCCGGGACGGCATCAATCGCCTTGCGAACGGAAATGGCACGGGCTTCTTCGCTGTCGACCCGCACTGCCACGGTCACCGTGCGTTCACCCGCAACCGGCGTCGCCCCGGCGGGCGTAAAGCGAATGCCGTGGGCCCGGGCCTTATCGGCCACGCGAGCGGCAAGTTCCGGATCAACCGAAGCCGGGGTAAAGACGTTGAGACCCAGCGCCTGGATTGAGGTCGCTGCGGACGGCACGCTCTTGTCCGCGAGCGCCCAACCCGCGCTCGGCAAAGCCAACGCCAGCACGCCGCACACAGTCAGCATCGGCAGCTTGCGCTGCACCTTTGCTGTAATGTGTAGCCCGTGTGACATCGCGTTGTTCGCTTCCCCGTTTGAAATGAATCGGTTGTCGCCGTTCATTCATGAACATGACCTTGACCGAGTCGTCCCGGCAAGCCCTTAAACTGTGATAGGCGCGCAAAGCTATGTTGCAATGGCTTTGCCGCCGGGGTCTCCGGATTCGCCGGTAATCTGTGGCCTCAGGCACACAGAATCTTCCTTCGTACGCCGCCAGCCTCAAGTTAAGCGGAGGTAAAGGGCATCAGGCCTCTGCAGGAGAAGGCAAGCGGATTGCACGCGCTCCGCCGCTCACCTGCGCATCGAAGCTTGCCGCGCAGGGCATGAGGGCTATAGAGCGTGGGCGATACAGATGATGAGGAAACCTCCCGCAGTGACACGCGCCAATTCCGTCCGCTCCCGTGCCCCCTTTGCAAGGGTGATGACCGCTGCTCTCATAGGCGGCGCAATGACGTTGCTCGCCGCTTGTGGAGGCAATGAGCGTCCGCGCACCGAATTACAGGCCGCGCAGCTCAACACCATCGGCGTGAACGCCTACCTTTGGCGCGCCGCGCTCGACACGGTGAGTTTCGCGCCGCTGCTGCAGGCCGACAGCAATGGCGGCGTGATCGTGACCGATTGGTACGCCAACCCCGCCAATCCGGGCGAGCGGGTGAAGCTGACGGTGACGATCCTCGATCAGGACCTGCGCGCTGATGCACTGCGGGTCGCGGCCAGCCGTCAGGTCAGCGAGACCGGCAACTGGGTCGAAGCCCCGGTACAGGCGGCGACCGTGCAGAAGCTGGAGGACATCATCCTGACCAAGGCGCGCGATCTGCGCCGCCAAGCGCTCGCTTCCTGAGCCCTGCTCGCTTTCTAAACGCCTTTTTCGGGCGCCTGCCCCACCGACGGAAAACCGTTCATGACCGACACCCGTTTCGACCCTGCCGTCGCCGATGAACGCTGGCAGCGCGCCTGGGCCGAGGCGGGCACGTTCACCGCCGATTCGAACAGTTCAAAGCCGAAAAGCTACATCCTTGAGATGTTCCCCTATCCCTCGGGGCGCATCCACATGGGCCACGTGCGCAATTACACGATGGGCGACGTGCTGGCGCGCTATCAGCGGATGCAGGGGTTTGAAGTGCTGCACCCGATGGGGTGGGACGCCTTCGGGATGCCGGCGGAAAACGCGGCGATGGAAAAGGGCGTCCATCCCGGCGGCTGGACCCGTCAGAACATCGCACAGATGAAGGCGCAGTTGCAGCGCATCGGCTTCGCGCTGGATTGGACCCGCGAATTCGCCACCTGCGATCCCGAATATTACGGGCACGAACAGGCGCTGTTCCTCGACATGTTTGCGGCGGGCCTCGTCTATCGCAAGGAATCGACCGTCAACTGGGATCCGGTCGACATGACCGTGCTCGCAAACGAGCAGGTGATCGACGGCAAGGGCTGGCGCAGCGGCGCCGAGGTTGAAAAGCGCAAATTGAACCAGTGGTTCCTGAAGATCACCGACTTCGCCGATGATCTGCTGGAAGGGCTGGGGAAGCTGGAAGACTGGCCCGAGAAGGTTCGTCTGATGCAGGAAAACTGGATCGGTAAGTCGCAGGGGCTCGAGTTCAGCTTTGACCTTTCCGACGGCGGAAATCTGCCGGTTTACACCACCCGCCCGGACACGATTTTTGGCGCGAGTTTCTGCGCGATTGCTGCCGATCACCCGATTGCCCAAGGGCTGGCGGGCGATCCCGAGGTCGCCGCCTTCATCGAACAGTGCAAGCGCGGCGGGACCAAGGCGGCAGAGGTCGAAACGGCGGAGAAGCTGGGGTATCGCACCGCGATCACCGCGCGCCACCCCTTCACCGGTGAGCCGCTGCCCCTGTTCATCGCCAACTTCGTGCTCATGGAATATGGCACTGGTGCGGTGATGGGCGTGCCGGGGCATGACCAGCGCGATTTCGAATTCGCCACCAAGTACGATTTGCCGATCATGCGCGTGGTCGCGACCGATCCGGCCAAGGCAGACGCACCCTTCGCGGGCGAGGCCGAGGCAGGCGACGGGGTGATCGTCAACTCCGGTTTCCTTGATGGCATGAGCGTTGAGGACGCCAAGCAGGCGGTCATCACCCGCGCCGAGGCTGGCGGCTGGGGCGAGGGTCGCACCGTATGGCGGCTGCGCGATTGGGGCGTGTCTCGGCAGCGCTATTGGGGCACGCCGATTCCGTTCATCCATTGCGATGCTTGCGGCGTTGTGCCGGTACCCAAGGACCAGCTGCCCGTCACCCTGCCCGAGGATGTCAGCTTCGACATTCCCGGCAACCCGCTCGAACGCCACCCGACGTGGAAGCACGTCGATTGCCCGCAATGCGGCAAGGCGGCGCGGCGCGAGACCGATACGCTCGATACCTTCACCAACTCCTCATGGTATTTCCTGCGCTTCGCCAGCCAGCCGGAAGACCGCCCCTTTGACCCGGAAGAGGTCGCCAAGTGGATGCCGGTGCAGCACTATATCGGCGGGATCGAGCATGCGATTTTGCACCTGCTCTACGCGCGGTTCTGGACGCGGGCGCTCGCACACATGGGCCAGATCGCGGTGCAGGAGCCCTTCGCCGCGCTATTCACGCAGGGGATGGTGACGCACGAGACCTACAGCCGCACCGATCCGGTGCGCGGCGCGCCGGTGTTCTTTGCGCCCGAAGAAGTCGATCGTTCGTCTGACGGGGCAATCCTGCTGACCGATGCCGCCCCGGTGGACGTGGGCCGCGTCATCAAGATGTCGAAGTCAAAGAAGAACGTTGTCGATCCGGACGCGATCATTGCTCGTCACGGCGCGGATGCGGTGCGGTGGTTCATGCTGTCGGATTCGCCGCCCGAACGCGATCTGCCGTGGTCGGACGCCGGGATCGAAGGCTGCGCGCGCTTCGTCCAGCGGCTGTGGCGCTTGTTCGCGGCCCATGACGCGGGCGCGCAAGGCGAGGACAAAAGCCTCGAGCGCAAGACCCACCAGACCATCGCCTCCGTTGCGTCGGACATCGAGGCGTTGGGCTTCAACAAGGCCGTGGCGCGCATTTACGAGCTGACCGGCGCAACCGAAAAGGCCGCGCCGTCGGCGAGCCGCAGCGCCGCCATCCGCGCGCTCGTCCACCTCGCCGCGCCGATGATGCCGCATCTGGCCGAAGAGGCCTGGTCGAAGATGGGCAACACTGCGTTGATGGCCGACGCCCCGTGGCCCGATGTCGATCCCGCGCTGCTGGTCGATGACGAGGTTACCATCGCACTGCAACACATGGGCAAGCTGCGCGACACCGTGACCGCGCCCAAGGGAGCGTCGAAGGACACGTTGGAAGCACTGGCGCTGGCTTCGGCCAACCTGCAACGCTCGGTCGATGGCGCGGCGATCCGCAAGGTTATTGTCGTGCCCGACCGTTTGGTGAATATCGTCACCTGATGCGCGCCATTCTCGCCCTCCTCGCCTGTCTCGCGCTGCCCGCCTGCGGGTTGTCGCCGATGTATGCGGGCGGCGGCGATGCGGCGGTGGCGCAGGGGCTGGCGGCGGTCGAGGTGCCTGCGATCCCCGGACGGGGCGGCTGGCTTGTGCGCAATGCCCTGCAGGACCGCCTCGGCATCGCCGGAGACGCGCCTACGGCCTACCGGCTCGATGTGCGGCTCGACGATACGCTCGAAGCGCTGGGCGTGCTCAACGACGATACCATCAGCCGCGAGCGCCGCATCCTGCGGGCGCGCTACCAATTGGTCGATGCCGCGACCGGCGCGATCCTGCTCGACGCCACCGCCGGTTCGGATGCCGGCATCGACGTGGTCAGCAGCGAATACGCGACCATTGCAGCCGAGCAGAAGGCATTGGAAAACCTTGCGCGCGCAGTGGCCGAACAGATGGCGACGCAAGTTTCGCTCGCACTGCGGGCGCGCGGCGCTCCGCCGCAATGAAGGCCAGGAACAGCGATTTCGTCCGCGGCCTGCCCACCGGGATTGAACGGCTGGCAATGTTCTTCTTTTGCGGCCCCGATGAAGCCGGAGCAAGCGCCGCAGCCGACCGGTTGGCCGCTGCCCTGCCCAATGCAGGTGACCGGGTCGAATTGTCCGGCGCCGAACTGAAACGCGACCCCGCGCTGCTCGGCGACGAGGCGCGCTCCACCTCGCTGTTCGGCGGCAAGCGGCATATCCATGTGCGCGCCAGCGGCGACGAGGCGCATGATGCCTTGCAGGTCCTGATCGAGACCAGCGAGGCTGGGGCGGGCGCCGCCGCGCCGGTGATCGTGGTCGCCACCTCCGCCACTGACAAATCGCGCACCGCCAAACTGCTGGAAAAGCGCAAGGATGCGCTGGTAGCGATGTTCTACCAACCCGATCTTGGCACCGTCGCCAGCGCGGTGCGCGCGATGGCGGATGCGGCGGGCCTGCGGCTCGGCGGCGATCTGGCCGAACGCATCGCCCGCGGCGCCGGGCTGGACGTGCGGCTGGCGCAGTCGGAAGTCACCAAGCTCGCGCTCTATTGCGATGCAGACCCGCAATCGCCCAAATCAGCCACCATCGAAGATCACGCCGCCATCGGTGCCGCAACGGAAGAGGACGGGTTTGCCCCGCTGGTCAACGCAGTGCTTGGCGGAGAACTGGGCCGGGTGAGCGGCGAGATCAGGCGAATGCGCGAACTCGGGCTCAATCCGGTGGGTCTGGCGCTGGCGCTGGAACGGCGGACGGCACAACTGGCGCAGATCGTCGCCTATATCGGCCCGCGCGGTTCATTTGACCGGCTGGACAAGGGCGAGCAGGCGCGGCTCGGCATCTTCTTCAAGGAGGCGCGCGAAATCCGGCAGCAATTCGACCGGTGGCGCCAGCCTGCCCAGCGCGGTACGCCCGAAACGCGGCTGGACCGGCTGATCCCGCGGCTCACCGAGTTGCACCGGACATTGCTAGCCAACAGTCAGGCCGCCGAGCTGCTATTGGCGCAGGAACTGGCGGAAATGGCGCGCTTCGCCGCCAAGCGATAGCAAAACGTGACAGGCCGCATTTCGCAGTCGCACAATTGTCCCTTTTCCCTGTAAGGATTCATACCTATGGAGTGGCTCTTAAGGGCCGCGCCTTTGGGGGAAGGTTTGAATGAATCGGGTAACGCCGAAACTTCTGGAATCGGTCAGGCATACCGCTGTCGAAAGCAAAGTCGCGCCATCGCTGGAGCGGCGGCGGCTGCGTACCTACGCTCTGATCCTTTTGGCCGACGGCGCTCTGTTCAATCTCGCTTTCGCGCTCGCCAGTTTGGTGTGGGAAGATCGCTGGGCCGAACCGCGCGCCATGCTTGCCGCACAGGCAATGCTGCCAGCGTTCTACACGATAGCGCTATATAATGGCTCCTACGGGCTGAAAGCCCTGTCCGACTGGTTGTTCGCCGCCCGCCAAGCGCTGGTTGCGCTGGTGATTTCAGCCGGCCTTATCAACTTCCTTGCGTTCTATACCAAGTCGAACGAGGATTTCTCACGTGCGGCGGTGACGCTGGGGCTGATTTTCACCGCGCTCCTGCTGGTGCTGCTGCGGCGTGCCATCACCGGCTTCATCGATTGGCGCTGGAATGGGCGGATCGCGAACCGTCTGGTGATCGACGATGGTGGATCAGACTTCGCTTACCCCGATGCGGTCACGATCTCGGCAAGGGAATTGGGCCTCGATCCCGGAAGCCACGACCCCTTCATGCTCGACAGGCTGGGCAAGCTGCTCCGCAATCAGGATCACGTCGTCGTCAGCTGCCCGCGCGAACGGCGTGAGGAATGGGCCTTGCTGCTCAAATCGGCAGGGATTTATGGCGAGATCGTCAGCGAACCGGCCCACAGCCTCGGCGCGATCGGCGTTCATCGCTATGACGTGCTGGATCGCACCACGCTGGTCGTTTCAACCGGACCACTGCGGCTGCGCTCGCGCATCATCAAGCGCCTGTTCGACATCGCCACCGCGCTGGCGGGGCTACTGGCATTGTCACCGCTGCTGATCGCGGTGGCCATCGCCATCAAGCTGGAAGATCGCGGCCCGGTGCTGTTCGTGCAGCGCCGTCTGGGCCGCGGCAACCAGTTCTTCGACATGTTCAAGTTCCGATCCATGCGCGAGGAAAAGCTCGACCGGAACGGGGACAGATCGACCGCCCGCGATGATGACAGGATCACCCGCGTCGGCGCGTTCATCCGTCGCACCAGCATCGACGAACTCCCGCAGCTCATCAACGTGCTGACGGGCGACATGTCGATCGTCGGCCCGCGTCCGCATGCCATCGGCAGTCAGGCGAACAAGAAGTTCTTCTGGGAGGTCGATCGCAAATACTGGCAGCGCCACTGTCTCAAGCCGGGCCTGACCGGCCTTGCGCAGGTGCGCGGCCATCGCGGTGCGACCGAGGTCGAAAAGGACCTTACCGACCGGCTCCAGTCCGATCTCGAATATATCGCCAAATGGTCGCTGTTGCGGGATATCAAGATCGTACTGAAGACCGTAATGGTGCTAAAGCACAATAACGCATACTAGCCACCTGCGCGACGAGCCGTGTTTGGCGCCGAAGCTCCGGAGATCCGATCGACTGCCCGCCTAGGGCTCGTCCTCATCCCGCTGGGGCACGGTAAAGGAACCCGTAACCCGGCCATCCGCCGGAGCGCCGGGGACGGTGCCGGCGGCGCTGCCATCCACGCTCGACAGCCCCGTCTGCAGATCGATCACGAGCCGGCCGCCATTCAGCGTGTCGCCGCCCCGGCGCAGGCGAACATCGCCTGCCATGGTGATGATCCGGCGGTTGAAATCGTAGATAGCATTATTGCCGGTAGCGCGCTCGTCGCCGCGGTCGATGGTTACCCCGCCGGTGGCAGTAATGCGCTGGATCTCGAGCTCGCCAGAATCGGTGAAATTGACCAGCATCCGGTCAGATCGAATAGTGAGATCGGCTTGAGAAACTGTCACTCCGCCGCTGAGGATCACCCGGTTGGCGCGGTCGTCGAGCACGATCCGTTCCGCATCATAGGTCACCGGTGCGCGCGAATTGTGGCCTGCGATGCTCTGGGCCTGCGCTGTCATGCCGCCCACAAACGCGGCGGCCAAGGCAACGCCGCCCAGCCCCCAGACAAGGGCAAGACGGTTCATTGCGCGACGACAGGGAGCGGACTGGTGCATCACGGCATCCTCAACTGGCCGGGGACCATGGTCAGGCGGGCATTGCCCTCCAACGTGATAGTACGCGCGCCCAAATCGGCGCGCATGGTGTCAGCAGAAAAGGTACCAGCCGGTATTTCGCCCGAAACGCCGTCATCGCCGCGCACTTCCCGCGCCTTGAGATCGACTCCAACTCCGCGCGCGACCATGGAATAGCCATCGCTTGCGGTGAGTTGCACCGGACCGTTCACCGCCACGGTTTCTTCGTCGATATCGTAGACCCCGCCCTCGGCGCTCAGCCGCGCCGGACCTTCCGTCAGCATCATCTGCGCGACCAGATCCTGCATCCGCACCAGCCCTTCGATGGTGGAACGCTGCACCGCCTCACCCGCCATCAGCGAGAACGGGCGGCCGCTATCGTCACGTCCACGATACATCGCATTGTCGACGCTCAGCCGTTCGTCGATCAGCGCGACCTTGTTGCGATCGAGCAAGAAACTTACCTCCCCGCGGGGAGAAAGCGGGGTGATGATCATTAGCGCCGCGACTAGCCCGACACCCATCGGCAGCGCACGCGCAAGAAAGCCCACCAGCCGGTCGTGCGATCCGCCCGGCGCAGCGAAATGCTGGCGGCGACTGCGCAGGTCGCGGGCCTCGCTGGTTTCGATCCGGGTATGGCTGATCACCATGGCGCGCCTGCCGTCATGCGTGGGCGAAGATATCGGCTTCGGGCCAGCCAGCCAGATCGAGCAGCGCGCGGGCCGGCAGGAAATCAAAGCATGCCTGCGCCAATTGCATCCGCCCTTCGCGTTCGAGCCGCACCGTCAGTTCATCCCGCAGCCGGTGGAGATAGCGCACGTCGCTGGCGGCGTATTCACGCTGCGCGTCGGACAGCACCGGCCCGCCCCAGTCGCTCGACTGCTGCTGCTTGGACAGGCTTTCCCCCAGCAGTTCCTCGACCAGATTCTTCAGCCCGTGGCGATCGGTATAGGTGCGGATCAGGCGGCTGGCGATCTTGGTGCAGAACACCGGCCCTGCCGTCACGCCGAGATAGTGGTGCAGCGCGGCCAGATCGAAGCGGGCGAAATGATAAAGCTTCACCCGCGAAGCATCGCCCAGCACCGCCTTGAGATTGGGCGCATCATAGCTGCTGCCGGGGCCGAAGCGCACCAGATGTTCATCACCCGACCCGTCGGACAATTGCACAACGCACAGCCGGTCGCGCGGGGTGACGAGCCCCATGGTCTCGGTATCCACCGCAATCGCGCCGCTCCCGGCGAGCACGCCGGGGGGCAGGTCTTCCTCGTGAAAATGCACAGCCATGGCTCACGCCCTACGCCGATTGGGGAAAGAGGGAAAGGGCAGAGTGGCGTCCTTGCCGCCGCGAGGTGTAGCTGTGACCCCATGACAGCCGAGACCATCCCCGATAGCTGGCGCGCAGCGCTCGAACCCGCACTCGCCACGCCCGAGGCGCGCAGGCTGGGCGGCTGGCTCAAGGCGGAAGAAGACGCGGGCAAGGCGATCTACCCCCCGCGCGGCACACGTCTCGCCGCCCTCGCCCTGACCCCGCTGGAAGCGGTGCGCTGCGTCATCCTCGGACAGGATCCCTACCACGGGCGGGACCAGGCGCATGGCCTCGCCTTTTCGGTGCAGGACGGGGTGCGGCCGCCGCCTTCGCTGGTGAATATCTACAAGGAGCTGGAAAGCGATTGCGGCCTGCCGCGTGCCGCAACCGGCGATTTGACCCCATGGGCGCGGCAGGGCGTGCTGCTGCTCAACAACACGCTGACAGTCGAAGCCGGGCTGGCAGGCAGCCATGCCGGGCGCGGATGGGACGCGATCACCGATGCCTGCGTGGCCGCCGTCGCATCGCGCGAGGAGCCGACGGTGTTCATCCTGTGGGGCAGCCATGCGAAAAAGAAGGCCAGCCGCATCCCCGCGCTGGGTCGCAGCGAAGGTCATCTGGTGCTGACCTCTCCCCATCCCAGCCCTCTGTCGGCGCATAACGGCTTCTTCGGATCGCGCCCGTTCAGCCAGACCAACGCCTTCCTCGAGAGCCAGGGGCGCGGCACGATCGACTGGCAGGTGTGACGCCCCGCGCCCGAAACGCGACGAACCGTTTGCGCTTCGCGTGGGCAACACCTCGCAACCACGCAACACTAGTGACTTGGGCAGGCCGCCTCGCCTAGTGTGGGTCGGAATGACCCTGCTGATATTCTATGTCGCGCTGGCGCTAGTCGTCTCTTTCCTGTGTTCGCTGCTCGAAGCGTCGCTGCTGACGATCACGCCGTCGAACATCCGTTCGGCCGAGGATCGGGGGGCGCGCTGGGCCGTGAAGATGCGGCATCTCAAGGACGATGTCGAACGCCCGCTGGCGGCGATCCTGACGCTCAACACCGTCGCGCACACGATGGGAGCGGCGGGTGCTGGTGCGCAATATGCCGCGATCTACGGCGCGGGCGGCGAAGCGGTGTTTGCCGGTGCGCTGACCCTGGCCGTGCTGGTAATCACCGAAATCATCCCCAAGACGATCGGCGCTCGCTACGCTGGAGGGCTGGCCCCGTTCACCGCATGGCTGCTGCCGATCCTGATCACGGCGCTCGCGCCGCTGGTCTGGGCGTCGCGCCAGATCACCCGCGTGATCACTTTCGGCAAGCCCGCCGAATTGCCGCGCCACCGCGAGGAATTGATGGCGATTGCAAGTCTGGGCCAGGCATCGGGCCAACTTCAGCAGGATGAAGTGCGGTTCGTGCGCAACATGCTGCAGCTCCATGCGATCAAGGCATCCGACATCATGACGCCGCGCACGGTGGTCTTTAGCCTGCCGCTCGACACGCCGCTCGACGAGTTCGCGAATCGTATCAAGGGCTTGCCCTATACCCGCGTGCCGGTGCTCGATCCCCGTTCGGACAATATCCGCGGCTTTGTCATCAAGCACGAAGTGCTGGGCGCAATGGCCGGGGACGACGACGGGAACGATGCTGCCGGTGGTATCGCCGGGCTGGTGCGTGCGTTGCCGGGCGTGCTGGACGAAGTGCCGGTGGATCGCCTGTTTCGCAGGATGATTTCCGAGCAGCACCAAATCCTTGCCGTGATGGATGAATTCGGCACCTTTCTTGGTCTGGTGACCCTTGAAGACGTACTGGAGACGATCTTCGGTTTTGAAATCGTCGACGAGCTCGATGAAGTTCCCGACCTGCAGGCCTTCGCCCGCGAACTGGCGCGGCGGCGCGCATCGGGCGCTGGACGGGTCGCGCCTAGCGGGCAGAAAAGCGACTGACGCGGTAATCGGCCAGCGCCAGCATATAACTCAGCCGCCACCGCAACCGGGTCAGGAAAGTCGCCTCGCGCACATACCAGTGCGGGGTGATCGCCTGACTGCCGTTTTCGAGATGGTCGATCAGTTCGCGCAGGCGCGCGGCCAATTCCGCATCCTCGATCCGCACCATCAGTTCCACGTTAATGCGGAAGGATCGCTTGTCGAGATTAGCGCTGCCGAAATAGCTCGCATCATCCACCACAAGCAGTTTCATGTGCAGTTTGCAGGGGCCGAATTCGAAGATCTTCGCGCCCGCCGCCAGCAGCTGCTTATACAGCAACCGCGCGACATCGATGGCCGCGCCAATATCGGACTTGCCCGCCATGATCATCCGCACCTGCCCGCGCCGGGCGACCTTGGCGAATTGGCGGCGGAAACTGCGCGGCGGGGAGTAATAGGCCGAAACCGTATCGAGCCGCTTGGCCGAAACCAGATCTTTTCGAAGTTGCCTCGCCCAGTGCCCGCGCCGCACGAGTGGGCCACCGACCAGCAGGCGCACCGGGCCGCCATTTCCATCAACCCCGCCGTCCCAATTCTTGACGATGTCGCGCAGCTTGCGCAGCTTGCCGATGCGTCCATGGTCCTCCCCGTCGACCCATTGGCTGACCAGCGCGAACCATTCGACGAACTTAGCCACCACCGGGCCTTCGATCACAACCGACAGATCACACCAGCCGTTGTCGGAGGGTGGTGCAAAATAATGATCCGAAATGTTGGCGCCGCCGGTCATCACCCTTGTTTCATCGGCAATCGCGATCTTCTGATGGTTGCGCACCAGATAGCGCGTGCTCCAGCGCGAAGAAAACACCGCGAAACTGCCGCCCGCCTCGACCAGCGGATCGAAAAAGTCACGGCCTGCATCATTGCCGAAATCATCGACGATCAGACGCACCGCCACCCCGCGCCGCGCCGCCATGATCAATGCATCGCGCACGCGATTGCCGACGCTGTCGTCATCGAACAGGTAGTAGAACAGATCGAGGCGTTGCTCCGCAGTATCGATCAGGTCGATCAGGGCTTCCATGCGATCTTCGCCGTGCGGCAGGAATTTGAAGTCGTGACCTTGCGCGGTGACCCGAAACGGCTTCGCATCGCTGTAATTCTCGTACATGCGGGCCGGGGCCGCATCGGGGCTCTGATCGTTCATGACAGCAACATAGAACAAAAGCGGGCCCGCCGCATTATCTTGACTTGCAGCCTGCGCATCCCTAGCTGAGCATCCTTCCCGATCATTGCGAATCCAAAAGGGCCGCCCATGGCACGCGTTACCGTTGAAGATTGCGTCGACAAGGTTCCCAACCGCTTCGACCTCGTCCTGCTCGCCGCTCAGCGCGCGCGGGAGATTTCCGGCGGCAGCGAACTGACCATCGATCGCGATCGCGACAAGAATCCGGTCGTGGCGCTGCGCGAAATCGCCGAACAGACGGTACGCCCTCGCGACCTGCACGAATCGGTGGTCGTCAGCCTGCAGAAAATCCTGCCGGATGATGAGGACGAAGCGGATGAAATCGGCTCGCTCAGCCAGTCGGCCGAAGCTCTGCGGATCACCGCCTCGGCCCCTGCTCGCACCACCTCGCTCGGCAGCGATTACGACGGGTAGTCCGGGCAAATCAGGGGTTCGTGCGCGTTCTGTCTTTGATGCTCGACTGAAGCGAAGCCGATTTTCGCTGAATTCGGTCCGCATCTCCGCCGATTTGACTGCTTCTTGACCGTGTTCCGGCGGTGCTTGCCATTGCGATGTGGCGCGCTATCGCTTGTTGCTGTAATCAAACAGTAACATGGGAGCGGTCCTGCAGCATGGCATCGATTGCGGTCTACAGCGTCAAGGGCGGAGTGGGAAAGACGACCCTCGCGGTCAATCTGGCCTGGTGCGCAGCGAGCATTTCGCGGCGCAAGACCCTGCTGTGGGATCTCGATGCGGCCAATGGCTCAGGCTTTCTGCTTGGAATCGATCCGAAGAAAAAGCGCAGCGCGGATAGCGTGTTCGCCGATGGTGTCGATCCGCTTAAGCTGATCCAGCCGACCGGCCACGCCAATCTCGACCTGCTGCCTGCGGACGAGAGCATCCGCACGCTGGGCCGCCAACTCGACCGGTTGGGCAAGAAGAAACGACTCGCCAAACTGGCTGAGGCGCTGGCCCGCAATTACGACCGGATTATCTTTGATTGTCCGCCTGTTCTCAACGAGTTGAGTGGGCAAGTCATGCGCGCCGCCGATCTTGTGATCGTCCCCTTGCCCCCCTCCCCACTCTCCGCCCGCGCCTTCGACGTGGTGGTCGAGGAAGTGCGCGGCAGCGGCAAAGGCCATCCGCCGATCTTGCCTGTATTATCGATGATCGACCTGCGCCGCACACTCCACCGCGAAGCGCGCGAGGCCAATCCCAAATGGCCCGCAATCCCGCTGGCGAGCGCGATCGAGCAATGCGCGGTCGAGAGGAAGCCCGTAGGTGCCTTCGCCCCGCGTGCCCCCGCCGCACGCGCCATTGCCCAGCTCTGGACTGCGATCGAGCGCAAACTCGCCGCCCGCTGAAAGCCCGCGCGCGCATAAGCTACTGGCCTCCTTCCGGCTTTGCCGTCATAGTCGCGGACCGGATGCAGGCTAAAAAGGCGCGGGGCATGAACGGTTTGGGCGAAGGGATCGGCGCAGCAATCGAAGGCGCGCTGTACAGCCGCGCAGTCGAACCAGTGCACGGAACCCAGGCTACACACACGGCACCGGCTCCCTCGCAATGCGCCAATTGCGGTGCGATGGTGAGCGGGCATTACTGCGCGCAATGCGGTCAGAAGGCGGATGTCCACCGCAGCCTTGCAGCGATCGGCCACGATATCATGCACGGCGTGCTGCACCTTGACGGCAAGCTTTGGCACACACTGCCGTTGCTCGCCTTCAAGCCCGGCAAGCTGACCCGCCGCTACATCGAAGGCGAGCGCGCGAAGTTCGTCAGCCCGATGGCGATGTTCCTGTTCAGCGTGTTCGCGATGTTCGCGGTTTTTCAGGCGGTCGGCCTCTCCGCACCTACCGAGATGCCCACCGGTATGCTCGGCACAGGCGAAAACAGTGCCTTTCAGAGCAATATCCGCGAACAGATCACCCAACTCGAACGGGAGCGTGATAGTCTGGCCAAGACGGACCCACGCCTGGCCGAGATCGACAGCGAGTTGACCGGACTCAACATGCTGCTCGGCAACAGCCCCGTGGAGGTCGGCGGGGCCGGCTCGGTGAAATTCAACGTCACCGGAATCGACTGGCTCGACGATGGCATCATCGAAAAGTGGAAGAGGAACCCGGGCCTGATGCTCTACAAGATGCAGGCCAATGGCTACAAGTTCAGCTGGCTGCTGATCCCGTTATCGATCCCGTTCGTATGGCTGCTGTTCGCGTGGCGGCGCGAATTCAAGGCCTATGATCACGCGGTGTTCGTGACCTATTCGCTCAGCTTCATGTCCCTACTGTTCATCGCCATGTCGCTGCTCAGCACGGTTCGCGATGGCGCCGGCTGGGCGGCAGTTCTGTTCGCGATTGCCGCCCCGCTGCATGTCTACAAGCAATTGCGTTACGGCTACGGCCTGACGCGGTTCTCGGCTTTCTGGCGGTTTTGCGTGCTGTTCGTATGCATCATGATCGTGACAGTGCTGTTCCTGCAATCGCTATTGGTGCTGGGCGCCTTCTAAGATCGGCGCGATAGCAGGTGCCAAAGCAAAGGGCGCCCGGATTACTCCGGACGCCCCTTCTGGTGATGTGGTGAAGTGGTTTGCGAGGATCAGGCGCCCTGCGGTGCCTCGTCGCTTCCGGTTTCCTTGGACCCGCCGAAACGCTTGCCGGCCTTCGGAATGGCCGAGCCCCGCACCGGCGTCGGTAACGGGCCGCGCGGCGCATCCGGACGATCGACCTTGCCGTTTTCGAGCAGCTGGCGAATGTCCTCCCCGGTCAGCGTTTCATATTCCAGCATGGCTTGCGCCAGCAGGTGCAACTGATCCTCATGCGTTTTGAGGATGTCAGTCGCCCGCTTGTGCGCGCCTTCGACCAGTGCCTTGATCTCGGCATCGATCAGCTTGTTGGTCTCGTCCGAAGCCATGGTGCGCATGGTCTGGCCCATACCGAGATAGCCATCCTGGCTCGATTCGTACTGCAGCGGGCCGAGCTTTTCGGACATGCCCCAGCGGGTCACCATGTTGCGCGCCAGATCGGTCGCATACTGAATGTCGGACGATGCGCCCGAACTGACCTTGTTGTGACCGAAGATGATTTCTTCCGCCACACGTCCGCCCATGCTGACCGACAGGTTCGCGTGCATCTTGTCGCGGTGGTAGGAATAGCTGTCCCGCTCAGGCAGACGCATCACCATGCCCAGCGCGCGGCCGCGCGGAATAATCGTCGCCTTGTGGATCGGGTCGGACGCTTCTTCGTGGACCGAGACGATCGCATGGCCGGCCTCGTGATAGGCGGTCATCTTCTTTTCGTCGTCGGTCATCACCATGCTGCGGCGTTCCGCGCCCATCATAACCTTGTCCTTGGCGTCCTCGAACTCCTGCATCGCCACCAGCCGCTTGTTACGGCGCGCGGCGAGCAAGGCGGCTTCGTTGACAAGGTTGGCCAGATCCGCGCCCGAGAAGCCGGGCGTGCCACGGGCGATCACGCGCGGGTTCACGTCAGGCGCCAGCGGCACCTTCTTCATGTGCACGCCGAGGATCTTCTCGCGTCCGTCGATATCGGGGATCGGCACCACGACCTGGCGATCGAAGCGGCCCGGACGCAGCAGCGCCGGATCGAGCACGTCGGGGCGGTTGGTGGCGGCGATGATGATGATGCCTTCGTTGGCCTCGAACCCGTCCATCTCGACCAGCAGCTGGTTCAGCGTCTGCTCGCGTTCGTCGTTCGAATTGCCCAAGCCATTGCCGCGCGAACGGCCCACAGCATCGATTTCGTCGATGAAGACGATGCATGGCGCGTTCTTCTTGGCCTGTTCGAACATGTCACGCACGCGGCTCGCGCCGACGCCGACGAACATCTCGACGAAATCCGAACCCGAGATCGTGAAGAACGGCACGCCCGCCTCACCCGCAATTGCACGGGCGAGCAGGGTCTTGCCGGTGCCCGGCGAGCCGACCAGCAGCGCGCCCTTGGGAATCTGTCCGCCGAGCTTGGAGAAACGCTGAGGATCGCGCAGGAACTCAACGATTTCCTGCAGTTCCTCGCGCGCTTCGTCGATCCCGGCGACATCGTCGAAGGTGACTTTGCCCGATCGTTCAGTCAGTAGCTTGGCCTTGGATTTGCCGAATCCCATCGCACCGCCGTTGCCGCCCTTCTGCATCTGGCGAAGCGCGAAGAAAGCGATACCGAGGATCAGCAGGAACGGGAGCGAATTGAGCAGGATGAACAGCAGAACACTTTGCTGTTCGCGCTGCCTGCCGGTGAACTGAACACCATTCTGTTCCATCAGCTGGGTGATTTCGGTGTCATTGGGCACCGGGACGGTCGAGAACGTCTCTCCGTTCTTGAGCGTGCCAGTGATGAGTTCCGCGCCCATCTGCACGTCCTGCACCTCACCCTCGGCCACGGCTTCACGGAAGTCCGAATAGCGGATCGAGGTGCCCGGGTTCTGCCCGGCATTGCTGAACAGGGTGACCACCAGGAGCAGCGCAAGGAAGATTCCGCCCCAAATCATCAATTGTCTGATCCACGGGTTGGGACCATCGCCCTGCGGCTGCGGATCGTTCTGCTCGCTCATCGGCTGGATTCCTTTCGTGCCCCATAATGTAGGACTGCCTGAGTGAATGGCAAGATAATGCCGGCCCGGGCCAATGATGCTAATTTTCGAACAGGGTGATGCGCATTATCGATGCGGCACCGGTTCGTCGGGCACGCCATAGGCCGCGAGAAACACGTCGACCGCACCGGCGATCCGGCGCATCCTTTCATCCTGCGTGACCTCTCCACCGAAGCGGCGTTCGAGATCGCCCATACCCTTGCACAGCGAAACGAATTGTTCGGCGGCGAGTTCGGCATCCCCGATCATCAGATCACCGGCAGCGGCTGCGTGCTGGAGGTACGCGGCAAATCCGTTCTTCATCCGGCGCGGCCCGGCGTCGAGAAAAGCTACGCCGATGGCCGGTTCATGTTCGGTCTCGGCAGCAATGCGCCGTTCGAACTGGATCATTTCGGGGCGGAACAGGAAAGCGAAGATCGCCTCTCCGATGGCAGTCAGTCGTTCGCGGATCGTGCCCGCAGGCATCGATTCCAGCGAGAAGTGCCCGCGCATCTTTTCGCATTCGCATTCCACTGCGGCGGCAAACAGCGCACGTTTTTCGCCGAAATGGTTGTAGATCGTGACCTTTGATACCCCGGCCTCGGCAGCAACCTGCTCAATCGAGGTCGCGGCGTAGCCATGATGCATGAAGAGGTGCGCCGCGGTATCGACAATCGCCTGCCGCTTAACCGCGTCCAAGGGGCGACCTGCACGGCGCGGGCCGGATAACACTGATTTCCCCGATGAATCGCGGATTGACAAGGTGAACGACTCCGTTCATTTAAACGATACCGTTCAAGAATGCGCTGATTCGTCAGCTCACGCAACCCTGCCCGCTTGCAAAAGGTCTCCCGCGTGCTTTGGATCGCCATCAGAATGCTCACTGGCGATGCCCAGAAGTTCTACGGGCTATTGTTCGGAATCGCGTTTTCCACCTTGCTCATCACCCAGCAGCTGACGATTTTCGTCAACCTTGTCGAACGCGGGGCAAGCGGCGTTTACAATGCGCCCGAGGCCGAGGTGTGGGTGATGGACCCGGTCAGCCGCACCACCGATGTCAGCTATGCGATGCCATCGACCGCCCTCGACAAGGTGCGTTCGGTCGAAGGGGTGGAATGGGCCGTTCCGCACCTGCGCGCCCAGGCCAATGTGCGCACCAAGGAAGGCGATCTCGAGGGCGTGTCGGTGATCGGAGTCGATGATGCGACGCTGATCGGTTTGCCCGCGCGGATGGCCGAGGGCGATAAATCGGTGTTGTTCGGCCCGAATTCGGTCGCGGTCGACGATACCGGGGCGCTGCGGTTCTTTCCGCCCGGGATCAGCCCGGTCGGTGAACGGCTGGAACTTAACGATCAACGCGCGGTGATCCGCGGCATTGCCGATGCCATCCCCAGCTTCACCAGCACGGTGGTGCTCTACACCCGCTATTCCAACGCCCTCAATTTCGTTCCTGGCACGCGCAACCGGCTTAGCTTCGTTCTGGTCGGAGTGAGCGATGGACAGGCCCCGCACGAGGTCGCTGCGCGAATCGAACGCGAAACCGGCCTCAAAGCGAGAACCCGCAATCAGTTCGCGCGGGCGGGTGTTGACTTCATCATCGAGAACACCGGCATCCCTACCAATTTCGGCATAACCGTGGTCCTCGGGTTCGTAGTCGGGGTCGCCATCGTGGGCCTGACCTTCAGCCTGTTCATCCGCGACAACATCAAGCAGTTCGGCGCGCTAAAGGCGATCGGTGTCACCAATGGCAAGATCATGCGCATGGTGGCGGCACAAGCCGGACTGGTCGGACTGATCGGTTATGCGCTGGGGGTAATCGGGACGGTCGCATTCATCAGCGCCTTTTCCAGCAATCCCTTCTTCAAGGGGTTCTACATCCCTTGGCAGATTCCGCTTATGAGCCTCGTAGCGGTGGTGATCATCCTCGCCATCACCGGCCTGCTCGCGATCCGCAGCGTGCTGAAAACCGAACCGGCGGCAGTGTTCCGGTGAGCGAGGCCGCCATGATCAACGCCAAAACCGCCCCGTGCGACGCCGAAGCCGCAATCTGCGCACGCGGTATCATCCGCGAATTCGAAGCCGGGCAGACCACCATCCGCGTGCTCCACGGGATCGATACCGACATCCGATCGGGAGAGTTGACCTATGTCGTGGGCGAAAGCGGATCGGGCAAAACCACGCTGATCTCGATCATGTGCGGCATCCTGTGGCCGACGCAGGGCGAGGTGAAGGTGTTCGGCACCGATATCTACAAGCTCAGCGATACCGAACTGGTCAACTTCCGGCTCGACAATATCGGATTCATTTTCCAGCAGTACAATCTCATCCCGTCGATCGATGCCGCCGCCAATGCCGCAGTTCCGCTGATCGCCAAGGGCATGCCGGTTGCCGAGGCGAGAGAACGGGCCAAGGTGCTGCTGGAAAAGCTCAACATCCTCGATCAGGCCGATAAGCTGCCGCGCCAGCTTTCGGGCGGGCAACAACAGCGCGTGGCGATCGCCCGCGCATTGGTGCACGAGCCGCGGCTGGTGGTGTGCGACGAACCGACTGCCGCGCTCGACGCCCGGTCGGGCCGCCGCGTGATGGACCTGCTACGCGAAGTTGCGGTCGCTCCCGACCGCGCCTGCATCATCGTTACCCACGACAACCGTATCTTCGACCTCGCCGACCGGATCATCGTGCTGGAAGACGGGCGCGTCACCCATGACGGGAAGGACATGCCCGATGATCACTGATGCTGTCTCACTCTCCCTATCCCTTTAATCTCTGAACCCGCTGAGGACATCATGCTGCGCCCAATGCTTAGCAAATTGAGCTTTGCCCGCCAGATCCTGCCGATTGTGGCGCTGATCGGTGTGGCCTTTGCAGCCTATCTGATATTTTTCGATCTGCCTGACCGTTCGACCACCCAGCCTGTCGAACAGCCGCCCAAGGCCGTTGGTGCGCTCGCCAACGCCCCGCGCGTGGCCGGGGCGGGCATCGTCGAGCCCGCGAGCGAGTTGATCGACATCGGCTCGGCGTTATCGGGCCTCGTTACCGATGTGCGGGTCAAGCCGGGAGACAAGGTCGCGCAAGGCGAGGTGCTGTTCCTCGTCGATGCGCGCGCCGCCCGGGCCGCCCTTGCGCAGTCCGATGCCGCGATCAGTGAGGCGCGGGCTGCCATCGGTGAGGCTGTGGCGGCCCAGCGCACCGCCCGCCAGCAGCTCGACCTCTATCGCAGCCTGACCGATCCCGCCGCCGTCAGCCGGGCCGAAGTGATCCGCGCCGAGGGCGAGGAAGCCGCGGCCACCAGCCGCCTCGGCCTTGCCCGCGCACGTCTTGCCGCAGCACAGGCTGCTACCGCCGCAGCGCGCACCGAGATCGATCGCCTGACCGTGCGCGCTCCGATTGCCGGAGAAATCCTGGCGGTCAACATCCGCCCCGGAGAATTCGTTGCGACACAAGGCGGCGGCAACAGCCAACCCTTCATCCAGATGGGCCAGACCGATCCGCTTCACGTGCGCATCGACATCGACGAAAACGAAGCCGCCCGGGTCAAGCTCGGCGCGCCAGCAGTCGTCAGCCCGCGCGGAGCGGCCGAACTCCATGTCAACGCCGTCTTCGTGCGCGCCGAGCCGCAGGTGGTGCCCAAGCGCTCGCTCACCAACAGCGCCGCCGAGCGCGTCGATGTGCGGGTGCTCCAACTGATCTACGCCCTGCCCGAAAGTGAAGATTTCCGTGTCGGCCAGCAGGTCGATGCCTTCATTCCGGCGCGGGACACGGCGGCTGACGAAGGGAACTGAGGCGATGCGCGTAGCCCCTCCCCGCTTCCGCCCGCTGGCCGTGGCAATGCTGTTGCCACTGGGATTGACGGGCTGCGTCATGCAGCCCGCGCCCGAGATCGCCACGCCTGCGCCGAATCTTCCGGCAGCCTTTTTCTTCGCGCCCGACAGCAGCACAGGGGCCAGTCTTGCCGCGCTCATGCCGGTGAACGACCCCGCCTACCGCTCGCTGTCCGAAACGGCGATGGCCGATGCGCCAAGCCTTGCCGAAGCCGCCGCCCGGATCGAGGCAGCGCAGGCGGGAGCCCGCCGCGCCGGGGCCGAGCGCCTGCCCAACGTAACCGCCGACGCCGGCGTCACCCGCAATCGCATCAACCCTGCACAGTTCGGGCAGGCGGGGCAGCAGGGCTTCATCCCGCGCGAACAGACCTCCTATGGCGCCAATATCGTGGCGAGCTGGGATCCAGACATCTTCGGCCGGCTGAAGGCGCAGGAACGGGCCGCGCTCGCCCGGATCGATGCCGTCAATGCGCAGGCGCAGGGAATCCGGCTGGCGCTACTGGCCGAGATCGCCGCGAGTGTAACAGATTGGCGGACGCTCGATGCACGCGCGGTCGAGATCAATACCGACGTGGCCGCAGCGCAAGCGCTGGCAAGGCTGGCAAAGGTGCGCGAGGATGCGGGCATCGCCCCGGGTTTCGATCGGGTGCGGGCCGAAGCAACCGCCAGTTCATCGCAGGTGCGGCTTGCCGCTCTCGAAAGCGAACGGGCGCGCCTGATCGGGCGGATGGTGACACTGACCGGGCAGAATGCGGCGACTATTCGCGCCGCACTGGCTGCACCAGTGTCATCGCTGATGCTTGCCGATGCGCCCGCTGCGCTGCCTTCGGAACTGCTCGCCAACCGTCCTGACGTCGCCGCCGCCGCGGCCAACCTCGCCGCCAGCGATGCCGAACTCGCCGCCGCCGCGCGCGCGCGCTTCCCGCGGATAACCCTGTCCGGCGTGATCGGTCTGCTGGCGTTCGACCCCGAGGACTTTTTCAACGATTCGATCGTCGGCACGCTGACCGCCGGGATCGCCGGGCCGCTGCTCGACTTCGGGCGGGTGGGCGCCGGGATCGACGCTGCCGCCGCCGACAAACGCGCTGCCTTCGCCGCTTATCGCGGGGCCGTGTTTCAGGCGCTGGGCGATGCGGAGGCCGCCTATGGCGTGGTCGCTGCCGCCGATACCGAAGCGCGGTTGGCGGTCGACGAACACGGCCAACTGACCAGAGCCGCGAGCCTCGCTGACACCCGTTTCCGCGCGGGGCTGGCGAGCTTCCTCGAAGTGCTTGAAGCCCGCCGCGCCGCCGATGCGAGCGGCGAGCGCGCTGCCGCGGCACTGGGCCGTGCGAGCCGCGCACGCATCCTGCTATGGCAGGCTCTGGGCGGGGATGCCGATGCTTCAGGCGCGCCGGTGGAGCAAGGCTGACCGCTCGCACCGGCACACCACCTCGCCGCGCTGATTCCACATCTCGTGGACGAAGGTGACGATCCCGGCATCCGGGCGCGACTTGCTGGCGCGGAGTTCCTTGATCTCGGTCACCGCGCGCAGGGTGTCGCCGATGAACACCGGGTTGGGGGTCACGACATTGTTGAACCCGAGGTTGGCCACCAGCGTGCCCAACGTGGTGTCGCCGACTGAAAGACCGACCAGCAGCGAAAAGGTGAAGGTCGAATTCACGAGGATTTGTCCGAACCCGCTGGCCTTGGCCGCCTCGACATCGAGGTGCAGGGGCTGCGGATTATGGGTCATGGTCGAGAATAGCAGATTGTCGGTCTCGGTCACGGTGCGGCGGATCTCGTGCTCGATCCGGTCACCCACCTGCCATTCGTCGAAGAACTTGCCGGCCATCAGGCGCCAGCCTTCCAGCGCGTGATCACATCGGCGCCGTCGTCCGCGCTGGATCGCACTGCGCCCGGCGTGCGGCTGAACCGCGGCGCGGGCGCGGTATGCCATTCGCCGTCATGTTCGACATAGGCGCCGCGCGCTTTCATGTGCGGATGGTTACGGGCCTCGTCCAGATCGAGCACCGGGGCGAAACAGGCGTCCGATCCTTCGAGTAGGTCGCACCATTCGGCTTGCGTTTTCGTCGCGAACAATGCCGTTAGCTGGTCCGTGTACTCACCCCAATTGGCCGTGTTCATCTGCCCCTGCGCCAAATCCGCCCGGGCGCCCGCCTTGGCTAGCAGCTCGGCATAGAACTGCGGTTCGATCGCCCCCACAGAAATCTCCTTGCCATCGGCGCAGGTGAAGCAGCGATAGAAATGCGCCGCGCCGCTCAGCATTCCCTGGCCGCGTTCGGATGTCATGAAGGGGCTGCCGCGCATTCCGAAAAAGAAGCTCATCAGGCTGGTCGTACCGTCGACGATTGCGGCGTCGACCACCTGCCCCTTGCCCGATCGTTCGCGTTCATACAGCGCCGCCATGATTCCGAAGGCGCAATACATCGATCCGCCGCCGAAATCGCCGACAAGGTTCTGCGGCGGGGTCGCCGTCTCACCCGACTTGCCGATGGCCGACAGCGCGCCGGTTATGGCGATATAATTGATGTCGTGTCCGGCGGCAGCACTGAGCGTACCGTCCTGTCCCCAGCCGGTCATTCGGGCATAGACGAGGCGCGGATTGAGGCGGAGCAGTTCCTCGGGACCCAGCCCCAGCCGCTCCATCACGCCGGGTCGGAAACCCTCGATCAGCACATCGGCTTTAGCTACCGCTTCGCGGCACAATGCACGGCCTTGGTCGCTTTTCAGATCGACCGCCAGTCTGTGGCGTGCGCGCTCCACCACCGGATTCGAAACCTGCGTGCCGGGCCGCTCGACCCGCACCACCTCGGCACCGAGATCGGCGAGCAGCATCGCGACATGTGGCCCCGGCCCAATCCCGCTGAATTCGATGACCCGGAGGCCGGAAAGCGGCCCTGATGGCTGGTTCATACATCTCTCCCTTTCGGCGCGTCTCTGGCGTGTCGCATGGCGCAGAGCAAGCCTCGTCATTGGCCTCGACCCTGCTCGCAGGCCGACTGAGCCCGCTTCAAGCCCGGCCATGCGACCGCAAAGGCAAAATTGCTTGTGGCGCGCGTCGCAGCGTATAGTTGCACTCGCATGCGCAATCTGACCCATCTTGAGCGGCTCGAAGCCGAGAGCATCCATATTTTCCGCGAAGTCGTGGCCGAGGCGGAAAACCCGGTGATGCTCTATTCGGTCGGCAAAGACTCCTCGGTCATGTTGCATCTGGCGCGCAAGGCATTCTACCCCGCGCCCCCGCCCTTCCCGATGCTGCATGTCGCAAGCGGGTGGGACTTTCAGGATTTGCTGACGCACCGCGACCGTACGGTTCAGGAATATGGCCTGCGGCTGATCATTGCCGAAAACGAAGAGGCAGAGGCGCAGGGGATCAACCCGTTCGACACTGGCAGCGCGCTCTATTCGCAGGCGCAGCTGACCGACCCCTTGAAACGTGCATTGACGGCGCACGGGTTCGATGCGGCCTTCGGCGGCGGTAGGCGCGACGAGGAAAAGGCGCGCGCGAAGGAGCGCATATTCAGCTTTCGCACCGCAGCGCACCGCTGGGACCCGAAGAACCAGCGCCCGGAGCTGTGGAACCTTTACAACGCGAAGAAAACCAAGGGCGAGAGCATTCGCGTCTTCCCGATCTCCAACTGGACCGAGTTGGATATCTGGCAGTACATCGCACTGGAAAATATCGACATCGTTCCGCTCTATTTCTCGAAGCCGCGCCCGACGGTGGAACGCGACGGGATGATCCTTGTGGTTGATGACGACCGCTTCCGCCTGGAACCGGGCGAGGAGCCGGAGACTCGCTCCGTCCGTTTTCGCACGCTCGGCTGCTACCCACTGACCGGCGCGACGCTAAGCGATGCGGCCGACATGAACACGATCATTCAGGAAATGCTGCTCGCGACCAGTTCCGAGCGGCAGGGGCGCGCGATCGACAAGGGACAGTCCGCCTCGATGGAAGACAAGAAGCAGGAGGGGTATTTCTGATGGACACGCCCTCTTCCTTCCAGACCGATGCTCTCATCGCCGAGGATATCGACGCCTACCTGCACGCACACCAGCACAAGAGCCTGCTGCGCTTCATCACCTGCGGCAGCGTGGATGACGGCAAATCGACGCTGATCGGGCGGCTGCTGTATGATTCCAAGATGATCTTCGAAGATCAGCTTGCTGCGCTGGAAAGCGACAGCAAGCGCCATGGCACGCAAGGCGAGGAAATCGACTTCGCGCTGCTGGTCGATGGTCTTGCGGCAGAACGCGAACAGGGAATCACGATCGACGTCGCCTATCGGTTCTTCACGACGGAAAAGCGCAAGTTCATCGTCGCGGACACGCCCGGGCACGAACAATATACCCGCAACATGGTGACCGGCGCCTCGACCGCGGACCTGGCGGTGATCCTGATCGATGCGCGCAAGGGGATGCTGCAGCAGACCAGGCGGCACTCGTGGCTCGTCCACCTGCTCGGCATCCGCCACGTGGTGCTGGCGGTGAACAAGATGGATCTGGTTGGCTATGACCAGTCGATCTTCGAGCGCATCGTCGCCGATTACCGCAGCTTCGCGAAGGACATCGGGATCGAGGATTTCACCGCCATCCCGATCTCCGGCTTCAAGGGCGACAACATCACGACCTCCCCGTCCACGAATACGTCCTGGTATGCCGGCCCTGCACTGATCCAGCATCTGGAGACGGTCGAGGTCGACAATGCCGCCGCGCAAGCTCAACCGTTCCGGATGCCGGTGCAGTGGGTCAACCGCCCCAACCTCGACTTCCGCGGCTTTGCCGGGCTGATCGCCAGCGGCACGGTGCGCGTGGGCGATCCGGTGCGGATCGTGCCGTCGGGCAAGACCAGCACTGTCAAGGCCATCACGACTTTCGATGGCGCGCTTCAGGAAGCCGTCGCCGGTCAATCCGTCACCATCAGCCTGACCGACGAGGTCGATTGCAGCCGCGGCGACGTGATTGCCGCTGCGGGCGATCCGCCGCAGGCCTCCGACCAGTTCTCGGCCACCTTGGTGTGGATGGATGAGGAAGCCTTGAAGCCCGGACGCGGTTACTGGCTCAAGCTCGGTACCCAGACCGTCACCGCTACGGTCCAGCCGCCCAAATACGAGATCGACGTCAACAGCCGCGAGCATCTGGCGGCCAAGACGCTTGAAATGAACGCGATCGGCGTTGCCGAATTCGCGACTGATAAGCCGATCACCTTTGAGCCTTATGCCGACAATCGCCACCTCGGCGGCTTCATTCTGATCGACAAGTTCACCAACGCGACCGTTGCCGCCGGGATGATCGCCTTCAGCCTGCGGCGGGCGGATAACGTTCACTGGCAGCCGACCGCAATCACGCGCGAAGATCACGCAGGCCTGAAGAACCAGACCCCGCGGGTGCTGTGGTTCACCGGCCTGTCGGGCTCGGGCAAGTCGACTATCGCCAACGAGGTCGAAAAGCAGCTCAACCTGATGAACCGTCACACCTTTCTGCTCGACGGCGACAATGTACGGCACGGCCTCAACCGCGATCTCGGCTTTACCGAGGCCGACCGGATCGAGAACATCCGCCGCGTCGGCGAAGTCGCCAAGCTGATGGTGGATGCCGGGCTGATTGTGCTCACCGCCTTCATCAGCCCGTTCCGTGCGGAACGACGCATGGTCCGCGATATGCTGCCCAAAGGCGAATTCATCGAGGTTTTCGTCGACACCCCGCTCGATGTGGCAGAAGCACGCGATGTGAAGGGCCTCTACAAAAAGGCGCGATCGGGCCAGCTCAAGAACTTCACCGGGATCGACAGTCCATATGAAACTCCCGAGAACGCCGAAATCCGCGTCAACACGGTGGACATGACCCCGGAAGAAGCGGCACGCTACATCATCGGCCGGATCCTGCCGCTCAAGTAACCGTCACGAGAGGAATCCGACGATGCTGCTTTTCCGTGGTGCCGAGGCCCACAGCCGGTCGCTGGCCAAGGCATTCAGTTGGCGAATATTGGGCAGCATCGATACGTTCCTGCTGAGCTGGCTGTTCACTCGCTCGGCCAAGGCGGCAGGCGCCATCGCTTTCACTGAAGTGCTGACCAAGATGGTTCTATATTACTTCCATGAACGCGCCTGGAGTTCGGTACGCTGGGGCCTGCGAGCGGGCGAAGCCCCGCCTGCAATCGCGGCAAGGGAGGAAGCGGCGTTATGACCGATGCCGCATTGGCCGCGCGTCTGGCCGAAGGGGCCGGGCGTATCGCTTGCGATCTGAGAGCGCGCGGGGAACATTCGGGTAAAGCTCTGTGCGATGCCGGCGATGCGGCAGCCAACCGCTTTCTATGTGACGCGATCCGTTCGGCACGTCCGGATGACGGGTTGCTGTCCGAGGAAGAGAAGGACAATCACGAACGGCTTTCCAAGCGGCGCGTATGGATTATCGACCCGGTCGACGGGACACGTGAATATGGCGAACAGCGCGCCGACTGGGCGGTGCATGTCGCTCTGTGCGTGGATGGCGTGGCCAGCGTCGGCGCGGTCGCCCTGCCCGGCCTTTATGGAGGGGTCGTCTTGCGTTCGGATGCGCCGCGCCCGCTCTCCGCGATGGCCAATCCCCCTCGCTTTCTCGTCAGCCGCACCCGCCCCGCCGCCGAAGCTCAGGCGGTGGCGGCCGAATTCGGCGGAGAGCTTGTGCCGATGGGCAGCGCCGGCGCCAAGGCCATGGCCGTGGTGCGCGGCGAAGCGGAAATCTATCTCCATTCCGGCGGACAGCACGAATGGGACAGCTGCGCACCGGTCGCCGTGGCGCTGGCCTACGGGCTGCACTGTTCGCGCATCGACGGATCGCCGCTGGTCTACAACCGGGCGGACACCTACATGCCCGATCTGCTGATCTGCCGACCGGAATGGGCTGCGCGGGTGCTGGAAGCGGTTGCCCGCCTCTCCCGCGGCGATTGACAGCACAAGAGGCTTGCTCATAGGCGCTCGCATCGCGATTGTGAGGCGCAGCGAACGGGAATGTCGTTCATGGGTAAAGACACGACCAGAGTTCTCGCGGTCGCCTCTGGCGGCGGGCATTGGGAACAGCTGATGCTGCTGCGATCCACGTTGGCACGTTACGACATCCGCTTCGCCACCACCGAACCGGCTATGGCCCTGCAGCATGGCATCACGGAACCCGAAAGCCTGCCTGATTGCAACCAGAATATGCCCTTGCGATCCGCCCTGTGCGCGCTGGTGGCCTTGCGGATCGTGCTCAAGCACCGGCCTCAAGTGATTCTCTCGACCGGCGCGGCCCCCGGCTTCTTCTGCATTCTCGCCGGTCGCCTGATCGGCGCGCGCACGCTGTGGATCGACAGCGTCGCAAATGGCGAGGAGCTGTCGCTGTGCGGCAAGCTCGCCAAGCGTTTCGCGCACGAATGCTGGACCCAGTGGGAGCATCTCGCGCAGGGGCCAAGCCCGCGCTATTTTGGAGCGGTACTGTGATCATCGTTACGGTCGGGATGCAACTCGGGTTCGATCGCCTTATCGAAGCTATGGATGCAATCGCGCCCGAAATCGGAATACCAGTAATCGCGCAGACCGGCATGGGCGCATACCGGCCTCGCAACATGGAAGCGCGCACCAGGATCGCACCCGCCGAGTTCGAGGCACTGGTGGGCGAAGCGCGCCTGATCGTTTCACACGCCGGGATCGGAACCGTGCTGACCACCGCACGTTGCGGCAAGCCGATCGTGCTCATGCCGCGCCGCGCCGATTTGGGCGAGCATCGCAATGATCACCAGATGGCGACTGTCGGCAAACTGGCCGGACGTCCGGGGATTCTGGTCGCCGACGACGAACGTGACCTAGCGCCCCGCATTGCCGATGGGCTGGCGCTGACCGAATGGTCGGCCGCGCAATCGGCTACTGCCCGCCAACTGCACGAAGCGCTCGCCGCGTTCATCGAGAACCGCCCACTCTGAACACCGCGCACCTGTGGCCGGCACCGACACATGGTAAAACTCTCGGCAAGCCTAACGCGATTTTAAGGGCTTTGCGGCCAACGTCCTGCTCGCAAAAGCGGGACCGTTAACTCATGAATGCACCCTTCAATGCCGTCGCCGCGCTCGGCAAGGATGCTCGGCAGCATCCCGCGCCCGACCATCAGGTCGCGGTAATCGGGCTCGGCTATATCGGACTGCCGACTGCCGCGCTGCTCGCCAGCTATGGCTGGAGCGTGTGCGGAGTCGATGTCTCGCAAAAGGTGGTCGATACCGTCAATGCAGGCGGCGTGCATATCGAGGAGCGCGATCTCGACAAGCTTGTGCATGATGCAATCACTGCGCAAACACTGGTCGCTTCAACCGAAGTTCCTTCGGCCAGCTTCTACATGATCGCGGTGCCGACCCCGCTGGGCGCGGATAATGCGCCCGACATCTCCTATGTCGAAGCCGCGGCGCGCGCGATCGCGCCGCGAATCCTGCCCGGTGCCTGCGTTATCATCGAAAGCACTTCGCCCGTCGGCACTACCGAGCGGGTGGCGACGATCATCGCCGAAGCCCGGCCAGATCTGGTGGTGCCGCGCGACGGATCGAACGACGCAGCCGACATCGCGTTGGCCTATTGCCCCGAGCGCGTATTGCCAGGACGGATCGTCAATGAACTGGTGCACAACGACCGCGTAATCGGCGGTGTCACCGCGGCCTGCGCCGAGCGTGCGGCAGTGCTCTATACCAGCTTCGTGAAGGGCGATTGCCTCTACACCACCGCTCGCGTGGCCGAGGCAGTCAAGTTGGTCGAAAACAGCTTCCGCGACGTCAACATCGCGTTCGCCAACGAACTCTCGATGATCGCAGACGTGATCGGCGTGGACGTGTGGGACGTGATTCGGCTTGCCAACCGTCACCCTCGGGTCAACATCCTGCAACCCGGCCCCGGCGTGGGCGGGCACTGCATCGCAGTCGATCCGTGGTTTCTTGTGGCGGGCGCGCCGCAGGCTGCGCGGCTGGTGAAGATGGCGCGCGAGGTCAATGATCACAAGGCAGTGCATACCGAGAACCGCATCCGTACCCTTCTGGATGCAGCACCGCAGGGCAGGGTCGCACTGCTGGGACTCGCCTTCAAACCCGATATCGACGATTTCCGCGAGAGCCCTGCCCTTGAAATCGCGGAAGCGCTCGCGCACACCTACGGCAACCGCATTCTGGTGGTTGAACCCTTCACCGAAGAACTGCCGCCGTGCCTTGCCGGCTCCGGCGCGACGCTGGTCACGCTTGACGCGGCACTGAAGGCAGCGGAGGTTGTTGTCGTGCTGGTCGATCATACCGCCTTCAAACACCTTTCCCCCGATGATCTCACGGGCAAGCTCGTGTTCGACACGCGGGGAATGCTGCGACGATGATCGATACGTGCGCAAAGCCGCGCATCCTCATCACCTTCGGGACCCGGCCGGAAGCGATCAAGATGTTTCCGGTGGTCTTCGCGTTGCGCGATACCGGGCGGTTCGATGTGCGCGTGGCGGTCACCGCCCAGCATCGCGAGATGCTCGATGCAGTTCTGGCGATGGCGGGGATTGAGCCTGATATTGACCTTGACCTGATGCAGCCGGGACAGAGCCTTGATGCCCTGTCGGCCCGAATCATCACGCGCTTCGGCGAGGCGCTGGACACGCTGAAGCCAGATCGTGTGCTGGTTCATGGCGATACGCTGACGACGATGATGGCGACATTGGCGTGCTATTTCAGGCGCATTCCCGTCGGTCATGTCGAAGCGGGTCTGAGGAGCGGCAATATATACTCGCCGTGGCCCGAGGAAGTGAACCGAAAGGTCACCGGCGCGATTGCCGACCTGCACTTTGCGCCGACAGAAACGGCCGCAGCCGCGCTGCGCGCGGAAAACGTTGCCCCCGGGGCCATTCACGTGACCGGCAATACCGTCATCGACGCCATGAGGTTCGCCCGCGCCAAAGTCGCTTCCGATCCGACGCTGGCCCCGGTGGTGGCGCCCCTGCAGGCACGTTTCGCGGGCAGGCGGATCATCGCCGTTACTGCCCACCGGCGCGAAAACTTCGGCGCCGGAATGCAGGAAATCGCCGCCGCGCTGCAGACACTCGCGAAGCGCGATGATGTCGCCATCATCTATCCGGTGCACCCCAATCCCAATGTAGCCGACGTAATGCGTCCTGCGCTGTCGGGCCACGACAACATCGCCTTGCTCAATCCGCTCGACTATCTCGACTTCGTGGCGATGATGGCGGCTTGCGATATCGTGCTCACCGATTCCGGAGGCATTCAGGAGGAAGCGCCGAGCCATCTATTACAGATTATCCGCTCCGGAGCCAGACGATCCTCGCATTTGCAGGTTTCGCGCTGCTGTTGCTGGCTCGGATCGCGGCCGATCAGCGAAAGGTGCGCCAATGATCGGCAGAATTGCATGGCTCGGCAGCTTGCTGGTGCTGGCGGTAATGACTGCCGCTCTCCAGCTGGATCGGCAGGCAGATGCGGACCCGGCGCTGGCTCCGCTGGTGCCCCAGCCCGTGCGCAGCTACGCCCAGACGCAAATAGCCGCGCTTGCAGCCGGTAGCGATAGCGGCGCGCTGGCGGTCGAGGAGGCCCGCCGACTGGTTCGGAGACGTCCCGTCCCGGCGGAGCATCTGACCTTGCTCGCCATCGCCCAGATCAAGGCCGGACAAGCCGAGCAGGCCGGTACGACCATCCAGATTGCCGGACAGCGCGGCTGGCGCGATCCGGTGGCACAGGAAGCGGTTCTGCGCCTCGCGCTCGCAGCCGGCGACAAGCCCGAGGCCGCGCGCCGCTATGCCGCCCTATTCCTGCGTGCCGCAACGCCCAACGAACTGCTGCAGGAAGTCGGACCCGCAGTGCTCGCAGAAACAGGCGGAGCGGGACAGCGCACGCTGGTCGACATCATCAGCGGCACCGATCGCTGGAACGAGGCCTTCCTGCACCGCGGTGCTCAGGTCATGACGCCAGCGACTTTCACGGACATCGCCGCGGCGACCATCGCGCGCGGCACGCGCTTCGATTGCGCTGTGATGGCTCAGACAATCAAGGTTTTGGGACAACGCGATGCGGCATCTGCCGAGCGGCTCAGAGCAGCTGCCGGTGGCCAGTGCGAGAACGTTGCCGGTTGACCGCAGCGGCTTACAGCGTGCGGATGATACCGGAGAAATCCTGTCCCGCATGGTCCTCGGCGAAGGCTTCGTAGATCGCCCGCGCGTGTTCGCCGAGTTCGACCTTGGCCCCCGCTTTCGACGCTGCCTCCATCGCCAGCCGCAAGTCTTTCAGCATCAGTCCGGCAGCGAATCCGCCCTGATAGTCGTTGTCCGCCGGGGTCATCGGACCGACGCCGGGGACGGGGCAATAGGACGTCATCGACCAGCTCTGGCCGGAGGAAACGCTGGAAATGTCGTAGAACGTCTGCGCGTCCAGCCCCAGTTTCTCGGCCATGGCGAAGGCTTCGCAGGTGCCGATCATCTGGATTGCCAGCAGCATATTGTTGCAGATCTTGGCGGCCTGCCCGTTGCCCGCGTCACCAGCGCGGATCACCGCCTTACCCATCGCGGCGAGGATCGGCTTGGCGCGGTCGAACGCCTGCTGGCTCCCGCCGACCATGAAGGTCAGCGTGCCGCCTTTGGCCGCGGCGATCCCGCCGGACACGGGCGCATCGACCATCTGATAACCGTGCTGCTCCGTCACCGAAATCACTTCGCGCGCGGTGGCGACGTCGATGGTGGAGCAATCGAGCAGGATCGCGCCTTCGGGCGCATGGCCGATTACATCGTCCCAATAGACCTGTTTGACGATTGCGCCGTTGGGTAGCATCGAGACGACTGCTTCGGCGCCTGCGCAGGCTTCCTTGGCAGTCGCGAAGGTGCTGCAACCCGCGTCACGCGCGGCGGCGAGCGCCGCTTCGGAAAGGTCGAAGGCGCGGACTTCGTGGCCCGCCTTGACAAGATTGGCAGCCATTCCGCCGCCCATGTTGCCGAGGCCGATAAAGGCGATCTTCATTCTGGCTCCCCTCCTGCTTGCGGAAGGGGCCGAGGGTGGGCCCGCCTCCCAATTATTGTTATGAAGGAGCGGGTTACAGTCCCACCCCTAACCCCTCCCGCAAGCGGGAGGGGGACTGGACTACCGCCCCTTCCACTGCCCTTCACGCTTTTCGATGAACGCCGCCATGCCTTCGGCCTTGTCCTCGCTCGCAGTGAGGATCTGAAAGATTCGGCGCTCAATAATCAGCCCTTGGTCGAGCGTCATTTCAAACGCCGAGTTCACCATTTCCTTGTTCGCTATTGCTGCCATCGGCGGCATTCCAGCGATGGTTGCGGCAGTTTTCAGCGTCTCGGCGATCAGCTCCTCATGCGGCACCACGCGGGCCACAAGATTGCTGCGCTCGGCCTCTTCCGCCCCCATCATCCGGCCGGTGAGGCACATTTCCATCGACTTCGACTTGCCGATCGCCCGCGTCAGCCGCTGGCTGCCACCCATACCGGGGGCAACGCCCAGCTTGATTTCGGGCTGGCCAAACTTCGCCTTGTCGGACGCGATGATGAAATCCGCCATCATCGCCAATTCGCACCCACCGCCCAGCGCGAAGCCGTTCACCGCCGCGATCCACGGCTTGCGGGTCTTCTTGACGATCTCGCTGGTCCAGGGGCTGAAGAAATCGTCGAGGAAGAAATCGGCCGCCGCCTTGTCGCTCATCTCCTTGATGTCGGCGCCCGCAGCAAATGCCTTGTCGCCGCTGCCGGTCAGCACCGCGCACAACTGCGAGCCATCCGCTTGATAGGCGGCGAAGGCGTCGATCAGTTCTTCCAGCACCTTGGAGTTAAGCGCGTTCAAGGCCTGCGGGCGGTTGAGCGTGATGAGCGTGACGGCCTTGTGCCCCTGCGCGTCGGTCTCGGCGGTGATGGTTTCATAAGTCATAGGGGTTTCCATTCCTCATCGGCGGGCAGCGGGGCGAAGATCGCGTCGAGCAATTCCTCGCTCACATCCTCGGGCGTGGCCGGGTCCCACTTGGGATCATTGGTCTTGTCGGTGATCACCGCGCGCACGCCCTCGGCAAAGTCGGGGCGGGTCAGCACGCGGCTGGCGATCCGGTATTCCATGCGCATGTTGTCGGCGAAGTCGGTGAGTTCGGCGCTGGTCGCCAATTGCCGCAGCGCGACCTTGCAGGTCTGCGGGCTCTTGGTGCCGAGCGTGTCGCGCTCCTTCGCCGCCCAATCGTCGCCGCCCTCTGCGGCAGCTTCAAGGCTGGCGAGGATGTCCTCATAGGCGTCGGAGGCGAAATGCTTGGCGATCTTGTCGGCATTCGCTTCGATCCGCGCCTTCGGCGGCGAGCCGACGGGTTCAGACAGGATGCCAGCGATCCGCTCAGGATGATCGTGGATGCGCGCCTTGATATCTTCGAGCATGGCGTGCGGCACGTAATGGGTGGCAAGGCCCGTCCAAAGGCACTCCGCACCATCGAGCCGCGCGCCGGTGAGCGCGAAAAACTGCCCGAGCCTGCGCCCCAGCCGCGAAAGATACCAGCCGCCGCCGACATCCGGGAACAGGCCGATCCCCGTTTCGGGCATGGCGAAGCGGGTGTTCTCGGTTGCGACCCGATACTTGGCGGGTTGCGAAATGCCTACGCCGCCGCCCATGGTGATGCCGTCCATGAAGGCGACGATCGGCTTGGGGTAGGTGAACATCTGGTGGTTCAATTGGTATTCGTCGTGGAAGAACCTGCGCCCCGACACGCCGCCATCGTTCAGCGCCGAATCGCGCAGGAAGGCGATGTCGCCACCCGCGCAGAAGCCACGTCCTTCGTTGTGGTCGAGGATAACGGCCTTGATGCTGTCGTCATTGGCCCATTCGGTTAGCGCTGCGCTCATGGCATGACACATCTCCAGAGTCAGCGCGTGGAGTGCCTTCGGACGGTTCAGCGAGATATGGCCAATCGGGCCATTGGTCGTAATCAGGACGTCATCGGTCATTGGGCCGTGTCTTTCGGTTCGATCAGGTCCCAACGATTGCCAAATGGATCGCTGAAGACCGCAACTGTGCCATAGGGCTCTTGGCGCGGTTGCTCCTCAAACTGCACCCCCGCATCGACAAGACGTGCTTGCGTGGCTGCAAAATCATTAGTGTGGGCAAAGAACCCGACGCGCCCGCCGGTCTGGTTGCCGATGGCGGCAGTCTGCGCGCCATTGGCGGCGCGGGCCAGCAGCAAACGCCCCCCGTCCCCGCCGCCGACCACGACCCAGCGCTTGCCCCCGCCCATGTCGCTATCCTCGATCAGGTCGAAACCCAGTGCGCCGACGCAGAATGCGATGCCGACATCATAATCGGGCACCACCAGCGTTGTCAGGGCAAGCGAAACGCCCATCACTGCCGCAGCAAGTCTCGGCCCACAACCATGCGCATGATCTGGTTGGTGCCTTCGAGGATCGAGTGCACACGCAGGTCGCGCCAGAAGCGTTCGATCGGGTAGTCTTGCAAATAGCCATAGCCGCCGAACAATTGCAGCGCGCGGTCGACGACGGCGCTGCCATTATCGGTCGCGAGCCGCTTCGCCATCGCGGAAAAGCGAGTTTTGTCGGGCGCATTGTCGGTCACCTTGGCCGCGGCGAGATAGAGCAGCGCACGCGCCGCCTCCAGATCGGTCGCCATGTCGGCGAGCGTGAACTGGGTGTTCTGGAACTCGGCAATGGCTTGCCCGAACTGCTTGCGGTCCTTGGTGTAGTTGATCGCTTCGTCGAGGCACCTTTGCGCACCCCCCAGCGAACACGCACCGATGTTCAGCCGCCCGCCGTCCAGCCCCATCATCGCGATGCGGAAGCCTTCGCCCTCGCCGCCGACGAGGTTCTCCACCGGCACGCGCACATCCTCGAGGATCAGCTGAGCAGTCGGCTGCGAATGCCAGCCCAGCTTCTTCTCGGGTCCGCCGAAGCTGACGCCGGGCATGCCCTTTTCGATCACAACGCAGGAAATGCCCTTCGGCCCGTCCTCGCCGGTGCGGACCATTACGACATAGATCTCGTTCGCGCCCGCGCCGGAAATGAACTGCTTGGTGCCGTTAAGCACATAGAAGTCCCCGTCACGGCGCGCGGTGGTGCGCAGCGCGCTGGCGTCCGACCCGCTGGAGGGTTCGGTCAGGCAGTAGCTTGCGATGTGCTCCATCGTGATGAGTTGGGGCAGATATTTCGCCTTCACCGCCTCCCCGCCGAAGCGATCAATGATCCAGGCGGCCATGTTGTGGATCGAGATGAAAGCGCTGGTCGAAGGACAGCCATAAGCCATCGCCTCCATGATCAGCGCCGCCTCCAGCCGCCCCAGCCCGATACCGCCCGATTCTTCGGAAACGTAGATCGCGCCGAAGCCGAGTTCGGCGCTGCGCTGGATCGTGTCGCGCGGGAAGATGTGTTTCTCGTCCCATTCCGCCGCGTGCGGCGTAATGTTGTCGGCGGTGAAGCGCTGGGCCACCTCGCGGATTGCGAGCTGATCTTCGGTGAGCTGAAATTGTCCGTTCATGGCTGGTCCTCTAACGGGGTTGTCGGGCTTAGAAAAGACCGGTGCGCACGGGGGGCTTGCGGATTTTTTATGAGGCGCCGCGCAAATGCTGCAACCTTTTGAGGGCGCGGGACGCATAAGACAGCATGGACCCCAGCCCGCCGCGCCTGATTCTCGTCTACAATGCCGACAGCGGCCTCATCAGCGCCATGAAAGACGCCGTGTGGAAGGTGGTGAGGCCAGCGACCTATCCCTGCTCACTATGCGCGCTGACCTATGGCTGGGTGTCAATGCACGGACGCTGGCGGCGATTTCTCACCAGCTTGCCGACGAACACGATATTTCACCACCGCGATGATTTCGTGCAAGCTTTTCCCGGCATCGACATAGCCTTCCCTGCGATTCTGCTGGCCGAAGGCGATGCAGCCCCGCAAATCCTGGTGAGCGCGGCAGAACTGGATGCCCTGCCGGATCTCGCCGCGTTGATTGTGCTGGTGGAGGCGCGGCTGGCTTGAGGCGGCCTGAGAGCCGGCGTCAGAAGACAACCGCGGGCTCCTGCCAATAGGAGCACGCATCGCCTTCACCAACCTTGAACGCTTTGGCGAAAGCTTGCGCGCTGGGTGCCAGCCTGCGGATCAGGATCACGCCGGTTTCGGTAGGACTGTAGACGGTCAGATCGGGAGCGTCAGGCCCGGTAGCGTAGCCTTGATAGGGCATGATCTTCGCCTCCCGGTCGGCGGTTGCCTCAAGTGCTACCTTCACTGCTTTGCCCGTCCCCCTGATCGTCGCGAAGTTGTTGGTGCGCGCATCGAAGAACGACAGCGACTGGTACGCATCCCACTGCGCCATCGTCACGGTAAGGCGGGGTAGCCCCGGCTCGTCCTCGGGCTGGCTGAGATCATAGCGGCACTAGGCATAGTAGAGATCAGGAGAGGATCGCACCACCGCCTGCGTCTGCGGGGTGATACGCCGGGGCGTGGTGAAATCGTGGAGCGCCACGCCGCGCTGCGCCAGCACGTCCAACGCGCGCGCCATGATAACGCCCGGCGCGAGGTACAGCGTCATTGCATGGACAAGCGCCGCGCTCAACGCCAGCACCGCGACCGGGCCAAGCCAGCGCCTCACGCCGCAACCTCGCACGCCAGCGGCTCGATCCGGGGCGGTCGAAGCACGTCGGCGGGATCGGTCAGCAAGGCATCGTTGGGCATATAAAGCCGCAAGGTAAGATCGAAGCGTCCGGCATTGCGGCTGGAAATCCATAGCCCGCGGCCTTCGGGGCGGCGCGGCGCGACCGTGGCGCCGACCCCTTGGCCGACGATCTCGTCGCCGATGCGCGCGGCCATGTCCTGCCCGGCGTTGATCGACAGTGCCGCGTCGTCATTATCGGGCAGCATGCTGTCGGCGTTGTAGAGCGTGATCGACCACCAGCCCGCAGGCATCGCCCCTGTCGTCAGGCGATAGGTGCAGGCCTCGCGCAGCGGCTGGCCTGCATCATCGGTGGTGCGGGTGAAATAGACGGCCTCGCTCTTGGCCAGCGCCAGCAGACCGTGCCGGGCGACGCGCGCGCGGGTGTAGGCATCCGCCGCTTCGGAACCGATCGCGAAATCGCTGCGCCAGCCGTCCACATCGACATTGCCGAAGGCCAGCGGGTTTGCCCCCGGCAACAGTCCGGCCATCGCCAGCGCCGAGCCGATACCGATACCGCAGCCCGCCGCCACTGCGAACAGATAAACGAAGGCACGCCGCATCAGCCGCTCACCCCTGCTCCGATCACCGCCTCGGCTTCGATCTCCACGCGCCATTCCGGGCGGCAGAGCCACGCCACGCCTGCCATGATCGCCGCTGGCCGCGCAGCGCCGAAAAAGCGCGCATGCACCGCGCCCACCGCCTCCTGATCGGCCGGGTCGGTCAACAGCATTCGGGTGCGCACCACATCGCCCGCACTGCCGCCCAGTTCCTCGATCGCGGCAACGATGATCGCGCAGCAGCGCGTCGCCTGTTGGGCGGCACCGCCGGGCGTTGTGGATCCGTCCGGCTCCACCGGCCCGGTTCCCGCCACGATGATGCGATTGCCGACGCGCACCGCGCGGGCGAAGCCGAACGCCGCTTCGTAAGGCGAACCCGAGGTCGCCCTCTCCCGGATGCTCATCCGCAGGTGATTTCGACGATCTTCATCTGGCCATCGTAACGCACGTTCACACGGTCCTGCCGGTAATCCATCGTCCATGCCGAGTTGGGAGGCCCCCAGCGCAGCGTGCGCGCACCGCTGTCCTTGAGGATCGCCGCACCCATCGCCTGGGTCGCATCATGCCCGATGTGATATTGCGCCGGAGCGGCATTGCAGCTCATCGGCGCCATGCCTGTTTCCGGAGATTCGCCTCCGCTGCCGGTCGCGCAGCCTGCAAGGCCGATGCCGGCCAGCCCGATGCCAGCCAGCCCGATGATTGCAAGTTTCATTGCATCCTCCCTGATACACGCGGCCCATTCCCGCGCCGGAACAGAAGGTATCAGGCGCGCAGCCCTCGTCTAGCCCTTGTGCTTGTCGAGCTCGTCGCCGGCCACCGTCACCACGTGGAGCAGGTTGGTCGCCCCCGGCGTGCCGAACGGAACTCCGGCCAGCACGATTAGCTTGCTGCCCGCCTCGCTGAAGCCGTGCCGCAGCGCCATGCGCTTGCCCTTTGCGATCATCTCTTCGAAGCTGCCGATATCCTTGGTGACAACCGCATGCGCGCCCCACAACAGCGCCACACGGCGGGCAGTGCGGGTGGAGGGAGTGAGCACCAGCATCGGCGTGCCGGGCCGCTCGCGCGCCACCCGCCGTGCGGTCGATCCGCTGGCGGTGAACACCGTGATCGCACTGATCGGCACGGTATCGGCGATGGTCATGCAGGCATGGGCCAGCGCATCCGACGTGGTCGCATCGGGCGGCGTGTCGAGGAACCGCACGCGCTCCTTATAGCCCTCGTCGCGTTCGACCTGCACCGCGATCCGGTGCATCATCGCTACTGATTCCTCGGGCCACTGCCCGGCCGCGCTTTCGGCCGAGAGCATCACCGCATCCGCGCCGTCATAGACCGCATTGGCGACGTCGGAGACTTCGGCGCGGGTCGGAGTGGGCGCTTCGATCATCGATTCGAGCATCTGCGTCGCCACGATCACCGGCTTGCCCGCCCGGCGTGCGGTGTTGACGATCTTCTTCTGCAGCGGCGGGACTTCGTAAGGTTCCAGCTCCACACCCAGATCGCCGCGGGCGACCATAATGCCATCGGCCAGTTCGATGATTTCATCGAGCCGGTGGAGCGCCTGCGGTTTTTCGATCTTGGCGCACAGCGCGACATTGCGGGTGCCGATCAGCTTGCGCGCCTCGGCGATGTCCTCGGGGCGCTGGACGAACGACAGCGCGATCCAGTCCGCCCCGTGTTCGGTGGCAAAGGCAAGATCGCGGCGGTCCTTCGCGGTCAGCGCCGGGATCGGCACCTCGGCATCGGGCACGTTCACGCCCTTTCGGTCGGAAATGACCCCGCCGACCTCGGCGCTGCACAGGATCCGGTCCTCGTCGGCTTCCAGCACCTTCAGCCGGATCTTGCCGTCATTGATCAGCAGGCGTTGCCCGCGCTGCATGATGCCGAACAGTTCGGGATGCGGCAGGCATACGCGGTTTTCGTCGCCCGGGGCATCGTCGCGGTCGAGCGTGAAATGCCCCGAATGGCGGATCACCGCCTGCCCATTCTTGAAGCTGCCGACGCGCAGCTTCGGCCCCTGCAAATCGGCAAGGATCGCGATCGGTCGGGCAAACTGCTTTTCCAGCACGCGGATGGCGTGAATCGCCGCTTCGTGATCGGCGTGCTCGCCGTGGCTCATGTTGAGCCGGAACGCGTCTGCCCCGGCACGCACCAATCGCGCCAGCATATCGGGCGAGCGGCTGGCCGGGCCGATGGTGGCGAGAATCTTGACCTTGCGGCCGCGCGGGTCGATCCTTGACTGGTCGCGTCGTGACATTTTTGGCTATCCCTCTTGGAGGGTGCCTATGGCACAGGCGCGTTTCAACTCAAGGAAAAGCCGCGATGAATAGCAATGCCGATCCGCTCGATAGCCTTGATGATGCGCAGGCCGCTGCAGCCTTCCGCCGGCTGGTGCGCCATCTGCGGCACCGCGACGATGCGCAGAACATTGATTTGATGGGATTGTCAGGCTTCTGCCGCAATTGTCTGGCCGACTGGATCCGCGATGCGGGCTTCCCCGGCGACAAGGAAGACGCGCGCGCGCTGATCCACGGCATGCCGAGCGCGGAGTGGAAAGCGACCCGCCAGACGCCTGCTACCGAGGCGCAACTGGCACGGATGCAAGCCAGTATCGCGAAGAACGCACAGGAATAATTGCGCCGCCGGTTCAATCGGCGCTGCAGGCTGGCTATCGGCACGGGCAACCGATTCTCTTTTCCGATGGAGTTTTCCCATGGCCGATGACGCCAACGCATCCGACGACCGCCTGCGCCTGCTGATCGAGCGCATCGAACGCCTCGAAGAAGAAAAGAAGGGCATCGCCGACGACATCCGCGATGTCTACGCCGAAGCCAAGGCGGTGGGTTACGATCCCAAGATCATGCGCCAGATCGTGCGCCTCAGGAAAATGAAGCCCGATGACCGCAGCGAGCAGGATATGCTGCTGGAAACCTACAAGAACGCGCTCGGCATGGCGTGATCGCGTATGTTTGACCTGGGGGGCGCGCGGCTGTCATTGAATTATCATTCGCCTGTGTTATCTAGATAATACAGCAATAGGAGAACACCAATGGCATCCCCTTGGAAAGACGCGCGCGGCATCACCGTGACCACCACGCCGACGATCGAAGGCCACCCGATCGAGGAATATCTGGGCATCGTCACCGGCGAAGTGATCGTCGGCGCGAACCTGTTCCGCGATATGTTCGCCAATATCCGCGATATCGTCGGCGGGCGTTCGGGCAGCTACGAACGCATCCTTTCCGACGCGCGCAAGCAGGCGATCGAGGAATTGCAGGCCGAAGCGGCCGCACTCGGCGGCAATGCAGTGGTCGGTATCGACCTCGATTACGAAGTGATCGGCAACAGCGGTTCCATGCTGATGGTCAGCGCCAGCGGCACCGCGGTCAAGATTTGACTGCTCACGCCGCGCCATAAAGCGCCGCCAGAACCACGGCATTGTAGACTGCGTGCTGCGCAATGGCCGCGCCAAGGCCCAGCCGCGTACGGGTATAGGCCAGCAGCAACCCGCCGATGATGTGCGGCAGTACCACCAATATGCCCAGCGGGTGGGTGACAGCCTCGTAATTGCCTAGATGCATCAGCCCGAACAACAGGCTGCTGCCCCACACGAACCAGTGGAAATTGCGGGTGAACCATCGCGGCACCTGCGTATCGCGGTCGCGGGTGGCGAGCCATTGCAGCAGGCCCGCCAGCACCACGCCGACCGCCACCAGACCGACGATCCGTGCTGCGCTCTGGTCCAGAAACAGCGCGGCGATGAACAGCGCTTCGGCGGCAAAGCCATAGGCCGCGAACCGCAGCGCCGCCACACGCCCGGCCAACCAGCCGCGATAGAGCAGTTCTTCCAGCAGCGGGGCCAACACAAGAAAGCTGAACAGATCCTCGGCCAATGTGGTGTCCTGTTCGCGCGGCACGGGCAGAATTCCGCCGCCTTTGCCATCGCCTTCGAGCACCGCCAGCGCCTCCCCCGCCAGCCAGCCGATCGTCAGGTCGAGCGCAAACACCAGCGCCAGCACGGCCAGGAGCGCCGTGCTCCACCCCGGCGGCCCACTGCCCGGCGTGGCACGCACCATGAAGCCAGCGAGATCGGCCAGCCTTGCACGCAGACCGATCCGCGCAGGCACGAGCGGCCTTGCGTCCGCGTCCGGCATCGGAGTAAGGCCCGCCCCTAGTTTTCCAACATTCCGGTGAAGTTCGTCCAATGGCAGGCCATTCCAAGTTCAAGAATATCATGCACCGCAAGGGTGCGCAGGACAAGAAACGCTCGGCTATGTTCTCCAAGCTGAGCCGGGAGATTACCGTGGCGGCCAAGATGGGTCTGCCCGATCCCGACATGAACCCGCGCCTGCGCCTTGCGATCAACGCGGCCAAGGCGCAGTCGATGCCCAAGGACAATATCCAGCGCGCAATCGACAAGGCGGCTCAGGCGGGCGGCGAGGATTACGCCGAGATCCGGTACGAAGGCTACGGCCCCGGCGGGGTCGCACTGATCGTCGAGGCGCTGACCGACAACCGCAACCGCACCGCTACCAACGTCCGCACCGCCTTTTCCAAGAATGGCGGCAACCTCGGCAGCGAAGGCAGCGTCAGCCACGGGTTCGAGCGGCGCGGGCTGATCGAATACCCGGCTGGCGCAGGCGACGAGGAAAAGGTGCTCGAAGCCGCAATCGAAGCGGGCGCGGATGATGTCGAATCCTCCGAAGACGGCCACACCATCTGGACTGCCGCAGACGCTCTACACGGCGTGGCGGGCGCGCTGGAGCAATCGCTGGGCGAGGCGGAAAACGTCAAACTGGCGTGGAAGCCGGTGCTCAGCGTCGACGTTGACGAGGATACCGCCGGCACGCTGATGAAGCTGATCGACACGCTCGACGATGACGACGACGTGCAGACCGTGTGGGGCAATTACGAGATCTCCGACGAGGTCATGGAGAAGCTGGGCTGAGAAAGCGCGAATGGCTGCTGGCGATCATGCTCGGGGCCGCGTTCCTGATCGCGATGCTGTGGCGGTTCGGCTTGCGGGTCGGGCTATGACCGCGTGATCATCCTCGGCCTCGATCCCTCGCTGTCCTGCACCGGCTGGGGCGTCATCCGCTGCGACGGCGCACGGATCAGCCATGTCGCCAACGGCCAGATCAAGACAGATGCCAGCGCGCCCATGGCCGCGCGGCTTGCCGCACTTCAGGCGGGGCTGGCGCAGGTCATCGCCGCACACCGCCCGGCGCGCGCCGCCGCCGAGGAAATCTTCGTCAACAAAAACCCGCAGTCGACACTGAAGCTGGCGCAGGCGCGCGGATGCGTGCTGGCGGCGTGCGGGGCGGAGGGCCTCAGCGTCAACGAACACGCCGCGCGGCTTGTCAAGAAGGCCGTGACGGGCACCGGCGGGGCGGAAAAGGCGCAGGTGGCCGCGATGGTGAAGGTGCTGCTGCCGGGCGTGGCGATTGCCGGAGCCGACGCCGCCGATGCGCTGGCAGTGGCGATTGCGGACGCGCATCTTGGGCCGCGAGATTGAACGGCTGGATCGATCATCCCACTCCGGGGAACCCCGGCCGGAAGTAATTTCGCCTGGTCTTCACTCACAGGAAGCCTGAATGACCGCTTTCGGGTAGCGCAGCCGATAGCGGGCATGACTGATGATGGGTGGTTTTTTGCCAGTCAGCGTGAGCGTTTAATCAAATATTTTTAGCAATATCTTATCAGTGCAGAACTGGGGGGCGCTCGAGTTTTACGCTATGCTGAAGTATTTTTTGACCGCTGTCGCGATATTGATCCTTGCAACCGCAACGATCTGGTTTGCGCTACCTCCGAAAGCACGGGAGAGCGAGCGACTTGAGAACCCGCCACCGAAGCCGCCAAACTGCGAAGCTATGCCGAAGGAACTGTTTTACGAAAGCGGAGATGCGTTGCCGGAGGGCATCCGAATAATTCGAGTGGGGGAAACCCGTCTGTTTGTGCCTGCCAAATGGATTGAGAATTATTTTGTTGATTCCCGAAGTGCGCGCCCAGACAGGTACACCTATGATATTCTAGAAAAATTTCGTCCTGACCTTCATGGTGATGAATGCCAGGGCGTTGAGCATACACTCGTTGCAATAGGACAAACTCCACGGTTCGGTGAAAATCGTGGAGATGTTGTCGCTTTTGTTTTGAGGGGTAATTTCGCGCCAAAACAGGTCAAAGGGTCGGATCGGACACGCGGCTTTTCGGTAAGCATCCAAGCGACGAAGAGGCCCGATGGAAGTGTCAGAACCTATCCGCGATACTCATCGACTGGGAATTATTGGGTCCATCCAAGCCCAGACTTCTTCCTAACTAAAGTCGGCCGCGAAACCGCTGCGGTTAGCAAATACGAAGAAGAGCTTCATAAACTTGGAAAATGGCTGATGACCCATCCAAGATATCGAGACAATTCGCACGAATTTTTCCCGCCATCTGAATTCTGAAAGCCCAGCCGTCCATTGATGCCCGCTTCGGGGTCGGAAGCTGAATGGCAGGAAATCGTCGCGACCGCGAAAAGTCTGCCGTTCGGGAAGCGACCCCAATGCAGCCGTTCCTCTCGCAGCAGCCTTGGGTCCCGAGCGGATGGCTGGGAGCTTCTCTTCTATCTAAAGGGGACGCGCCTTTTGGATGGGGAGGTGCTCATCCAGCACGCTCGACGAGGAAAATCTGACGTCCACCGGGTTCGAGTGATGTCACAACCACACGTCGCCCGTCAGGCGATGGACAGGGGTGGAGGTCGCAGCGATTGGGTCCGCGAGCGGGAATGTGGTTTCCGAAAGTCGCGAGGCAGCGCTCTTGCTGGTCGGCTTCGTTGAGGATGTGCAGAGACACCTCTTCCCGATATGGCGTGTCATAGACGTATTCTCCCGGTGAGCCGGGGAGCGCGCGCATGTGTACGTTTTCCTGCAAGATCCCTGGCGCGATCGGCGAGAATGTCTGTTCGTCGGTACCTGCGCGGCGCGCACGGAACACGCCGGGACGCTCGAAAGCCGACGAGGAGAAGAAAAACAGGGTGTCTTCGTCCTCCCAGATAACGTGCGAGGTCGCGCGGGCCATGACCCGGACAGCGCTGCCATCAATATTAGCCAGCAGGCTGACACCCTGGGTGTCGTTCCACCCGCCGTCGAACTGGCGCCAGCGCAGCTTCACGGTAAAGCGTGTGCCTTCCGGCGAAACCTTGGCGTGGTTGAACCAGAAATAAGGGCGCTTGAGCATCAGCTTCGCCCGTTCCTTCAACGGCAGACAGGCAAGCAAGGCATCCTTCGCGGCGCGCAAGGACAGGATCAGGCGGCTTTCGCCCGAATCCAGCGCCATGCTGTAGATGCCATCGTCGTCCGGTGCGCGCCGACCGAGCGGCTCGGTCCCACCGGCAAAGCCATATCCCCCTCGAAGGTAATTCACCCGGTCCATGTTGAGCGCAAGCGCATGGCGACCATCAGGGCAAACGGCATAGACGGCCTTGTCGATCGCCCTGACCTGACCGGTTGCAGGAGACCACGCCCTGGTCACCAGCCGCCCGTCATCACGGTCCGCCCACAGCAGTTCGTCGCTGCCGGGTCGCCACTTCGCCATCGCCCCTTGCTGAAGGCTGAAAGCGGCGCTTTGTCCGACCGGCTCGAACCCGCCATGTTCGCAATCAACCCACCCCACCGTCACGCGGTCATCGGCAGTGACGGGGCGATCGGCATAGTCGAACCGGATTGCAGCGATGCGCGAACTGTCAGCGCTGAAAACCGGGATGTCGTAATAGCAGTGCTGGTGAAACCAGCCCGCAGCGCCGGGCCGCGTCAGTTGGCGCACATGCCAGCCGGTTGCCGCCTGTTCGCTCGTCATGCGACCCGCGTCAGCTTGCGCACGCGGTTTTTGACGGCCCACCACTGTTCCCGCAATTGCTGCACACGCGCCATACGCCGCCAGATTTCGACGCTTTTCTTCCAGTCTGCGGGATCGTTCTTGTCGGGGTCGCGAATACACAGCGCATCGATATCGAATTCGGCTGCACCGTCGAAGAACTCCAGCAGGCGTTCCGCATAGGCCTTTCCTGCGGGCGAGATGCCGGGCGTCAGCAGTCGCTTGCGCATGCGATCATCGACTCCGGCGGTCCATTTGAAGTGATGCACCAGAAACGGCAGGTCGAAGCGCATCTGCGGGTCTTCGAGCCCGTGAAACCGGGACAGGTGCATTCCCAAGGCGTGTGGCCGGACCCGATACTGGGGCAGCGTGCCGTGTCCCCCGAGACCGGGTTCGACGGTTCCGCGGAACAGCATCAGTTTGACCGAGCCGCCCAGATTGATGTCGTCGGTGATTCCGGCGAGAGTGTGCCGCAGTTCTGTTTGCACCGGGTAGGTGTCGAAGATCGATTGACCAGGCGGTGGCAGTTCCTCCAGCCGACCGCTCGCGGCGATCCGATCGATGAAGGGTCCCTGAATGACTTCGTAGCCTGCATTGCTACACCAGGCACACAATTCCGCTGGAGGAACGGGGTATTCATGGAATTCGTCAACGTCCGCCGAGATGACGAAGTCATGCGGCGCCACCTTGTCCTTCTGCAAGGCCCGTCGCTGTTCCCACATGCTGCGACTGGTGTAGGGCGCAATCCAGCGCAGCGCCGGGAGGACATCGAAGGTCCGGGCGATTTCGTCCGCCGCGTCAAGCCCGGCATGATCCGGGTGTGATGCCTGCGACAGGATATGAATATTGGCGGGCGCGATCCCCATCGCGGTGTAATGCGCAAGGAAGTGCGGCAGGTAGCCGAGGTCCGCTTCCACCCCGACGCAGGTGATCAGGTGAAGCTGCACGTCAGCGCCTCCTGATCACGATAGGGTGCAAGCAATTCGCTATCGTTGATCATCATTTCAACCTGCTTGACCTGTTGCGCTTTCCATTTGACCTTATCGCGACTTCGGGAGGCGGGCTTGATCAGGCGGGCCGCGCCTTCGAGCCAGTGTTTGTATGGCGCGATACCAAGCGCTTCGGCGAGCCTCACCAACTCGTTTGTCGGATTGTCCGAAAGATTGTCGTGGTGGATGGTGACGACCGGATTGCCCGCCGCCTCTAACGCGGCGAGGGCGGTTTCCAGCCCGTGAAGCTGGGCAGCATAGGCTTGGACGATCGCTTCGCTCACCTGTTCCGGCACGTCCTCGCCTTGGCTCTTGCGAAGCTCTTGCTCGAACCGGGCGCTGTTTCCGTGCGCAACCCGGAGCCGATCGTAGGTTCGCCCGCGGCGCAGTTCCATCGTTGCGATATTGTCGAACGGGTTGCGCACCACCACGATCCACGCAAGGACCAGTCCGGTTTCGCTATGCAGTCGGTCGGCGAGATCGGGATTTTCCAGCAGCGCCGTCAGCGCCCGGTCGCCCTTCTTGTCGCCGATGACCCTCAGCGTTTCGGCATTGCCCCCGTGGCCGCCCTCCACTTCGTAGCTGTAGCCGTTCCAGAACCGACCCTGTGCCGCGAATCGGCGCGCATTGTCGTGAGCCAGCGCAAGCGCGCTGCGAACCGAAACGCCTTTTGCGACAAGACCCATCAGATCGAGTTCGTGGGCGATGATCGCTTCCGGATGCGCATCCAGCAAGGCTCCGACCACCGAATGGCCGGACCGCGGAAAACCGAGGAACTGGACCAGCATCGACGTTTCGCCGCGACGCATGCCGAGCCCCTGCAGCCGCGCCTTCAGCCCTTTGAGCTTCAGCCGCCAGATCGGGATCGCCCGATGCCGACGCGATTCCTTCCCTTCGAACCATGGCTGGTCGTGCGTTGTCATTCGCCCCAACAGGCCGTTCCTCGTCTATTCGTGTATCAGCCGCCGCGCTCATCCAGGATCGCAGGGCCCTTCGATTTCAAGGCCATGCCAGAGGCTGACTTTCGGCAAGCAAACCTGGTTTAATTTCTCTTCGAAACCCGCCGATATTGATCCGCGGGCGCACGGTTGCACCAGCATGCGCAGGGTGCGGTTTGAGGAGGGCGGCGTATGGAACGGGTGATCGTGCCGAATATCGAGAACGCTCCGGAGTCGAACGGCACAGCACGATTCAGACGGATCGTTGCGTCCTGATATGCAGGGAATCCCTGAGATCAGTGTAGTTTCGAGCTGGTACAATCGTAGCCATGACCTCGAAAATTCGGTCGAATCGGTCCTCGGTCAGGTAGGGCCGACCCTCGAATACATCATCGTCGATGATGCTTCGGACGAGGATGCGACCATCGTGGGCCTGGAGCAGTTCGCCCAAAGCGACCCCCGCGTGCGGCTCTTGCGGAACGACAGGAATCTCGGCTTCACCCGATCGATGATCCGCGCTGTCGGGGAAGCGCGCGGGGCGTATGTCGCGGTCCATGATGCAGGCGATATTTCTCTACCCGGAAGGCTTGCAGCGCAGGTCGACTTTTTCGAGCGCCATCCGGAGCACGTCATGTGCGGAACGCGGGTGCGGAACCATGACCTGAGATCGGGAGTGTCCGATGTCCTGCCGACGAATGTCGATTCTCCATTCAAGGGGATCGAGGGCCAGATCTTCACCCACGGCGAAGTCATGTTCCGCCGCGAGGCCTACGAACAGGTCGGGGGTTACCGCGATCTGTTCTATTACTCGCAGGATACCGACCTGTGGCGGCGTCTGGGGGAAATCGGCAAGCTTGGGCACTTGGACGAGGTTCTGTACGAGCGGCGGATCTTCGAGGAAGGCGTCGAAGGCAACGTGCGCAAGCTGGTCGCGCAGGCGATCTTCGGTAACCTCGCGCGCATCTCGGCCGAGGCTCGTCGTGCGGGGCAGCCCGATCCGATCGAGCGGTATCATGCACTCGCGCTGCTCCAGCAGGACGACGCCGAACGGTTTCGTGATCGTGCCTACGACAGCTTCCGGCATGGCTTCCGTCACGATCAGGACGCGCTGGGTGACGCGATCGCGCAGGTTCCCGCCGGGCTGCTATCGACCAAGGTGCTCGCAGCCTATCTCCTGCTGCGGATCGGGCGCAAGCTCGGTTTCAAGCACTTCCCGAAGTGAGGCCGGGCGGCTGCGGCAGTGGCCGCGACTTTCCGTCAGCATCGAAGCCGACAATTCTTGCGATCAGTTCCGGACTCGCGCGCGAAACACCTTGACCATCAGGCGGAGGACCTCGCGCTCTGCGCCCTCGGGACGACCGGATGCTGTCCACAACAGCATGATCGCGGCAATGTAGGTCGCGATCCCGGCGGCCACGAACCCGCCCAGAACCACAATCGCTTCGGTGCTGCCTTCGCCCAGACCGAAACCTTTGAGAAACACCAGCGCGCCTGCCATCATCGCTGCCGCGAGCGCAGGCCTGATTGCCACGCCGATCTGCTGGGCAACCGACAGATTGACCAGTTTCTCGATCAGCTTGATGTTGACGGCGACATTAAACACGCCCGCCGCAACTCTGCCAGCTAGCACGCCCACCAGCGCGCCGACCGGTGTCGCTTGCCCGATCAGAAGTCCTGCGACCACCAGCGGAAGGCGCACTGCAAGAACCCGCATGTCGCGTTTGAACAAGCTTTTCGTCGCGCCGAGCGCCATGCCCAGCGGCTGGGAGCTTTCCCATTGCTGGACCGCGCTCAGAATTGCGATCGCCTGCATGACCGGCACGGCCGGTAGCCAGCTCTCCCCGATCGCAACCAGCACCAGTGGTTCTGCCAGAACCGCCAGGCCGACTCCCAGCGGCAGCGCGATCAGAACGAGCGCCGCCTGCGCGTTCAGATAGGCCTGACGCAAGCGATCGGGTTGATCCTGCATCCGGGCGAGCGCGGGAAACAGCAGAGTGCGCAAGGGACTGAGACTTTCCTTGACGGGTAACGAACCGAGCCGCGCCCCGAAGGTGTAGTGACCGACTGCCGCCTGCGGCAGCACCAGCCCCAGAACCAGCGGATCGAACCGCCATGTTGCGGTCTTCAACGTGTTGCTGAGGGTCAGCCAGCCGGAAAACGACAGCAGTTCGCGCCCCCCGCGCAACGACAATCGCGGGAGATAGGGGATCACCGCGTATGAAAGTCCCACCCGTAACACTTGGGCCGCAAGGCTGCCGAGCACGAGCGCCCAGTAGCTTTGGTACACCAGCGCGATACCGAGTGCGACCAGCAGACCCGTCAGCTTCGCCGCCACGCTGAGCAGGAAGTCCTGCCAGAAGATCAGGTTGCGCTGGAAAGTGACCAGCTTGGGGTTTTCGAGGCTACCGAACGCGGCGGCAACCGCCAACACCAGCAGCACGTCGCGCAGCCGATCGTCTCCGTAGCCTTGCGCGACCGGGACGGCGATTGCCGCGATGAACAGCCCCAGCAGGAGCGAACGCCCGAGGTTGAGCGTGAAAGCCGTGTGGTAATGATGGTCTTCAGGCTTGCGGTGCTGAACGAGTGACTGGGCCAACGACATCTCCGTCACCGCAGACGCGATTGCAAAGACAGCTTCGGCAAGCGCGACCAGCCCGAAATCGGCCGGACTGAGCAGTCGCGCCAGAACCAGCGTGCTGACAAAACCGATTGCATTCACAATGACGCGGCCTGAACCCAGCCAGAGCGCGCCCTTGATGATCGGCCGCCGCTTATCGCTGCTCAATCGACTGCTCTGCTATTCTTGCGGGATGTTCCGCCGCGGCTGCATGGTGGATCGACGCGGACGAATTCCCGTTGCATCACTCTCTCCGCCGCCTTTGCCGATAGTTGCCAGCCGAGAGTGTAGCTTCCCTGCGTTTGCGCAATTTGATGTATGTTGGATCGCCGGAGAGCATCAAACTCGAAAGCGAGATCCAGGCGGAGAATGGCGCCCGACTTCCGAACAGCACAAACAAGCGCCGCAAGCGGCTCCACCTCAGGGCGAGGAGGCCCGCAGGAACAAAGCGGCCACTGACCCAGAAGCAGATTTGGGCAATTATTCGGCAATGCGTCTAGGAGCGCTCGCCGGTCTGGCATTTTGGGTATTCTCTGCCGAAGGGATTGGCCGCCTCGACCAGGTGTTCGTTTAGAGGTCGCTAGCCAAACGGCAGCTTTTTTCCAAAAGGGGTGGCAGAGCTGCCGTAAATCGCCGACATGACGGATGGTCATTTCGGGCCAGCAGGGGCGTGCAAACAAACAATGAGCAAGATCGATCTGTATGGAATCCCTAACTGCGACACGGTGAAAAGAGCCCGCGTGTGGCTCGAGGCGCAGGGCCGCGATTACGCCTTTCACGATTTCAAGAAGGAAGGCGCCGATCCTGAGCGGGTCGCCGCATGGATCGCTGCCGCCGGGCTCGACGCCGTGTTGAACCGCAAGGGCACCACCTATCGCAAGCTGTCCGACGCAGACAAGGCGCTCGCTGCCGACAGTCATACAGCTGTCGCTTTGCTCGTTCAGCAACCGAGCATCATCAAGCGGCCAATCGTCGAGCATTCCGGCGGCATTCTGGTCGGTTTCAAGGAAGACGAATGGTCCGCAGCCTTGCTTTGATTGCGCTCCTGGCGCTGGCGACCACTCCGGCGGTAGCAGACGATATGCTGATCATCGCGCATCGCGGCGCGAGTGCCGAGCGGCCCGAACATACGCTCGCCGCTTATGAACTCGCGATCGATCAGGGCGCCGATTATATCGAGCCCGATCTGGTCGCGACCAAAGATCTGGTGCTGGTTTCGCGCCACGAGAACGAATTGTCCGGCACCACCGATGTCGCCACCCGCGAGGAGTTCGAAGACCGCCGCCGCGACAAGACCATTGACGGCCAGCGGGTGGCAGGCTGGTTCGCCGAGGACTTCACGCTGGCCGAATTGCGGACTTTGCGCGCGAAGGAACGCATCCCCTCGGTCCGGCCCGCCAACGCGCGCTATGATGGGCTCTATCAGGTGCCGACCTTTGCCGAGATCGTGAAACTGGTGCGCGCCAAGGAGGCCGCCACCGGCAAGCGCATCGGCCTGTATCCCGAGATCAAGCACCCTGAATTCTTGCTGCAGAATGCCGGGATCGATATGGTCGATCTGCTGCTGCGCGACCTGCGCGAGTTGGGCCTCACCTCCGCCGATCCGGTGTTCATCCAGAGCTTCGAAGTCGGCCCGCTCCAACGCCTCGCCCAGCGCAGCGATTTTAAACTGGTGCAGCTGGCCGCGCCGATCGCAGGTCCGGCGGACGAACCGGCGATGCGCTATGCCGAGATGGTGACGCCGACGGGGCTGGCCGAAATTGCCAAATATGCCGACGCGGTGGGCGCGCATATCGGTCTGATACTCGCTCCCGATGGCACGCCGACATCGCTGGTGACGGATGCCAAGGCGGCAGGGCTGGCGGTACATGCCTGGACGGTGCGGCCGGAGAACGAATTCCTGCCGCCGAGTTTGCGTGCCGGCGATGATCCCAAGGGCGATGGCTGCGATGCGTCGCTGTTGCAGATGCTCGCTGCCGCCGGGGTCGCGGGCGTGTTCGCCGACGATCCGGGCCGGGCAGCGGCCTATGTCAAGGATGGCAAAGAGAACCTGCTCTGCACGATCGCGGCGACCGACGCGCCCGATTAGCGCGGCCTAGACCCGCCGCGCGCTAAGGATGTAATTCAGCGCCATATCGTCCGACAGGTGCAGCCCCTTGCCCGGCCGCCATGCGATGCCGCGCTTGGCCGTAACTGTCAGTCCCGCATCGGCCAGCAACGCCTCCAACTCGTCGGGCGTGATGAAATCTTCCCAATGGTGCGTGCCCTTGGGGACATAACCCACCGCCTCCGCCGCGCCGACCAGCAGCACCCGCGACGTTGCCGTGCGGTTCGGGGTCGACAACACCAGCAGTCCATCTGGCGCCAACCGCGCCGCGACATCGCGCAGGAACGCCGTCTTGTCCGCAACGTGCTCGATCACCTCCACACAGGTGACCAGATCGAAGGTGCCGATGTCCAGCCCCGCAACCTCGCCCGCCATGTAGCGCAAAGAGCCCCTTCCCTCGAGGGAAGGGGTTGGGGATGGGTGTTCGGCATCGGCGGACGGAAGCCCCCCCACCCCCGGCCCCTCCCCCCGGGGGAGGAGAGTTTCAAAGCCCATCATCTCGGCATGGGCCGCCGCCACAGCGATGTTTTCCGACGCAGCGTCCACACCGGTCACGTCCGCGCCCAGCCGCGCCAGCGGTTCGCACACCAGCCCGGCCCCGCAGCCGATATCGAGCGCCGCCTTGCCCGCGAGCGGCCTCGCTTGCGCGGCTGCGCCCGGCCAGTGCGCGTCAATCGCGGCGCGGATGAACGCCAGCCGCACAGGGTTCACCTGATGCAAGGACGCCATCGGCCCCTTGGGGTTCCACCAATCCCGCGCCAGTCCGGCGAAGAAATCGGCTTCTTCGGGCCGGATAGTTACATTCGATACGTTTGCGTTTCCCATATTCCCCCCTTAACAGCGCCCGCGAACACTCACCAGCAGGAGCTGCAACTTGGCTCGTATCGTGATGAAATTCGGCGGCACCTCGATGGCCGGGACGGAGCGTATCCGCCGGGTGGCCAATCTCGTGCGTGCGCAGGCCGCGCTCAAGCCCGACGGGACTCGCGATCAGGTTGCGGTCGTCGTCAGCGCGATGGCGGGGGAGACCGACCGGCTGGTCAATTTCTGCCGCGAGGCCAATCCGCTTTACGATCCGGCGGAATATGACGTGGTGGTCGCCAGCGGCGAACAGGTGACCAGCGGATTGTTGGCGCTGACGCTGCAGGCGCTGGGTTGCAAGGCGCGCAGCTGGCTCGGCTGGCAATTGCCGATCCAGACGATCGAGGCCCATGCCAAGGCACGGATCGACAAGATCGACGCCCCCGGCCTGATCGCGGCGCTCGACGCCGGAGAGATCGCGGTGATACCGGGCTTTCAGGGCGTTTCCGAGGATGGCCGCGTCACCACGCTCGGGCGCGGGGGTTCGGATACCTCGGCGGTGGCGGTGGCAGCCGCGATCAAGGCCGACCGCTGCGACATCTACACCGATGTCGACGGGGTCTACACCACCGACCCGCGCATCGTCGCCAAGGCGAAGAAGCAGAAGGCGGTGACTTACGAGGAAATGCTGGAACTCGCCAGCGTGGGCGCAAAAGTGCTCCAGACCCGCAGTGTCGGGTTGGCGATGAAGGAAGGCGTGCGGGTGCAGGTGCTATCGAGTTTCATCGGCGAAGGCGCACCGCCTGCCGATGATCTGCCGGGCACGATGATCGTCTCGGACGCGGAAATGGATGAATTGGTGGAGAACGGCCTGATGGAACGCCAGCTTGTAACCGGCATCGCGCATGACAAGAACGAAGCCAAGATCATCCTCACCCGCGTGCCCGACCGGCCCGGCGCGGTGGCGAATATCTTCGAGCCGCTGGCGGCGGCCAGCATCAATGTCGACATGATCATCCAGAACGTGGGCCGCGACAAGGGCGAGACCGACGTGACCTTCACCGTCCCGCAATCCGACCTCGCCCGCGCGCAGGCGCTGCTGGAGGATCGCCGCGACGCGATCGGCTTCAACCGCATCATCACCGACAGCAAGATCGCCAAGATCAGCGTGGTAGGCGTCGGTATGAAAAGCCATGCCGGGGTCGCCAGCACGATGTTCCGCGCATTGAGCGACCGCGGGATCAACATCCAGGCGATCTCGACCAGCGAGATCAAGGTCAGCGTGATGATCGACGAGGACGAAACCGAACTCGCCGTGCGCGTGCTACACACCGCCTACGGGCTGGATGCAGTTAGCTGACAGGAAACCCGCTTCACCGCCATTAACCTTTTTCGATAACCCACACTTAGGTATTTGGCCCGGACTCTGCCCGCTCGCAAGAATGCGGAAAAAGAAGCGGAGTCGCACCTATGGCCATCAAGGCCCACCTAGAACCTACCGCACCCGGCGAAGGCCAGCGTGCCACGCCTCGCCGCGATCTACGGCTGGAAGCCAGCGGTGTGCTGCCCAGCGGACGCGAGGCGAATGTCGTCGTCCACAATATCTCTGCCAGCGGATTGTTGCTGGAAACCGGGCTGGATCTCGCGACCGGCGAACAACTGGCGCTGGATTTGCCCGAAGCAGGATCGGTGGAAGCCATGATCATGTGGCGCAGCGAGCAGCTTTATGGCTGCGCATTTGCTGCCCCGCTTGGGGCGGCCGCACTTGCCGCTGCGCAATTGCAGGGGCTGCCGGTCACCGAAGCTGCATCAACGGTGATCGCCGCTGGCGCGCAACCGGCAGGGGCCGACGCCGGAGAGGCGCTCGGCCTGCGGCTCAACCGGCTGCGGCGCGAGGCCGGCCTCACCCTTGCCGATGTCGCGCTCCGGCTCGGCGTCAGCAAGCCGACTGTCTGGGCGTGGGAGAAAGGCAAGGCGCGCCCACTGCCCGAACGTATCGATGCCATTGCCGAAGCGCTGGGCGTGTCGTCCGGCGAACTGGCCGAGACGAGGGGTGCAAGCGCCGACATCGGACTGCTGATCGAAGACTGCCGCAAGCGGATTGCCGAAGCCTGCAGCACCACGCCGGGCGCCGTGCGGATCATGATTGAGATGTAAGACTACAGATCACGCATTGCCGCAAAAGCAGACTGCCTGACCCAATTGAACACGATAGCTACCGAAATTTAGAAATATGGTAAACAAAACCCAGAGGTGATTCGTTTTTTAGTCTATTAGATTTACGAAACTAACGAAAACTACAGTATAATTCAGGAAAACAGGGGAAATGTTCTTCCTGAAGATGCAAGGGTTAGTTTCGATATGAATGTGGCTGAAGGCGAATGGCGAATTTATCGTTAAACCGCTGGGGCATTGTCGGCATGAAAATTGGTTTGAGTGATGTGGAGGGCCGTGTGCTTCACGGCCTGATCGAGGATGCCTCGGGCGATATTGTTATCAGGATCGACCGGCGCGGCTTCATCATCCATGCCACTGCCAACATCGCGCAACTCGGGTTCGATTTCAGCGAAGCGCTGCTGCTGCCGCATATTACCGATCTTGCCGAATGCGATCATGCCGCCACCCTCGGCGATCATGTCAGCGCCGTGCTGCAAGGCGCGCAGCCTTCAGGCTGGGTCGAGTTTCCGGTGGCCGCCGCTGCAGCGCAGGATCCCGCTGGCGTCCCACATGGCCAACGCTGGTACGCGTTCAGCTTGCGCCCGATGATCGACAACGACGGCAGCATCGACGGCGCGCTGTGCCTGCTGCGCTCGGTCCAGCGGCTGCGCCTGCTCGAGGGCGAGCTTTACAACCGCGCCGTCACCGACCCGCTGACCGGGCTCGCCAACCGTCAGGCCTTCTGCGCCGGCCTGCGGCGGCATCTGGCAGGCGGCGGCGGTCAGATGGTCGCAGTGTTCGCTGTCGACGGCACGCGCGCGCTGCTGCTGCGTTATGGCCAGCGCACTGCAGACGAGATCCTGTGGGGGTTTGCCAAGTTCCTCGAAACAATGGCGCTGCCCGGGCACGAACTGGCGCAGCTCGATGGCGAACGCTTTGGCGTGCTGCTGCCGGTGATGAGCCTGCGCGCTGCCCGCGAATGGGCCGAAGACGCGGTGCAGACCTTCGCCGCGCTGGCAGTCCCCGCCTCGGCCCGCGCGCCGCAATTGACCGCCAGCGCCGGGTTGGCGCGGGTGGAATGCACAGTCGACTGGACTCTGCGCGAAGCCGAACTCGGCCTCGTGCTGGCGCGCGCGGGGGGCGGTGGGCGGGTTGCCGTTGCCGGTTATCGCCGGGTGGCGTGAAGCACCTTCTTTTACCCGTTTGTCCTGTGCTTGCCGAAGGACTGCACTTCTTCTTCCCCGTGACATGAACAGACAGCGCGGACGCCGCACGATCTGCCTTCGCTGGACTCGGGCAAGCGTATCGCTAAACCGCGTTCATGAGCCACATTGCCACCATCCTGCTGCTCGGTTCGGGCGAGCTGGGCCGCGAATTCGTGATTTCTGCCAAGCGCCTCGGCGCGCGGGTAATCGCCTGCGACAGCTATGACGAAGCCCCCGCGATGCAGCTGGCCGATGGGCGCGAGGTGTTTTCCATGCTCGACGGCGCGGCCTTGCGGGCGGCGGCGGAAAAGTACCGGCCCGATCTGATCGTTCCCGAAATCGAAGCGATCCGCACCGAGGTGCTGGCCGATCTGGAGACGGAAGGGTTCACCGTCGTGCCTTCCGCGCGCGCCGCACAATCGACCATGAACCGCGATGCGATCCGCGATCTTGCGGCGGGCGAATTGGGGCTCACCACATCGCAATATGGCTACGCGCAAAGCTTTGCCGAAGCGCGCGAGGTGGCCGCGCTGATCGGTTATCCGCTGGTCATGAAGCCCGTCATGTCATCATCGGGCAAGGGCCAGAGCAAAGTCGATTCCGCCGAGGCGCTCGAGGCTGCGTGGGAATATGCGGTCGCCAATATGCGCGGCGACCGGGCGCGGGTGATCTTGGAACAGTTCATCGCCTTCGACTACGAAATCACGCTGCTGACCGTCCGGCACAAGGACGGAATTTCGTTCTGCCCCCCGATCGGTCACCGGCAGGAACGCGGCGATTATCGCGAAAGCTGGCAGCCCGCCGCAATGTCACCGGTCGCGCTTGCCAAGGCGCAGGACATGGCCGCGAAGGTCGTCATGGCGCTGCAAGGCGAAGGTCGCGGCTGGGGGCTGTATGGCGTGGAATTCTTCGTTCGCGGCGAGGAGGTGATCTTCTCCGAATTGTCGCCGCGCCCGCACGACACCGGCATGGTGACGCTGGTCAGCCAAGACCTGAACGAATTCGATCTTCACGCCCGCGCCATTCTGGGCCTGCCGGTGCCGGATAGCATCGCTGCGCGCCCAGCAGCCTCCGCCGTGATCCTGGCCGACCGCGATTGCGACGATTTCGCGTTTGAAGGTCTGGCCGAAGCGCTGGCGCTCGATCCCGCAGCCGTCGATGTGCGCATCTTCGGCAAGCCTGTGACCCGGCCCTACCGCCGGATGGGCCTCGCCCTCGCCCGCGCAGCCGATGCGGGAAGCGCGGTCGATCTGGCCAAAGACGCGGCGGCCACAGTGCGCATCACCTATCGCTGATACGCAAACGGGGCGGCCGCGCATGTGCGAGGCCGCCCCGTCAGGTGTTCAATCCAGCGATCAGAAGCTGGCGAGCAGCCCGATCTTTTGCGCCAGCCCCGCCACCCGGCGGGCATTGGCGGCGTTGAGCGCGACCTCGACCTGCGGTCGGTAGCTCTCGCGGGTCTCGGCAACGCAGGCCTTCTGGTGCCGGATCGTAGCGAGATCGCGTGCCGTATAGGTGCCGCAAACCTGATGTGCGGCGCGGGTCAGGCGGCGTTCGAGCGCATCGCGCCCGGCGGCTTTGGTAAGATCAAGGTCACCATAGGGCACGGAGACAGAAGTCGGCTGGGCAACCACCGGCGCAGCAAGTGCAAGGGCGATGGCGGGCAGGACAAGACGAGCGGCCATAATGAAGGTTCCTTTGTAGGTTTGTCCGTCGAAACTGTGCCAACCGGAGGGGAGAGTGGAGAGGACCGGCTGACGCGCCGCCAATGCCAGAAAATCGTTACACGTTGCGGACACACGTAAGAAAGTTTCGTGAAAGAGTAATCATAGTTCGGTCACAGGTTCGACTTGCAACGGCCGCGGTTGCAATGTCACGGTAACCTTGTCCGCACCCTGTCGCCGCTGCGCCGCTTGCGATGCGCGCCGCTTGCGACTAATCGCCCGCCCATGAACAATTTTCCCATCACCGCTGCCTTCATGCAGCGCGGTACGGACTTCCTCGGCTGCGAAACCGCGATCATGTGCGGCGCGATGAGCTGGGTGTCGGAGCGCAACCTTGTTGCCGCGATCTCCAATGCGGGCGGGTTCGGCGTAATCGCCTGCGGGGCGATGACGCCTGAATTGCTCGACCGCGAAATCGCGGCGACCAAGGCGCTGACGACCAAGCCCTTTGGCGTGAACCTCATCACCATGCACCCCGCGCTGTTCGATCTGATCGCGGTGTGCCGCAAGCATGGCGTCACCCATGTGGTGTTGGCGGGCGGCATTCCGCCCAAGGGTTCTGTCGAAGCCATCAAAGATGGCGGCGATACCAAGGTGATCTGCTTCGCGCCCACGCTGGCGCTGGCGAAGAAACTGCTGCGATCCGGCGCGGATGCGATGGTGATCGAAGGGATGGAAGCGGGCGGCCATATCGGCCCGGTCTCCACCAGTGTTCTGGCGCAGGAAATCCTACCCGCGCTGGCTGCCGAACACCTGATCTTCGTCGCGGGCGGGATCGGCCGGGGCGAGGCGATTGCCGGCTATCTGGAAATGGGCGCGGCGGGCGTGCAATTGGGCACGCGATTTGCCTGCGCGACCGAAAGCATCGCCCATCCCGACTTCAAAAAGGCGTTCTTCCGCGCCTCGGCCCGGGAGGCTATTGCTTCCGTACAGGTCGATCCGCGCTTGCCGGTCATTCCGGTGCGCGCCTTGAAGAACAAGGGCACCGAGGAATTCACCGCCAAGCAGCGCGAAGTCGCAGCCCTGCTCGATGCGGGCGAGGTCGACATGGGCGAAGCGCAATTGCAGATTGAACACTTCTGGGCAGGCGCCCTGCGCCGCGCGGTGATTGATGGCGATGTCGAAAACGGCAGCGTCATGGCGGGGCAATCGGTCGGCATGGTGACGAAGGAGGAACCCGCCGCCGAAATCATCGCCGAGCTGATGAGCCAGTGCGAGACGGCGCTCGCCAAGTAACATGGGCGTGAAAAGCATGGGGCCGCTGATACTTACCCTCGCCTGCGCTGACCGGCCCGGTATCACCGCGCGGGTCACGGGCTTCCTGTTCGAGCGCAATTGCAACATCCTCGACGCGCAACAGTTCAACGATCGCGCGGGGAACGGTGGGGGCGACCGCTTCTTCATGCGCGTGGTGTTCGACCCGGATGGCTCAACACCGGAAACCCTGCGCGCCGATTTCGGAGCGCTGGCGGAAGAATATGCGTTCGAATGGACAATGGTGGCCGAAGACCGCCCGCGCCGAACCATCATCCTCGTCAGCAAGTTCGATCACTGCCTGGTCGATCTGATCTATCGCTGGCGCACCGGCGAATTGCCGATCGATCCGGTGGCAATCGTCTCCAACCACCCACACGACGCCGCAATCCGGGTCGATATCGGCGACATTCCGTTCCATCACATCCCGGTGACGCCCGACACCAAGCAGCAGGCCGAAGCCGCCTTCCGCGCGCTGGCCGACGAAACGGGCGCCGAGCTGATCGTGCTGGCGCGTTACATGCAGGTCTTTTCGGACGAACAATCCGAGCATTTTGCAGGGCGCTGCATCAATATCCACCATAGCTTCCTGCCCGGTTTCAAGGGTGCGCGGCCGTACCATCAGGCGCACGAACGCGGCGTCAAAATCATCGGCGCGACCGCGCATTTCGTCACCGCGGACCTCGATGAAGGCCCGATCATCCATCAGGACGTCGAGCGCATCACCCACGCCGACAGCCCCGCCGATCTGGTGCGCAAGGGCCGCGACATCGAACGCCGCGTGCTGGCCGAAGCGGTGCGCCTGTTCGCACAGGAACGGGTGCTGATGAACGGCGGGCGCACGGTGGTGTTCAGGGGTTAGGTCAACATTGCCCGCCATGGGGCGGCGCGCGGGTCGTCGCTTTCCAGTGGGTTCCACACCATGGCCATACGCGCCACTGCCTCGGCTTCAGGCACGCCTGCCGCACAGTCGATCAGGTAGAAGAATGCAGTCACCCGGTAGTTCATGATGCAATGGACATGATGCGGGCCGTGGTGCGCCGCCAGCGCCTGTTCCAGCGCCGCGACATGGTCGCGGGTCGGCGCATCAAAGGGCACCGGGATGTGGGTGTAGGCGATGCCCACCGCCGCCATAAGCGCGGCCTCATCGGCCAGCGCCTCTGGGTGGCTATCCAGCGCGAGGTTGACCACATGGCGTACCCCGATCGCCGCCAGCCGTGCTGGATCATGCGGCTCGAGCTTGCCCGAAGTGGTGATCCCGTCCATCCGCCGCTGCCAGTTGCGGATATCGACGGGGTCACCGCCGCGCATCATTTGCGAGCGATTTTCTTCGCCGCCCCCTCGATCACCTTGTCCTCGTTGGCACGGTGGATCACGTAGGCGCGGATCGCCTCGATCTCGTCCTTGGTGAGCGATCCGGCAAAGCTCGCCATGCCGTTGTCCTTGAGCAAGCCGTCATGGACGACCGCGCTCCATGCAGAGGCGCTCTCCAGTGACCCCGCACGCCGCAGATCGGGGAGCACGGTCGATCCGACCGCGCCCGGCGCATGGCAGACCGCGCAGTAGCGGCCATACTTGGTCTGTCCCACCGCGATCACCTCGGCGCTCGCACGGCTCGGCGGCGGGTCGAGCGGGGTTGCGGCCAGTTCCGGCGCGGGCGGCAGTTTCGCCGTGCCGCCGAGCTTGAACACCAGCAGGCGGCTGATGTTGCGCACCGGCGCCTTGCGCTCGATCAGGTCGCCATCGACGCTGAGCGCATAGGCCCCGCCCCAGCCCGCCAGCACCGCGACATATTGCTCGCCATCGACAGTGTAGGTGACTGGCGGTGCGACCACCCCGGTCTGCGCGGCGAAGCTCCACAGCTTGTCGCCGCTGCCCGCATCATAGGCGTTGAACTCGCTGCCGGTGGTGCCTTGGAACACCAGCCCGCCGCCGGTTGCCAGCAGGCCGCCGTTCCACGGGCCGGGATGCTCGACCGTCCAGCGCGGTTCCTGCTGCACCGGATCCCACGCCACCAGCATACCCTTCAGCGTACCGGCGACCTCCTTGCGGAAGCCTTCGTCGGGCGGCACATCGCCCGCACCCAGATTGAACCCGACATTGAAGCCGCGCGCAGTATCGGGTTTCCAGTCGGCTTCGGGCGCATAGAGCATCCCCGCCTCGAACGCGGGGATGTAAACGAGGTTCTCGCCCGGATGATACGCCATCGGGTGCCAGTTATGCCCGCCCAGCGCGCCGGGCGTCACCAGCGCAGGCTTGCCAGTCTTGTCGACCCGCGTTTCGGGGTTCTCGATCGGACGGCCCGTGTCGGGATCGATTCCGCTCGCCCAGTTCACGCTAACATAGGGCTTGGCGCTGATGAACTTGCCGGTTTCCCGGTCGATCACATAGAAAAACCCGTTCTTGGGCGCCTGCATCAGCACTTTGCGCACTGCGCCGTCGATCGTCATGTCGGCCAGCATGATGTGCTGCGTGGCGGTGTAATCCCACGTTTCGCCCGGAGTGGTCTGGTAATGCCAGACATATTCGCCCGTCGATGGCCGCACCGCGACGATGCTGGACAAGTAGAGGTTGTCGCCCTCCCCCGTCCCGTCCGCGCCGGGCGAACGATAGGCGCGGTTCCACGGAGAACCATTGCCGACGCCGATATACAGCAGGTCAAGCTCGGGATCGTAGGCCATCGAATCCCACACCGTCCCGCCGCCGCCGATCGCGTCTGTCGCGCCCAGCACGTCCATGTTCCACGTCTCGGCGGCCTTTTGCAGATAGGCGGGCGCGTCCTTGGGGTCGCCGCCTTCGGGAACCGTGTAGAACTTCCACAACTGCTCGCCGTCATTGGCATCATAGGCCGCGACAAACCCGCGCACGCCGAATTCGGCCCCGCCATTGCCGATGATTACCTTGCCATCGATCACGCGCGGCGCGCCGGTGATGGTGTAGCTTTTGGATTGGTCGACCGTGACCTTCTCCCACGCCACGTTGCCCGTATCGCGGTCCAGCGCCACCAGCCGCCCATCCAGCGTGCCGAGGAACAGCTTGTCGCCCCATGCCGCGACGCCGCGGTTGACCGTATCGCAGCAGGCCTTGACCGCGGTTTCGCCCGGCACTTGCGGATCATATTGCCACAATGGCTTGCCGGTAGCGGCGTCGAACGCCTTCACCTTGCTCCACGCGGTGGTCACGTACAGCTTGCCGTCGATCACCAGCGGGGTCGCTTCCTGTCCGCGCGCGGTGTCCATGTCGGCAAACCATGCCAGACCCAGATCGCCGACCGTATCGGTGTTGACCGCGTCGAGCGGCGAATATCGCTGTTCGGAATAGGTGCGCCCGTGGCTGATCCAGTTGGCGCTGTCCGCGTCCGCCCCGACCAGCGCGGCATGGGTGATCCCCTCACCCTCCGCGCCCGAAGCATCGAAAATCTGGCTGCAATTGGCCAGCGCCCCTGCTGACAGCAACAAGGCTGCCCCCAGCCCCCACCGCATGATATCCATCGGCTCTGCTCTCCCCGTGTTGTTTTGCCCGGCATGTTGACGCGTGAATCGCCGCTTGTCCATGCTTGCCGCCTCGGCCTATCAGGCGGTGCGAGGGGCCAGCAGGAGTAAACCATCATGTGCGACGAGAACAAACTGGCCGATTGGGCCCGGCAAACGATCAGCCGCCGCCAGTTCGGCGCGCTCGGCGGTGCAGCGGCGCTGGCGGCCTGCGCGCCGGGTGAAGGCACCGGCGTTGTCCAGCCTGCCGCCGCCGGCCTGACCGAACGCGGGGTCAATTTCGCCACCGCCGACGGCACGCTGGACGGATTTTTCGTCCAGCCCGAAAACGGCAATCACCCCGCCGTGATCCTGTGGCCCGACATTGCCGGGATCCGCGAATCAAAGCGCAACATCGCCCGCAATCTGGCGCGCGAAGGCTATGCCGTGCTGGTGGTGAACCCCTATTACCGCGACGTCACCGGCGAACAATTCGCCGATTTCGCCGCCTTCATCGCGGATGGCGGATTCAAGAAGGTCGGCCCATGGCGCGGCAAGCTGGATGCGCCCGCAATCATGCGCGATGCCACCGCCATCGCCGACTGGCTCGACCGTCAGGAAGGCGTCGATCAGGCGCAGGGCATCGGCACGCAGGGCTATTGCATGGGCGGGCCGTTCACCATCTGGAGCGCGGCCGCCGTGCCGTCGCGGATCAAGGCGGCGGCGAGTTTCCACGGCGGCGGTCTTGTCCGGCCGGATAACCCGATGAGCCCGCATAAGGTGCTAGACAAGGTCGATGCCAGCCTGCTGATCGCCATCGCGCAGGACGATGACGCCGAGGCCCCGCAGGACAAGGTCACCTTCGCCGAAGCGGCCGATGCTGCGGATGTGCCAGCGACAGTGCAGGTCTATGCCGGGGATCACGGTTGGATGGTGCCGGACAGCCCGGCCTATGACGCCGCGGCCGCCGCCAGAGGCAAGGCTGATCTGCTGAAGCTCTACGCTGCGGCGCTCTGATCGCGCGAAGGCGCTTTCCTACCGGGCATGGCGGGGCATAGGTTCCCGCCATGCCCGCCCGCCTTCGTCATCACGCAAGGATTTCGCCCGTCGGAGAGCATATTCGCGCGGCTGCGGGCCGGGTTTTCCGGTTCCTGGACTGTGTCTCATGTGTCTCCTACACGGGCGGCGACCCGGCTGCTTGTGACCGGATCACCCCGCGAGGATCGCTCGCACCGATTCGCGGATCGGCGTCAGCGTGTCGCCTTGGCGCGCTCGTTCTCCGCGCCGAAGCGGCCGTGCTTGCGGTACCGCAGCATCCACTTGTCGAGGAACAGGCCCAGCGGGCGCGGCTCGATCCCCATGTCGGCCAGCGTGCGGTGTTCGCCCGACACCACATTGCCCGCCTTCAGCAGCGTCCACTGGTCGCGGCTCATCGGGGTGCCGGGCAGCGCGGCAAAGGTGCTCGACACGCCATCGGGCATGGCGATGAAGCGCCGCTTGCGCCCTTGCGCGGCGGCGATGCGCTCGTGAATCTCCATCATCGTGAGCTGTTCCGGCCCGCCGAGTTCGTAGATATGCCCGCCGTGGCTGTCCGGATGTTCGAGCGCGGTCCGCACCGCCTCGGCCACATCGTCGGCATAGACCAGTTGCAGCTTCACCTCGGGGCCGAACACCGGAAGGACGGGCAGCATCTCGATCATGCCGCCGAACAGGTTGAGGAAATTGTCGTCCTTGCCGAACACGATCGAGGGACGCAGCACGGTGGCGTTCGGAAAGGCGGCCAGCACCCGCTCCTCGCCCAGCGCCTTGGCCCGGGCGTAGGCTGCGGTGGAGCCGACATCCGCCCCGATTGCGCTGACATGCACCATCGCGCGCGCACCCTTGGCGGCGGCGATTTTGGCCATCGTGCCGGGCGCCTCGCCCATCAGCGTCATGAGATCGCCCTCGAATGCGCCGACGAGGTTTGCGATATAGCTGGCCCCGTCGAGCGCGGCTTCGACATGGCTCTCACGCGTGATGTCGCAGGGCATGAACTGCAGCTGCCCGAGATTGGCGAGCGGCTTCAAGGCAAAGCCGCTCTGCGGATTGCGACTGGCGAGCCGCAGCCGCGCACCGCAATCGAGCAGGCTCTGGGCGACGTAATTGCCGATGTAGCCGCTGCCACCGAAGATCGTGACGAGCTGGCCGGAAAGCGGAGAGGAGGAAGTGGGCATGATCGGTTTGCTCTTGCTGGCGGGCCGGAATGCGCTGCGCAATGCTTCAATGCACCGCAGCGGGCAAGAGTTCCTGTGGGAGTCAGGACAGAATCCCGCCTGCGAAGCCCGGCGCGAAGGAGCAAGGCGAGATATCGCGCGAGGTTTGCGTTGACATGCGCCCCCCGCCCTCGCTAAAGGCCCGCCCCTACCCTGCATCCGGCAGCGAAGACCGGAAGCAAACCGTGCCCAGATGGCGGAATTGGTAGACGCACCAGCTTCAGGTGCTGGCGCTCGCAAGGGCGTGGAGGTTCGAGTCCTCTTCTGGGCACCATTTACCCGTTTAGCAGTGATCGCCGGTGGTTGCTAAAACCCCGAAAAACTGCCATTTTTGTCTCACTTTTGATCGCCAATGTCCGGCCCCGTTCGCCGTCAATCGGGGGCCTCTGGTGGCCGAAGAGGGGGCCCGGCCCCCAATTAGCGCGAAAGTTGGCGGCATTTCTGGATTCGGGGCCCCCATGGCACTCACTGCTGTTGAAATTTCGCAAGCAAAACCGAGAGATAAGGAATATAAGCTCAGCGATGGCGGTGGGCTCTACCTGCTCATTCGCCCGAATGGCGCAAAGCTCTGGAAGCACAAAGTGCGAATCCAAGGGCGGGAGCAGAAGCTCTCATATGGATCCTATCCCCTAGTCTCCTTAAAGGAGGCGCGCACAAAGCGCGATGAGACCAAGCTGGCTATGACGCGCGGAGAAAATCCCGTGCAACAGCGCCGTGAGGACAAGCTCGCCGCCATGTTCCGCAATGCCAACCGCTTCGAAGATGTTGCGGAGGAGTTCATTGAGAAGCGGGAAAAGGAGGGCCTAGCTCCAGCCACCATCAAGAAGAGCCGCTGGTTCCTCGACCTTCTACGGCCGTCGATTGGACACCGACCGATTGCGGAAATCACCCCACAGGAGCTTCTCGCCGCTTTGCAGAAGCTCGAAAAAAAAGGGCACCGCGAAACCGCAAAGAAATCGCGCTCGTTCGCAAGCCGAGTCTTTATGTATGGGTACGCAACCGGACGCTGCTCGAATGACCCAGCCACCCCCCTGCGCGGTGCGCTGCTCGCGCCCGTAGCTAAAAGCTATGCAGCAATAACCGCGCCACAGGAGTTCGGCGTGCTGCTACGTGCGATTGACGCATTCGATGGTTTCCCATCGAGCCACTACGCTCTCAAAATCCTACCGCATGTTTTCGTGCGGCCCGGCGAGCTCCGGCTGGCCGAGTGGCGCGAGTTCAACTTCGACAAAGCGGTGTGGGTCATCCCGGAGGGCCGGATGAAGGCCAGAAGGGAACACCGTGTGCCTCTCTCTCGCCAGGTCGTGGGCATGCTACTCGAACTGGCTGAACTCCAAGGACGAGAGGGACTGGTTTTCGCTTCCCTTCATGCACGTGGCCGGCCGATCAGCGAGAACACTGTGAACCAAGCGCTCAGGCGTCTTGGGTATAGCGGTACTGAGATGACGGGCCACGGCTTCCGATCGACCGCTTCAACGTTGCTAAACGAGTCGAACAAATGGCGCCCTGACACAATCGAGCGCGCACTTGCACATGAGGACTCCAATGCGATCCGCAGCATCTACAACCGCGCCCAGTACTGGACTGAGCGGGTGGAGATGGCGCAGTGGTGGAGTGATTATCTCGACGAACTGAAGCACTCAGCGCAAGCGAGCTGACCGATGAGCGTTCGATAAGCACCGCGCAATGGAGTACGACGACTGGCAAGTTATCAGGGGTTTTCTTCTGTCGGGGCACCGATGTGTCTTTCATTCTGATGACCGGGATTTGAAGATTGCTGGCGTCGCGCTGGTTCGGGCGGTGCTTGCGATGTGTCCGCATCGCCACCCACATCAGCGGAGGCCGCAGACCATGGATGAAGGGCATGAGATGTTTTGCCATCTGCGGGCCATTATTGTGGGCCTGATCGCCACACGCTCTACCGCTTAGCCCCGGTGGGGGTGCTGGCGCTTGCATCGTCCCAATCAGCGCCGAAAGTCGCTTTCATTCCAGCGTGGCTCAAATGCCAGTCAGGCACGTCCGGCAGGGCGTGGCGGAGCTGGTTGTAGGTTGACGCAGGCTAAGCCTGTACTGGGCACCGTGCGCGAGCCGACCCCTAGCTTTGCAATGGCTAGCGCGTTGATGGCTCGGTGGCTCCTGCGGATCGCCCGGGTCGAGCACGTCCAAGATTCTTGGAGGAGGCGCCACCCGCTAGTTGGAGGAGTTTAGTGCGCACGCGCCCAAGAGCTACAACTACACATTGACGAGCCTGATTGCGTCAAGGGCGAAAATCCTTTCGCCAATGTATCGGTAAAAGGTGCGAGGGATGCGCTCCTCTCTGCAACGCCCGAGGCAGATCGCGCTGAGTTAAACAGGGCCGCCAAGTGGTTGTGGCGTGCTGAGAGGGCCGTTCTGCGTCACCCTACCTCACCTGCGGAAATTGCGCAGTGCCCGCACGCTATGGCCACGAAAAAAAATATTTTCTGGCGTGCCCCGCCAACGGGTTGTTTCCGCAGCTAACCTCAATCAGAATATTTATCACCGAAGAACAAATCATAAGTGATGTGTTCCGATGACTGTAGATACGATCTTTAGGTGATTTCAAATGAATATATCACGATCTTGTGAACCGCAAAGATGATGATGAGCGCGAGTGTTTATAAATAAATGAAATTTTATATTTGAAATGAGGTCATCAAAATGGAACGGATATTCTACTCAGTCAACGAGACCGTCCAAGTTTTGGGTATAGGTCGAACTTATACCTATGTTCTTATAAATAATGGGACATTGGAATCTCGGAAGGTGGGACGTCGGCGCTTGGTGCGGATAGACTCGGTTCGGCGCTTTGCGAGCGGGAAGGACTAAAAAAGGCATCAGCCTTTTTATGATCGGTTTATGCTGACTTAGCCGCAGCGCAACCATCATAGGATCGGTCGCAGGCAGCAATGACGCAGGAATTGTTGCCGCTCGTCCTAAGCGTTTAGTGGTCGGTGTCCATGGTGGCCCGGAGCGGACCATTCCGTCAATCAACCTCGATGACCAAACCTGGGACAAAGCCGTCGTTTCCCGACGATGTGTCGAACGGCAGTCTTTGTCCTAGTAGCCGACACTCGCTGTTTATCTGACTGGTAAGGCACCGCGACAGCAGCCGTGCCAGTTGCTGAGCGGCAGCTTATCGGCGATCGACTGGATGAAGCTGGCGCAATTTGGGGAGCTATAAGCCTTGCCCGCTTCCTAGCTCAGCTCCATCTCGGTCAAGCGGCCGCCCGTTTCCCACTCCTGCTCGAAAGATCATCGACACCCTTTTGCTTCGACTTCTACGCGCGAAAGGTACCGCCCACCGGGTTCATAGGGGCCAAGCACATCAGAAGCGTCGGCGCCAGATGGCACATTGAGCGGTGTGTGTCGGAAATCGGGATCTGGAACAACGTGTCGAAGCAACAGCCCACCCTGCGCGCTGTTCGCAGCCGGAAGAAAGGCGATGCCACATTCGAATCGCGCATTGGTCGGTCGGCTCTCGGTTGGCGCAACTACGATCGTGTAGTTCCCCGCCGGATCGAGGGGAATATCTTCGTCAGCGAGGCAGTTCGCAGTGCGGTCGCTCGGGAAACGATAAGCGCAAATCGACCAGTACCGGACGTCTCCATCCGCAACATACTGTGCCCCCTCGCGCGTTGCGGATGTCTTCGGTGCTTTCCCTTTCAGCAACAGGGTCTCACCCAAGGCAAAATCAATCATACTGTAGGCATAGGAGTTGTCACGATTCACAAACAGATCGGCAAAGTCGGCTCCGGCAGGAGTGGCAGAGCCACGCCAGTCGAGCGGATTTGAAAAGTCGCCGGGTGCCGCTGGCAGGCCTGTTGGTCCCGGCTCCTGCGGCCGCGGGAGATTGGCAGTTTCTGGACATTTCTGCCCCAGAGGTTCCTCAGTACCCAATGCGTCGATTCGGCTGACCCGCGGCATTGCAATGCCGCCTCCGGGGTGTTGGGCGTCGGGCAGATAGATACGCAGAAGCACGCGGCCTGCAAACTCGCCTGCCGCGTTTTGGCCTAGGCCAATAATGCCATGACCATGTCCTTTTGGCGCCATTGGATCGACCTCGAGGCGCCAAGATCGATCCTCAGCATCACGATCGACACCTGAACGGAACGGGTTGGCATGGCCCGGGATTGGCTCCATGTCTTGATCGATGACCGAGGCCAGGGCGGCATTGGTCGGTAGTGCGTGGATGTTTATTCCCATGTGCCGCGCATGGGGAAACTCTCCTTCCATCGCTAGGCGCTGGCCATGTTTCAGCTGGAAGTCCCCCCTGAGATAAACAACATTCGTTTCGGGGAGAGGCAGATCGATAGGGACGTGCCAAAAGCAGGACGATGCTGCCGCAATCATGGAAATCATAGTTGTCACTCCCCAAGCTTGCGCGATGTCATTGACCGCCACGAGTAAGTTTCTGACAAAAGTTGACCCCAGACACTCAGCTGACGTTGCAAGATTTCATCAGCTTCAAAGCGGCGCTGACTGTTCGAACGTCACCGGCAAAGCGGCCGCGAAAACGGTTGCGCAGCACCGCAAGCAGCATAAAACATACAAGCCGATTGTTGACAATCAGCTTTCGTGATAGGCCAGTCCCGGCATGAACAACCAGATCAACACCGGGCAGTCGGATGAGGGGCGTTCGCGGAATGCAATCCAAGCCGATCGCCAAAATCGCGATTCTCCGCCGACCCCAGCGGAAATTGTTCAGGACCTCTTGCAGCAAATTCAGATGCGGCGCCTTTATCCAGGCGAGCGATTGAAAGAGCAGGAGTTGGCGGCCCAGTATAATGCCAGTCGCGCCCGCGTGCGGGAGGCTCTGCGCCTGTTGGAGAGCAAGGGGGTGGTGGTCATCGAGCCAATGCGGGGTGCGAGCGTGTCTCCGATGAGCAGCGAGGCAATTTTCGAGAGCGTCGAGATCGCAACGAGCCTTTTTGCTGCAGCTGCGCAGCGGGCGAGCAAACGAATCACAGTTGATGAACTGCTCGAGCTTGGGAAGCGTATCGAAGAACTTGATGCGCTGGCGGGCACGTCTGTTGCCCCGGATCGCTTCTTCCGTGTGACACTCCGCCTCGGCCAACTGGTGCTTGATGCTGCGAATGCGCCGAGATTGGCCAGTCTGCTTGCTGACGTTCGAGCTGGTTGGCCGAACATTCTAGGAGCGACCGGCTTCACCACCCCGCCTCTCCGTCGGCGTGCCGTACGAAACTGGCGCGTGCTGCACGCTGCGCTCGCTTCAGGCAATGGTCGAAAAGCCCAGTCCATGGCCATCCAACTGCACGATGATGTTCGGGCAGAAGTCGAGCGCGTGGGCTGGTAACCGTGTCGCAGATTGTTGACAATATTGTCGACAATCTTTCGCTCATTCGATATCAGGGTGAGCAAGGGCTGCCTGAAGAGCCCACGATCAAGGGGGAAGGGATATGAGGGCACAAAGATTTGAAAGATCGCTCGCGTGGCTGTTGCTCGCAGGCGTCAGTACTCCAGTTTTAGCGCAGAATCCCGAGCCGACGACGGTTGAAGCAGAAGATGCAGAAGGCGAGATCGTGGTTACGGCGCAGCGCCGCGACCAGAGTCTTGCGACAGTTGCCGCGGCCGTAACCGTTCTTAGCTCTGAAGCGCTGGATCTGGCAGCAATACGCGACACGCAGGATCTTGTTCGGCTTGCGCCATCTCTGGTTATAACGACTGCATCGAGCGAGCAAACGAATGCTGTGATCCGGCTGCGCGGCGTCGGAACTTCGGGGGGAAATCTCGGTCTTGAAGGTTCAGTGGGCGTGTTCGTCGACGGGATCTATCGGTCGCGATCCGGTATAGCTCTTTCCGAATTGTTCGATGTAGAGCGCATCGAAGTGCTTCGAGGGCCCCAAGGCACGCTATTTGGCAAGAACACTACAGCCGGTGCAATCTTGCTGACCACCCGTGCGCCCACGTTCGAATTCGGCGGCTATGCTGATGTCGTTGTTCAAAATCGGGACGGCTTGCGCGTCACCGGTGCTCTCAACGCCCCTGTCGTTGATGATCTTCTGGCAGTGCGTTTGTCCGGCGCGTACAACAAGCGGGACGGGTTCATCGACGATATCGGTCTTGATCGCGACATGAATAACCGGGATCGGTTCAGTCTGCGCGGGCAAGCGCTGTTCACGCCGACGATCAACTCCACCTTCAGGATCATCGCCGACTATGCGGAGAAAAACGAAGACTGTTGCGCGGCCCCTTACGTCGCTGTGGGGGCTCGTGCACCGGTCATCGCCAGCCTTGGGGGCTTCGTTCCGTCTGATCTGAACAGTTTCGCCGCGGCGAGTTCAATTCTCCCCCGCGCGCGCAGCAAAGAGTGGGGTCTCACCTTCGATGGAAACGTCGATCTGGGGTTTGCCGAATGGCATACATTGCTTTCCTGGCGCGACTTCCAAGCGAGCCGCTCCGGCGACCTTGACTTCAACAGCCTCGATATTGCTCGCATCGCCTTCGAGGATACGAGAGACAAGTTTTTCACTGCTGAGATGACCTTATCGGGGCAAACCGGGCCAGTCGACTGGCTTGTTGGTGCTTTTGCGTTTGACCAGCAGACGCGGCAGCAAAGCGCCAACGTCTACGGGAGCGACATGGAGGCATTTCTTGTGCGTTCGTTTCCAGGCCAAGCAGGCAACCTTGCCGGTAATTTTCCGGCCGGCACTGGCGCCGTCGACCGTCGCCTTTCCCAATCGTCGCGGGGTTTTTCGTTTTTCACGCATAACATTATCGAAGTGCTGCCCAGCCTGAAGCTGACACTGGGGCTGCGCTGGCTGCAGGAAGAGAAAGATGGTTCCGGCCAGTTCCTCTCTAATGGCCCGATCTGCGATCGTCCGGGCGTGCCGGCTGGATTGCGCCTGCTTTGTGCAACACCTGACTACGATGCTACGTTTGCAGATGAAGCACTGGTCGGCACCGCGGGGGTTGCTTACGAACTGTCCAGTCGCTCAGTCGTTCATGTAACTTGGTCTCGCGGCTACAAGGCCGGCGGCATAAATCTCGACCCGTCAGCAGGCCTTGGTTCAGCCGCGGGATTATTGTTCGAACCCGAGCAAGTCGACAACATTGAGATTGGCGCCCGTTATCGTACAGTTAATGGCAAGGCGGCCTTCGCGGTCAACCTGTTCCAAGCCGACTTTACTGACTTCCAGCAGAACGCCTTCGACGGACAGCAATCGATCATTTCCAATGCTGCTGAGGTCCGCTCGCGCGGGATCGAGATTGAGGCGAACCTCAAGCCGGACCGAGCCGTAAGCGTCGACACTTCTTTGACTTGGAATCCGACAGAATACGGGAATGCAACCTCTCCGGCCAATCTGGTCGGACGGCAGATCGTCAACGCCCCCGAATGGATGTGGCAGGCACAGGCGAGGGTTGATCAGCCGCTCTTTGGAAGGGTGTCCGGCTTCGCCTCAGCGAACATCAGGCTCCAGTCCGATATTAACACAGCTGTCAATCTAGCGCCGCAAGCTGAGCAGGACGGCTATTTCCTGCTGGGTGGACGCGTGGGACTCCGCGACACCGCGGGTCGCTGGGAGGTTTCCGCCTTCACCCAAAATCTTGGCGACGTCTATTATCGGCAAATCGTGTTTGCCAGCGTGCTGCAGCCGGGCAGTTTTAATGCTTTTCTCGGTGAGCCTCAAACTTATGGAATTGAGACACGATGGCGCTTCTGAAAATTCGATCCTGCCTTGTCTCGTGCTGTGTGCTGCTCCTCACAGCGTCTCCTCCTGTGGCAGCACAACAGCAGCAGGTGCAGAGCTGCTCGGACGAGCAGATCGTGGACGCCTTTCACCTGTCATTCCCGATCGGGGAGATGATCCGAACCAGAGCCGCCGCGCTTGCTCGGCCCGGAATGGCAACGGCGCCACCCCTTAATCGATTTCGCCACAGGCAGCGATTGTCCACGCCGGAAGATCGCAGAGTTACCGCGCCCAATGTTGATACTCTCTACTCGGCCGCCTGGTTTGATCTTTCTGAAGGCCCCTTACAATTATCGGTTCCGGTCGTTGCCCCGGGCCGATATGTTTCAGTCGCCGTGATGGATATGGCAGGTGACCATCTCGCAATCGTTCACCCGTCGTCAGTCAAAAAGCGGGAACTCTGGCTGCAAGGCCCGGGTGCAAAGTCCAGCCAAGCGGGACAAGATGACATCTATTTGCCAGTTGCGCGCGGATGGATGATCGCGCGGGTCTTCGTAGCCGGACCCGACGACTTGGCTCAGGCAAGGACCATTCAGGAGGCCCTAAGCCTTGCCGGCCATGTTCCAGCTTTGCCAGAGCTGCCGACTGGCACGTCAAGCGCTGACGCGCTGCTGGCCAGCGTCAATACAGAGTTGGCTGCTGGCCCGCCGCCAAAGTCTATAGGTGCTGCTTTGCCGAAACTGCGCTGTGCAGGTCTTGGACTCGAAGGCCCATCGTGGGAGAATCTCCCCGAGCTCGTGAAATCGCGCTGGCGAACACTCATGCCCGAGCTGTTAGAAGATTTGAAGAAGGGCTTCGCGACCGAAACCGTCGGCAGCTGGCGTTCTGTACACCCTGCGACTGGAACTGTTGCCGCTCCCTCGCATGTGCGTGCAGCGATTGCGCTCTCCGGTCTTGGTGCATTGCCCGTCGAAGAAGCGGCATATTTCCGAACCGACGCCGACCGGGACGGAAATCCGCTTCATGGCCGAAATCATTACCGCATTCAGCTGCCGGCAGATGTGCCGACGAAGTCTTTTTGGTCCCTCACAGCCTATGACCTGCAGCCGGATGGAAGGCTCTTCCTATACAGAAACGATATCGACCGCTTCGCGATCAATAGTGCCAGCCAAGATCTCGTCAGGGAGCCGGACGGTTCAATAGTTGTGACGATATCCAGCGACGGCAAGATGGAGCGACATAACTGGCTACCCGTTCCTCCCGGAGCGTTCTCGATGATATTTCGCATTTATAAACCCGACGATGAAAAAGCTTTTGCCGAGTACACGCCGCCAGGTATCGAAGTACAAGATTGAATGCTGTTTTGCCGTACTCATAGGCTGTGGCCTTCTGCAAACGTTGAAGGCTTATTGAGAGACCGCTCGTTCAATCCGGGCCACAGCAAGAAGATGGTTCGCACACCACGGACCCGCCGAAAGCTAGGTGACGGGCAAAGTTACTCGAACCGACTGGCTGTCTCGGAGTACGGAGCGCGCTTCGATCTCCGATCGAAGGCAACGCTATAAGAGGTAACGCATGAAAAAGGCGATGATGGCGGCTTCCTTCCTCGCTCCGGCGGCCGCTGCCCTCGCGTCGTTGGCGAGCGCTTCGGCCTCGAGCGGTGACGTTCCTGCCAAATCTGAGCATGCCTGTACGCTTCGCTTCGATGAGCGCGGGCCTCATGAATGGACGTCATCCTATGAGGCGTGGGTCGACGAGAACCGCAACAGAAGCGTCCTCGTCAGGGTTGCAGTTCCGAGCGGCAACGGGCCATTTCCAATCGTGCTAATGTCGCATGGTCTGGGTGGGAGCCGAGATGGTCTGACCTATCTTTCGGAGCAACTTGCCAGTTGGGGCTTTATCGTTGTGACGATGCAGCACCCCGGGTCCGACCGGAGCGTTTGGGAATCCAAGCCGCGAGGCGCGAGATTTAGGGCTCTTGCCGAAGCAGCTGCCGATCCAAGAGTGGCGATTGATCGCTTCTTGGACGTTCCCTTCGTTCTTGACGAACTCGAAGCGCGTATAATCAGCGGACGGATCAGAGGTGACATAGGCCGAACCGCAGTCGTCGGGCACTCTTTCGGGGCTCACTCGGTTTTCGCTGCCATCGGACGATCGTATAAGGCACAAGGTCGTGTTGTTTCGTTTGGTGATGCGAGGGTAGACTCAGCCGTTGCTCTTTCGCCCCCGCCGCCCCTCAACGGTATGGCGGACGAAGAACTGGCAAAGCTCTACGACGAAGTGTCGGTGCCCGTGCTTCACATAACCGGTCGGCAGGACACTGTGCCGTTCGAGGCCAATTTGGACCCCGAGCTTCGCACGCGTCCGTTCCGCGTAACGTCCAACCCGGACGATCTTTTGCTCGTGTTTGAGAAGGCAGACCACAACGCATTCGCGGGAACGAAGATACGCTTAGACGGGACGAAGGCCCCTGCTCATTATGCAACGGTGCAGCACGATGTGGCGACTGCTGCAACAGTATTCCTGAGAAAACACCTCGTCGCGGACGCCTGTGCGTCAGAACGCACGACTCCTTCCGGGCTGCGAGCTTTGCTTCGTAGCATGGTCGTCATTGAGCCAAGAGAGTAGGGTTTGGGAGTGTTGCGCTGGATTTCGCTATAGTCTCTTGTGTTCTCGCTTGGATTGTCCGGGCGTGCCAACGACAGGATATCGCCCATTCCCGTCCATAAAAAGAGCCGATACGCGGTCGAACGTGGAATGGCGGCTTCCGGTCGAAGCAGACGTTTCCGGTACTGCATCGGAACAGCGTAAATTGGATCGGCAGCTGCCGCCGTCCTAATGGCGGCTTTGCCTCGCTTCTGAAAAATTCCTGCCGTTCAGCTAGCGACCCCGAAGCGGTCGACCAAAAAGTGTCAGGTGCTTGGCATACAGGACCAGATCGATTGGCCCTGCACCGCGTCCGCGCTCAGGTCCCGAATGGTGCGACGAGCTGCTGCGCGGAGGCTTCGGCGATCAGCTTCCCGTCGTCTGTGCGGAAATCCGCGCGAACCGTCAGTAACTGCTTTGTAGTCGCCACGACCCGGGCTTCGATCAACAATGGCTGCGCCCGGCCGACCCTGATGAAGTTGACCTGAAGGTTGATGGTCCGAAACGCGGCATCGGGCGGCACCATGGTCATAGCGGCAAACGCGAGAGCCTGGTCCGCCAGCGCAGCTATGTAGCCGCCGAACAGTGAGCCATCGGAATTCAGCAACTCGGGCGCTGGCGTCCAGTCCTTCTTGATCCAGCCTTCGCCCCATTCCCGGAGGGTGCCAAGCCGCAGCGTCTCCACAACCGGCGGAGTAATCGCCGTGCCCGCAACAAGTGCATCCAACCGCTCCTTTGCCCAAGTCATCGTCATCTCCCCATCCTCGACTTCGACAACGATATGAGCAAAGCTCCGCTTTTTTTACTCCAGTTCCAAGAGGGGCAAGGCATGGCGAGTATGAACGAACAAGTTGTTCCTGAGCAGAGGGTTATCCCGCGCCAGCAACGCTCGCTGGCCACCGTAGACGTGATTCTTGAGGCGGCTGCTCAGGTTCTGGAGATCACGGGCGAGGCTGGATTCAACACCAACGCCATAGCTGAACGCGCCGGCGTGGGGATCGGCTCAATCTACCGCTATTTTCCGGACAAACATGCGATCCTGGTAGAAATGGGCCGGCGCGAGATGGCGCGCGTGGGCGCGGAACTCACCATCGATCCAGGACCCAAAGCGGGCAGCCTCGCTCCCGACCGACAAGCGATCCGAACCTTTCTGCGCGCCTTCGGCGAACGAACACGTGCGCGGCGAGTGGTGGTGTTGGCGTTGCTGGGTCAGCTTTCAGCTGGAGAGTTGCAGGCGGCCTTCGCCCAAGCTGAAGCGGGCATGGCGAGCCGCAGCGGAACTCCGCTGGATCGGATTCAGCTTTTTGTGCTGAGCCGTGCCCTGCTCGGTGCGATGCGAGCTGCCGTGCTGGAAGACGCCGACTTCCTGTTGTCGCAGCAGTTCGAGGATGAGCTCGTCCTGCTTTCGCGGACTTACGCCAGTGCTGCCAGTCGCAGGCTCTATGACTGATACGACGGATTACTGCCCTTCAGAAATCCACCCATCATCGGCCATGAGCGAGGCGTATGCGCGCTCCCGATACCTGCCGGGCAGCTTCAGCGGGTTTCTCACCGAAAGCCGAGATTCTGAAAGCGACCCCACTGTGGACATCGTTCAGCCATGGTTGAGGTATTCAATGAGATGACCCATTTGGAAATGGCATTCCGCCAGACGCCGGGCCACACGACAGCCCGTCTAACCGAGCCATGAAGGTGGTGTAATTGATGCGGGAGTGATGGATATGTTGAGGGCAATCACTCTTGTTATGTTGTTTTTCACTACAACAAGCTGCTCCAGTCTCGGCTTTCTATTTTTTTCGAATAATGTCGATCGGGATATAGATGTATCGTATCGAGAAGAGTTCATCACTCTCGCACCATCAAGCCATTCCGAACGTTTTCGTCGGTCCAGCAATCCAATCCCCATGTCAGTAGCTGTAGGTGATTGCAAATATGACTATGATGAAAAGCGATTCTTCGATGCTGTTTCAGCTAGAGACTTAGAGAAATTCGACAGGCGGGTTCGTTTCGTCATGGAAATCGCGATCCATCCAAATGGTGAGATTCGATTGTATCAATTTAATCCCGATACCCGGGCTAGGGTCTTTGAAATCCTGCCGGCGGGCTACCGGATAACGCCAATCAACAAGGATGGGGAAGCGGATTGCTAGAGCCAGTAGCCTAGCTTTTAACCAACTGACGTGAGGCCCATATGCACTGCTAGCCCACGTCGGACCGCGCGGGTCTCGGGTTTTCCGCCTTGCTCAGGTGATGAACCCGACATTCCGAAATCCACCCACGACCGGCCGTGAGCAGGGCTGATGCGCGATCCTGAAAGCGGTCTTGCGGCTTTGCCACGCTTCTGAAAAATTCCTGCCGTGCGGGAAGCGACCCGTTGCAGATATTGGCCCCTCATGGATTGATCTCGAATGCTCTCATCTAATCGAATTGGCGCGCTCGAAATTGCCGAAGCACTTTCTCAACACATCGGCTCATACGTCGATCTCTACTCGATTGAATTTCTGGCAGTCGAGGATAGCCGCATCCACTGCTGGTATCAAAACCCGCTGGCCGACGGCACAGTGTTTCACATTGAGATGGTGCGCACTGACAGCAAGTGGTCGCTGCACCTGAGTGAACATCCACCGGGGACTGAGCAGCAGATAGAACCACCGTAGCGGCAGCTTGCCACCCAGAATTGTCATAAGCCAGGCCGAGGACACACGCTGAAAGCTGCCGGTCGCCTACCACGGCATCGGCCGGACGCTTACGAATTCTCATTCATCTTTGCCTCCGCCTTCTGCTTTTCCAGAGCCCGATAGATGGTCATGCGCGACACGCCGAGATCACGGGCAATCTGTGCTTTAGGCACGCCTTCCGATGCCAAGCGGCAAATAGCGTCATCGTTGACCCGCTTCTGCCGGCCTTTGTAGACGCCCTTGTCTTTAGCCGCATCGATACCGGCCCGCTGCCGGTTGCGGAAGAACTTGAGTTCCATGTCAGCCACCATGCCGAGAATGGTGATGACCATGCGGCCCATGTCGCCTGCGGTCGTCACCTCCGGCTCAAGGACCCGCAGTGAAGCTCCCTTGGCGTCCAGCTCATGAACCAAATTTAGGACGTCGCGTGTCGATCGGCCGAGCCGATCAAGTCGATGGACGACCAGTTCGTCACCTTAGCGCAGAAACTCAAAAACCGTGGCAAGCTCAGTGCGGCCGTCGCGGAATGCCCCGGAGCTTGTCTCGGCACGGATAATCTCGCAGCCCGCCGCCTTCAGCTTGGCCTGCTGAATTCCCAGGTCTTGGCTCGTCGTGCTGACGCGGGCGTATCCGATGCGAGGCATGGCAAGATGTCACATTAAGGTGGTTGACGCCCTGATACTGTCACAAAAGCCGATTTGCCACTCATTTGTTACGATTTATCTTGTCACACCCAATGATCGCTTATGAGTGTGCCCAAATGTTATAGCCGGATCCGAAACCGCCCAAGCTCTCCACAACCTCAGAGTTCTGCCGATTTTGGTGTAAAAACTGGCTAAAGTGCACCGTGCATTTTCAATGACATAGCGATTCAGCTGTAAAAATTTTATGGTGCTTCTGAAAGGGCGATTTACCTGCAGATAGCTTGCCAACTTCTAGCTTACCCGATGAGCCCTAGCCGGGCTAAACTTGAACGTTCGGAGGTAGCTCGATGTGGCTCTAGTCCGAACGAAGCCAAGTATCAAGACGGCGTACAACCTCGGATATGTCTGCCCCACGAAGGCAGCATTCCCAAACGATAGCTGTTCGCCAACCTGCGCATTGAAGTTGTGCAAGGTTTCTCGCGTCTCTTGATCTGTTGGAGTCAAATTTTGCCTGCCAGAAGTCAGGACGGGTGGCGGGTGTGCTGGTGTATTTACAGCCAACATGACGGTGCCAGAAGCAACCATGGACTTGGATCGCCGCCTTCCGTCGCGGCATTACAATGTCTGGAGTGCCGGCGAGGTCGCGTGCGTGCAACCGAAAGCGATGACCAAGGGCATGCAGCTCTCGGCGCAAGCGAACCTCGGGTCGAGTATCTCGCGACCTGATGCCGGACATCATCCGAGAACGAATTTCTCTTGATACGATGTCTGTCATTTTTGTCCTGGTAGCGTTGAGCAGACCTGGTATGAAGCCTCAATGAATTCAACTCAGGTCTTTCGCACAATCGATCTTTTCGCTGGTCCGGGTGGTCTCGCGGAAGGATTTACGACGGCGCAAGGGCCAGCGGAATTTAAGATCAAACTTTCCGTTGAAATGGATCCGGGCGCCTTTTCCACGCTCCGACTGAGGAGCTTCTTTCGCAATCTTGAGCCCCCCGGGCGCGACGACTATTTTCGTTTCGCAAGAGGCGAAATTTCGCTCGAAGAGCTTAGGCGCAAGCACTCCTTGGCATGGGAAATGGCGGAAGCAGAAACCGCCATGTTAGAGCTTGGCAAGCCGGAGGACGACGTCCAACTCGATAGGCGCCTCGACGAGCTTCTCAAGGAAGGTGGCGACAATTTTGTGGTTGTTGGGGGACCACCTTGTCAGGCCTATTCGCTTGCTGGCAGATCGCGTAATGCGGGGATCGCTGACTACAGCCCGGAGAAGGACAGGCGCCACTTCCTGTTCCGCGAGTACATCCGAATTCTTGGTAAGGTGCGCCCCCGTGCCTTCGTCATGGAGAATGTGAAGGGCATCCTCTCATCGTCGGTTTCCGGCCGACAAATCTTCCAGCTGATCCATGGCGATCTCTCGAATGCAGCTGGTCCGGGCAGCTATTGCCTATACTCCCTTTCGCCAAACCCAGAAAAGTCAGGTTACCTGCTTCGGGCTGAAGAGCATGGCGTGCCCCAAGCTCGACACCGGGTGATCATTCTCGGGCTGCGACGAGATGTCATTACCAACTTTGATCCCAACGCGATCCGTCTCCCTAAAATGGGCAAGCAAGTCACGGTAAAGGAAGCCATTGGTGACCTTCCTGTCTTGCGAAGCGGGCTCAGCAGGGGAGAGGACACCTTCTTGCGCTGGAAGGAGGCCGTAGCTGGTGCCTTCCTTTCAGCGGCCGATGCAGCTCAAGAGCATTCATGTCTGCAGAGTAAACTCCGTCAGCATTACAAGACCATTTTGAACAGTCCAATGATCGAGCGAACCTCGAATACGTATGGGAGAACGTTTCCTTCCGAGTACGCCGTGGAACTTCGTGACGAACGTTTGGTGTGCCCGCCTAACCACGAAACAAGGGGGCACATGCCATCCGACCTTGCCCGCTATGCCTTCTGTTCGACATTCGCGGAGCTTATAGGGCATGCTCCGTCGGCCCGGAACTTCCCCGAAGCGCTCGCGCCGGATCACCAGAGCTGGAATTCAGGGAAATTTGCGGATCGTTTCAAGGTACAGGTTGGGGGCAGGCCTTCATCGACTGTGACCAGTCATATTTCCAAGGACGGCCACTATTTCATTCACCCCGATCCAACGCAATGTCGTAGCCTAACCGTTAGAGAGGCTGCCCGCCTTCAGAGTTTTCCCGACGACTATATCTTCCTCGGCAACCGTACTTCACAGTATGTGCAGGTAGGCAACGCTGTCCCGCCTCTGCTAGCCCGACAGATTGCCGGGGTCCTTGGGATTCTGCTCTCGGAGGACATCGGACAGGTTAAGGCAGCCTAGCCCATCGACTCCACCGGCGCCCCTTCATCGGCAAGCCGGTTGATCAAAAGCTTCATCGCGTTTCTTTCCGCTCTCGAAAGTGTCAGATTTCCCGCGGCAAGCTTTTGCAGCGCACGATTCGATTTGTCTGAAAGAATGCGTCGCTGATCGGCGCTTGCCCGGACCAAATCAGCTTTCGGAACGATCGAAAAAAGGACAACATCAAGATCGATTTCGGTATCGATCCTTTTGGTATCGCGCCCTGATTTCTTTATATTTTTTGCTTCAAACTCATCAAGTGTGATGTGATCGGGAAGCGAGGGGACCCTCAATTTGCTTTTCGATATGTTCTCCCAACATGCCTGCATCTTGCAGTATTCGCCGACGTTACGGACAGCAGCCGGCGCATCCTTGATCGCCGCAGCGATTTGAGGCGCAAGCTGTTCGAGAAATTCCTGCAGCTCTTCGGGCACATCCTGTGTCGACCAGATCGCATCCCAGTTGATAGTGGCGCGTCCCAACTGCTTCACATGATGGGCAAGCCAAGACAGCGTATATGTAACTGTCTGTGACTTGTAACCACGATCCTCCTGATACCAGTCCGACTGACCGATCATTTTGTCTGTCCACCGGAACAGGAACGCCATCGAACATGCCTTCTTGAACCAAATTTCGTTATATTCAGCCTGTGCGGCCTTCCAAGATTTGGTCGTTTCAGTCGCAAAATGCATGAAGCATTTTTGTGCGCCCTTCGACACGATATCCGGTCTGCACTCAAAGGTGACGACGTATTTGGCAAGGTCAGTCTTCACCATGACCTTCGCCTGCGGGAACTCGAGTTGGTACTTCCTCCGTTCCGCCTTGCTCGCGTAGGCCATACCGTCGCGATATTGGCCTCGTGCTCGCTCATAGAACCACTTCTCGCCAATCAGGGCACCATCCTTTGGAGGGGCTGCCAACACCCGGGAATAGCGCTCCATCTGTAAGTGGAACGGATGGTTCGAGAAGAAATCTGCTTCTGATATTCGGTTCTGCGTGTTCGCCCATCTTGAAATGCGCGGCACGACCGTCTCGACGGAATCGGGCGGAATCACCGACAGTTTCATCTGTACGTGAATTTTGTCGAGCGGCGACTTACCGATATCCTTCGCGTAGAGGATCGAGGCCGTGGTCTGTCCTCCGTTGACGATCTGAAGATCGCGGATCGAAGAAATCCCAAGCTGGCCATCGTTCAGCTGCTTAAGCTCCACGCCAGATGCCGTTGCAGTCAGTCCGTTATTGTAGGCGAAAAACATCTCCGGCTCTTCCCGGATGGTCTTGAGGATCCCCTGGTTTACCTTGGTCCTCGCTTGCAGGTAGGTTCGTACGTTCTGTTCGAGCAACCTGGCGCCGTAGAGACCATAAACGTCAGCCAGAATATCGCCTGGCAAGGCGAGAAGGTACGATTCATGGTCTCCAGACGTCGTCGATGCTCGAAGGCAAGGAAGCGCGTCGCCTACTATACTTTCAAGATCGACCTCGATGGCTTCGGGTGCCGATCGCGACTTCTGAATTTCGGCGTACCTGGAAAGGTCGAGAACAGTGTAGACGACGGGCACCCCGGCGACGTCGGCCATAAGCAACGGAGGTCTGCGCGCGGCAAGCCTTGCATTGGAGAATAGTATAACCCGAAGCCGTCGGATGGACTGTTGGTTCATGTAGACTGGATATGCTGCGGAAAAACACTGGCTGCTGTCCTCCAGTGAGTTGATAAACTCAGGCGCAAGGGCGTTCTCGAAGAAGTTAGTAGCTTGCCTCAGCGCAGAATCCATACGTGCCGCTTGTAGAGACTGCAGTGCACGACCTTCGCGAAAGTCACAGACAGCGAGATAGAGTGTGCCTCGATCCGCATCAAAAGCGTGACCGTCCACCCTGTAGGGCTTCGATCCGCCTTCCTTTCGACAGTGCGCATATTCGAGATCGATCGTGTCGCCATTCTCGCTGGCGGCCTCCGCGTAAATCTCGAAAAAAGCCTCTTCTTGAAAAAGTCCGCTGGCCTCAGCTTCGAGCATGACGTCCTCGCGAAGTTCCTCGAACGCGGCGTCGAGATCATCCATTGATCAGTTCCTCGAATGTAGCTTCGAGATTGACCGCGAACGGCTGGCAGTCAGAAACGCTTACCTTGTATCGAACCTGCTGGACGCCGGATCTGAGCTCGCCTCTCTCGATTCTAGGGAAATCGTCGCGAACCTCGAAAAGTGACCTGTCCAGTAATGTCCACGTTTCATCGTCGTATTCGGGGTGCGGTTCGTATCCACCTCCCAACAACCCTATTTCGAGAAGATTCGATGCGGCTGTCCCGGCATCTTTAGCAATGCCTGCAAGTTCATTTGCGATCAAATTCAATGTGCAGGATCCCAATGAACTTTGTAGGGCAGGGGCAATACCTTGATTGCAAATCATTATCTTGCCCTGAACGGGATCAAGCTGATCCTCTGATGAAATGGAAATCATCCGATCGGCGGTCACGACCTGTGTCTTTACTTCGAATATCATTGAGCCAATCACAAAGTCTTGTTCATGTTTTTCGTGCCCGGTCCACGCATGGAGTGCGGGCGTTATGCCTATCCGAGGTAGTAGCTCATCCCTTAGAAACAAAAGTTCCCCAACGAGCCCTATTCGTTCGCTCTTGGTGAGCCGTTTCTCTTGCCGGCGCTTCAACATCTCGTGCCAGCGATGAATTGCCGCGAGGGTACGCACAAAACCTTCTGAGGTCCTCTGCGTCGTGCTGGATTGTGTGGCGAGCATCAGTCCGGTGCACATGAGAGCGAAATTCTGAAGGTCGGCCTCGTCCTGCAAAAGTAGCACAAGGCGAAGGCGCCCGCTTCTGGGCTCCTCGAGCTCGATTGTGATACCCATCACCCTAGGCAATGTGGGAACTCCGCCAACCGGCCTGTCCGCGTCGAGCAGAAACACGTAGTGTCCGCGATTGTCGCGTCCGATGCGGAAATCCAAAGGATGCTCGCTGTCGGCGAGCAGCACATTTCGCGTTCCAGATTCTGCTGGCGGATCGAGACACTCCCATGCCTCAAGCATCCTGATCTCCCGCTATTGCCTCAGCGTCGTCGTCGTCTTCCTGCTGATATTGAAGTTCCAACTGTGCCCTGTAGACCGCATTGACCTGGTAAGTGTGTTCCTTGGCCGGTTTTCTGGTCTCGGGCATGCAGAAGGAGAGTGTCACGACCGGGCTTCCGATTTTCAGATCATCATCCGACTGTTCCTTGTGATCTTTATCATTCCGTAAAGAAGGCTCGAATACATGAACGAGCATCATCGGCCGCTTGCGAACGCTGCACGCTGCGCGTTCCTTCTTGTACTCGTCATTATTGAAACGCTGGGTCGCGGTTTTTGACTGCACGTCGTCCAGACCGATCCACGCGTCAGGCTGATCGGCGACGCGGCTTCTAGCCCCATAGACCCGATATGCGCCGTCTTTGACGACGCCCTTATCGCGACTTCTCAATCGAATAGTCTGTGCGGCAAAGGGCTTCGATTCGCCCGATTGCTTCATCGGTATCGCCACGTCCCATTCGGACAACTCGTCGGTGATACGATCTTGGACGTAGTCTTGGAAAAGTGAGGAGTCCGAAATCTTGGCGAGATCCACGTGTGGTCCGAAATAGAACTTGCCGATCAGGTCCAGCACGTCTCTGCCCCCGGCGCGCCACGCCACATAAGATGGCGCAACATCTACCGGTTTGCCCAAACTCTCCAGAAATTTGGTGACGGCCGTCATGTTCTCGGCGCCCTTCTGGGCGTCGTTCGGCAACGCATGCCCTTCGACATGCCGGGCTGAATAGTCCTGAGCGACCGTCACTTTTGCAGCGGTCCTCATCTTGTTTGCTGCTGTTACGCGTATCGCCAGCGGACTCTGGCGAACCTTCAGGCCGAAGTCGGCGGGCGTGCGGTTCGCGGCTTTCATGCGCTTCACTTCCTTGCGCAGTTCCTCTGCCGCCTCGTCGACGTATTCGTAGTGGTTGAAAGACATCTTGGGGAGATAGAGCCGACAGATATTCTCGTACCCCAGCCGGTAGCCGAACCAACGGGCCATCTGCATCAGGGTGTCGCTCGCAGCCACGTTCCTTAGAAGATAGGAAACAGTCAGTCCCTCAAGTGTCAGCCCGCGGGAGAGTGCCAAGCCGCCAATGGCGATGACGTGTAGTCCGTGCTCCCTGTTCAGCGAATAGTCTAGCACCCCCCCTTTCATGTTGACCGTGCGGACCTCAATGCTTTGAATTCCCTCGTTGAGACAGGAAAGCACCTTTGGCCATTTCCATTCGGTTACCGAGTATTCCTTCTCGAAGCTGACCCTGAAATCTTCCATTGTTTCGTCTTGGATGTTGTCGGGACTGAGTGAACCATGGACCGAGACCGCATCCTTGAGCTCCGAAAGGTACTCATGGACGTGACCTAGTACTTGCGCTTGAATTGCATTGAAGCGACTCACGTTGATCATCATCGAGCAGTGGGCATTCCCCCTGTCCTGCAACACCCGGATCGCTCGAGTAAGGCAGAATACGCGGACCGCATCTTTCAAGGTTTCTGGGAGGTCGACGACAGGGTCGCCGCTTTTGTGCTTCAGGGGCAGAAGTGCGTGGTAGTCGTCGACGGTCCTGACCATCGTTTTACGGAGGTCTCCGCCCTCCCGAAAGACTCGATGTGAACCGACGTAGTTCGACGGCGGATCGAGGGCCTTGATGAAATTGCTTGGGAAAAGGTCGTCATTCTCCATTTCTTCCGGTGAATCCGGGTCGATGAAAATGTTGGCAAATGGAGTTGCGGTGTAGCCGACATATGCGGACCGTGGGAAACGGGCGAGGATCTGCCGGATGATCCCGTTGATCGCCGTCGTCAGTTTGGGGTCCTTGGCGGTGTTTATGGAAGCATTGTCCGCCTCGTCGTCGATAAGCAGCAGAGGCAATTCGAATCCACCCGTCTGCTCCTGTTCGTCGATCCACTTCTCGAGCCTCTCGAGAACCGCTTTATTCTTCTTGGTTACGAAGATCATCGGCTCCTTGTGTCCCGTCAGGCCAAAGTAGATCCCGTCCATGCCGGCCTTGAAATCCGAATCTCTGGTCGTGCCAACTGCGGGGATCCGCCGCTCTGTCGCAAATCTCTGGATCGGCAGCGACTGCTGGGCGGCGGCGTTTGCAACCGAGATTTTCCCGATGAAGGTTTCGTCGAGACGCTCCTGGGTCTGCGTGCGTAGGGAATTGGTGATGCCAGCAAGAAGTATGATTACGCGATAGCCTGCGTCAGCAGCCTTACAAATGAGCGCAGAGTAATTGGTCGTCTTGCCCATTTGCACATTGCCCATGACCATGCCCCTGACCGCTTCGTAAGCAGGGTCGAGCGGATCGCCGCAAAGGTCGAGGATTTCGTCCGTGTCGGAATCCAAGGTGGCAACGACGTTCGATGGAAGTGCGCCGGTTTCGCGGTAGAATTTGCTCAGCCGGTTCCAGTAGTAGAAACGAAGGTCAGCTTTTTTCCTCGAAAGCCACGGACGGTGACCCTTCGAGATGACCGCTCCGCGACGCTGGGTTACCCGGAAGCTCGCTTCAAGTTCACGGACGATATATACGGTCCCGTCGTCGCCGAGATTGTTGAAAGGTCCGTCGAGCACAATCTCTTCGATTTTGCCTTCCGGCAAACCGGCCCCGCTTGCGAAAAGGTCGACATATTCCCGTTCGATGGTCATTCGGAAATAGGCTAGTTCGGCATCATGCATTCTCTGACCATCCCTTTGCCATCAGATGCTCCTCAACGGTCGCAGTATGTGCCGCCCATGGCTCGGTCACTCGCAGCAACGCTCGAAGCTTTTCGAACGACCCTTCCGAGCATACGAGCAGGGCTGGCAGTGCGGTATCAAGTCGCTCGATAAAGGCATCCCGATCCAGAGCGCTTTGGTTCATCTGTCCTGGCCTGCTCGTGAAGTCTTCCCCGATGCTGATAGCTGGAAAGCAGTCTTCGATGACCCCGAGTGCGGCCCCAAACCACTGCGCAACCTCGGAATCGTCGTGCTCGAGCATATTCGCAATCAGCGGATGTTCCCGGTTGAGATAGTAACGCACTTCGCCGTTGCGGACGTATTTTGCCCAGACGGGCGTCCTGCCATCAGCTGGTTTGATCCTACCACCACGCGACTGGAAAACCTTGCCGGACTGCCCTTTGAGCGCCTTGACGATCTCCCTCAATCGCGATCGTAGCCCAGAGGGCAACTGAGCCTCCGATTTGTCGACCGTAATCTTCCAGATGGCGTCAAGGCTGTTGGGAATGTTGACCGCAATCCTGACAAGCTGCGACAGCTCGCCATGACGGACCAAGCGAAACCAAGTTCCATGCATGATCAATCTGTGCTGGCGGTAGATGTAAAATCCTTGATTTCGCACGAACCCCTCTTCGCCGCCGAGCTTTTCGTGCTCGTGCGAAGATATCTTTGAGAAGTGCGGAAGGATGAAAGCTTGGACATTGAATGGTTTTCCATCCAGTTCGAGGTGCTCGACTGGCTTGATCTGTGTCGCTGGATGGTCGCGAAGAAACGGATCGATTGGGCTGAGCTCCCCTCCGTTAAGAGAAATTTTCAGCTTCCGGAGGCCATGCTCTCCCGCCAGATATCGGTGAAATGTGAGGGCCAGTTCTGACTTGGCATGCGCGACCAGCTCGTTGAACTCTTTGCTTTTTACCCTGCCATATTCGGAAAGCCGATCACACTTGGTCCAGATGATCTCGGTTCCGTCGCGCTGAAGAAGGCGGGGATCTGCAAGTTCCTCGATTTCCTTTAGGTCGAGAATGCCCATCTTCCAGTCCGCAAGATCGTCTAGATCCCAGCTCGCTCCTGATAGTACCCCATCCCGCCGTGTCAGCACCGTTAGATGCCTGCACTGTGACAGAGATGCCGACTTCATACCCCAGCCGAAGCGACCAAGGTCATCAGCTGTGCGTTCTTCGTCGGGGTTGGCGCTTGCTGGACGCATCGCTCTATAGAGCTCGTCCTGTGTCATTCCATGGCCATCATCGAATATGCGGACGACGGGCTCACCATCGTTACGAAAGCAAAGTATGTCGATAGCCCGGGCCTTGGCCTTGATGCTGTTGTCCAACAGGTCGGCTAGCGCGCTTGGCAGATTGTAATTGCCGAAACTCCGCGCCGAGGTCATTAGCGCCGCCGCGTCAGGCGGATTGTTCCTGTAAGTGACCAATTGCTTGTCCCCGCCTTGCTCGCTTAGCCTCCCGTTCTCACATAGTGATCAATAATTTGCAACGAAGCTGACTGCCTGCAGCAGGATCAAACTAGCGGCTGCACGAGCACCCCTATAGCACCATGGTACCGCCCATGCTTCAGCTGTGGCGACGTCGCTGATCACGCTCGACGGGGGCTTGGGAGGCCGCCTATTTCAGCTATTCAATTGAATGAATTTATGCCTATATGATCTCCTGAAAGGAAATCTTATGGTCGCCGCCGCTGTTGCCACCCGTAATAAGGCTGATGTCCTCACTGCTGCCATCGCCCGGATTGCCGAGCTTTGGGGGCTGAGCAACACCAAGCTCGGTACGGTTCTGGGCGTATCGATGGCGACGGCGTCGCGGTTGCGCAGCGGACAGGCGTGGCTCGATCCAGCAACCAAGTCCTTCGAGGCCGGCCAGTTCCTGTTGCGGTTGTTCCGTAGCCTGGACGCCTTACTCGGTAGCGATGATGTGGCCGCCAAGCAGTGGCTGGCGACAGACAACCTCGATCTTGGCGGCAAGCCAATTGAACAGATCGACACAATGAGGGGCCTGATCGAGGTTTGCGACTATGTGGACTTCTACCGAGCTCGCGTCTGAGCATATCGCCTATGCCGGGCGGGTCTGGCGTGTGGTCGAGGCCCAGCATCGGATTTCAACGAACCGGTTGGCGACAAATTCCGGGGACCAGCTTGCGCTTGAGCTGCTCGCCGAGGAGGTAAAGCCGCAGATGCCGGAAAGCGCGCGGCATCTCGATTTCCTGCTCGCAGCGCCCTTTCGTTATGGCCACACCCGGTCCAGTCGCTTTCGGCGCGCCGGTGAGAAGCCGGGCATCTTTTACGCCAGTGAACGCGAGAGCACAGCGATTGCTGAGACCGCCTACTGGCGCCTGCGCTTCTTTTCCCGATCACCTGGTTTCACGCCGCCATCGACGACAAGCGAACACACCAGCTTTTCGGTGAAGGTCGGCACCGAGAAGGCGCTCAATCTCACAGCGGAGCCGTTTGCTGCAACGGTCGAGCTATGGACAGATCCGGACGACTATACCGCCTGCCAGGACCTCGCGGGCGCAGCGCGCGAAGCTGGAACGCAGGTGATCCGGATCATTTCGGTCCGCGATCCGGAGCAGGGGTGCAATATTGTGGTGCTCGATCCAGCGGCTTTGGCAGAACGCGCGCCGCGTCGCGGCAAAACCTGGCATTTGCGCTTTGAGGCGGGTCAGCTCGTGGCGCTTGCAGCTTTTCCGTCGAATGAGCAGTTCGTGTTTTCGGCCAGCGGCTTCGGGATCGGCTAGCGCCTCAGCCAGGCTCGCGGAGCACCCGTTCAAATGCCGTCTGGTAGGCGTGGGTGCGCTCATTAAGCCAGTCGGCCATCCGATCCCAATTGGCCCGGTCATGCGTGTCGATCGATAGGCTCCGAGACAGGAAGCTCGTCTGGCCGCCGGGAGGGGCACCCAGCTCTTCGGAAAGGCGCAGTAGCCATGGTCCGAGTTCGCGCGCCATGTCTTCCATGGCACCGCCGCGGGGCGGTCGCACAAAAATGCCGACAGCGCTCCGGGCAATGTACTGCACCAAGGCCGCATCGGTCCCGAGAAGTGCAGTCCACATCGAGCTGGTCGCAGCTGGCTTGCCGTACGCCGGATGCCGATTGCAGAAATGCGTCCAGAACTCGAGCCGGTGTTGACCGAGGTCGCTCAGCCCCGCCTCCACCGACCGCTTTTGTTGGGCGAGCTGGCGGTTCCAATTGTTCGGCCGCTCGATCACCTCGAACAGTGGCGCAAGCGGGGATTCCCCAATCCGGACGACACGGACGCGCACGGCAAAAAACGCGAAGGGGTCAACCGTATGTTCGTTAAGCCACCGGATGGCAGAGAGGTGCTCGTCGCGGAAATTCGGCGCAACCCAGATCATGGTGTGGGTTTCAAGGCCTGCGAGATAGGTCATGATCTGGCCAAGGTGGGTGTGATCGGAGCCCTCGAGCTGGTTTTCTATCAGCACCACGCTGTCATCAACCGGATTGCGGGCGAGGATATCGGCGCTGAAAGTGCCAACTCTCGCCTCTGTGCCGGTCAGCTCGAGCGGAATGCCGACTGCGGCGGCGAGGCGATCGAGATTTTCCGCGAGCCAGGGAGTGAAGCGGTGGGCCTCATGGGCCCAGGCCTCGCGCAAGGGAACATCGGCTAGGGTTCCGAAGATCGTCTCGCCGGTCATCATCGCTGCTCCCTCGACTGAATAATCAGATAGCGGGGAAGGCCCTGACATGCATAGCCGATTTTCAATGGCTGTTCATTCATGGCGGCTCTCGACCAAGCTGCGGCGCTCTCCTGTCGGACGCACCAAGCTCTGATCAAGGAAAAGCGCCAAAGCTACGGCGACTTTGGTGCACCATCTCGCGCAATCGCTCGGGTTGAAGAACCTCGACTGCCGTCCCCCAAGCATAGAGGTGCCAGCACATCTCGAGCAGTCCGGACGCTTTGAACCGTACCAGTAGAGAGCCGTCTGGCTCGTCCTCGACCGATTGGGTCGGGTGAAAGACGAAGCGGCGGGCATGTGCCGCCGCCTCCGGTGAAAAGCGCCAGACGACGTCGCCATACTCAGCCGAATTCTCGAAGGATCCGAACCCCTTTTCGGCATGGCGTCGGATATCGAAACCGTGATCGAACTCGAAGGAGTCCTCCAGCACCTCAGCCGCTTGGATTTCCTCAACGCGGAAGTGTTGCAGCGGTGCGGATGGCGGCTTCGCGGTGTCTCTCGCGACCAGGTAGCGGCGAACACCCAGCAAGAGACCGTGGGGCGCGACAATACGCTCGACCGGCTTAGTCTGGCCTCGCTTTCGATAGGGAAAGCGGAGCAGAAATGGCCCCTTCAGCGCTTCATAGATCGCCATATCGACGTCGCGGTTGGCGGCAGGTTTTGGCCCGGGACGAGCCGCGTGGCCCAGCGCCTCGAGCAGGGCTTCCTCGTCGACTGCAAGGCGGGTGCCCTTTTCCGGCGGGACAAGCGCCCTCACCTTCTGGTCAAGGTTTCTCGCAAGTGCCGCTTCTTGCAGCATGCCAGCCTGTTCGAGTTGCACGATCCCATTCGATAGTGCGGCCAGTTCTTCTGGCGAGGGCGACAGAAGCGCTGCAACATGGCGAGCGGGCATACGCCACCGCTTTTTGCGATCTTCCCCCTCGTGGGTTTCCGTCTGCGGAAATGCCCCCTCAAGCGCCTCGGTCATCCTTTGCGCGGTCCGATAGACGCAGCCGAATTCTTGCATGATCTCGTCAAGCGACACGCCGCTGCGGCGCGTCGCCATCATCGCGAGCTTCAACAGGTCCTGTGCCTTGGCGAACGACATCGGAAATCTCCATGACAGGTTTTGTCATGCTGAACGGGCATAGCTTATGGTAAGGAGCTATGCATGCGATTTATCGAAGGAAATTTCCGCTTCTCAGCCTCGGACCTGATGCGCTTCAAGGGGTGTCGCCATGCGACCCTCCTCGATCTGCGACTGATTGAACAAGGGGATATCAGCCCCAGGGATGACAGTGCTGAAGCATTGCTCCTGCAGCAGCAGGGAGACGAGCACGAACTGGCCTTTCTGGAACAGCTTCGCGCTGAAGGTCGGTCAATTACCGAAATCCCTAAAGACGGGCTGTCACTCGAACAATCGGTCGAGTTGACTCACGGTGCCATGGCGCAGGGCGCCGATGTCATCTTCCAAGGTGCCCTGCTCGATGGAGCGTGGGGTGGCTACACCGACTTCCTTGAGCGCGTTGAACGCACGTCAGCGCTCGGTCCCTGGTCCTACGAAGTTGTCGATACCAAGCTCAAGCGCAAGCCGGATCCCAAGCATGTGCTGCAGCTGTGCCTTTACAGCGATCTCCTCGCGAAGGTGCAAGGGCTGGCTCCTGAGGCAGCGCATCTCCAGCTTGGCGACGGCAGCCGATACACTGTTCGTTTGGCCGATGTCTCTGCCTATGCGCGGCATGCGCGCTCAATGCTTGAAGGGTTTGTGGCCGAACGCCCTGCGACCCGCGCCGAGCCCAACGCCTCCTGTGGCCTTTGCCGCTGGAGCGATCATTGCAATGCGCAGTGGGAGCGGGGCGACAGCCTCGCACTTGTCGCAGGCATAACCCGCAGCCAGCGCCAGAAGCTCGAGGCGGCCGGGGTTGCCACCATGGCGGCGCTTGCCGATAGGGCGGAACGTGTGCCCAAAATGGCCGCCGAGACGCAGCGAAAGCTTGTGGCGCAAGCCAGACTCCAGACGGCCCGGCGCACCGGCGCAGGCCCGTCCTTCGAGTTGCGCGAACCGGAGCCGGGCAAGGGCTTCGGTCTTTTGCCTGAACCAGCGGAAGGCGACGTGTTCTACGACATTGAAGGCGACCCATACTTTCCCGGAGGCCTCGAATATCTCCATGGCGTCTGGCTCATGGATGACGGCGAATGGCAGTTCCGAGCCTTCTGGGCGCATGATCGCGAGGAAGAAGGGCAGGCAATGCGCGACCTTCTCGCCTTCCTCGTCCAACGCATGCGACGATATTCAAAGGCCCATATCTATCACTATGCCAACTACGAGATTGCAGCGCTTCGGCGCCTGACCGCGGCGCACCGCACCGGCGAGGCAGCGCTGGATCAGTTGCAACGCGAGCGCAGGTTCGTCGACCTGTTCAAGGTCGTCGGTGGCGGCCTTATCGCGTCCGAGAAGGGCTATTCGATCAAGGATCTCGAAGCCTTCTACATGGAAAAGCGCGCCGCAGACGTCTCGACAGCCGGGGCCAGCGTCGTCTTCTATGAGCAGTGGCGGCAGACCAGGGCACAGCGGCTCCTCGATGAGATCCATGACTACAACCGGACAGATTGTATCTCGACACAGCTGCTCAGGGATTGGTTAGTCCGAGATGTGCGGCCTGCGGGCATGCCATGGCCGACCTTGGCAGAAGCACCTGCCGGCGGCACGCTTTCGAACGTCGAGGCGGAGGATGCTGAACTGGAGGCCCTTCGCCAGCGCCTCGAGCCCGTGCGTGTGCGGCTTGGCGATCAAGTCGCCACCTTGCTGCTTGACCTGAGCCAGTTTCACAAGCGGGAGGACAAGCCTGCCTATTGGGCCATCTTCGACCGGCTCGCCCAGGAAAGCGAGGAACTGCTCGACGACCTCGACTGCCTCCAAGGTCTTGAGGCCATAGATGCCCCAGTTCAGGTGACCACCAGGTCCTCGGAACGGACCTACCGCTTTCCGGAGCAGGAGACCAAGCTTCGGGCGGGCAAAGCCCCCTGCATCAAGCCCGCTGCCATGCCGGAAGACGTGCAGCTTCAATCGATCAATCATGACGAGCGCACGCTGGTTCTGCGCCGCTCGCACGCGAAGGGGCCCCTCCCCGACAGGCTCGATCTTCTGCCGCCCAAGCCAATCCGGAACCATGTGCTCCGCGATTCACTGATGGCTGTCATCGAAGAAATGATCGCCAACACGGGACGCGTTCCGGCGCTTGAGCATCTTCTAACCCGCACCCTTCCAGTATTCAGCGATGGGCAGCGGCCAGACGGGATCGTCCGAGAGGATGATGACCTTCCAAATGCGACGAGCCGTGCAATCGCAGTCATGGACAAGACGACCCTCGGCATCCAAGGCCCGCCCGGGACGGGAAAGACCTATGTCAGCGGCCTGTCGATCGCCGATCTCGTACGGTCGGGAAAGCGTGTCGCCGTTGCCTCAAACAGCCACAAGGCAATCGGCAATCTCCTCAAGGCGATCGCCGAAAGAGCGCAGGACCGAGGCCTCGCCTGTTCCATCGTCCAGAAGGTCTCCGATGCCGAGGATGCTGACGATCATCCGGCGATCATTGCCGTCACCGACAATAATGCGCCCGAGATCCGGTCCGCGAATGTCGTCGGTTCGACCGCTTGGCATTTCGCGCGTTATGACGCGCCTGCCTTCGACTATCTGTTCGTCGATGAGGCCGGGCAAGTCTCGCTCGCCAATATTCTGGCTATGGGCCGCTGCGCGCACAACATCGTCCTTGTCGGTGACCCGATGCAGCTTCCACAGCCGCTTCAAGGAAGCCATCCAGGAGAGAGCGGGCTCTCCTGCCTTGAATACTTGATCGATGGTCACCGGGTCATTCCGCCTCAGCGCGGGATCTTTCTCCCAGAAAGCCGCCGCATGCATTCCGGGATCTGCCGGTTCATTTCGCAGGCCGCCTATGAAGGACGGCTCGGGAATGATGAGGCTGCAGCGGCGCAGACGCTTGTCTCCCCCTCGGGCACAAGCCTCCTGGGCGCACGCCTCGAACCAATCGAACACGCCGGGCGATCGCAGGTCTCGCCCGAGGAGATCGCAGCCATTCGCGGGCAGATCGAGGCGATGGTGGGTTCGGTCTACCGAGACCGGAAAGGCAAGCAACGCGTGGTCACCCACGACGATATTCTCGTCGTCGCCCCCTACAACGCTCAGGTAAACGCCCTCAGAGTCGCACTGCCACCTGACATCCGTGTCGGCACGGTCGACAAGTTCCAAGGTCAGGAGGCACCGATCTGCCTTGTGTCCATGACAACCTCCAGCGGCGAGGAGATGCCTCGCGACCTCGCGTTTCTGTTCTCGCTCAACCGGATCAATGTCGCGGTCTCCCGCGCGCAGGCGGCAGCCATCGTCATTGCCAGCCCTCTGCTGCTTGAAACTCCGTGCCGGACGGTTGAAGACATGGCGTTGGTGAACGTCCTGTGCCTTCTTAATGAACTTGGGCATGACAGGTTTTGACGTGCTGGTCTGCGATAGTCCTCTCATCGAAAGAAGGAGCATCGCAGATGGCTTACTGGGACCTTGGAATGAAGCACATCGTCGACGTTGACGGGCAACTGCTCGCGATCGACGCCGATGTGATCGACACCACGCGCTTGCTGGAAAAGGCGAACCGGCCGACGGATAGTCACCTCGCCATGGTTCGGGCCGGCGAGCGCATTCTGCTCCAGCCCCGGCAGTTGATCCGGCTTCCCGCCGATGAAGTTCTCTTCTTTGAAACCGACGACAATACAGTACACTATGGCGATCATCGTCTCGCGGCATAGAGCGACGCGAAGGCCTAGGCGGTTATTGAGGAGGTGATGAGATGCAGACTGATAATGCTTCAGGGAAGAACATTATCATCTTCTCAGACGGGACCGGGCAATATGGCGGCGTACTGCCCGACCAGCGTCTGTCCAACATCTACAAGATGTACCGCGCCATGCGCCCCGGCACCCAGACCGGCTTCGATCCTGCCGACCAGGTTGCCTACTATGATCCCGGTCTGGGGTCAGGGGAACTCGGAGGCAGGGTTCGAAACATCCTTGCAGCCGCATTTGGCACGGGCATCAGTGAGAACATCATCGATTGCTATGAGGCCATCCTGCGCCACTACGAGGATGGCGACCGGATCTTCCTTTTCGGCTTCAGCCGAGGGGCCTACACCGCCCGGTGCGTCGCAAACGTGATGAACCTGTGCGGGATTCCGCGTCATGGCGAAGACGGAAAGCCGCTTCCGACAGGTGGCGTCGCCCTGCGCAAGATTGCCGAAGAAGCGGTCTACCGCGTCTATGAGCATGGCTCCGGCCGGGATCGCGGAAGGTATGAACTGGAGCGCGAGGAGCTGGCACGGCGCTTCAGGTTGAAATACGGCAGCGAAGGCCTGGGTGCCAAAGGCGAGTCCCAGGGCAATGTCGCCCCGACGTTTGTAGGCGTGTTCGACACGGTCGCCGCCCTAGGGACGGTGATCGTCAAGAGGGTGCTCTTCTTCCTGGCGGTACTCAGCGGCTTCCTCGCGCTTGCCGCCTGGATGATTGATCTGGGCCTCACGTGGAAGATTCTCGCATCAATCCCTGCGGCATTCTTTGCTGGGAGCTTGGTCTGGTCAGCGAAGAAGCAGTTCAAGTTCATCGAGAACCCGCCGCAGGGTGGAAAAATGAGCTGGCACTTCGCAGCCTGGAACCTCAAGCACTACGACCGCTTCCTCGACAGCAGCGTCGGCTACGCGAGGCACGCGCTCTCGATCGATGAGAACCGAAAGCGCTTCCCCCGGGTGGGCTGGGGGAATAGCGGCGATACGCTCGAGCAGGATCGCGGGCCACTCAAGTGGATGAAGCAGGAGTGGTTCGCAGGCAATCACTCTGACGTCGGTGGGAGCTACCCGGAAGACGAATCCCGCCTTTCCGACATCTCCCTGCAATGGATGGTCGACGAGCTGAAATCGATACCGGACCCACCGCTGGCCGATGATCGCTTCGTGCAGACCTTTCCCGATCCGCTTGGCATTCAGCATGATGAGGTCAGGGCCAGCCTGGAGCTCTGGCCGCGCTTTTGGCCGACATGGGCGAGATTTGGTTGGTCAGCCGAGACAAGGAAAATCCACCCTGAGGCTGTCCTGCACGAGAGTGTCCTTGTCCGATTCGCCGCAGCTTCCGTGTCTAAATTTGACCAGCGGGCTCCCTATCGGCCGGAAAACCTTCGACGGCATGGCAGCACGGCGGGCTACTATCCAGCATCCGATTGAAGCCGTGTGAAAATTTGAGAGACTTTCCCCACCACTCCGCGCAACGTCATGCCGGGATTCGAAGGGACCAGAGCGATGAAATTGCTGCTAGCGAGCTTGGGATTGGCACTGGCCCTTTCTGCGGCGCCCGTTTCGGCGCAGCGGTTCGTATGTCGCGGGACGACGAATTCGCCATATCCGCAAGTCGTCTCGACCTACCATGATCACCAGCGCGTTGCTCCGGGCGCACGCGGGCTGACGGACCAGTTCACGTCATTCTCGGCGGTCTTCGACGATGCTGATGACGATGATGGCGACGGACAGCCCGATCTTCGCCTCAATCCCGAATACGTCGTGTATGAGCTGCGAGGCCTCGCGCCAGGGCGTAACGGCAATTTCGACGAACCACCCGTCTCCATTGACCGCCCGAGCAAGTGGTATGCCTCCCCCGGGCTGGTGCCGCTTGTCGAGGCGATACAGGGTGTCACCAATCGCCGTCTCGACGACAGCTACAGCGGGGCTGGGACAGTGTGGAACCGCGGACATCTCGCGATGAGCGACCATTCCCAGCGCATCAGTCCCGAGGCAGGCTGCAACACCCATGTCTTCTGGAATGCCTCTCCGCAGGCCGCAGACCTGAACCAGGGGCCTTGGCTGCATCTCGAGAACTACTCCGCCGCCGTCTCGAACAAGTATCGCAGCATCTGGGTGATCGCCGGCCCGATCTTTGATCCTGCCACACCAAAGCTTACGATTGGCGACCCGGATGAGCTGAAGGTCGAGATTCCCGACGCCTTCTTCAAGATCCTCATCCACGAGAGCCCCTCGGGCATCGACACGCTGGCCTTTATCTTCGAGCAACCGAATGCACTGGATGCTGACGAGAAACCCGTGCCGACGCAGACATGGGTCAATTGCAACCGGGCGAGCCGGCTCGGCCATGTCTACGATCACCGGCCCAACCTTGTTACGATCGGGGAAATCGAGCGAAGAACCGGGCTCAAGTTCTTCCCGGGCCATCCTGATCGGCAAACTCTCCTAGGAAAGCGGCCGCGGAAGCTTTGGCCGATCGAGACCCGCTTCTGGGATAGCAGTACGCCGTGTGGCGGGCAGCGGAGCCATCCGTAATGGAGGCAAGAGCTTCAACTATGGCAGCCTGCGATATCGGCCAGTGTGAGCCGGCTGCATTGCTTTTGCGCGATCTTTCCTTCTCGCTGGCAGGACGGCCGCCGCGCTGGTCCATTTGGCCTACCCGTCCACACGCAGTGCACCGCTCCGACAATAAACCGTTCAAAGGTATGAACGTGTCAGCTGCCGACCAGACCCGGTCGCTCAGATTGGCTGCGTTGAACGTCTTTTTTAGCCGAAAGCGGTCGATCTTGGTGGGGAAAGCAGAAGATCAGCAAAGCGCCCCAATAGCGGTCCTTCGCGCGGCGACATCGTTTCGCCGCAAGCTTCTGCTTCCGCGTTCCGGCCTTACCAGGATGAACGAAACAGCTAAGGTCAGGGCACGCAAGTGGCGCTGGAATTTTGGAGAGGCGGTCGCAAGGTGTCGCAGAACGACTTCCTCAAGGGGCTTGGAGAAGAGCTTCTAAACAATGCGCTCGAAGCGTATGCCGAGAAGCTTCACGGCAAGGCGGCGTCGGTCGTTGATCCCGAGACCGGAAAGCACGCAGCGGTCTTCGTTCGTCGCGTCGGTCGTGAGCAGTTGACGATCCACACCAGCGGGTCGCCGGGCTTCGCGCGGGCGCTGGAGGAGCGGCTAGGATTGAACAAGGGGGAGGTACACGGCGTGAACGACCCGGCTGAGCGCGAGCGTCTCGTGTATCTAGCGCACGCAAGCGAGGACAAGCCGGTGGCAAAGCCGCTGGCCGCGGGGCTTCTCGAGCGCGGCATCCCCGTCTGGTACGACAATTGGGAGATCGGCTACGGCGACAGCCTGCGCCGAAAAATGGAGCAAGGGCTGGGCGAGTGCACCCACTTCGTGGTGCTGCTGACGGAGACGTCGATCAGCAAGCCGTGGGTGAACGAGGAGATCGACGCGGGCCTGATAAGCGCGGTCGAAGGGAGCGCGAAGTTCATTGGGCTGCGTTACGGGCTGCCGCTCGCCTCCGTTTCCCTGTTCCTGCGCACGCGATTGACGCCAGAGTTCGTGCCCGGTCCCGAGGGTCTCGACGCGCTCGCGGCCGAAATCTTCGGCGTCAGCAAGCGCCCGCCCTTGGGCGAGAAGCCGCGGTACGTTCAGACGCACGAGGCAGGCTCGACCTGGTCGACGGCAGCGCGAGTCGTCGCGGAATACTTCGTGCGCAACAGCGAGCACGCGCAGTCAATGGACCCTCAGGCGGACTATTCGACTATCGAGCAGGCGACTGGCCTGCCGCGCGTCGACGTTCGGATTGGGGTTCTCGACCTAGCCGGCGCCGGACTGATCGAGAAGCAGGACTACCTTGGCAGCGAGTCGGCGCTGTGGCCGAAGTCCGACCTATTCGTCACTTTCGACAAGATGTTCATGGACTGGGATCCCGAGCAGGACGCCCGTGATCTGGCCGTGCGATTGCTTAACCTCGACGTCGACTATATTGGCTGCGAAGAGGTCGCTCAGTCGCTTGGGTGGCCGGCGCGGCGGTTCAACCCCGCGATCGGCTACCTTGTCTCGGCGCGCGTCGTCACGAGCCATGAGTATATGGGCGGCGGAGCGTTCTGGCCTCCGGCCGTGAGCGTCGGCGACGAACTGCTCCGGTTCGTGCGTAGCCTGTGACAGCCTGTTTCGGTCTGCGCGGACGAAGCGCGCGGGCGATCGCTCTTGATCTTCTATCCCAGAATGAGGATATTAGACGATGGCGCGCACGTTGATCGAGGGGAGAAGCCGCTCGATTGGGTGGGCTCGTCAATGAACGACTTTCTCGCCTTTCCTGAAGGCGTAAAGGACCAGATGGGCAACGCCCTAGGGCTGGCACAGTTTGGCGGCAAGCACCCCAAGGCGAAGCCGTGGAAAGGAGCCGGTGCGGGCGTCTTCCGTGGTCGACGATCATGACGGCGACACCTTCCGGGCGGTCTATACGATGCGCTTCAAGGAGGTCGTGTATATACTGCACGCCTTCCAGAAGAAGTCGCCCAAGGGGATCAAGACCGCCCAGCCGGACGTAGATCTGGTGAGCACGCGCCTGAAGCTGGCGGAACAGGATTATGAGGCGCGATATGGCAAGCCGAAGTGAGGATGTGATCGACAAGGCCGAGGAGACGGTAACGCGCGGAAGCGGCAACGTCTTCGCCGATCTAGGCTATTCGGATGCCGAGGAGCGGCAGACCAAGCTGCGCCTCGCGCACGCGATCAACGGCGTGATCGCGCGGCGTCGGCTGACCCAGGTCACTGCCGCCGACCGGCTCGGCATCGGCCAGCGCAAGGTCTCGGCGCTCGCCAATTACAAGCTCGAAGGCTTCTCGGTCGAGCGCCTGATTACCCTGCTGACCGCGCTCGATCAGGACGTAGAGACCGTGATCCGCAACATGCCGCGCTCGCGCCCGTCTGGCCGAATCTCGGTCATCGCGGCGGCGGGAGGGCGCTGAGGGTGAGCGGTTCCCTGTTCGGCTCAGGCCTGCGCGTCCAGGCCGCGGTCAAGCGCAAGGTGTTCGTCAGCTACCATCACGGCGGCGATCAGGCCTACTACAATACGTTTTCCAATGCGTTTCACGACACCTATGACGTGATCACCGACAACTCGCTCGAACGAGAGATCGACAGCGACAACGTCGAATACGTCATGCGCCGCGTTCGCGAGAACTATATCACCGGCAGCTCCTGCACTATCGTTTTGGTCGGCAAGGACACGCACGCGCGCAAATATGTTGATTGGGAGATCAAAGCGACGCTCGACGCGAGCCACGGACTCATCGGGGTGAGGCTGCCGACAGCCCCTGTAAGCGCACAGAACACCGTGACCGTGCCTGGCCGCCTGCACGACAACATTCAGTCCGGCTACGCGCTCTGGGTGTCGTGGGCGGACATCACCGGGAGCGCGCAGGCGTGCCAGCGCTACATCGAAGCTGCGAACGCGAAGGACAAGTGGCTAATTGTCAACACGCGTGCGCGCCGGCTCCGTAACGGCTGATCGTGGCGCTCCCCACCCGTCCGTTCTTGGTCGTCTACATCGCGTGGCACCCCGGTTTCGCGGCTGGACCGGCGATCGCCGAGGTCCTCTACGATCATTTCCGCCGTAAGCTGTTCGAGAACGTCGCGGGCGGCACGGGGCTGAGCGTGCTCTACCGCGCGACCCCGCCCGCCGGACAGGCCGCGCCGCTGCCGATCGACTTCGATGAAGGGGAGACCGCCGCGGTCATTACGCTCTTTGACGAGAGCTTCGCAGCCGACGCCGCATACATGGCGTGGCTGAAGGACACGGCTGAACGGGCCGAAGCGAGTGGGCTGGGCACGCGGGTGTTCCCGGTCGCGATGGACGCGGCGCTCACCCAATCGGGCATGGTCGAGCAGGCGGTCCGCTGGGACAAATGGGACGGCACAGATATCGCTGCGCGCAGTCGTCGGCTCATCTCTAGTCTCACCTATCAGTTCGCGCGCATGCTCCGCGCCTACTTGGAGCGCCTCCGGCACCCTGATGACGCCGACGATGCCTTGGAGCGCTACCTCAAGAAGGTTCAGGTATTCCTGAGCCACTCGAAGCGCGACGACGATGGCGAGCGGATTGCCAAGGTGATCCGTCAGGCCCTATTCGATGGTGAGGGTCTCTCCAGCTTCTTCGACGTCCATGACATCGCGCCGGGCTTGCCATTCGACAAGGTGATCCTGAACCAAGTGCGGGTAAGCGCGGTAGTCGCCATCCACACCGATAGTTTCTCGTCGCGCGAGTGGTGCCGGCGCGAGATCATCGAGGCCAAGCGAGCGAGCGTGCCTCTGGTGGTCGCGAATTGCCTTGCCGACCGCGATGAACGAGGCTTCCCATACATGGGCAACGTACCCGTGGTGCGGATGAACCCAGCCCGGGTTGATCGCATTGAAGACGTAATCGGCCGTTTGCTTGACGAGGTGCTGAAGGACTTTCTCTGGCGCTGTCGTGTCGAACTCGTGCGGAAGTCGGCCGGCGATCGCGTGCGCTTCCTGCCCCGCCCGCCAGAGCTGATCTCGCTGGCTGGCCTCGATCGCGCCGCCGACAGGCCGACGATCCTCGTCTATCCCGACCCGCCGCTCGGCGCGGAAGAGCAGCGTCTTTTCGAGGAGATTGCGCCCGACGTGCGGCTGCGCAGCCTCACTGAATGGGTTGCCGAAGCGGAGGCCGCGACATGAGCTATCAGGAGCCGCTCAGCCAGAAGGCGATCGCAATCGCGATCTCCGACAGCCCAGACATGGCCGCGCTCGGCTTGGCGCCCGAGCACCTTCGAGACGCCATGGCCGAGATCGCCCGTCATCTGCTCGCGATGGGCGCGCGGCTCGTCTATGGCGGCGACCTCCGCGCGAATGGTTTTACCGAGCTCTTGTTTGAGCTCGTCGCCCGCTATCGGCGCGACGCCGATCTGGACGACGCGCGACCCGCCGTCGTGAACTACCTCGCTTGGCCCATCGTCGTCTCGAAGTCGGCAGTCGAGCTACAGGGCTTGGCCAAGGAGCTGACCGGCTTAGCAGAGCTTCATTGTCTCGATCGACAGGGGGGCGAGTTGGAGCTGGATCGGCTGAATGACGCCGGCCAGCCCGAAATGACGGACGCCGATTGGGCCGATTCGCTGACGGCCATGCGCGATGTCCTGACCGACGCCAGCGACGCCCGGGTTGTGCTTGGCGGTCGCGTTGAGGGCTACAAGGGACGCATGCCTGGGATCGCCGAGGAGGCGCTGACGGCCCTTCAGGCCGGACAGCCGCTGTTCCTACTCGGCGGATTCGGCGGCTGCGCTCGCGACGTCGCCGCGCTGCTTGGGCTGGCGGTTCAGAGCTCAGCTCCGGCCACTTGGGTCGGGCACGATGCATTCCAGCCTTTTAACGGCTCCGGGCTTCGCAACGGCCTCACCGCGGAGGAGAATGCGGTGCTTGCCCGTACCGTACACGTCGATGAGGCGGTGGCGCTGGTGCTGCGCGGATTGCTGCGGCTCGCCGCCCGTCCGACCGGGACCGCCTGATGGCGCTTCTTACCGAAGCGGAGGTGCTCGCCCGCGCCGCGCGCATGACCACGCTGAGAAAAAGCACCGCGCTCGAGAGCCTGACCGAGACCGCGTCTGCCGGTGCGACGTTCGACGTCTTCCTGAGCCACTCCTCGAACGAGCCTGAAAGCATCTTGCTCGGTATCAAGGGGTATCTCGAGGGCTCGGAGTTGAGCGTCTACGTCGATCGGTACGCCGATCCGCCTCTCATCGGAGGAAGTGACGCCGGGGACGGCTGAGACGCTACGCGGGCGGCTGCGAGCGTCCACGTCGTTGCTTTACGTCTATAGCCGCCACTCGAAGCTGTGCCGCTGGATGCCGTGGGAACTCGGCTTCATGGACGGGGCCGGGAAACGGATCGGCATTGCCCCGGTTGCCGAGACCGCCCGTAGCAGCTTTGCCGGCGAACAGTATCTCGGGCTATAAGCGCCATCTCTGCGCTGACCTGATCAAGCTCCGCCTCGGCCTCACGGCGCTGCGCTTCGGCGGCCTCGCACAGCAAAGTCGCATCTCGCACTTTGTCCTTCGCCTCGGAATACCGCTTGAGTACGCGCTGCTCCTGCGATGCCCAGCTCTGGTTCGTGCGGGTCGCGTTCACAGCGGCAAATTGGCGCGCGAACATCGGATGCCGACCGTCTTCGACCACTACCGGGATCGCTGCCGGATTCATCTTCACCGAGGCCATGATCGCGAAGAGAACTTGCGCAGCCTTCCTGCCCTCGGCGAACGACATTTCTCTATCGTCGGCCCCCTCGGCGTAGTCGAAAAGCCGCTCTACGATCTGCGCGTCCATCTCGGACATAGCCATGCCCTCGCCCTCATCAACCGACATTCTGGGCCTCCATGAATTGCGGCGCTGTCTACGAGAAAGCGCCCTTCGCCAAGCGGCAAGCGACGGTTCTTTGCGCGCCACAAATATCAAACTAGCTTGCCAAAACAGACAGCGCAGACGCTACGCGACTCCGGCAATTTTGTCCGTAGACGTCTACGAAGCCGAGGCCAGCCAACATGGCCCATACGGGAGCCCGTATTTGGTAGACAAGTCCACCAACATCATATGACGCGCAATACCGCTAATCTGGGCAACTGCCCGAGATTTGCTTGCGCCTTGTCCATGGACAAGGTGAGGTGACCCTACCCTCGATCCGCGCGACATTTGCGCAATCGAGAAAGCCGTTTGTCCACAGCAGCCTGTATCCAATCGTTGGTCGTGTCCCACGGGTTTTGGTCCTTCGCCTCGCTCCGGAAGGAAGTGCAAAGCTAGACAGCAGGCCAGCCTCCATCGCACCGCGATGAGCCGTGCTTGTCTACAGCGCGTTGCTGTCGTTCGATCTCCACTGAAGGAGAAATCTCGCCCAGACCGGCACGCCACAAAACCCAAGATGGCATTACGGCAAACGCTTGCGGCATTCGCCGCGTTGTCGCTCAAAGCAGGTCGCAGTCTCGAGGTCATCGAGCGCCATCAACTGCTGCAGTCTTCATGAGAAATTCTCTGCGCGCGACGACCTGCGCCACGCAATCAGATAGCCAGCCGAGCTTCTCGCAGTCTTGGAGCACGCCCGCGAGAAGACCGACCGTGCGCCGTGATTTTTGGAAGAACCGAGCACCTAGGAACGGGCGATCCATGCATGCCTCTCGCAGCAATCGTTGCGTCGGCCGTCCTGCTACGAGGGCTTGCTATCAGGCGCAGACGCAGCCGCTGGCGCGTGGTCCGCATGAGAGCGCCTACTCCAGTGGCTGGAGCTGCCGAACCAGCGTCAGCGCCTCGACTTCGGTCATGACCAGATGGCTTTTGGGCGCCGGTTCCGAATCCTCAACGCGGTCGATGAGGTGACCAGCGACGACTTGGCAGCCGTGCCAAAAAAGCTTGCTACCATCGCGATAGTAGCTGGCTGACAACCAACGTTGAACTGCGGCCAAAGCAATCCTGGAGAATCTTGAGCAGGTGCCTGCGGGCGCCGTTATCGCGCAGGTCGAGCTCCCATTCGTGATGACGGCTGCCCGCTGCCCGCCGCGATCGTATCCGCAGAACACCCATGCCTTGCGCGACCGAGCGGGATGCAACGCAGCGCGCGCTTGGCGCATTGTTGGTGAGGCAGATAAGCGGCTCTTCGATATTGATCGCATTGTTCAGATGCAATTTCCTGCCCGTGCAAATCGCAACGGGCACAAACCTCCTGCCAACTTTTGCTGAGCAAACGGAAGATGAAGGTTTAAAGGAAAAGAGCAGCAAGCCCAACGGCTGAAGGGTTTACCATCTCAGGAAACCGTCAGCAGGAGCCGTCAATCTTCCCGGTCACTCTAGCAAGGCCGCCACCGGCTACGGAACAGTATCCCGCACGATCCCACCTTGCGCCGCTGTCTGATCCCGATCGCAATAAAGACGCATAGAACATATAGTGAACATTAACGCCAATCCACCACCCCGGCCCCAGCTCAGAACCAGCCACAACGAATGAAAGGATTACCCCATGACTTACCCAAGAAAGCGCAGCGCACGCGGAGGCGATTGCGACGCGGTCGGCTCCAAACGCAAATACGGCGCTGGCCCAGTCGGACGTTACTACGAGGACTGCGCAACGCCCGCTTGCGAACTCTTCTCGACGTTCACCTTCGTCAAATGCTTCCGCCAAGACGAAAGGGAGCTACCTACTCCCTTGGCCGAGCTTATCGGTCCGCGGCTTGCCCCGGCGCCTGGCTACCAGGCATCGAGTCCCCTTGCTGATGCCCGCCGCGATTTCGTGCTCCCACGTGAGGCGCCGAATACCATCAATTCGATCGCTGAAATCCTCGCCGCCTTCGACAGTGTCCCTCCACTCCGGCGCGATGTGATGATCGAAATGAAGTTTATCCTTCGCCCGTCAACAGCTCCGCACCTTGCCTTTGAGGCGGTGCGCGAATTTGCTCGCCGCCATTTTGCCGGACTGCGCGGTCTTGCCGCGATGCTGGTGCTGCACCTCCCTGGCCGGAGTGGCGCAGTTGGCGACAATCACATCCATCTGTTCGTCCCTGCCCGGCGCCTTACCCCTGAGGGGTTCGGGGCTAATGCCGGCAGGCTGGTTCATGATGAGGGGTTTGAGGAAGTGACAGCGGCCTGGAGCGAGTGGCGACAGGATCAGGGCAACGTCGGCCCCGCCGGAGCTAAAACATGAATGGCAACTTTGAAGCTACGTTCGACGTCGAACCGCGCGATTTCGATCCCAATCAGCGGAATTATCCGCCACTCTATCCCGATGCGCGGATGTATCTCCATCTTGTCTGGGACGCAGATGGGCGGATCGCGGGCTTCGGTGGCTTGTTCGAGCACGTAGAAAGCGCGGTAGGACGCCAAGGGTACACTGCGTCCCACACGCTCCGCCTCATCTCTGCTGGCCTCTGCCCAACCCGTGGCCAACGCGTCGCTGTAAGCGATGCCCATGAGCGCAATGTTCTGACCCGTCTCATGCTAGCGACCGAACACCTCGGTCAATTAGTCACCGCGAGGGTCAACCATGATGAGGTCGAGCGGTTAGATGACCGTCTTGAACGGCATGGCCTGACCTCAGTGATCCCCTACAGCTGGTTTTACAAATTCGTTGCCGCTCTCGGCCCTAATGAAACGCTAGTCAGCAGGTGCCATGATCTTGGCATTCCCTGCATGCCTGACCTGCAAGTGACTCAGGCTGATGAAGCCGACAAGGCGCGCCTCCATGCGATCGTGGCCGCGCTCTTGTGCGTCCACCAGTATCAGGCTGATCGGCGTACAGGCCAAGTCAGTTCCGGTGGCTGCGCTAACTTGGCAGCTTGGATCCAGCGAGACCCGGGTCTTGTTGCGATCTATCGGCTTTCAGAGGCAATCGCACGGCAGGAGGGCTCAAATTTATGGACTGGATAACTGTATGGAGATCCAGTTCACATCCCCTCGATGAGAGTCGGCAGAGCGCAAGAAGACCAGCAGCCATTTGCACCTTCCTAGCCGAGGCGGCACCACGGGCGACAATCTCATTCACCTGTTCTTGCCGAAATGGCGGCTCACCACCGAAGGGTTTGGGTCTCATGCCACCGGAGCTACGCCCGCTCAGGCAAGCATAGGCCCGCCTGCGGTCTGCTTTTTGTCAAAGCTGGCTGGTTTAGCTGTCAAAGGGTGAATGGCTATCCGCCTCCGCAAGCATGAGAGTTGATTCGGGAATGCTGAAGGTGCAGACACCGAGGCATCGAGGACCCGAACCATTTTTACAAAATGAGTCCTGGGGCCGAAATGGGGGCCCGCTGATATGAGGTGAGCAAGTAAACTGCCTTATTCAAGGCTTTACATTTATTTTTCGAGTCCTCTTCTGGCACCAGTTCTTTAAACTATGGCGTAGCGGCGCCTATTTTTAGGCACACCATCGAAAAACTGAACATCTGGGGGCCTGTGTTCAGTTGCAAATGCGGCTGATTTGGCTGCGGCGTTCGGGAGTGGGTCGCTCTTGCATCAAGTTTCGCCGAATCGCGGCAGTTCTACACATTGCGCCGGAAAATACCTCACAGTCCTGCGGGTGGCTTGCCCATTTGCCAATTCCATCGTGAATGACCGTGCAGATCGTGAAAGGCCTGCGCGGCAATGGTCGGAACTGAGCGGCTGATGAGCTATTCACCAACCATGTTCAGTTCTTTCGTCCCCGCTCGCAGCATGCTGCTTGCCATTTTCATGCTGATGGCCGGCAATGGCGTGATGTCTACCTTGGTCAGTTTCCGGTTGGAAAGCGCAGGGATGCGCGCCGGGATCATCGGTCTTGTTGCGACGTCCTATTTCGCCGGACTCACTATCGGAGCCTTGCGCGCCTCACCGATCATTCGCCGCGTCGGATATATCCGCACTTTTGCCGCAGCGGTGTCGCTCCTTTCCGCGACCACTCTGGCCTATGCACTGTTCCAGAACGCAGGGTTCTGGGCCCTGCTGCGTTTCATCGACGGGCTGTGCATAGCAGCGGTCTTCATTTGCCTTGAAAGCTGGCTGAACGAGCGAGCGGAGCCCAGCACCCGCGGCTCGGTTCTCGCTGCTTACATGATCTCCCTTTATGCCGGACAGGCGCTTGGGCAGTTCCTGCTCAACCTCGATACGTTCGCTGCAGCCCCTTTCGTGGCATCTTCCCTGCTCGTGTCGCTGTCGGTGCTGCCGATTGCACTCACGCGCTTGCAGGAACCCGCCGTTTCGCAGCAGGATCCGCTAACGATTCGGGGACTCTACGCAGCATCGCCGCTCGGGGTAGCGGGGTGCGGCATGACCGGGCTGATGCTCGGTGCATTCTACGGTCTGGGCGCTGTCTATTCGCGCCGCGTGGGCCTCGAGATGTCCGAGGTGGCGCTCTTCATGAGCGCGGTGATCGCCGGGGGAGTCGCGCTCCAATGGCCGGTCGGGTGGTTGTCCGATCGTTTTGATCGGCGCGCGGTCATCGTGGCAACGCTGCTGGGCACTACGGCGGTTTGCGCCGGACTGGCCTGGTTCGGCCGTCCGGACCCCGTGCTTCTGGTTCTGGGTGCGATTTTCGGCGGGCTGAGCTTCGCGCTCTATCCACTATGCGTTGCACATACGAACGATCATCTCAACGCAGAGCAGCGGGTAAGCGCAAGCGGCGGTCTCGTGCTTGTCTATTCCGTTGGGGCAGCGATCGGTCCCACTGCGGCTTCGGGGGTGATGATGACTGTCGGTGTAGGCGGGCTGTTCCTGTTCATCGGTGGCTGTGCCTTGCTCACGCTCGTCTTCGCGCTTTGGCGACAGTTTCGCGGCGAACCTGTGCCGAGCGAACTGCAACAACCCTACCAGATACTGCCGCGCACCACGCCTGCGGCTGCCGAACTGGACCCGCTTCCGCGCGCTGCTGACTGACGATTGTGGTTTTTTGAACAGATTGCCGTTCGCTGCGTTTCGTTGGGGAGATCAGAAGCCAGCAGGAAGGTATCTTGTCCGATCCGGTTCTGAAAGAAGCGGCGCCCTTGCGGAAAAGCGTGCGCATCGCGGTCAACCCGCCGGTTTTCTATATTTCGGCGGGTTTGATCCTGCTGTTCGCCGGGTTTGGCGCTGTGTTCGCGCAGCCGGCGTCGGTGCTGTTCTCGCGCTTGCAAGCGGTCATCGTCGCGGACTTCGGCTGGTTCTACGTTGCCGCCGTCGCCGGGTTTCTGATTTTCGTTATCTATCTGATGTTCAGCCGCCACGGCGACGTGAAACTCGGCCCGGACGAGAGCGAGCCAGACTACAGCTATCTTTCATGGTTCGCGATGCTGTTCAGCGCGGGAATGGGGATTGGGCTGGTGTTCTTCGGGGTTGCCGAGCCCATCCAGCACTACGCCGCTCCGCCGATCGGTGAAGGCGGCACGGTGGAGGCGGCACGGCAGGCGATGGTGCTGACATTCCTGCACTGGGGGTTGCATGCCTGGGCAATCTACATCGTCGTCGGGCTTGCATTGGCGTATTTTTCGTTCCGCCGCGGGCTGCCCCTGGCGCCCCGTTCGCCGCTTTATCCTCTGATCGGGCGCCGCATTTACGGTCCCGTCGGCCATTCGGTGGACATCTTCGCGGTCATCGGCACGATGTTCGGGGTGGCCACGTCGCTGGGTCTGGGCGTTCTTCAGGTGAATGCCGGTCTCGCGTACCTGTTCGGTGTTCCTGTTTCGGCGACCACTCAATTGCTGCTGATCGCGCTGATCACCGTCATCGCGACCTTTTCGGTCTTCCTCGGGCTCGACAAAGGGGTGAAGCGCCTGTCCGAACTCAACATAATCCTGGCGATCCTGTTGCTCGGCTTCGTCCTGTTTGCCGGGCCGACCATTTTTCTGCTCGACGCCTATCTGCAGAACATCGGCGCCTATCTCGATTCGCTCGTCCAGCGCACCTTCCGTCTTTACGCCTACGAGCCGAATCCCTGGCTCGGCAACTGGACCCTGTTCTACTGGGGGTGGTGGATCGCGTGGTCGCCGTTCGTGGGCATGTTCATCGCCCGCATCTCCCGCGGCCGGACCATCCGGGAATTCATCGGCGGCGTGCTGCTGGTGCCGGTATTGTTCAGCTTCCTGTGGATGACAGTGTTCGGCAACACCGCGATTGCGCTCGACATGAGCGGGGTCGCGCCCATTGCCGATACTGCCCTGACCAACCTACCCGTCGCCCTGTTCGAGACCTTGGCCGCGCTGCCATTCGGTGCTGTGACGTCCTTCATCGCGACGCTTCTGGTGATTACATTCTTTGTCACATCTGCGGATTCGGGCGCGCTGGTCATGGACACGATCACATCGGGTGCAGCCGAAAACCCTCCGGTGTGGCAGCGCATCTTCTGGGCTGTTTGCGCCGGCACCATTGCCGGTGTGCTGCTGCTCGCAGGCGGGCTCCAGGCTCTGCAGACCGCGGCCATCGCCAGTGCCCTGCCGTTTGCCGTCGTGATGATTTTCATCTGCGTCGGTCTGCTGCGGGCGTTGCAGATGGAGAGCGAGGATACCTCGATCGATCTTTCCAATGCCGAGACGGCCGCCGCCGATCCTGATCTCAGCTGGCAGCAGCGGCTGACCTCACTGATGCATCACTTCAGCGCAGACCAGATCGCAAGCTACATTGGTTCGACCGCGCGTCCGGCGCTGGAGGCAGTCGCCGATCAAATGCGCGAAAGCGGCTTTTCTCCGCAATTGTCCGAGGAAGAGGGCCGCCTCGACCTGCGAATCCCGCACGGCGAACGGGGCGATTTCCAGTACACGCTGCGGTCGCGTAGCTTCCTCTCGCCCAGCTTCATCTGGCTTGAGCGGCCCCAATCATCGGGAGCGGAACAGCGCCATTTCCGGGTAATGGCGCACAGTTCGGAGGGCGATCAGCCGCACGATGTTACCGGCTTTACACAAGACCAGCTGATCAACGATCTGCTCAATCGATACGCGCGCTTCCGCCATACGCGCAGGATGCGATGAACATGGCGAAGATCACCGATCACCATCTGGAACACGCCCGGCAGATGTTCCTTTCCGAAAAGTCGCGGCGCGAAGCGATCCGCGGCAGCCTCAGCACCCCAGTCGCGGCGATTTCCTTCGCGGTGTTCGCCCTTGGCACGCTGAGCGTGGAGATCGACGTGGCGCGCTTGGGGCATTTCTCGACATTGGCCATTTTGTGCCTGGCCGTGTGCTCTGTGATCGCGCTGTCCGCCTCGGCTTATCAGGTGCTGCTGTCGGAGTGGTTGTTCGTCTATCACGAGCCTCCACGGCTACCCGATCTTGCAGGCGGGGATGGATCAACCGGTGGTGCCGAAGATAGCGCATGGGGCGTTCTCGCCGCCAGTTATGCAGTGGCTTATGAAGAGCTGTTGAAGGGCAACGCGATCAGCGCGATCCGACGGACATGGGCGTTGCGACTGATCCTTCTATCGCTCCTTCTGCAAGCGCTGGCGTTCCTGATCCTGCCTTTTCATCGCGGAGGGTTTTAGCCATGACACTATCGGACAAGCTCTTTACCAGGCGCCGCCGCGTTCCCCGCTTTTCCGCGCTCCCCCGGCGGACCCGTCAGCGGCTTGCAGAGGCCTGCCGTGATCTGACGCGGACGGAGAACGAGATGGCGGACAAGCTCGGCCTCGATACACCGCCGCGACTGATGCTGGTGGACGAGGAGGAGGCCGTTATTCTTTTGAAGACTGATCGGGACTGCACTGACTGATCCGTCCCTGCCGACCGGTGCCTATTGAGCGGCAGCCCGCGTCAGCCGTGCCCGTGCCTCGCTTTCACCGATCAGCGGGAGCAATTCGCCCATGTCCGGACCATGATCCATGCCTGTGAGAGCCTGCCGTAGCGGGAGAAACAGAGCCCTGCCCTTGCGCTCGGTGGAACTCTTCAGCGCCGCAGTCAGAGCGCCCCAAGGATCGCTTCCCCATTCAAGCGCTGCAGCGGCGGCGGCGAGATAGCTGCGGTCATCTTCGGAAAACTCCGGCTGGTCGATCGGACCGATCACCAGCCGCCACCACTCGCCTGCCTCGTCGACACGGGCGAGGTTCGGACGGATCGCGTGCCAGCCGGCCTCGTCCATGCCATCGGGCAGGCGCGCCTGCACCGCTGTATAGTCCAGTTGATGGACGATAGCGGCGTTGAGGCGCTCGAGATCCTCCTCATTGAACTTGGCAGGCGCGCGGCCGAAGGTCGCAAGGTCGAAGCTGGCCACCAGAGTACTGCGGTCCGCGATCGGTTCGACAGGTTGCGATGTGCCGAGCCGCGCCAACAGGGCGATGACCGCCTCAGGCTCGATCCCGCGCTCGCATAGGGCATCGCTACTCAGCGAACCGAGCCGCTTCGAAAGCTTCCCTTCGCGGCCAACCAGCAGCGCCTCGTGGGCGAAGCATGGCACCTTTTTTGCTGCACTTTCTTGCGCAGCAAAGCCTGCAGCAAAAAGTGCGGTAAAGATCTGAATTTGCACAGCGGTGTTCGAAACATGATCCTCGCCGCGCAGCACCTGCGTGATGCCCATATCGATATCGTCGACCGCACTCGGCATCATGTAGAGCCATGAGCCACCAGCCCGGCGTATGACGGGATCGGACAGCTGGGCAGCGTCGAATTTCTGCGGCCCGCGGATGCCGTCGTTCCACGCGATTGGCTCCTCATGGTCGAGCAGGAACCGCCAGTGCGCAGGCGTACCTTGCGCTTCCTTCTCGGCGCGTTCGGCGTCCGTCAGGCCCAGCGCAGCACGGTCATAGTTTGGCGGCAATCCGCGGCCGAGCGCAATCTTGCGCTTGATCTCCAGCTCCTGCGCACTTTCGTAACAGGGGTATATGCGGCCAGCATCCTTGAGCCGCGTGAAAGCATCCTCGTAGCGCTCCAAGCGATGCGACTGGCGTTCCTCGCGATCCCAATCGAGGCCGAGCCAGGTGAGGTCAGCCTTGATCGCGTCGACATATTCCTCACGGCTGCGGGCCGCATCGGTATCGTCGATCCGCAGGATGAAGGTGCCCCCGGCCTTGCGCGCCAGCATCCAGTTGTGCAGCGCGGTGCGGATGTTGCCGACATGCAGGCGGCCGGTGGGTGACGGGGCGAAACGGGTAATTGTGCTCATGGCTCGCCCGTTAGCGCGGCTTGCGCATTATTGCGAGTAGAGCGTTGCGGATCGGCCAGCGCCGGACAATTCGATCCCGTTCGATGGTGTGCGCTGCGCTTCACTGACCGCATCGATCGCCGCAGCGAGATCGAACACGGCGCGGGGAAAGCTCGTTCGGGCGAGACAGTCGGGCGCGGGCGAAACAACGCGGGTGGTTGCGAGGGCGTTCCCTTCGAGCGTGTAATCCCACGCAAATCCACCGCAGGCTGCATCGGAGACGATGCGGCTGTCCGTAACGGTCAGGGCGAGGCCGATAGGGGCATCGATTGGCGCGCCGTCGATTCCGGCGACGCGATATGCGCCCTCAAGATTGCCCACCGGAGCGGTGGCGGGCGAGTTCGCAGTTGGGGTAGACTGCGCGGTATCGGGTGCGGAGGTCGGCTCGCGATTAGGGCTGCAGGCGAGCAGTGCAAGGCAGACGAGCGGGATGAACTTCTTCATGCCTCCCCCTATCACGGGTTCTCCGACATGTGAGCCGGAATCAGGCGGCCCGCAGTTCCGCCGCGGCGAGCGCCAGCGCACCTTCCCACAGGCTGTGCAGCCGGTCGTTGCGGATCAGGCCGATAAGCGCAGCTTCGAAGCCGATCCTGTCGGCGGCGGCGGCAGCATCGATAAATGCGCCGATAGTCGCTTCATCGTGGCTCATCAGACGGCAGCAGAAACGCGAGACGTGGATGTTTTCGGGCCAGTTCGCGGAGATGGTCTGCGCCAAGATCAGCGATTTGGCGGCAACGTCCACGCTACCGAGCCTGACTGCCAGTTCGGGCACGGGGTCACGCCCCATCCGTTCGTGCAGCGCGATCAGCCGCAGCGCATGGATGAATCGCCCCGCGATCGGTCCCAATTGCTCGATGCGCGGTGGGGCGGCCAGGGCGGCAATGATATCGCGGGTCGTGGCGGAGGACTGGTGCTGCCGGGACATGAAACCTCGCTTGTGCTGCTTGCCTGTGGAACAGACATCGGAATAGCCTTTATGCGAGTGAGTTGCAATAGCATAATTGCCCGGTTGCCGATTGTGTTCACAGAAAACCCCGCCGGAACCGAAGTTCCGGCGGGGTATCTGTTAGCGCCATGCGGGTGTGCGGGAGGGGTTTATTCCTCGCCGGCGTCATCCGCATCGGCAGCCGGGGCCGCAGCCGCCATCGCTGCCATCGCTGCCTTCATCTTCTCTTCCGATCCGACCGCATCCGGTGCCGGTTCTGCTTCACGTTGGCCAGTTGCGGCAAGAGCATCCTGCTGCTTCTTCCAAGCGGCCTTGAGCGCGGCGTCGCGGCTGTTGGCGGTGACACGCAGGCGGTTCATGCCCGCGCCGGTACCGGCGGGGATGAGGCGGCCGACGATCACGTTCTCCTTCAGCCCGATCAGGGTGTCCTTCTTCCCTTCGACCGCCGCCTGCGTCAGCACGCGGGTGGTTTCCTGGAACGAGGCCGCCGAGATGAAGCTGCGGGTTTGCAGCGACGCCTTGGTAATGCCGAGCAACACCGGAGTACCGCTCGCGCCCTGCTTGCCCTTGGCCAGCTTGCCGTTGATCTCCAGCATTTCCGCCAGATCGACCTGCTCGCCCGGCAGCAGGGTGGTGTCCCCGCCATCGGTGATCTCGACCTTCTGCAGCATCTGGCGAACGATCACCTCGATGTGCTTGTCGTTGATCTTCACGCCCTGCAAGCGATAGACTTCCTGGATCTCGTTGACGAGATATTCGGCCAGAGCTTCGACGCCCATCACCTCGAGGATATCGTGCGGGTTGGGCGAGCCGGAAACAAGGGTGTCACCCTTCTTCACGAAATCGCCTTCCTGCACATCGATCACCTTGGTTTTGGCGATCAGGTATTCCACCGGATCCCCTTCCTCGGGAATGATCGCAATCTTTCGCTTGGCCTTGTATTCGCGGACGAATTCGATCCGTCCGGAAATCTTGGCGATAACCGAAACGTCCTTGGGCATGCGCGCCTCGAACAGTTCGGCCACTCGCGGCAGACCGCCGGTGATGTCGCGGGTCTTGGCGGCTTCGCGGCTGGCACGGGCGAGAATGTCGCCAGCTTCGACCGTCTGGCCATCCTCGACCGACAGGGTGGTGCCCGGCGCGAGCATGTAACGTGCCGCTTCGATCTCCCCCGAGCCTTCGGCCAGCAGCGTGAGGCGCGGACGCAGGTCTTCCTTCTTCTTGCGACCCGTCGCCCGGTTTTCGGTCACCACGCGCTGCGCAATCCCGGTGGCATCATCGACCGCTTCCTCGAGCGTGATGCCCTCGGCCAGATCCTGATACTTCACCACGCCCGATTGCTCGGTGATGATCGGCAAGGTGAACGGATCCCACTCGGCTAGTCGAGCGCCGATCTTCACGTGCTCGCCATCCTTGAACATCAGCACCGTACCGTAAGGCACCTTGTGCATCTCGCGCTCACGGCCTTCGGCGTCGATCACCGCAATCTCGCCGTTGCGGGCAAGGCTGAGGATACGACCGCGCTTGTCGGTGATGGTGGGCATGTCGCGAAGCTCGACGCGGCCATCCGAAATCGCCTCGAGGTGCGAAGTTTCGTTGAGCTGCGCCGCGCCGCCGATGTGGAACGTCCGCATCGTCAGCTGGGTGCCGGGTTCACCGATCGATTGCGCCGCGATAACGCCGACGGCTTCACCGATGTTGACCGGCGTGCCGCGCGCCAGATCGCGCCCGTAGCAGGTGCCGCAGACGCCCTGTTCGGCTTCGCAGATCAGCGGCGACCGAATCCGGGCGGACTGCACTTCGGCCGCCTCGATTTCCTTCACCATCGGCTCGTCGAGCAGCGTGCCGGAGGGGACGATCACTTCGCCGGTTGCGGCGTTGATGATGTCTTCGGCCACAGTGCGCCCAAGAATGCGCTCACCCAGCGAAGCGATCACAGAACCGCCCTGAACGATGGCGCGCATCTCGAGCGCGTTTTCGGTCTTGCAGTCTTCTTCGACAATGACGCAGTCCTGCGAAACGTCGACCAGACGGCGGGTGAGGTAACCCGAGTTTGCCGTCTTCAACGCCGTATCCGCAAGACCCTTACGGGCGCCATGGGTGGAGTTGAAGTACTCAAGAACGGTCAAACCTTCCTTGAAATTCGAGATGATCGGGGTCTCGATGATCTCGCCCGAAGGCTTGGCCATTAGACCGCGCATTCCGGCAAGCTGCTTCATCTGCGCTGGCGAACCACGCGCACCGGAGTGGCTCATCATGTAGATCGAGTTGATCTGGGCTTCCTTGCCCTCTGCGTCGATCGGGGTCGCCTTGATCTCAGCCATCATCGCGTCGGCGACCATGTCACCGCACTTTGACCAGGCATCGATCACCTTGTTGTACTTTTCCTGCTGGGTGATCAGGCCGTCCTGATACTGCTGTTCGTAACCGGCCACCAGTTCCTTGGTCTCGTCGACCAATTTGATCTTGGCGTCGGGGATGATCATGTCATCCTTGCCGAAGCTGATCCCGGCTTTGAACGCGTAGCGGAAGCCGAGGCTCATGATCGCGTCGGCGAACAACACCGTGTCCTTCTGGCCGGTGTGGCGGTACACCTGATCGATCACATCGCCGATCTCACGCTTGGTGAGCAGGCGATTGATGATGTCGAACGGCACCTTGTGGTTCTTGGGCAGGCATTCGCCGATCAGCATCCGGCCCGGGGTGGTTTCGAAACGCTGCATCGACACCTTACCGGATTCGTCGGCCTGCGGAACGCGGGCGAGAATGCGGGTGTGCAGCGTAACCGCCTTGGATTCGAGCGCATGGTGCACTTCGGCCATGTCGGAGAAACGCGGCAGGCGTTCGACCTTTGTGCCATCGGCGTTTTCAAGGTATTCGGCATGCTTCTCCTGCCGCTCCATCGAGAGGTAGTAGATCCCCAGAACCATGTCCTGCGAAGGCACGATGATCGGCTTGCCGTTGGCGGGCGAGAGGATGTTGTTGGTCGACATCATCAGCACGCGCGCTTCGAGCTGGGCTTCCAGCGACAGCGGCACGTGGACCGCCATCTGGTCACCATCGAAGTCGGCGTTGAAGGCCGAGCAGACCAGCGGGTGCAGCTGGATCGCCTTGCCTTCGATCAGCACGGGCTCGAACGCCTGGATGCCCAAGCGGTGCAGCGTCGGCGCGCGGTTGAGCAGCACCGGGTGTTCGCGGATCACCTCGTCGAGGATGTCCCAGACTTCCTTGCGTTCCTTCTCAACCCACTTCTTGGCCTGCTTCAGGGTCATAGAAAGACCCTTGGCATCGAGGCGCGCGTAGATGAACGGCTTGAACAGCTCGAGCGCCATCTTCTTGGGCAGGCCGCACTGGTGCAGCTTCAATTCCGGCCCGGTGACGATCACCGAACGGCCTGAATAGTCGACGCGCTTGCCGAGCAGGTTCTGACGGAAGCGGCCCTGCTTGCCCTTGAGCATGTCGGAGAGCGACTTCAGCGGACGCTTGTTGGCGCCGGTTATGACACGGCCACGGCGGCCGTTGTCGAACAATGCGTCAACCGCTTCCTGCAACATGCGCTTTTCGTTGCGGACGATGATGTCCGGCGCGCGCAGTTCAATCAGGCGCTTCAGACGGTTGTTGCGGTTGATCACGCGGCGATAGAGATCGTTGAGATCGGACGTCGCAAAGCGGCCGCCATCCAGCGGCACCAGCGGGCGCAGTTCGGGCGGGATCACGGGGATCACTTCAAGGATCATCCATTCGGGGCGGTTGCCCGAATCGATGAAGCTTTCGACCACCTTCAGCCGCTTGATGATCTTCTTCGGCTTGAGCAGCGACTTGGTGGTCGCGAGCTCTTCCATCAGCACGTCACGCTCGTTCTCGAGGTCGAGTTCCGCCAGCATGATCTGCACGGCTTCCGCGCCGATGCTGGCGCTGAAGGCGTCCTCGCCATATTCGTCCTGCGCTTCGAGCAGTTCGTCTTCGGTCAGCAGCTGGTACTTTTCGAGCGGGGTCAGGCCCGGCTCGATCACCACGTAGCTTTCGAAGTAGAGAATGCGCTCAAGCTGCTTGAGCTGCATGTCGAGCAGCAGGCCGATGCGCGACGGCAGCGACTTCAGGAACCAGATATGCGCGACCGGCGCGGCCAGTTCGATGTGGCCCATGCGCTCGCGGCGCACCTTGGTGACAGTGACTTCGACGCCGCACTTTTCGCAGACGACGCCCTTGTACTTCATGCGCTTGTACTTGCCGCACAGGCACTCGTAATCCTTCACAGGGCCGAAGATGCGCGCGCAGAACAACCCGTCACGTTCGGGCTTGAACGTGCGGTAGTTGATGGTTTCCGGCTTCTTGATCTCGCCATAGGACCACGAGCGGATGCGCTCCGGGCTGGCGATGCCGATCTGAATCTGGTCGAAGGTTTCGGGCTTCGCCAGCTGGTTGGTGAATTTCGTGAGTTCGTTCATGACTTGCTTCCCGCTGATGGGATGAATTCAGATGGGCGAGGGGTGCGGGGGCCGGAAACTTGCGTCCCGGCCCGCCGCGCCTCTATTCCGCTGCGATCGCGCTGTAATCGGTCTGGTCGCCGTCATCCTCGTCGAGGATCGACTTCAGTTCGACGTTAAGACCCAGCGAGCGCATTTCCTTGACGAGCACGTTGAAGCTCTCGGGAATGCCGGCCTCGAAGGTGTCATCACCCTTGACGATCGCTTCGTAGACCTTGGTGCGACCGACCACGTCATCGGACTTCACCGTCAGCATTTCCTGCAAGGTGTAGGCCGCGCCGTAGGCCTGCAGCGCCCAGACTTCCATTTCGCCGAAACGCTGTCCGCCGAACTGCGCCTTACCGCCCAGCGGCTGCTGGGTGACGAGGCTGTACGGCCCGATCGAACGCGCGTGGATCTTGTCGTCGACGAGGTGGTGCAGCTTGAGCATGTAGATGATGCCCACGGTGACTTTGCGGTCGAACGCCTCGCCGGTGCGGCCATCATACAGCGTGGACTGACCCGAAGAATCGATCCCTGCCTTGATCAGCATTTCCGACACGTCCGGCTCGCGCGCGCCGTCGAACACCGGGGTGCCCATCGGAACGCCTGCTTCGAGGTTGCCCGCCAGTTCGACGATATCGGCCGTGGTGCGGCTGTCGAGATCTTCGAAATACTGCTCGCCGTAGATGTCCTTGAGACGATCCACGACTGCAGCCGGCGGTGCGACATTGGCGTAATCTTCGGCAGCGTTCGGATTGGCAGCGCGCCATTCCTCCAGCTTGCCCTTGATCTCGTGACCCAATGCACGCGCCGCAAAGCCGAGGTGCGTTTCAAAGATTTGCCCGACGTTCATGCGCGATGGCACGCCCAGAGGGTTGAGCACCAGATCGACCGGCGTCCCGTCTTCGAGGAACGGCATGTCCTCGGCCGGCAGGATGCGGCTGATCACGCCCTTGTTCCCGTGGCGGCCGGCCATCTTGTCGCCCGGCTGCAGCTTGCGCTTCACCGCGACGAACACCTTGACCATCTTGAGCACGCCTGGAGCGAGTTCATCGCCGCGTTCCAGCTTTTCCTTACGGTCTGCAAACTTGGCATCGATCAGGCCGACGGCTTCGTCGTACTGCGACTTCACTGCTTCGATCTGCGCCTGACGGCCATCTTCAGCCACCGCGAACTTGAACCATTCGTGACGTTCGATTTCCTCGAGCAGTTCCTCGGTGATCTCGACGCCCTTCTTCGAACCCTTAGGAGCAGCCGATGCGGTCTGGCCGATCAGCATGTCGCGCAGGCGGTTGTAGGTCGCACGGTTGAGGATGGCACGTTCGTCCGCCGCATCCTTGCGGAGGCGTTCGATTTCCTCGTTCTGGATCGCACGGGTACGGTCATCGATCTCGATCCCGTGGCGGTTGAACACCCGGACCTCGACGATCGTGCCCGCCACGCCCGGCGGCAGCCGCAGCGAAGTGTCGCGCACATCCGAAGCCTTTTCGCCGAAGATGGCGCGCAGCAGCTTTTCTTCCGGCGTCATCGGACTTTCGCCCTTGGGCGTGATCTTGCCCACGAGGATGTCACCGGGGTGCACTTCGGCGCCTATATAGACGATGCCCGCTTCGTCGAGGTTGCGCAGGGCTTCCTCGCCGACATTGGGAATGTCGCGGGTAATGTCTTCCGGCCCGAGCTTGGTGTCGCGCGCCATGACTTCGAATTCCTCGATGTGGATCGAGGTGAACACGTCGTCCTTCACGATGCGTTCGCTGATCAGGATCGAGTCCTCGTAGTTGTAGCCGTTCCACGGCATGAACGCGACGAGGCTATTCTTGCCGAGCGCCAATTCACCGAGATCGGTCGAGGGGCCATCGGCAATGATGTCGCCCTGTTCGATCACGTCGCCCACCTTCACCAGCGGACGCTGGTTGATGCAGGTGTTCTGGTTGGAACGCTGGAACTTCTGCAGCGTGTAGATGTCCACGCCCGACTGGCCGGGTTCGACATCGCCGATCGCACGGATCACGATACGGGTGGCGTCGACCTGGTCGACGATCCCGCCGCGACGGGCGGCAATTGCCGCGCCGCTATCACGCGCCACGGTTTCTTCCATCCCGGTGCCGACCCAAGGCGCTTCAGCCTTGACCAGCGGGACAGCCTGGCGCTGCATGTTCGAACCCATCAGCGCGCGGTTGGCGTCATCGTTTTCCAGGAACGGGATCAACGAAGCCGCAACCGAAACCAGCTGCTTGGGCGAAACGTCCATCAGCGTCACGTGTTCACGCGGCGCCATCAGGTTGTCGCCGTTGTGGCGGGCGGAAACCAGTTCCTCGACGAAGCTGCCATCTTCATTCAGCTCGGCCGAAGCCTGCGCCACGGTGTGCTTCTGCTCTTCCATTGCGGAAAGGTAGATCACGTCGGTCGTCACGTTGCCGTCCACCACCTTGCGGTAGGGGGTTTCGATGAAGCCGTACTTGTTGACCCGGCTGAAGCTCGCCAGCGAGTTGATCAGACCGATGTTCGGGCCTTCCGGCGTTTCGATCGGGCAGATGCGGCCGTAGTGGGTCGGGTGAACGTCGCGCACTTCGAAGCCAGCGCGTTCACGGGTGAGACCGCCCGGGCCCAAGGCCGAAACGCGGCGCTTGTGGGTGACTTCCGACAGCGGGTTGGTCTGATCCATGAACTGCGACAGCTGCGAAGATCCGAAGAATTCACGCACCGCGGCAACCGCAGGCTTGGCGTTGATCAGATCGTTCGGCATGACGGTCGAGACATCGACCGAGGACATGCGCTCCTTCACGGCGCGCTCCATGCGCAGCAGGCCGACGCGGTACTGGTTTTCCAGCAGCTCGCCCACCGAACGGACGCGGCGGTTGCCGAGGTTGTCGATGTCGTCGACTTCGCCCTTGCCGTCCTTGAGGCCGACCAGTTCCTTCACAACGGCAAGGATGTCTTCCTTGCGCAGGGTGGTGACAGTGTCTTCGGCATCGAGGCCGAGACGCATGTTGAGCTTCACGCGGCCCACGGCCGACAGGTCATAGCGTTCGGCATCGAAGAACAGACCTTCGAACAGCGCCTCGGCAGTTTCCTTCGTCGGCGGTTCGCCCGGACGCATCACCTTGTAGATGGCCTCAAGGCCTTCATCACGGTTTTCGGCCTTGTCGGCCTTCAGCGTGTTGCGGATCCACGGCCCGGTGTTGATTTCATCAATGTCGAGCAGTTCGAGCCGGTCGATCCCGGCCTTGTCGAATGCCTCGACATGTTCGAGCGTCAGTTCATCGCCCGCTTCGATATAGATGCGGCCCGTGGATTCATCGATCATGTCGCACGCGGCATAGCGGCTGACGACTTCTTCAGTCGGCAGCAGCAGATCGGCGAGGCCATCCTTGGCTGCCTTGTTGGCAGCGCGCGGCGAAATCTTCGTACCGGCGGGGAACACTTCTTCTCCGGTCGCAGCATCGATCAGCGGGAAGGTCGGCTTGGACCCGCGCCATTGTTCGGCCACGAACGGTATCTTCCATCCATCCTTGGCGCGGTCCCACACCACGGTGTTGTAGAAGTGCGAGAGAATGCCCTCGGCATCGAGGCCGAGCGAATAGAGCAGCGCGGTGACCGGCAGCTTGCGCTTGCGGTCGATCCGGACGTTGACGATGTCCTTGGCGTCGAATTCGAAGTCCAGCCACGAACCGCGATAGGGGATCACGCGGGCAGCGAACAGCAGCTTGCCCGACGAATGGGTCTTGCCGCGATCGTGATCGAACAGCACGCCCGGCGAACGGTGCATCTGCGAGACGATCACACGCTCGGTGCCGTTGATGATGAAGGTGCCGTTATCCGTCATGAGCGGCATGTCGCCCATGTAGACGTCCTGCTCCTTGATATCGAGGACCGAGCGGGTTTCGGTTTCCTGATCCACCTCGAACACGATCAGGCGCAAAGTCACCTTCATCGGGGCAGCATAGGTAATGCCGCGCTGACGGCATTCGGTGGTGTCGTATTTCGGATCTTCGAGTTCGTAATGCACGAAATCGAGTTCGGCGGTGCCGGCGAAATCGCGGATCGGGAACACGCTGCGCAGCGTCTTTTCGAGGCCCGAGACATAGCCGGTCGCCTTGTCCGAACGCAGGAACTGTTCGTAGCTTTCGCGCTGCACCTCGATCAGGTTCGGCATCTGCACCACTTCGTGAATGTCACCGAAGATCTTGCGGATGCGCTTTTTCGCGGTGCCCTGCGCCTTGCGGCTGCGGATGACGGGCGTCTTCGCCTTGGTTGCCATGGAGGAGTGGGCCTCTTTGATTGGGCCGCGCGAAGGTGCCGCGCGGACGGGTAAAATCGCTGTCGTTCGACGCAGAAAAAATGCCGCATCCGACGCAAGAACGCCGCATGGCCATCCCCCGTGTCCGGTGGGCGCTGGCCGCAGCATTCTGTTTGCATCGCGAGATTGGCGTCCCGCCGCTTCCATTTCGGGACCGATCCCCGCGAATGAATCGGTCTTGCTCGAAGCTTGCGTGAGGGGCGCATGTAGGATCGCACCCCCGGCCTGTCAACGCTCGGGCCGTCGCAGTTCGTCGCACGGTGCGCTTTTGCCGGAAAAAGAGGCGGGTCATATCGTTTTTCAATATTATTGATTGACGATAAGCCGTGAATCGGATTAGAGAGGGTTTATCGAGCAACGATGTGCCCCTTAAAGGAGAACGATATGCCGCCCTTTGCCAACCCCGCATTCGCCGCGCTCATCGCCATTGCTCTCACGCTAAGCTCCATCGGCGCGATCTTCGCGGTTGCCCCTGCGCAGGCAGCAGCGCCCGCCGCATTTGCAACTGTCGAGCTCGCTTGAGAGCGCAACCGGAGACATGATCATGACCCTCGCTAAAGACGACTTGCTGCTCAAACTCGGCAAAGTCATCGCCCTTGTGCTTCAGGCTCTTTGCGTGCTGGGAGGAGGCGTTTTTTTCCTTCTCATCGTGGTTGTCACACTGATGAGCGAAGGCATGCTGCCCGGGCTGGCCGACGCAGAGTCCCTCCCGGACGCAGCAAAGTATCCGCTTTTGACGGCCTTTATCGGCCTCACAGTCATGGCAAACTTTGCTGTAATGTTCTTCTTCTTCGGCAAGATGCGCGCGCTTATCGAGAGCGCCAGCAAGGGCGACCCCTTCATCCCTGACAACGCGCGGCGCCTCAACGCGATGGCGTGGCTGCTTCTCAGCTCGCAGGTTCTAACCGTGATCGTCGGTGAACTTCGCGTCTTTGCCTTCAGCCTTATCGACCCCCAAAGTCAGAACACATTCGACATCCGCCCTAACGATCTGGCTGGCTTCCTGATCGTTCTGGTGCTCTTCATCCTCGCCCGCGTGTTCCGCCATGGTGCCGCTATGCGCGAAGACCTCGAAGGGACCGTGTGATGCCCCCCGTCAACGACGAGATCGAAGGAACCCGGATCATGGTCAAGCTCGATGACCTGCTCCACGCCCGCCGCATGACTCTGACCGAGCTGGCCGAGCGGGTGGGCCTGACGCTCGCTAACCTGTCGATCCTCAAGACCGGCAAGGCCAAGGCGATCCGCTTCTCCACCCTCGCCGCTATCTGCCGCGAACTGGACTGCCAGCCGGGTGACCTGCTCACCTATGCCGGAACCGACCCGAAAGACTGAATCGATGGCGGGGACGCGCGTCCCCGCCACAAAATCAGAACAGCAGCGCAACCACGATCAGGATAATGATCAGCGTTCCGAGGCCTATGGTAACATTCCGTCCCATCGTTCTTCTCCTTGTTGTTGACCCCAGGAGAAGGATGTTTCGCGCCGGAATGTTCCATGCTTGACTATCAGCCGCAAATCCGTAGAGGCCACCCCCGATCCCTTAACGGGATTGTCCGGCGGGCCTTATTCGGGTTTCGCCGGTCATCCGTCCGAGACAGTTGGTGAAGGCAATCGGGCCTTCTTAATTTCCAGCCTAGACGGGGAAACGAGATTCCGGCGGCCCAGCGCAAGCAGCCGCCCGCGTGCTCTGCCATAATGGCGGCACACACCCTCCTTCCCTTTCGACGGACTCGCCCGTGACGGAGCCCCGGCTCTGCCATGGACAAACGTAGCCGGTCGCTCAGGAGCCATCCTGCGCGGCCATTAGTGAAGGAGTATGGCATGGATCGTTCGCAGAAAGCCGACGCGGTTGCCCAGCTCAATGCGGTCTTCTCCGAAGTTGCTGTGGTGGTTGTCACCCGTAACGTCGGCATGACGGTGGCTCAGTCCACCGCCCTGCGTCTGAAGATGCGCGATGCTGGCGCCACCTACAAGGTTGCGAAGAACCGTCTCGCCAATCTCGCTCTTGAAAACACCGACTATGTCGGGCTCGGTGACATGCTCACCGGTCCGGTCGGGCTGGCCTGGTCGACTGACCCGGTCGCGGCTGCAAAGGCCGCTGTCGAATTCGCCAAGACGAACGACAAGCTTGAAATCGTCGGCGGTTCGATGGGTTCGGTCGTTCTCGACGAAGCCGGGATTCGGGCACTTGCCTCGATGCCGAGCCTCGACGAGTTGCGCGCCAAGCTCATCGGTCTGGTCAACGCACCTGCGACGAAAATCGCTCAGGTCGTTACCGCGCCCGCCGCGAAGGTCGCCCGTGTGTTTGCCGCTTACGCGGACAAGGCAGCCTAAGAGACGCTATTCGTCAGACGACACAATCTTGGGGTTCAGGACATGGTGTCCGGCCCCGCCACAAATTGGAGTGAACCATCATGGCTGATATTGCCAAGCTTGTTGAAGAACTTTCGAAGCTGACCGTCCTCGAGGCGGCTGACCTTGCCAAGGCCCTCGAAGAAGCATGGGGCGTTAGCGCCGCCGCTGCTGTCGCGGTTGCTGCCGGCCCGGCCGCTGCTGCCGAAGCTGTCGAAGAGCAGACCGAATTCGACGTCATCCTGACCGGCGACGGCGGGAAGAAGATCCAGGTCATCAAGGAAGTCCGCGCGATCACCGGCCTGGGCCTGACCGAAGCCAAGGCGCTCGTCGAAAGCGCGCCGAAGGCCGTCAAGGAAGGCATCAACAAGACCGAAGCCGAAGAAATCAAGAAGAAGATCGAAGAAGCCGGCGGCACCGTCGAGCTCAAGTAAGCCTTCTTCCGGCTCTATCGGAAAAAAACAACGAGGCGGCGCCGGCAACGGCGCCGCCTTTTTCTCGTCCATCCACGCTGGCGGCCGCCGCAGAGTTGTCATGCGGCGCAAATTTAAGACGCCGATCGGAACTGTCTCCAAGATGGACGATTCCGGAAATGTCAGTCCGAAGTTACTTTACACCTTGTTAATAAGGCCTAACATTCCCTTACCGAGTCGCCGAGTCGAACAGACTTCGAACGCCAAAAGAGGGGGATACATCCCTCACCCGACGTTCCTTGGTAAATGGGAGGGGTTTTCATGTTATTTGCGAAGGCGGGCCTTGCGGCTGCCGCGATCGTTATTGCCGCGCCCGTTGCGGCGCAGGATCTGGTGCACCAGCCGATCAGCCCGACGTTCGGCGGAAACCCGTTCAACTCCAACCACGTCCTGGGCGTCGCCAACGCCAACAACAACACCCGCGATCCGCGTTCGACGTCCACCAATTCGCAGGCTGACATCTTCGCCAGGCAGCTTCAGTCGCGCCTGCTTTCAGCGCTGTCCTCGCAGATCGTCGACGCTATTTTCGGCGACAATCCGCAGGAACAGGGCATTATCAGCTTTGGCGGGCAGACCATCGAATTCTTCCGGTCCCTGGATGAAGTGACCCTCATCATCCGCAATGACGAGACGGGTGAAGAAACCCGGATCGTGGTGCCGCTTTTCATCGAGGTGAACTGAGGTTCCAATGCGCTGTTTCGTCACCCCCGCTCTGGCCAGCATGGCTGCGCTTGCGCTTTCCAGCTGCATGAGCATGCCGCAAGATGGGCGCAATTCGATGGCGACCACCACCAGCCTCGCCTATTTCCCGAAGAAAACCCAGACGCAGAATCTGCTCCACCAGCTCCCTGCGCCACAGCGCCAGGTGGCCATTGCGGTTTACGGCTTCACCGACCAGACCGGCCAGTTCAAGCCGAGCGATGTCGGGCAGACATTGTCGCGAGCTGTGACGCAGGGCGCCAGCTCGATGCTGGTCAAGGCGCTGCAGGACACCGGCAATCGCAGCTGGTTTACCGTGGTCGAGCGTGAGCGGCTCGACAACCTTTTGCGCGAACGCCAGATTATCGGAGAGATGCGCAAACGCTATCTCGGCGAACAGGAAATCGATCCGAACGCCCTGCCCGCGCTGCTGTTTGCCGGCGTGCTGCTGGAAGGCGGGATCGTGGGCTATGATACCAACACGGTAACGGGCGGTGCAGGCGCGGCGTTTCTCGGGATCGGTGCACGCACCGAATACCGGCAGGACACTGTGACAGTCTACCTTCGTGCCGTATCCGTGCGGACCGGCGAGGTGCTCGCCAACATCACCGCTTCCAAGACAATTGCCAGCCAGGCCTTGGGCGCCAGTGCCTTCAAATTCGTCGCGTTTCGCGAACTGCTCGAAGCTGAAGCCGGGATCACCTCGAACGAGCCAGATCAGGTCGCGCTGCAGCAGGCAATCGAGAAGGCTGTTTATGGCCTCGTGCTCGAAGGGGTCGAACTCGACCTCTGGCGGTTTGAGGATATGTCTTCCGCGCAGCAGCTACTCGCAGCGTACCGCGCCGAGCGTGACGGGGTCTACGACGCCAGCGATATCCAGAAGGCGGTCAAGCGCGCCGGCTCTCTGACCGCGCTGACCGTGATCGATGCGGACCGGGACGAGAACAAACGCGACGGTTCGTGATGTTGCAAGAATTTCCCGAACGGCCTGCCAGCCGGAAGGGATAATCCAGAGAGCGCGAAAAGCGCCACTGGGCCGCAAAAATAAGCACGCAAAGGAGCTGCCACTCCGATGCGCGCGAGAAAAGGCTTGCGATTACCTAAGCAGCCCGGCGTCTCATCGCGCCGTGGCCAGCGGTTGGTATCGCCTAACGTTGAGGCGGATGCAACCATGAATGCCGACCGGCAAGCGACAGAACCGCCCCGAAGGCGCACCCCGGTGCGCCCTGGGGTGCTTCGGTTCGCCTGCAAAAGCGGCGCGGCACGCATTCTGACGGCGCGCTCGGCACCCTCCCCTCACGCAAACAAGGCTTCCCGTTCGGACCTTCCCGGTCCGGAACGGGCAACAACGCCGGGACACGCACGATCCCGGACGCAATCGGGCAAAAACACCGGGGCATTCACGATCCCGGAGAAACAATACCCACGCGCAGTCGCACACCCAACCTCAACATGAAGGAAATTGTGATGAAGAAGACTATCCTTACCGGCGCCTCGATCCTGGCGCTTTCCGTCGCCGCTCCGGCCTATGCCCAGAGCACCTCGGACATCGACCAAGACGGCAACGCCAACTCCGCGACCGTGGGTCAGACCGGCTCCAACGATTCCGACATCGATCAGGCCGGCAACAATGCCGCTGCGACCGTCAACCAGAGCGGGTCGGGCAATGACTCCGACATCATTCAAGCGGGCAATGACACCACCTTTACCGGTGGCCCGAATACCGGCAAGTCGGTTGCGGCAAGCGTGACGCAGGACGGCAGCAACGGCTTTTCCGAGGTCAACCAGACCGGCGGCCGGAACAGCGCCACGGTCGTACAGACCTCGACTGCCAGCGGTATGAGCTCCGAAATCGTACAGGACAACGCAAACGGCGCCGGCAACACCGTATTGGTAACCCAGAGCGGCATCGGCAGCGGCAAGGATTCCGACACGGGTTCGTTCGTCACCCAGACCGGCGCTGCAAGCGTCGCCAACATCCAGCAGAACGAAGGCACCCTCGACGCAAGGAGCGAGGTGATTCAACGCAGCTTCGCAAACCGTGCTGAAGTTATTCAGCAGAACGGCGCGGCGGATTCTTACATCGAGCAGAACAATGCCGCGATGAAGGCCGAAGTCTTTCAGGACGGCTCCAGCACGTCCGAAATCTATCAGTCCGGCGGAAGCAACAATGCTGGCGTGCGTCAGGTTGGTGAAGGCAACTTTTCGGGTGTCGACCAGAATGGCACTGGTGGCGATGTAGGCGACCCCAATATCAACAACGCTGAGGACGGCCTGAATCTATCCAATTTCGACACGCGTGTCGGCGTGTTTCAGGACGGTAACGACAACCGGTCTGAAATTACACAGAACGGCATCGACCAGTTCGCCGATGTCGAGCAGTTCGGTGACGACAACATCTCGAACGTGACGCAGAATGGCGACAACGCGATCGCCAACGTCTTCCAGGACGGCGACCGCAACCGCTCCGATATCGTCCGCCAAGACTACACCGGCGGTTCGGCCACCAACCTCGCGACGGCTTCGGTTTCGCAGATCGGCGACGACAACCTGTCGACCGTGACGCAGGACGCCGCCCCGGCATCGGCCATGGTGTCGCAGACCGGGAACCAGCTGACGTCGACCGTTAACCAGACTGGCCCCAACAGCACTGCCATCGTCAACCAGTCGGGCTTCCTGAACTTTGCCACCACCGTCCAGTCTGGCACAAACGGCCTTTCGACCATCAACCAGTCGAACGTCGTCGACCTTGCCAATCAGGCGGGTGCTCCGGGACGTGTGCTCGTTACGCAATCCGGTGACAGTGCCGAATCCGAAGTCACGCAGAGCGGGGGCAGCTTCAACCAGATCAACGTGCTTCAGGATGGCGACAACTTCTCGTCCGTCGTCCAGACCGGCTCGCGTCAGGGTGCCGAAGTCCAGCAGGGCGGCGGCGACGGCAACCAGTCCTTCATTCGCCAGAACGGCACCCGCAACTCGGTCGGCAACGACATCTTCGGCGGATCGATCGTCGGTGTCCGCCAGACTGGCAACCAGAACTTTGCAGACGTGGATCAAGATCCGTCGTCCGGATCTTTTGCGACTGTCTTCCAGTCCGGGGATCTTAATGAGGCGCGGGTGACCCAAGAAGCCGATAGCATCGGCGGCTCGTCCACCAACGCCGACATCGATCAGCGCGGAAACAGCAATGAGGCCACGATCAACCAATCGTCGACCTTCGTGCCCGCTTCGCAAGTCGCGAAGATCGACCAGCGCGGCGGCGACAACAACGTCGCAACCACCGTCCAGAGCGGCCAAAGCAACGAAGGTCGCGTTTTCCAGACCGGCGATGCCAACAACTCGTCGCTGACGCAGCAGGGTCTCCTTGCCAACGCCACCATCGACCAAGATGGAACCGGCAACCAGTCGACCGCGACCCAGGGTTCGCCAACCCGCACGACCGGTTCGCAGACCTTCGAACTGACCCAGGTCGGCACGGACAACCAGTCGACGCTGGAACAGTTCGGCTCGGACAACACCGCAACGGTCAGCCAGAATGGTGAGCGCAACAACTCGATTATCGACCAGGGCGGAGCCGACAACGATATCGTCGGGCTATCGTCGGCGGGCATCTTCCAGGACGGCAACGACAACAAATCGACCGTGACGCAGGGCGCGAATTTCGGCCTCGTGACCGTCGACCAGATCGGTGACAACTTGACCAGCACCGTCACGCAGACGGGTTCGGTCAACAGCTCGATCGCCGACGTCGATCAGGTGGGTACGTTCAACGGAAGCACGATCACCCAAACCTCGATCGGTGACGGCAACGGTGGTCCGGGCCGTCAGATGACGGCAACAGTGATCCAGGAGAACACCGGCAACGACAGTTTCGTCACCCAGACGAACACCCAGGGACCGCCGGCGGTTTCGGGCAACGATGCGCTCATCAGACAGACCGGGATGGATAACCTCTCCGAGCTGTTCCAGGATGGCCATCAGAACGATGCCGATCTGCTGCAGTCGGGTAACGACAACACGGCGACCGTCTCGCAGACCGGCGAAGACAACTTCTCCGACATCCTGCAGAGCGGCCATGACAACACCGCGACCGTGACGCAGACCGACCTCGGCAACTCGTCGACCATCAGCCAACTCGGCACCAACAGCACGGCGACGGTGACGCAGGGCAACTGATGACGTGACTTACCGGGCGGGCCGTGCTGGTCCGCCCGGATAGTTTTTGCGGATGCAGTTCGGTCCCGATCGAAAACATCCGGTTCAATCGCAAGCAACTTGCAACATGAAGGAAAACAACATGAAAAAGACTATCCTTACCGGCGCCTCGATCCTGGCGCTCTCGATGGCCGCTCCGGCCTTTGCGCAGAGCGTCTCGGATATCGACCAAGCCGGCAACGCCAACTCCGCGACCGTGGGCCAGACCGGCTCCAACGATTCGGACATTGACCAGACCGGCGACAACTTGACGGCCACCGTCACGCAAAGCTCGTCCGGCAACGATGCCGACATCATCCAGACCAGCCAGTTCAACGAAGCCAAGATCGTTCAGAGCGGGACCAACGGCTCTGCGGATATCAACCAGAACGGCGACGGCGAGGACGCAGACAAGCGTAACCAGGCTTTGGTCACCCAGGCCGGCGACAGTGCCGACGCAATCATCACGCAGGAAGGCGCCGATCGCAACGACGCCGAAGTCAACCAGAACGGCAACAGCTTCGCCCAGATCCTCCAGACCGGTGTGTCGCAGGAAGCCGAAGCATGGCAGACCGGTGACGGCAACGATGCGTTCATCACCCAGAACGGCAACTCCAACCAGGTCGGCAACGCCCTCAACGCCTCGGCGGCCGGGATCGTGCAGACCGGCGACGACAACATCGCCAGCGTCGATCAGGATCCCTCGACCTTCTCGACGGCGGGCATCAACCAACTGGGTAACGACAATGACGCCACTATCCGCCAGGAACAGCGCGGCGGCGCGGGCGCCGGCCGCAGTGACGCCTTTGTCACGCAGAACGGCGATCTCAACAACGCTGCGATCAACCAGCTGACCGACGACCAGCCGGCCCGGCAGGATGCCGAGATCATCCAGACCGGCACCAGCAACACCGCCACCACCAACCAGTACGGTCAGGACAACGAGGCGAATGTCGATCAAAACGGCGAGAGCAACGAATCGACTGTGACCCAGCAGGGCACTAAGGCGTTCGCCACCATCGACCAGGATGGAACGGGTAACAAATCGACGGCAACCCAAGGTAATCCCAGCGGCACCACCCAGCTGCAGAACCTGGTAGTTGTTCAGGATGGCACCGACAACGTGTCGACTGCGACGCAGTTCGGTTCTGAGAACTCGGCTAACGTCTTCCAGGATGGCAATCGCAACACCTCGACTGTGACCCAGCCGGGTTTCGACAATGATGTGGTCGGCCTCATGTCGGCCGGCATTAACCAGATCGGCGACGATAACACGTCGACCGTCACGCAGCGGGCCAATTTCGGCCTCGTGACCGTCGATCAGGTCGGCGACTTCCTGACCAGCACCGTTACGCAGAGCGGCGCAACCAACAGTTCGGTCGCCGATGTCGATCAGTTCGGCTCGAACAACACGAGCACGATCCTGCAGAGTGCTTCGCAAGCCACGGGTCCGGGCCGCGAGATGACCGCCAATGTCCTACAGGACGGCACCGGCAACATCAGCGACATCAGCCAGACCAACACCCTCGGCGCCCCGCCGGTGTCGGACAACCTGGCCGAAGTCGACCAGTCGGGCACCGGGAACTTCTCGGACATCGATCAGGACGGGCATGCGAACACCGCCGACGTGACCCAGAGCGGTTCGCTGGCGGACAGCTTCATCATCCAGTCCGGCAGCAACAACTCGGCGACGGTCGACCAGTCGGGCAATACCGACATGTCGAACATCAACCAGAACGGCTCGAACAACATCGCGAGCGTGACGCAGGGCCTTTAAGCCCGACACCCAGCTCCCCGGGCGAGACATTGCGCTCGTCCGGGGAGCATTTTTCGATTACAAGGATACCGTTATGGCTCGTATCGGACCCCTCACCATCTCCTTCGCTGCGCTTTCATCCGCGCTGTTGATGGTTACCGCTATGCCGGCCCTTGCGGATACTGATAAGGTTCCGCCGGGCGATCCGTGCGGCTCGGGGCCGGGTGTCGGGAAGGGCAATCCCTGCAACGGCAACAACGGAAACGAAGGTGCCAACGGCAACGCCCGTTCGGGACAGCCGGAATTCCAGGAAATTGAGCTTCCGCCCAGCGAGGACACCGGGGTGTTCATTTCGCAGATCGGTACGACGAACCGCGCCGAGGCGGATCAGGGCAACAACCGCAGCTTCACACGGATCGCCCAGAACGGCGGCGAAAATACCGCGGATGTTACCCAGGGAGCAAGCGGCACGCATTATGCGAGCATCGGCCAGACCGGTGATGCAAACAAGGTGGTGGCCCTTCAGGAAGGGTCCGGCCAGACCGTGCTTCTGCTGGCGCAGCAAGGCGACAACAACACCGCCGCAATCGCGCAGACGGATGGCGGACAGCGCTATTCAGCGGCCGCAGTCATGCAGAACGGTAACGGGAACAGCTTGATCCTCGTCCAGGACGGTGACGACAACCAGGCTCGGCTGACCCAGAGCGGCGACGACAATATCATGACCGCAAGCCAGATCGACAATGGCAACCGGCTGGAATGGAACCAGATCGGCAATGGCCTCTCCGATCTGGGGATCGAGCAGACTGGCGGCAGCACCGTTCAAATTACGCAGAGCAGGCCCGGAGGCTAGTGGCCAACGCAATGCTCATTCATCTGCCCTTCGTCCGGATCATCGCGCTCACTGCAGCCGGGCTGCTGCTGCCGAGCGCAGGCTTTGCCCAGAACGCTGCTGGCGCGGCGAGCAAGACCGAAGCGATGCAGATCGGCGAACCTGAAGACGCGCCGGATCGGGCCGATCCGGCAGGCAAGGCCTTTCTTGACGAGCGCACACCATCCCGGTCACGCTCCAGCCTGATGCAGGGGGACGGCGACCAGATCGGTACAAAGTCCGGCAACGGGACACCCCAAACACAGATCACGGCCCTCGGCGAAAGCGGCTCGCGCATGGCGCAGTTATCGAAGGCCGACCTCGACGCCACCCTCGCCCAGCTTACGCCGGCCGAACGCCGGGTGTTGCTGCAAACGATCGAAGGCACCGACATCTGCGACAATCCGCCTGCAGTCGCCGCGGTCATCGCGCTGTGCCGGACGCGGATTGAAACCCGCTCGGGCGAGTTTACCGCCCCGCCCGAACAGCCGCTTTCGGCAGAGGAGCGGCTTCTGCGCGGCGGGATCGACGAAACCGGAACGCCGTCGATCCAACGCGTGATCGACCGCCTTTCGCGTGTGACCATCGCGTCTTCGAATGATTTCAGCAATCAGGCCATCGCTTCGATCGCGCTTGCCCCGCCGCCTGAACCGCCGACGGGCGAGGAAGACCAGAATGGCCTTGGTACAGGCCTCGGCAATGAAACCGAAGCGCTTATCAATGCCATCGTCCAGCAACTCGGCGGCGCGGGTGTCGGGCCATGATCTGGTCTGCCCTGCTCCCTTCGCTGCTGCTCCCGCTCGCCTCCAGCACGGTGGTTGCCATGACAGATCGTCCAGAATCCCTTACGCTCGACATTCGCGAACATGGGGGCGCGCTCGAAGTGCAGTTGATCGGGGATTCCTCCCGGACCCAGAGCGTCAGCTATGTGCTCGAGGTCAGCGGGCAATCCACCTCACGCCATCGCGGCAAAACCACGTTGACGGCCGATGCCCGCACGGTGCTGTCAACCATCAGAGCCAATGCCGGCGATAAGTGGTGCGTGCGGCTGCTTGCCGAAGAGGAAGGCCTGCCGCCCTACGAAATCCTACAAGGCAATTGCACCGCTGAAGAATGATCGTCAGCGGCGGACCTGATCGACCCCGGTGCTGCCGATACCGCGTTCGGGGGTAGTGATTTGGTCCATGTGCACCTTGCGTGCGGCCTTGGGGCGAGTGTCCACCATTCCCACGTTGAACTCGTCATAGACGGGATCGTAGCTGATCGGGATGCCTTGCGCCTTTAGCTGCGCGAGCGGCAGGTAAAGCTCGCCCGCCGAAGATGCCCGGATGCGCGCAATCTGGTCCGCATCGTAACGGTCACCGAGCAATTCGACGATCGAGCCGAGCCGCACCTCGAGCCCGCTGCCGGTCTGCCGGAAATCGACCTTGCCAGCTGTTTTTCCGTCGACTCTCGTGGTCAGCTGCGACTGGATGTCGATCTGGAGCCCGTCGCGCTGATCGAACCCGGATGCGGACTGATGCGGCTTGGCAATAGGCAGCGGCGCGAGCGCCGCGGTGTTTGCTAACGCGCGCCCAATCGGTGCCGGCGCCGCTACCGGAGTGGGCGGCCGACTGGGAACGGCCGCAGGAGACGATGCGAAGCGAGCGACTGCGGATGCCGGTGCGGATGCCGGTGCGGATGCCGGTGCGGATGCCGGTGCGGGAGCAGGTGCAGGTGCGTGCGCCGAAACTGGCGCACGCCCGGCAGGCGGAAGTGAGGGCTTCGGCGCAGGCACAGCCGAGACCGGAGCACTCGGAATTGCAGCAGTACGCATCGCCGCAGCAGATGCGGGGGTCGCGGTGCCTGCGGATGAGGGAGCTGGCACAGCCAACGCCGAGGTTGTGCCGACCGGCGCTGATGAAGGGCCGGCCATCTTCTCAGTCTGTCCAGCCGAAAACTCGTGAGCCGATGCAGGCGCGGCAAACGGCTTGGCCGTTTTCAGCCCTGCCGATCGGGCTGCAGCAGCAAGCCCGACCCCTTTAGGCGCGGGCACCGTCATGGCAGAAGCGGGCGCGATCTCCTCCAGAGCCGGACGGCGACCGGGCGCGGCATCGCGCACGCCTCTCGGCACGGAAACGGAACCGAGAATAGCGACGTCTGGCACCCCCGTGACAGGCGGTCCCAAAGAGGCGAACGGCCCCCGCCCCCCGCTTGGCATCGGCGCGGCAGTCGCAGAAGCGTTCAGAAGTGCTGCGTCCGATTGGTCCGGCAGTGAGAACGTCCCGGCTTCCGGCTCGGCTGCGGGCCGGGCCAGCGCCACGGGCGCGGCCGTGATGGCGGGCAGCGCCACCTTTTCGGCCACCAGTTCAGGCGATCTGTCAGACAGCGGCTGCGAAGCCGAGCCGCGCTCGGTACTGGCAACATTGGCGTCGAAGGTCGGGCGCGAAACGGGCAGGTCCTCGGGCACGAAGGCAGCAGTTTCGCGGACAGGGACTGGTGTCGTCAGAGCGTCTGAACGCAAAACGGGAGCCAGCAGCGAGCGCAAGCCTTCTGGTGGGCGACTTTCAGGCGCAATCGCCAGCATTGAGGGCGGCGCCGACGGCGCGGGTCGATCATATGTGGGCATTGCCTCAGGCATGTGCGATCGCAGGCGTTGCGGATCGCCAAGGTCCCCGGCTCCCAACGAGAACCCGGGCAATGTCAGCGCCGCAACCACCGCTACCGTGCCGGGAAGTGCCCTCGCCCAAAGCATGCGCGAGATGGTGATCGAACTGGTACCACTCAATGAGGCAGCATGCACAGCACGCGCGGTCCGCCAGCGCGGATCGTCGCATTCCATACCAATTGCGCCGTCATCCTGCACTACGTCAGCCCCCAAAGCTTCCGATCATCTAGCAGTCAGCGTGATTCGCGAAAGCGAAAACGACGGAAAAGCGCGGGTTTCCCAAGTTGAGACAGCCGCGATTTCGTATCCTCCAGCGTGATGGCCTGCGCCTCCTCGGCCAAGCCATCACGCTGGTGCGACCAATTCTGCTTCCACCGAATCGTCCGTCGCCCTATGGCGACCGGCTCGCCTGCTGGCGGGCAGGATCCGACCATGCAGCAAGCAGCACCTCTCTCGACGCCCGGCTGGGGGCAGGAAATCCGTGCGACTCTGGCGCTGACGGGGCCGTTGGCCGCTGCAAACCTGCTGCAGATGCTGACCTATGCGGTCGACGTCATCTTCATTGCCAGACTGGGTGAGGAACAACTGGCTGCCTCCGCGCTGGCCGTGTCGCTGTTCGGGCTCGTGCTGTGGGCGCTGACCGGGCTGACCGGCGCGGTGGCGCCCTTGATCGCGGAAGCGATCGGCACCGGCGCGCCTTCGGTGCGCCCGGTCCGGCGTTCGGTGCGGATGGCGCTGTGGCTGGCGGTGCTGAGCGGGATCGTGGGCATGGGACTGTGCCTGCTGCTCGATCCGGTGATGGAGATTTCCGGCCAGCAAGCCGGAATCCGCAGTCTGGCGAACGAATACAACAACGTCATCGTCTTCTCGATGGTGCCGATGCTGCTGGCTGCGGTGCTGCGCAATTTCGTCTCGGCCCTGGGCCGCCCGATTTTCGCGACTGCGATCACCGGGCTCGGCATTTTCGTCAATGCGCTCGCCAATTACGCCTTCATTTTCGGCAATCTCGGCGCGCCCGCGATGGGGCTTTCGGGCGCCGCGGTAGCGACCATCCTCACCTCGCTGTTCACGCTGGGTGCCTATGTCGCGGCGATCAGGCATGATCTGCGGCTTCATCGTTACCGCGTGTTCGGCCGCTGGTGGGCGCCCGATTGGCAGCGCTTCCGGCTGATTCTGCTGATCGGCACACCGATTGGGCTGACGATCACGGCAGAGGCGGGCATCTTCGGCGCTGCCGCCTTCCTGATGGGCCGCTTCGGCGCGGCGGAGCTGGCGGGGCACACCGTCGCGCTGCAACTTGCCGCGCTGGCGTTTCAGGTGCCGTTCGGTGTGGGGCAGGCGGCGGCGATCCGGGTTGGCTATTTCTACGGCGCGCGCGATCCCGTTGGCGTGAAGCGCGCCGGGTGGGTGGCGATCGCGATCGGCACAGGCTTCATGTCGCTGACTGCGCTGGCCATGGTGCTGGTGCCCGAATTGCTGCTGACGATCTATGTCGATCCGTCCGATCCCGCCAACGCCGCGCTGGTGGTGTTCGCGCTGCAATATCTGGTGCTGGCAGCGATTTTCCAGCTGGCCGACGGCGTGCAGGCGGTGGCTGCGGGCGCGCTCAGGGGCTTGCAGGACACCCGCGTGCCGATGTGGATCGCGATCTTCAGCTATTGGGTGCCGGGGATCGGCACGGCGATCGGGCTCGGCTTTTTCACCCCGCTCGAAGGGACGGGAGTGTGGATCGGGCTGGCCACCGGGCTGTTCTTCGCCGCGCTGCTGCTGATCGTCCGCTGGCTCCGCCGGGAAAGGCTGGGCCTGACCATGCGCGGGGGCGACGTTACCGTTACGCCGCCGCCTCGGCCGGAGCCACTATTGTCCTGACGTCGCGCTGCGGGAACGGTATTGTTAGTCCGACTGCGTCGAACCGCACCTTGGCCGCTTCGGTCAGGTCGCGTGACAGCACCAGATAATCGCTGCTTGCGGACCAGACTCGCATGCCCATCGTAACTGAGCTGTCGGCCAGTGCCGACACGAACACCTCCGGTGCAGGCTCGGTCAGAACGCGCGCATCGCCCTGCGCAAGCGCCAGCAGTTCCTCGCGCGCCTGCTGAATACTGTCGGAATAGGAGATGCCGATAAGCAGCTCGAACCGGCGGGTCGGCATGCGGCTGAAATTGACGATCGGCTTGTTCCACAGCTCGTTGTTGGGGACCATGACGTAAAGCCCGTCGGGCTGCACCATCTCGGTGGTGAACAGGCCGATGGCGGTGGCGGTGCCCAGTACCGGCCCGGCACTGATCGTCTCGCCAACCCGGAACGGACGCTGGATCAGGATCATCACGCCCGCAGCGACATTGCTGAGCGTGCCTTGCAGCGCAAGCCCCACCGCCAGCGCCAGACCGCCCAGCGCGGCGATAATGGTGGTGGTCTGAACCCCGAACTGCGTCAGCACGGTCACTGCGACCACGGCCCACAGCGCATATTTGATTATGTTGCCGAGGAACTTCGCGACCGTCGGCTCGATCCGGCCAGACCGCGACAGCGCCCGGTCAGCCGCGCCCGACAGCAGCCGCGCCAGAATGACCCCGATGACCAGCACCGCCAAGGCCCCGGCCATATGCACCAGATTTTCGCGCAGCCATCCGACGACAGCTCCTACGATATCCAGTTCGTTGGTGACTTTGGCCGGCAGGCTGGCAAGTTCTTGCGGGGTCATGGACGGGGGATTGCTCCGTTATTGTCGGCGCGCACTGGCTGAAGCCCTTTGAAAGTGCGCGATTCCGGGTTCGGCCACGCGGGATAGATCAGCCGGGCCGCTGTGGCCACCCCGCCGCAAAAATCGCACCGCGATGCAAAAATTTTTGCATTAGCCTCCTTGATTCATGCGGCCGATAGGACCAAATGCGGCGCGTTGGCACTCTCGAGAGGAGAGTGCCAAGCAATCCACCCATTCAAGGAAAGGTCATCATCATGGCATTTCGTCCGCTGCACGACCGCGTTGTGGTCCGTCGCATCGAAGCCGACCAGAAGACCGCTGGCGGCATCATTATTCCCGATAGCGCCCAGGAAAAGCCCAGCGAAGGCGAAATCGTCGCCGTTGGCGAAGGCGCGCGTGACGACGATGGCGATCGCATCGCGCTCGACGTCAAGGTCGGCGACCGGGTATTGTTCGGCAAGTGGTCGGGCACCGAAGTCAAGATCAACGGCGAAGACCTGCTGATCATGAAGGAAAGCGACATCATGGGGATCATGGGCTGATCGCCTGATCCCTTTCGCTACCTTCAATCCATAAACGAATCTTAGGAGAAACAATCATGGCTGCCAAGGACGTAAAGTTCGGCCGCGATGCCCGCGAAGGCATTCTGCGCGGCGTCGATATCCTCGCCAACGCCGTCAAGGTCACGTTGGGCCCCAAGGGCCGCAATGTCGTGATCGACAAGAGCTTCGGTGCCCCGCGCATCACCAAGGACGGCGTTACCGTCGCCAAGGAAATCGAGCTCAAGGACAAGTACGAGAACATGGGCGCGCAGATGCTGCGCGAAGTCGCCAGCAAGGCGAATGACAGCGCGGGCGATGGCACCACCACCGCCACCGTGCTGGCTCAGGCGATCGTCACCGAAGGCATGAAGTCGGTCGCTGCCGGCATGAACCCGATGGATCTCAAGCGCGGGATCGATCAGGCCGTGCACGCCGTGGTCGCCGATCTCAAAAGCCGTTCGAAGGACGTTTCGGACAGCTCGGAAATCGCGCAGGTCGGGATCATCTCGGCCAATGGCGACCGTGAAGTCGGCGAAAAGATCGCCGAAGCCATGGACAAGGTCGGCAAGGAAGGCGTGATCACCGTCGAGGAAGCCAAGGGACTCGAGTTCGAACTCGATGTCGTCGAAGGCATGCAGTTCGACCGCGGTTACCTGTCACCCTACTTCATCACCAACCCCGACAAAATGACCGTGGAGCTGGAAAATCCCTATATCCTGATCCACGAAAAGAAGCTGTCGAACCTGCAGGCGATGCTGCCGATCCTCGAAGCGGTGGTGCAGTCGGGTCGTCCGCTGCTGATCATCGCCGAAGACATCGAAGGCGAAGCGCTGGCGACCCTCGTGGTCAACAAGCTGCGCGGCGGCCTCAAGGTTGCTGCGGTCAAGGCCCCCGGCTTTGGCGATCGTCGCAAGGCGATGCTGCAGGACATCGCGATCCTGACCAAGGGCGAGATGATTTCCGAAGACCTCGGCATCAAGCTCGAAAACGTCACCGTCGGCATGCTCGGCGAAGCCAAGAAGGTCTCGATCGACAAGGACAACACCACCATCGTCGATGGCGCCGGTTCGGCTGACGACATCAAGGCGCGCGTTTCCGAAATCCGCACGCAGATCGACAACACCTCGAGCGATTACGACCGTGAAAAGCTGCAGGAACGTCTGGCCAAGCTGGCTGGCGGTGTTGCCGTGATCAAGGTCGGCGGTGCTTCCGAAGTCGAAGTGAAGGAACGCAAGGACCGCGTCGACGACGCCCTCCACGCGACCCGCGCCGCGGTGGAAGAAGGCATCGTTCCGGGCGGCGGCACTGCGCTGCTCTATGCCACCAAGGCTCTCGAAGGGCTGAAGGGCGCGAACGAAGACCAAACCCGCGGCATCGACATCATCCGCAAGGCGATCACCGCCCCGATCAAGCAGATCGCCCAGAACGCCGGCCATGATGGCGCCGTCGTTGCAGGCAACCTGCTGCGCGAGAACGACGAAACGCAGGGCTTCAACGCTGCGACCGACACCTACGAAAACCTGGTGAAGGCCGGCGTGATCGATCCGACCAAGGTGGTTCGCGTGGCACTGCAGGATGCGGCCTCGGTCGCCGGCCTGCTGATCACCACCGAAGCGGCGATCGTGGAGCGTCCGGAAGACAAGTCCCCCTCCCCGGGCATGCCCGACATGGGCGGCATGGGCGGTATGGGCGGCATGGGCTTCTAAGCCCGCCGGTTGCTCACATCGGACTACAGGAAGCCCCGGAAGGTCGCACCTTCCGGGGCTTTTCTGTTATGCATGGCCGCAAGCAGGGGAACCGAAATCCGAACACAAGGACGACCATCATGAAACTCCCGCACAAGGCCCACGTCGCGCTGATCGATGGAGAAAGCTTCACGCTGTTCCGCAATGACGGGCAGATCTTCGAGCCCCGGCTGGTCGAAGTCGACAAGCCCGATCTGGACGTGACCAATTTCAGCGCAGGGGTGCGCCACCAGGATTCGGGACGTAAGCCCGACAGCACCGATCTTGACGAACTTGCCCATGGTGCGGCCGCCGCCGAATGGCTCAACGCCAAGGCGATCGCCGGGGGCATCGAGGCGCTGCTCATCATTGCCGACCCCAAGACGCTGGGCGAAATGCGCCAGCACTATCACGTCGAACTCAATCAGCGGCTCGTCGGCGAGATCGACAAGACCCTGACCGGACAGTCAACCGATCGGATCGCAGCGGCAATCGTCGCGGCGGAGTAAATGGATGTGCGTTGTCGCCCTTGCCACCGGCTCAATTCAGACTCAGCGGGTAAAACTGATTGCAAAATACCATGCACTGACTAGGCCTTCTTAGCGGGGGACTTGAATGCGGCAGGATCGATCAAAATGCGTTCCGCCGACGACTGAAGCTTTTGTCCGGATATTCGGCGAATTCCGGTTGGAGACTGCGGACGGAACGCCTTTATTGCTGAGCAATCGTCGGGGCATGTTGCTGGTGGCGTTGCTGTGCCTTCAGCCGGATAACAGCCTTGACCGCGATACGCTGTGCCGGCTGCTCTGGCCCGACCGGTTCCCCGCACAGGCCAAGGCGAGCCTCAGGCAATGCCTCCTCGATCTGCGCCACCAATTCGAGAGTGAAGGCTGCGGCCAGGTGCTGATCGTCACCCGCGCGGCCGTGGCGCTTGATCGGAGGTCTCTGCAATCCGACTTGCGCGCACTGGACGCTGCACTGGAACACAGCGACGGGTCGGCCGCGGCGGCCATTCTTGAACGCATCGGCAGCCTGCCGCTGCTCCAGGCCGTATCGTTCAATCCCACCTTCGACCGCTGGATCGCGCAAAAGCGGCAGCAGGTGGATATGCGGTTGGGTCAGGCGGCCATGCAACTGGTCGCCGACCTGCGCGCCGCCGGGGACTCCGAAGCCAGTGCAAGGCTGAGCGCCGCAGCTCAGGCGCGCTATCCCGCCGCCCGTGGCCTCACGGACATCGCGCTCGCCGTCCTGCCATTCCCGCAGATCGATCTGGTCGGCGGAAACTTCTTTCTGGCCGAAGGCGTGACTGATGAACTGGTTTCGCGGTTGGGCAAGGTCGAAGGCATTGCGCTCGCCGGTCGCACCTCGGTTCTCGCGGTCGCACCGCGCAGGCAAACGCTGACGGAAATGGCGGCAAGTCTCAGGGTGACGCATTTGATCGAAGGGGAGGTCAGGCGCACCCCCGATCTGATCACGGTCAGGATCGCGCTGATCGAAGGCGCCACCGGCACCGAGATCTGGGCCGACCGGATCGAAGGCTCGATCGACGAATTCTTCGAATCCCGCAAAGTTATCGGCAACAACATAATCGCGGCGATCTGCAGGGTGCTGGGGCTCGCGCTCTCGCCCGCGCCGATGCGGCGAATGACCGCGAACCGCGCAGCCTATTCGCTCTATCTGCAAGGCCGCTCGCTGGTACGGCGCTCGATCACCGACGGGGCAGCGGCGAAATCGATCGAGCTGCTGGAAGAGTCGCTGGCGCTCGATCCCGACTTCGCCGAATGCTGGACCGCGCTTGCCGACGCCCATATCCATAATGCGGTCTATACGCCGTGCCTCGACCGGGTCGAACGGTCGCGCAAGGCGGCGGAATGCGCCCAGCGGGCGGTCGCGCTCGATCCGGGCCAGGGCCACGCGCTGGCGATTCAGGGGATCCACGAATGGACGCGGCTGAACCCGGCGGGCGCGCTCGACCTTGCGTTTGAAGCCTATGCCCGCGAGCCGCGCAATGCCGATGTCGCGCTGCGGCTCGGATCGTTTTTGCTGTATATCGGCCGAACGCGCGCGGCCCTGCCATTCATCGAGGCCGGGATCGAGCAGGACCCGGCTTACGGTCGGAATTATGGTATGCTTTCGACCGCGCATTTCAACCTTGGCGAAATGGCTCCGGCGCTGGCGGCAGGGCAGCGGATGATCGACCTCGGGATGCCCGGCATGTGGCTTGCCGTCATCAATGCGGCGAACGGCGAACGTCAGCAAGCCGCCGAGACCTATTACGCACAGCGGATGCTGATGAACACGGTGATCCTGCCGCCCGCCGGGACCGAGCCGATGAGCGACGCGGTGCGCGATGCCTACTGGGGGATCGCGGCGAAGGGGATTTGCAGCGGAGATGCGGACGCGCGGACGGCCTATTGCGCCATGCTCGACGGGCTGCACCAGACGATGCCGGACCCCTGTGATCCATCGATCGCGTTTCCGGCGATCTGGATGGGGCATGCCGAATTGGTCATGAAGATTTACCGCCAATGCATTCATCCGGCCAATATGTTCGGCCTGATGAGCCTGTGGGCCGATGTCGAACCGATCCGCCGGGTCCGCCTGCATCCGGACTTCATGAACTTCGCCGAAGACCTCGGCATGGTCGAGGCGTGGAACCGTCACGGCTGGCCCGACCTAATGCCGAAAGGCCGACCCGGCGCTTGAACCTGCACGAATTGACGCTTTTTTGACGGTCACCCCGGTTGACCGCACCCGCTTCTGACGGGCACTTTGCCCGCACCGGAACTACGGAAATTGAACCAATTCAAACAGCGCACGGATCGGGGGATCGGTGCGCGCGGGGGAGTTTTATCGGTGCAATTCGGGGTGAGACAAGCGGCATCGAAGGTGAACTGTTCAACAGCGGCGAGAACGGAAGGAAACGATCCGGTTCGCTCTGGCCCCCTGCGGCCGGCTTGATGCTGCAGCAGAATTATAAGCCGCGCTGACCCGGGGGGGTATGCGCGGCCAGAGCTCCGGCGGGCGGTGATGCGACCCGATCGCCCGCCGGAGTTCGTCCCCCAGTTCAAGCAGGAGTGAGGCCCGACATGGCGATACCAAAACCCAAACTTGCGCATGTCGTCTATCGCACACGTCAGCTCGAACCGATGCTGAAATGGTATGCGAACGTGTTCGGCGCGCGGATCGTCTATCGCAATCCGGCGCTGGCGTTCCTGACCTTCGACGATGAACACCACCGGCTCGCCTTTGCCGATCTTTCAGTGATCGCGCCCGATGGCGAGGATACCGCACAGGCGCCGGTCGGTGTGGATCATGTCGCCTATGAAGTCCCCTCGCTCGCCGCGCTGCTGGAAACGTGGGAAGACCTGAAGGCAAAGGGGATCGAACCCTACTGGTGCGTCAATCACGGCATGAGCGCCTCGCTCTACTATGCCGATCCCGATGGCAACCAGATGGAATTCAGTGTCGATTGCTTTGCCAGCAAGGGCGAATGCCGTGACTATTTCGCGGGCGACAAGATCGGCCAGAACCCGGTCGGGACCGAATATGATCCGGCCGAATGGCTCGCCCGGTTGCGCGGCGGGGAAAGCGCGGCAGATCTGCTAGCGATCGATCTGGCCGCGCCGGTCTCGCCCATTCGCGGGCGGCTGGAAGTGTTGGTTGGATGACCAGCAACGCTGACACGGCAAGCCTTGAGCAGAGCCCGCGACCTGCCAGCATTACGCGTCCGCGTTTCTGGCTGGTGGCTGCATCGCTGATGCTCGCCCTGACAATCATCGGCTTTGCCCCGTTTTACCTGCGCGGCAACGGCTTCGGGGAGCGTAGTATAACGCCATGGCTGGTGCCGCTGGTGGTTGTTCATGGTGTGGCGATGACGGGCTGGATAGTCTTGCTGGTGGTCCAGACCGGCCTCGTCACCCTGCGTTCGGTACGCACGCACATGTTGGTCGGGGCATGGTCGATGGCCATAGCCGCCCTGAGTGCGACAAGTGGGATCATCCTTGCCTATGCCTCGATCCTCGACGCGCCCGGATTTCCGTTCTGGGGACGGCCTTATTGGCAGTTCGGCCCGTCCATGTTCACGGAAATGCTGGTCTTCAGCGGGTTTGTGGCTGCTGGGTACTTCAATCGCAAAATACTAGACCGCCACCGCGCGCTGATGTTGCTGGCCGGGATTGCGGTCCTGTCTGGCGCGACAGTTCGCATCCCGGCGACGATACCCCTGTTTGGCGACAGCGGATGGCTGGGCGTGTTCGGGCCTGCTGCCCTGTTCGGCTTTGTGCTGGCCGCGATCCGGTTCGGGCAGGAGCGCCGGATCGACCGGTGGTTCACCGGAGGATTTGGGCTGATTTTGGTTGCCTACACCTTTGCCTGGTGGGCCGGAGGTACATCGTGGTGGGCCGCGATTGTTGCGCACGGCCTTGGGATTGCCATCGCATGACCCAGCCTCGGCCCACTTTCGATCTTTCCGGCAGGGTTGCGGTCGTCACCGGCGGCAATCGCGGGATCGGACGGGCGATTGCAATCGGTTTGGCGCAGGCGGGCGCTGCGGTAGCGATTCTGGCACGCGATGCCACCCGAAATGCCGAAGTCGAGGCTGAACTCGAACGGATCGGTCGGCGCACGCATGCCGATATCCTCGACGTGACCGATCGCGCCGCGCTCGCTCCGGCGATTGCCGGCGTGGAGCGCGCGCTCGGCCCGATCGACATTCTCGTCAATAATGCCGGCAATGCCGATGTCAGCGGCGGGGTGCTGCACCAGTCGGAGGAAGGCTGGGACAATGCGCTTGCGACCCATCTGACCGCGACCTTCCTGCTGTCCAAGGCTGCGGCGGTATCGATGCAGCAACGCGGGCGCGGCAAGATCATCAACCTTGCCAGCATGTATGCGATCTTCGGCGCGGGCAACCTGCCGTCTTATGCCGCTGCAAAAGGCGCGGTCGTCCAGCTGACAAAGTCGATGGCGATCGAACTCGCCCCGCATGGCATTCAGGTCAATGCCATCGCGCCGGGCTGGATCGCAACCGAGATGACCGCTCTTGCGCGGGACGATCCCGATTGGAGCGGTTTCAACACGATGCTGATGGCGCGCACACCGGCAGGCCGCTGGGGCGAGCCGGAGGAATGCGCGGGCGCGGCGGTGTTCCTCGCCAGCGCGGCGGCCGATTTCGTTACCGGGATCACCTTGCCGGTCGACGGCGGATATTCGGTTTTTTGAGGAGATAGGACGGATGATGACAATCCGGATTGCGCTTGGTTTAGCGCTTGTCAGCCTCGTTTGCGCGCCTGCCTCTGCCGACCCGGCACCGCCCGCACCGCAGGTCGCTGAATTTGAGCGGTTCCCGGCAGAGGGCGGGCTAACCCATGCCGAGGATGGCGTGATCCTGCGCGATGGCCGCCTGCTGGTGGGTGACTGGAATCATGGCCTTGTCACCATCTCGCCGGACGGGACGATCAGTCCGTTCGGCGATTTCGCCGCAGCCGGCTTCAGGACAAAACCGGATCCCTTATGGAACAGCCCCAATGGCATCTCATGGGAGCCGGACGAGCGACATGTGCTGGTCGCGGACATCACCGGAGGTCACATCTACCGCGTCGATACCGTGACGCAGCAGGTCGGGCGCATTTACGACCACCCCTTCGGCGTCAACGCAGCCATCCGCGACCCTTCCGGCGCGATCTGGTTTACCCAATCGACCGAGAACGCGCCGGGAGCGGGGTCGGAAGCGCGGATGTTCGCCGCCGCCGACAGACCGATGGGCGACGGGTCGGTCTGGCGGATTGCGCCCACCGAACTGGGCAAGGCAGACCCGCGCGCGGTCAAGCTGGTGGATGGCCTCGATTTCGCCAATGGCATCGTCTTCGATGACTTGCGCGGTCGGCTTTATGTCGCGGAAATCGTCGCCAGTCGCATCCTGAGCTTCGCGGTAGATGCGGTGACCGGCGCGCTCGGCGACAGGCGCGTGCTCGTCCGCGTGACCACACCCGACAATCTCGAACTCGCCGCCGACGGCATGCTGTGGGCGGCGAGCCCGTTCGCCAACGCGCTCTACCGGATTGATCCCGATAGCGGCGCGGTCAGCACGGTGTTCAATCCCGATCCCGCCAAGAGCTCCCGGATGGTGGCCGAGCTCGAACGTCGACAGGCCGCTGGCGAGCCGCTGCTGCCGCTGCTCTCGCCTGACTTGTGGGCGCCGATGCCTGGGCTGGTCACCGGCGTGATCCTGCCAAGCGGTGACGGACCCGCCCATGTCTCCGGACTTGGAGACGCGTTGGTCAGGATCGATGTGTCCGCGCAATCGGCTGGGGCGGGCAGCGCGACTTTTTCTCTCACCGATTTCGCGCGCAATTACGCCGCTGCCTGGTCGAGCCAGAACCCCGAACGTGTCGCTGCCTTCTACAGCGAGGGCGGCCGGCTTGTGGTCAACGGGGGTGAACCGGCGATCGGGCGCGCCGCGATTGCCGATGTCGCGCGCGGCTTCATGGAAGCGTTTCCGGACATGGTGGTCGCGCTCGATTGCATCGGCGCGGATGGCGGCAGACAGGTCTTCCACTGGACGCTGACCGGCACCAACACGGGACCAGGCGGAAGCGGAGCGCGGGTTGCAATCAGCGGAGCCGAGGCCTGGCTGATCGGCCCCGACGGGCTGATCGCGGACTCGGCAGGTGCCTTTGATGCGGCGGATTACGCCCGCCAGCTTGCCGCCACCTTTGCGGCCATCATCCCGCGTAACCGGAGCATCGCGCCATCATGCTGATCCGCCCACCGCACAAGACCATCCGCACCTGGCACACCGACACCAGCATCTGGGATGACTTCGTCTTCCGGGCGGGCGACATCGTGGTCGTCACCCCGCCCAAGACCGGGACCACCTGGACCCAGCGAATCATCGACATGCTGCTCCACCAGTCAGCCGCGCCGCGCCAGATCATGGATGAGGCACCCTGGCTTGATGCGCGCTTTATTCCGCAACAGGAGATCGCCGCAGGGCTGGCGGCGCGGGCCGGTCGGCGCAGCCTCAAGTCGCATTCCCCGCTGACCGCGCTGCCGCTGCATGACGATGTGCTCTACATCAATGTTGCGCGCGATCCGCGCGATGCGGTGATGTCGTTTTTCAACCACTGCACCCACTATTCCGACGAATTGCTCGCCGGACTGGACCAGATCGGGCTGAACGATCCGGCCATCGCCGCGCCGCACCCGCGTGCGCCCGCTGATCCGCGTGCCTTCTTTCGGCGATGGCTGCGCGATCCGCAGCACGCACCATTCGACGATTTCACCATGGCCGAATTCTTCGAAATCGAGCGCAGCTTTTGGGAGGAGCGGGAGCAGCCCAACATCCTGATGGTTCATTACAACGACCTCAAGGCCGACCGCGACGGCGAGATGCGCCGAATGGCGCAATTCTGCGGAATCGCAACGCCTCAGCCGCTGTGGGATGAAATCGTCGCCGCCGCAGGATTCGATGCCATGAAACGCGATGGACCGAACATGCTCGGCATGGCCGAGATGGGGTTCAAGGGCGGGGCAGACACTTTCATGCACAAGGGCACCAATGGCCGCTGGGCCTCGGTTCTGAGCGATGGTGACCTCGGCGATTACGCGGCGGTGCTCCGGTCGGAGGCGCCGAAAGCCTTGGCAGACTGGCTCGAAGCGGGGCGACTTGAAGCGGGCGATCCGACCCCCGGCCGCTGCGCATTTGTCCAATCACGGAGCATGACATGACCGGGGAAACCTCTGGCCGGTGCCATTGCGGGGGCGCGCAGTTCACCTTCGATGCGGCACCCGTTGCGACGTTCTATTGCCACTGCAGCGATTGCCAGCGGACCACCGGCAGTCCGTTTTCGGTCGAGCTGATGATCCCGTCGGACACTTTCGCGGTCATGGGCGAGCTGGCGACCTACACCGTAATCGGGGACAGCGGCGGCGCGGTGCATCGGCGGTCCTGCGGGTCATGCGCATCGGGCCTGTTCCTTGAATGCGATTCCGATCCGGGCTTTGTCTTCGTGAAAGCGGGCGCGCTGGACGATCAAAGCGCGGTTCACCCGGAGATGCACATCTTCGTCTCGGCCAAGCAACCGTGGGTGAAGATTGCCGACGACCTGCCGCAATATGACCGGATGCCGCCGGCATGAGCGCGGAGGTTAACTCCTTCGCGGGGAAGATCGCGCTGGTCACCGGAGCGAGCAGCGGAATCGGTCTTACGACCGCACAGCTGCTTGCCATGCGCGGCGCGAGTGTGGTGCTGGCAGCGCGGCGCGAGGAGGATATCGCCGCCCATGCCGAGGCGATCCGCGCGGCGGGCGGCAAGGCCAGCCATATCCGTACCGATGTGGCCGATGCCGGTGATGTCGAGGCCATGGTTGCAAACACGGTCGAAACGCACGGGCGGCTCGACATTGCGGTCAACAACGCCGGTATCGGCGAGACGGTGGTGCCCATCGTCGATATGGCCGACGCCGATTGGGACGCAGTGATCGACACCAATCTGCGCGGCAATTTCCTGTGCCTGAAGCATCAGGCGCGCGCGATGCTGGCGGCAGGCAATGGCGGGGCCATTGTCAATGTCGGATCGGTCAATTCCTTCCTCGGCTGCGCGGCCTTCGCGCATTACTGCGCTTCGAAAAGCGCGCAGATCGGGCTTACGTCCTCTGCCTCTGCCGAGCTTGCGCCGCAGAGCATCAGGGTCAATCTGGTCTGCCCCGGGATCATTGACACCCCGCTCCATCGGCGCGCGCGAACGAAGTTCGGAGATGCGGCTTATGACGAGCTGATCGAGCACCGGATCCACCTCAAGCGCGCTGGCCAGCCGATCGAAATCGCGCGCGCGATCGCATTTCTAGCCTCGGACGAAGCCAGCTTCATCACCGGCACCACTCTGACCGCCGACGGCGGCTTCCACCTCACACTGTGAAAGGACACAACCGCGATGCCTGACAATCTCGAAGCGATCAAAACGCTCTACGCGGCCTTTGCCTCTGGCGACATGGCGGCGGCGGCCTCGGTGATGGCGCCCGACATGGCGTGGAACGAGGCGGAGAATTACATTCTCGCCGATCGCAATCCCTATGTGGGGGCAGAGGCGGTGTTCGCGGGCGTGTTCGGACGCACGGCAGAACTGTTCGATCACTTCGCGGTCGAGGTCGGAACCTTCGTTTGCCACGGCGATACCGTGGCGATGCAGGGCCGTTATTCGGCCGTGTCGAATGCAACCGGGCAGCGGGTGAACCCGCAGATCGTCCACTGGTGGACGGTGAAGGACGGGCTGATCACCGGCTTTCAGCAGCATGTCGATACGCTAGCCATGGCCCGCGCGTTGGGCGAGGCGGGATGACGAACGCCGCCACCGCCGCTCCGGCATCCGCCGCCCGCCGTCCGCTGCCGGCGCTGTCCGAACACAAGATCGCCCGCTTTGCGGCCATTATCGTGCTGTATTTCCTGCAAGGCGTGCCGCTCGGGCTGGCGCTGGTGGCGTTGCCTGGCTGGCTGGCCGAAAATGGTGCCACGCCGGTGCAGATCGGCGGGTTTGTCGGCATCGCGATGCTGCCATGGTCGACCAAGCTGTTCAACGGTCTTGTCATGGACCGCTTCACCTTCAAGCCGATGGGCCGACGGCGCGGCTGGATCCTGTTGTCGCAGGCCCTCATGGTGGCAGCGCTGCTGGGGATGGCGGTGACCGCGCCCGGCGCCAGTGACATCGCGCTGCTGACGGCCTTCTGCTTCACGCTGAATGTCTGCGTTACCTTTGCCGATGTGGCGGTCGACGGGATGACAGTCGACATCGTGCCCGAGGCCGAGCGCACCGCAATCAACAGCCTGATGTTCGCCAGCCAGAGCTTCGGCGTGGCAGCGTGCAGCTATCTTGCCGGGCAGTTGCTGGCGTCGGGCAGTCTGGCAAGCACCGCTCTGGTGCTGGCGGTGATGGTCGGCTGTGCCTCTGTGTTTGTGGCCCTGTTTCGCGAACGGCCGGGCGAACGGCTGCTGCCGTGGACGCGGGGACAAGCTTCGCGGGAGTGCGAGGAACGCCAGAATTCGGCCTGGTGGCCGATCCTGTCGGGCGTGTTCCGATCTGTCATCGCGCCGCGCACCTTGCTGTTTCTGCTCGGCACCGGCTGCGCCTGCGCGATGCTGGCCTTTATCGATGCGGTCAATCCGACGCTGGCGGTGCAGCACCTGGGCTGGAGCAGCGAACGCTATGCCAGCCTCAGCGCCTTGCTCAATCTTGTCGCTGCGGGGTTTGCGCTGTTCGTGCCGGTCGCACTGGTGCGCTGGTTCGGCCTCAAGCGGGCGATCATCGGGCATTTCGTTGCCATGGCCGCGCTGACAGCGATAGCGGGCGCGACCTTTGCCGGGTGGCAGGACGACATCTTGTTCATGGCTCTGACCTCGGCGCTTTACGTGCTCTCCGTGCTGCTCGTCGTGCTGCATGTCGTCTGGGCGATGCGGATCAGCAATCCCGCCATTGCTGCCAGCCAGTTTGCCCTGTTCATGGCGGTGCCGAACCTTGCGCGCTCGATCATGTCGGGCAATTCTGGCTGGCTGGTCGAAGGCAGCGGCTATGCGGCGACATATTATGCGGCGGCGGGAATCATCCTGCTGGGGCTGGTGTGCTGCCTGCTCGGGCGGGTGGGCAATGACCGGGCTGTGGCCCCATGACCGCCGCTGCGCCGGCGGTGCCATCGACCGTCCTCCAGAAACGCCTCGGCCTGCCCTTCGCGATCGCGATCATGGCCGGATCGGTGATCGGCGCGGGCATCCTGCGGACGCCGGGCGTGGTCGCGAACGAGGTGCCGGTGTTCTGGGCGGCGATGGCCGTCTGGGCGCTCGGCGGGGTTTACGTGCTGCTATCGGTCAATGTCGCGTCCGAACTGACCACTGCCCTGCCGCGAGCCGGCGGAATCTATGTGCCGGTCCGCGAGGCTTTTGGCGATGGCCTCGGGTTGCTGGCGGGGTGGGCCATGTGGGCGGGCGGCGCGGCGGGCATGGCGGCGTTGTCGCTGGCCTTCGCCGAATTCCTTGCCGTCGCCGTCCCCGCAATGTCGCCCTTCACCGCGCCGGTTGCGGTCGCCGCCTTGCTGATGGTGACGGGATTCAACGCGATCGGGGCCGAGGAAGGCCGGATCTCAAACATTGTCGGACTCGCGCTCAAGCTGCTGCTGCTGTCGGGCGTTATCGTCGCCGCATTCACCCTCGAATCTTCCGGTCCATCCAGTGCCGGGAGCGCCGCCTCGTCAGTGTCCCCTGGCGAGGCGGCAATCGGCTGGATTGCCTTCATCACCGCCTTCCAGATCGTGCTCGGCGCCTATGACGGCTGGCAAGCGCCGACCTTTTTTGCCGAGGAGGACAAGGACCCGGCCCGTAACATCCCGCGCGCGTTCTTCGTTTCGGCCGTGATGCTGATTGCGATCTATCTTGCCATCAACCTCAGCGTGTTCACCGTACTCGACGTCGAGACATTGCGCGGGTCGGATTTGCCGGTGGCGCTGCTGATCGAGACGCTGTTGGGACCGGTCGGACTTAAGATAACCGGACTTTCGGCGGCGATCATGGCGCTGCTTACGCTCAATGCAATCATCATGGCCCAGCCGCGCATACTCTACGGCATGGCACGCGACGGACTCTTCCTGCACAGCGCAATGCTGGTCAATCGCGGCGGCACGCCTTGGGTGGCGCTGCTGATCGGGGCGGTGGTGGCGATCCCGATGATCCTGACCGGCGCTTATGTCTTCGTCTTCAAGATCCAGGTTGCAGCCGGACTGCTGGCAGCAGTGCTCTACAACGCGGCCTATTTCGCGCTACGGTTGAAACGGCCGCATATGCCGCGACCGTTCCGTGCCATCGGTCACCCGGTGCTGCCCACACTGATCCTGGCGATCACCATCGCGCTGTTCGCAGCGGTGGTGATCGCCGATCCAGTCTCGGGCCTGTGGGTCGCAGGGCTGATCGGGGTCTGCGTGCCGGTGGGCATTCACCTCGGGCACGAACGCCGAAAAATCGGCACAATCGGCCACATCTGACCGAGTGAGCCGAAGGCGGGGTGCGAGCACCCCGCCCGTCAGCCGCCCCGTTACCCGCCCTTGCGGCTGGCCTCGGCAGCCTCGATCACGCCGTCCTCCCACGTCACTTGCGTCTGGGTCTGCGGGTTGAAGCGGCCATCCGCATATGTCGCCGCCTTGGCCGCAGCGATTTCCGCTTCAGTCAAAGCATCGCTCGGTTCCAGTGCGAAGACATCGATCCCGCGGGTGATCTCGGTGCCGTAAAGGTGGCCGTTGTACCAGTAGACCGACCAGTATCCGCCCAGCACCAGCTGCTCGTCGTTGATCGGGCCGCGATCGAAATAGGCGATTTCCTGCGGATTGGCGCTGTCGGTGAAGTCCATCACCGAAAGCCCGCCCTGATACCACGCCTGCGCGAACAGATCGCGGCCCGGTACCGGGATGATCGAGCCGTTGTGCGCGACGCAGTTCTCCTTGTCGCTCTGCGGAGCAGGCAGCTTGTAATGGGCGCGGAACTCCAGCTGGCCGTCGACGATGTCGTACACCGCATTGGCGCCCCAGGTCTTGGGATCGGAGGCCTTGCAGCGGGGCCGTCCGCCGCCGCCCCATTCGTCGGTGAAGATCACCTTGGTGCCATCATTGTTGAACGTCGCCGAATGCCAATAGGCGAAGGTGGTGTCGGTTACCGCATCGATCCGCTTGGGGTTGAGCGGATCGGAGATGTCGAACAGGATACCGTTGCCCGAACACGCGCCCGCCGCGATGCCCTTGGCCGGGAACACGGTGATGTCGTGGCAGTGATTGGTCTGCGCGGTGCGCTGCGTGCCATCGCCATGGTCCCCGCCGCGCCACAGGCCGGCGATCTCGCCGGTTTCGGTGTCGGCGAAAACGCGCGGGCTGCTCACGATCCGGGCCTTGGAAGGATCCGCCACCGGGATCTCGATCACATCGACCGAGAACAGCGCAGTGCGGCTGTCCCCCGGAATCCCGCCGATGCAGCCGGCCAGTTCCTCTTCCTCGCGGATACCCGCAGTCCCGGAATTGTAGACGACGATACGGGTATCGTCAGCGCTGACGATCGAATGGGTGTGGCTGCCGCGGCAGGTCTGCACCTGTCCGACCTGACGCACGGCGCTGAGATCGGAGATGTCGAAGATGCGCAGGCCGCGGAAGCGTTCCTCGCTGACTTCGCCTTCGACGCCCTGCAGCCCGCAATCCACGCGCCCGCGGTTCTGTTCGACACTCATCACGAGCAGATCGCCCACCACCGAGACATCGCCTTGCCCGCCGGGGCAGACGACCGAACTCATCAGGTTCGGCACGCCGTCGGCGCCCAGCTTGTAGATGTTGAAGCCATGAAAGCTGCCTGCCACCATGATATCGTCGAAGAACGCCATGTCGGTGTTGGCGAAGTCGAGCAGCGGGGAGCGTTCGGCGAACTGGGTAAGGCTTTCCTCCTCGCCGCGTTCGGGAGTCTCCACAGCAGCAACCACGGCAGCTTCGGCATTCGCCTCCGCATCGGCAACCACCGCGTCCGCGGCTTCATCCTCATCCTCGGACTTTTCGGCCTTGTCCTTCTTCGGGGGGACCGGCGGGCGCAGATCGGCCGGGTTTTCGGGATTGAAGAACCCGGCCGGCTTGCGCAGGCTTGCGACCTTGGTCAGGTTCATGATCGCCTCTCCGGCATCGCCGAACCCGGCCGCCAGGCCAGCGCGCGGGTCTTCCGACAGGCCGGCCAGCAACACGTCCATGCGCTCGATCTCGCCGGTCTGTTCGTTCTCGATATCGCCGATGAAGCGATAGAGCACCGGATCGGCGGCGGTTCCGGCCTGGTCGAGCAACTTTTCGACCATCTCCACCGCGCCTTCATGGTGGGCAATCATCAGTTCAAGAAACTGACGGTCGAACTCCACCGCGTCGGCTGCGGCCAGCGCCTTCATCTGATCGGGCGATGCCATGCCGGCCATCATGTGATGCATGTGGTCGCCGTGGCCCCTCATCGCCGGGTCTTCCACCGGCTCGCCCCGCTCGGCCAGCCATTCCTTCATGAAGGCGATCTCGTCCGCCTGGCTCGATTCGATCCGGCCGGCGATGGCTACGATTTCTTCGGTGTTGGTGCGGTCCTTGACCAGCACCGCCATATCCACAGCTTGGCTGTGGTGCACAATCATGTGCTGCATGAAGGCGACATCGGCAGGTGTATAGCTCGCAGCGGCAAGCTTGGTCGCTTCGTCTGCGCTCAGGGTGCGGCTGCTTTGGCCCGGTGCACCGGGCTGAACGATCGGAACGCTTTGGGCCAGGGCAAGGCCCGAAGTGCCGAGCAGCAAAGCGGAAAGAATGGCGCCCGAAGCGCGCAAGGCTGATGCGTTGGTCATGATGTCCCTTCAAACCAGAATGGTTGATCCCCAAACTGCCGCCATCAGCGCGGCAGTCAAGCGGATCAGTGATTCGGCAAGCCCGCTTTCGACAAAAGTACGATTTCGTCCGAGCGGCAGCATGGCCGGCGTCAAGGCAGCCCGGTCGCGCCATGCGCACCTTTCACCGCACGAGCCGAAACGAAGGCTTGCCGCGACGAATCGCGCGTGACTATTATGATCATTAAGTTGCCGGCAACCATGAAGGAGTAACATCAGGCCATGGTACGCACCCGCCTTTCCGCTTTCGTAACCGGCCTTGCCGCAGCCTTCGCGATGCTCGCCGTGCCGGCGCAAGCGGACGCCAACGAACTGCAATCGAGCTTCGATCAGGCTTTCGGCACCGACGCGCGCCAACCGCAGAGCTTCGAGGCGATCTACGCCAACAGCTTCGCGCAGCGGATTGCCGAACTCGCCGATCCCGCGCAGGGTCGCATCGGTGTGGCCGCAGTCGACCTGACCACCGGCGAGGAAATCATGGTGCTGGGCGACCAGATGTTTCCGATGGCCTCCACCAGCAAGATCGCGGTGGCTGCGACTTTTCTCGAAATGGTCGAACAGGGGCGGTATTCGCTGACGTCGGAATTCCCGCTGATGCTGCCAGTGCGCTCGGCGAAGTATTCATCGGCGCGGGCGCCCGTGCGCGAAGGGCAGTACATGCCTGCGATCGACCTGATCGAAATCATGATCACCCGGTCGTCCAACCCCGCGACCGATGCGTTGCTGGCGGCAGTCGGCGGGCCTGCTGCGGTCACGGACTGGGTGCGCCGCAACGGCATCAGCGAATTCAGCATCAACCGCGACATCGCAACGCTGGTGCGCGACGATGGCGAATTCAATCCGGTGAACCATATCGACAAGCGCGATGTCGCGACTCCGCGGGCCATGGCGCAATTGCTGTCCGGGCTTTACCGCGGCGATTTCCTTTCGGACGAGAGCCGGCGCGTCATTCTCGCCGCGATGAGCCGCACGGTCACCGGCAAGCGTCGCATCGTTGCCCACATTCCGGACGACGCGCGGGTGAGCCACAAAACCGGTTCGCTGTACAACACCTCCAGCGATATCGGCCTGATCGAATGCCCCGACGGGCGCACCATTGCGGTGGCGATTTATGTCACCGGTCAGGGCACACGTCTGGCGCGGGAACAGCGGATCGCGGCGATTGCCCGCGCGCTGTATGATGGCTTCACGGTCCGCGCCCAGCAGCAGAACCCGGTGCGCAACTGGACAGCAGCGCCTTACGACACCGGCGGTTGATACCGCTGCGGATGCGGGCCTGAAGGCAAACGAAAAGGGCGGCGCTTTGCGGCACCGCCCTTCTGTTTGACCAGCGCCGCCGAGGCGGCGCGATCAATCCGAATTATTCGGCAGCAGCTTCAGCTTCGGCAGCCACTTCAGCGGCGGCGTCGGCAGCAGCTTCGGCGCCTTCGGCGGTCGCATCAGCAACTTCTTCAGCGGTCGCGTCGACAGCAGCTTCGGCGTCTTCGACGGCGGCGTCGGCGTTGACTTCGGCGTCAGCAACCATTTCTTCGGTGGTGGTTTCTTCGGTGGCGGTTTCACCGCAAGCAGCGAGACCCAGAGCCGAAGTGGCGATGGCGGCGGCGAGAATGATCTTGCGCATAATTCTGAAATCCTTGTTCGATGGATACCCCACGCTCCTACTCGGAGGGTGGCGAAACCAGAGTGTGAACCCCGGTTCGAGGTGTCAAATAATGGCAGGATTGAGGCAATGCAAGGCAAATAAGGCAATCTGCCCAAATTCTGCCATCTTCTCGCCATAATTGGTCAGGCTAAGCGCCTCGCTCAGGACATGGCAGGGAGTATACCGTCCACAAAACCGGCTACCCCGCCTTGCTTGTGGGTGCTAGCAGACCGCATGGCCGAACCCCAAGAATCCACCAAGCAACATCTCTATCTCGTCGATGGATCATCCTACATCTTCCGCGCCTATCACCGGCTGCCCCCGCTAACGGACCCGGAAGGCACACCGGTGGGTGCGGTTTATGGCTACACCACGATGCTGTGGAAGCTTGCCACCGATCTCGACGAAGCCGACGGGCCGACGCACCTTGCCGTGATCCTGGATGCCGGATCGATCAGCTTCCGCAACGAGATATATGATCAATACAAGGCCAACCGGCCCGACCCGCCCGAGGATCTGGTTCCTCAGTTCCCGCTGATTCGCGATGCCACGCGCGCCTTCAGCCTGCCCTGCATCGAGGAAGCGGGGCTGGAGGCCGACGATATCATCGCCTCCTATGCCCGCGAAGCGCAGCGGATGGGGTGGGACGTCACCATCGTCAGTTCCGACAAGGACCTGATGCAGCTGGTGGGCGAGGCCGACAGTCCGCATGGCCCGGCGCGCATCGACATGCTGGACACGATGAAGAACCAGCGCATCTACCTGACTGAGGTCGAGGAGAAATTCGGCGTGCCGCCCGAACTGGTGGGCGATGTTCTGGCGCTGATGGGCGACAGCGTCGACAACGTTCCCGGCATCTTCGGAATCGGCCCGAAGACCGCATCCAAGCTGATCGCCGAACATGGCTCGCTAACCGCCGCGCTCGATGCCGCGCCCGCGATGAAGCCCTCAAAGCTCAAGGATCGCCTGATCGAGAGCCGGGCTGACGCCGAACTCAGCAAGGTGCTGGTGACGCTGAAAGAGGATTGCGCCCTGCCCCAACCCATCGAGGAGATGAAGCTCGGCAAGATTCCGTCAGAACCGCTCGCCGCATTCCTCGGAAAGCATGGCTTTACATCGCTGCTTCGGCGGCTGGAGGGCGGCAATGGCAGCCCGTCGCGCAAGACCGATCTGAACCCGCCCAAACCGACGACCGCTGGCGATGCCGGCAATGGCACCGGAAGTGGCAGGGCCAACCACCAGCCATTGCCTGATATGCCGCCCATCGACCACAGCGCCTATCAGACGGTGCAGACGATGGAGCAGCTAGACCGCTGGATTGCCCGCGCCCGCGCCGCGCGGCTGGTGGCGGTGGATACCGAGACCACATCGCTCGACGCAATGCGCGCCGAGTTGTGCGGCATCAGCCTGGCAATCGGACCGAATGATGCCTGCTACATCCCGCTCGCGCATCATAACATCGAGGGGGGCGGCGACGACATGTTCGCGCAGAAGCCCGAGCAGGTGCCGATGCAGGCCGCGCTCGCCGCGCTCAAGCCGCTGCTGGAGGACGACAGCGTCCTCAAGGTCTTTCAGAACGGCAAGTATGATCTCAACGTGCTCGCCCAGCAGGGGATCAGCGTTTCCCCGATCGAAGATACCATGGTGATCAGCTTCGCGCTGGATGCCGGACGCGGCGAGGAAGGCATCGGGGGGCGCCACGGGATGGACGAACTCAGCCAGCGCCACCTCGGCTACAGCCCGATCCCGTTCAAGGACGTGTGCGGCACCGGCAAGAAGGCGATTTTGTTCAGCGAAGTCGCAATCGACCGTGCGACGCAATACGCCGCCGAAGATGCCGACGTGACCTTGCGGCTCTATCGTCACCTCAAGCCGCGCCTCGCCAGCGAAGGCGGCACGCGGGTCTATGAGCGGGTCGACCGCCCGCTCATCCCGGTGGTGGCGGCGATGGAGCGCGAAGGCATCCGGGTCGACCGTGCGCGCCTCGCCAAGCTGTCGGAGGAATTTGCGGTCGAGATCGGGCGGCTGGAGGGCGAAATCCACGAACTTGCGGGCCAGGAATTCACCGTTGGCAGCCCCAAGCAATTGGGCGACATCCTGTTCGACAAGCTCGGCCACAAGGGCGGCAAGAAGGGCAAGAGCGGGCAGTATTCGACCGATGTCTCGGTGCTGGAAAAGCTTGCCGCAGAGGGCGCGCCGATCGCCCGCAAGGTGCTGGAATGGCGGCAGCTTGCAAAGCTGAAATCCACCTACACCGATGCGTTGCAGGCCGCGATAAACCCCGCGACGGGCCGCGTCCACACCAGCTACAGTCTGGTCGGCGCGCAGACGGGGCGGCTTTCCTCGACCGATCCCAACCTGCAGAATATCCCGGTGCGCACCGCCATCGGACGCCAGATCCGCGAGGCTTTCGTTCCTGAGCCCGGCAATGTCCTGCTGGCGGCGGATTATTCGCAGATCGAATTGCGACTGGCGGCGCACATGGCCGACGTCGACAGCTTGAAGGAAGCCTTCGCGGCCGGCGAGGATATCCACGCCCGCACCGCCCGCGAGATGTTCGGCGAAGTCACCCGCGATACCCGCGCTCGGGCCAAGACGATCAACTTCGCAATTCTTTACGGCATTTCGCGCTGGGGGCTGGCGACCCGGCTCGAAGTCGCGCCGGACGAAGCGCAGGCGATGATCGACACCTATTTCCAGCGCTTCCCCGGCATCCAGCGCTACATCCACGAAACGCTCGAAAGCGTGCGAGCCAAGGGCTATTCCGAAACCCTGTTCGGGCGCAAGACGTGGTTCCCGCGGATCAATTCCAGGAATCAGGCCGAACGGCAGGGCAGCGAACGCGCGGCGATCAACGCGCCGATCCAGGGCACCAGCGCGGACATCATCAAACGCGCGATGGTGCGGATGCTACCCGCGCTGGCGGACGAAGGTCTGCACGATGTGCGGATGCTGCTTCAGGTGCACGATGAACTGGTGTTCGAACTCCCCGAAGCCCGCGTCGAAGCCGCCACGCCGATCATCAGGCGCATCATGGCCGAAGCCGCGCTGCCATCGGTCGACCTCACGGTTCCGCTCGGCATCGATATCGGCACCGGCGCAAGCTGGGACGCGGCGCACTAAGCGTCCACCTAGGCTGGCCGATGTTCCCCCAATGTTTCACGTGAAACATTGGGGGAAGGTCGCCCCCTCAATCGTGCTTCTTCTCCCGCGTCGGGGTCAGCATTTCGGGCGCGATAAAACCGATTGGCTGCACCGCCGCCGCCCGCTTTTTCAGTTCGCCGCGCATCTTCTTGTATTCGGCTTCCATCGCCTCGGTTACGGTGGCACGCGAATCCTTGAGCGCCTCTTCGAAATCCTGCGCGCCAACTTCGCTGACGTCGCCCCCCAGCCGCCGCAGTGCGGACAGGCCGGCGCGGCGCACCACGTCCTCCAGATCGGCCCCGGTAAACCGTTCGGTCTTGCCCGCTAGCGCGCCAAGGTCGACGCCGTCCGCCAACGGCATTTTCGACGTGTGGATGCCGAGAATGTGCTCTCGGCCCTCCTTATCGGGGGTGCCGACATAAACCAGTTCGTCGAACCGGCCGGGGCGCAGCAGTGCCGGATCGACCAGCGCCGGGCGGTTGGTCGCGCCGACCACGATCACCGATTGCAATTCCTCCAGCCCGTCCATTTCGGCAAGGATGGTGTTGACTACACGGCCGGTCACCTGCGGTTCGCCCTGCCCGCTGCCGCGAGCGGGAACGAGGCTGTCGATCTCGTCGATGAACACCACACAAGGCGCCACTGCGCGGGCGCGGGCGAACAGCTTGGCAATCTGCTGTTCGCTTTCGCCGTACCATTTGGACAGCAGGTCGGAGCTTTTCATCGAGATGAAGTTGGCCTCGGCCTCCTTGGCCACGGCCTTCGCCAGCAAGGTCTTGCCTGTGCCGGGCGGGCCGTAGAGCAGGAAGCCTTTCGCGGGCCGGATGCCAAGCCGCCGGAACGCGTCAGGGTTCTTCAGAGGAAGTTCGATCCCCTCCTTCAATTTGTCGATCGCCTCGCCGGCGCCGCCGATATCGCTCCACGCGACATTCGGCACCTGCACCATCACCTCGCGCATGGCCGAAGGTTGCACGCGTTTGAGCGCGCTGAGGAAATCGTCGCGCAACACGCACAGATCCTCCAGCACGTCCTGCGGAATGGTGCGTTCGTCCAGATCGAGTCGGGGCATGATCCGCCGCACCGCCTCGATTGCGGCTTCGCGGGTAAGCGCGGCGATGTCCGCGCCGACAAAGCCATGGGTGACGCGGGCGAGTTCCTTCAGGTCGACCGTCTCCTCCAACGGCATCCCGCGGGTGTGGATCGACAGGATTTCGCGCCGCCCGCGTTCGTCCGGCACGCCGATCACGATCTCGCGGTCGAACCGGCCCGGACGGCGCAGCGCCTCGTCGATGGCATCGGGGCGATTGGTCGCAGCGATGACGACGAGATTGGCGCGCTGTTCCAGCCCGTCCATCAGCGTCAGCAGCTGCGCGACGAGGCGTTTCTCCGCCTCGCCCGGAACCTGCGTGCGTTTGGGCGCAATCGAATCGATCTCGTCGATGAAGATGATCGCGGGCGCGGCGCGGCTGGCTTCCTCGAACACTTCGCGCAGGCGCTTTTCACTCTCGCCGTAACCCGATCCCATGATTTCCGGGCCGTTTATGGTGAAGAACTCCGCGTCACTTTCATTCGCCACCGCCTGCGCCAGCCGGGTCTTGCCGGTTCCCGGCGGGCCGTGGAGCAACACGCCCTTGGGCGGTTCGACACCGAGCCGAATGAACAATTCGGGGTAGCGCAGCGGCAGTTCGACCATTTCGCGCAACTGGCGAATGGTGTCCTCCATCCCCCCGACATCGTCGTAGTTGACGACTGCGCGGCCATCGCGCGGTTCCTCGAACTCGGAGCGCAGTTCGACCTCGGTATTCTCGTCGATATGGACGATGCCCTTGGGACTGGTCGAATGCACGGACAGGCGGATCTGGGTCAGCGCATAGGCGGGTGCGCGCAGCAATTGCCGCACATCCGATGGCATATTCTGCACCGGCTGCTGACCGGTGGTAGCGACCAGATCGCCGGCGAACAGGGGCTTTCCGAAAAAGTTGCGCTTCAGTGCCTGGGTCGGCCCCTGCAGCCGCATTTCGCGCTGTGCCGGAGCGAAAACAACGCGGGTGGCGGGGCGCGATTCGGCGCGGGCGATTTCGACATGCTCGCCCGATCCGGCTTCGGCATTGCCGCGCTGCAAACCGTCCAATCGCACCACGTCGAGCGCATCATCCTCGGGGTAAGCGGCCATGGCGATCGCGGCGGTGGTGCGCTTGCCGACGATTTCGACCACGTCCCCTTCGGTAATGCCGAGCTTCTGGAAAGCGGAGCGCGGCATCCGGGCGATGCCCTGCCCCGATTCCTCCTGCCGCGCAGGCGCGACCTGCAAGCGGGCGGTGCGGGTGGGCGCGGCGGTTTCTGCTTCGGCCATGGGTTTTTCCTGCGCTTGCAAGTGTTCTGGAGACTTGCACAATTAGCTAGGCACGCCCTTGCGCGATTGCAATCGAGCTTGGCCGGGGCGCCGCAGACGGTCGGCGAGCGAAAAGGCCAACGCGCAACACTGCGGATTCGGAGCAAGCAGAAAAGGCGCGGCTGCCTCGGGACCGTGCCGGCCAAAAAGGAGTCCGGCACGCCCCGGATTATTCCCGGGCAAGAAAGCCGGGCGTGGCGCGGATTTGTGCGGGCAAAAAAAAGCCCGGCACTGGGGCCGGGCTGATGAGTTTGGGAGAGGATGCCTAAAAGGCACTTCGCATCTGCAGCAGAATAGGATTTTGTGCAAGTGCGTAAAGTGCGCATAGGATTGCAAAATGCGCAATTAATTGCCGCTGATGACACAATCGGGTGTCAGAAACGCAAATTTTCTGCCTATAAAGAAGGCAGGCGGTCAATTTGTAAGCACATTTCGTCACATTTGGCATCTTGCGCCGCAACATGAACGCAAGTTCAAGTTTCGCTCAGGCACGGTGGTGACAGCGGCGCCTGAAGGCACTAATCACCCTCGGGAAATCCCGCAGGGATTGTCCGTGCTGAATTTACAACAAGTCAGGCAGGCTCGATGACAAAGCTCTATTCCGATGCAGCCAGCGCGCTCGAAGGCGTCCTTGGCAATGATATGCTGATTGCTGCAGGCGGTTTTGGCCTGTGCGGTATACCGGAACGGCTCCTGGACGCGATTCGTGACAGCGGCGTGACCGGCCTCACCTTCGCCAGCAATAATGCCGGAATTGACAATGAGGGCATCGGCAAGCTGCTGCGCACCCGGCAGGTGAAGAAGATGATCAGTTCCTATGTTGGCGAGAACAAGGAGTTCGAGCGGCAGTATCTTTCGGGCGAGCTCGAAGTCGAATTCTGCCCGCAGGGAACGTTAGCGGAACGGATGCGGGCCGGCGGCGCAGGGATTCCCGGCTTCTACACCCGCACCGGGGTCGGCACCGCAGTGGCCGAGGGCAAGGAACACAAGGACTTTCCCGACCGCGACGGGGTGATGCAGACCTATATTCTCGAACGCGGCATCTTTGCCGACCTGTCGATTGTCAAGGCGTGGAAGGCGGACGAAACCGGCAACCTGATCTTCCGCAAGACCGCGCGCAATTTCAACCTGCCCGCCGCGACCTGCGGGAAGATCTGTGTTGCCGAGGTGGAGGAAGTGGTGCCGGCGGGCAGCCTCGATCCCGATCAGATCCATCTCGCAGGCGTGTATGTGAACCGGATCGTGTGCGGCGCACCCTATGACAAGATGATCGAGTTCCGTACGGTTCGGGAGAGGGAGACCGCGTGATGAACCGCAGTATCGTATTGTTGCCCTTGCTGGCTTTGGCAGGTGCATCCCTCTCGGGGTGTATCGCAGTTGCCATTCCCGCTCTGGCTGGAAGTGCGATGGTGGGCAGCCGGCTGGATGGTGAAGGTCCGGAAAGAAACACCCCCAGCGCGCCTGCAACCGCTCCGGCGGCTGTCGCTTCGGCTCCGGCTCCGGTTACGGCGCCGTCGGTCACGGTCGCGCCCGCAGCGCAAGCCGCCGCTCCGGCTGCGGATCTTGCCCCGGCTCCTGTCAGCGTACCTGCGGCTCGGCCGGGAGCAGTGCCCCCGCCGGTCGGATCACCGCCCAGTGCTCCGGCGCCAACTGCGGCTGCGCCAGCCTTAGCGGCCGCCACCGTATTGCCCGGCGTCGCCCCCGCGGCACCGCAAGGCGAGCGGTTCGGCTTTGCCCAGTTCGTGCGTTATGGTCGCGGCGTTGCGGCGGTCAGCGCGCAGGCAAGCGGTCCGCTGTCCGCCATGTTGGCCGATCCGATCGCGCTCGACGGAATGCGCAAACGCTGTGCTGCGGGCGAACAGCCGGTGGCGGTCGTCGATCTCGACCCGCAAGGCGGCGTCTTTGCTCCGCCCGCCGCCGTAGCGAAGAACGACGGTCAGGCGCTCGGGCTTGCGGTCCTGCGCGAGGCCGGGGTGCAGATCGCCTGGGTCTCCGATGTGCCCGTCGGCCAGATCGGTGCAGTTCGCACTGCGCTGGAGCAATCCGGGCTCGATCCGCGCGGCGAGGATATCGTCTCGCTGCGTCGTGACCCCGAAGACCGCAAACAAGCGCGCAAGGAATCGCTCGCCGCGAATTCCTGCATCGTCGCGATTGCCGGCGACGAAAAGTCCGATTTCGATGAGCGATTCGTGTATCTCAAGAACCCCGAGGCGGGCGCCGCGCTCGAAACCGCGATCGGCGATGGGTGGTTCCTGATCGAGCCCCTGTTCCCCGCGGCGCTCCCCGCGGCCAAGTAAGGACACCAGCACCAATGACCACGCTTCCCACCGGCTGGACCCGCGACCAGATGGCGGCCCGCGCCGCGCGCGAGCTCCAGGACGGCTACTACGTAAACCTCGGCATCGGCATCCCGACGCTGGTGGCCAATCACATCCCCGAAGGGATGCTGGTGACGCTGCAGAGCGAAAACGGAATGCTCGGTATTGGGCCGTTCCCCTATGATGACGAGGTCGATGCCGATCTGATCAACGCAGGCAAGCAGACCATCAGCGAACTGCCCCACACTGCCTATTTCGACAGCGCCACCAGTTTCGGGATGATTCGCGGCGGGCATATCGACTTGACCGTGCTGGGCGCGATGGAAGTGGCCGAGAACGGCGACATCGCCAACTGGATGATCCCCGGCAAGATGATCAAGGGGATGGGCGGCGCAATGGACCTGGTCGCAGGCGTGAAGAAGATCATCGTGGTGATGGACCACACCGCCAAGGACGGTAGCCCGAAATTCATTCCCGAATGCACCCTGCCGCTGACGGGCGCAGGCGTGGTCGACATGATCATTACCAACCTCGCCGTGTTCCAGCGGCCCGACCATAGCTCGCCGTTCCGCCTCATAGAGATGGCGCCGGGTGTGACCGAGGCCGATATCGCCGCGACCACCACCGCGCATTACGTAGCCTGATGCGGCGTGCCGTTGCAGCAGCCGCCCTTGCGCTGGTCGTCGTGATCGGCGGCATCCTCGCCTTCACGTCGCCACCGCGGCTGCTTTCGCTCTATGACCGGGCGGCGGGCGGCGGCGCGGGGGCGCGACAGGTGGCCGAGGGCGCGGCGTTTGGCAGCCACGGGCAGAGCCTCGACATCTGGGCACCGCAAGGCGCGGCGAGCGACGCCGATCTGCCGGTCGTGATCTTTTGGTATGGCGGCGGCTGGGCCAAGGGGGACCGCACCGCCTATGCCTTCGCAGGGCGCGCGCTGGCCAATCAGGGCTTTCTCGTGGTGATCCCCGATTACCGCAAGGTGCCGCAAGTGCGCTTTCCCGCCTTCCTCGACGACGGGGCCGAGGCGGTCGCGTGGGTCGAGGACAACATCGCCCAATACGGCGGCGATCCGGCGCGGCTCGCCTTCATGGGCCATTCGGCAGGCGCCTATCAGGCGATCATGCTGGCGCTGGATAGCAAGCGGCTGGTCGCGGCCGGGGCCGATCCGTCCAACGTGCAGGCGGCGGTCGGTCTGTCCGGTCCGTATGATTTCTACCCGTTCGACAGCCCGCGTTCGATCGCGGCGTTCAGCCAATGGCCGCAGCCTGAGGAGACGCAGCCGATCACCTATGCGCGCGCCGACGCGCCGACGCTGCTGCTGGTGACATCGGAGGGTGACGAAACCGTGCGCCCGCGCAACACCAACAACCTTGCCGCAAAGCTGCGCGAGCTTGGCGCGCCGGTGGAAGTCATCAACTACGGCCCGCTCGATCACGAGGAGGTGGTGATGGCGCTGTCCAAGCCGTTCCGCAGCAAGGGCCCGGTGCTGGCCGACAGCGCCCGGTTCCTGAAGGCGCAGATGGGCGAATAGCCATGTGGTTGACGCAGCCCCGCAATCCCGACGCGCCGCTGGCGGGCCTCAAGGTGGTCGAATTGGCGCGGGTGCTGGCGGGGCCGTTCTGCGGGCAGATCCTCGCCGACCTCGGCGCGGATGTGATCAAGGTCGAAAGCCCTGAAGGCGACGGCACGCGCATGTGGGGGCCGCCGTGGGTCGAACGCACCGATGCCACCGGAAACGTTCACCGCGAAGCCGCCTATTACCACGCCTGCAACCGCGGCAAACGCTCGATTATCGCCGATTTCGGCGCAGCGGAGGATCTGGCGCGGGTCAAGGCGCTGATTGCGGACGCGGATGTGGTGATCGAGAACTTCAAGACTGGCAGCCTCGCCAAATTCGGCCTCGATTACGCCGCCTGCTCCGCTGCCAACGCGGGCCTCGTCTATTGCTCGATCACAGGGTTCGGCCTGACCGGCCCACGCGCGCATGAGGCGGGATACGACTTCGTGGTGCAGGGGATGAGCGGGTTCATGTCGCTGACGGGCGAGCCGGAGGGGCATCCGGTCAAGATGGGCATCTCGATCTCCGACCTTTCCACCGGCGTCTGGGCGGCGAACGGGATTCAGGCCGCATTGCTGATGCGGGCGCGGACCGGGCCAAGGCAAGGACTCGGGCAGCAGGTCGATATCAGCCTGATGGATAGCTCGGTTGCGCTGCTATCCAATCAGGCCACATACTACCTCACCACCGGGCAGAACCCACCGCGCATGGGCAATGCCCATGCGCAGGTCGCGCCTTATGGGGTGTTCGCGGTGAGCGACGGGCACGTGATCCTTGCGCCCGCGAATGACGGGCTGTTCCACAAGCTGATGGCTGTGCTGGGGCTGGACCACCTGTCCACCGACCCGCGCTTTCTCGCCAATGGTGATCGCACCGCCAATGCCAAGGCGCTGGACGCCGAAATCGCGGCGGCGGCGGCAGGGTGGAGCAAGCAGGGCCTGCTCGATGCCTGCCACGCGGCGGGAGTGCCTGCGGGGCCGATCAACCGGCTGGACGAGGTCTTTGCCGACCCCCAGGTGGTGGCACGCGGGCTGAGGGTAGACCTTGGCGGGATGCCGGGGGTGCGCAGCCCCTTCGTGTTCTCCGATGCGGAACTCGCGCTCGACCGGCCCTCGCCGCTGCACGGAGAACACAGCTAGGACAGCACCTTCGCCCCGGCGCGCCACAGCCGCTCGAACGGCCCCTGCCCGGCCCGCGCCACCCACGGCGGCGACCACAGCACCATCGCGGCAATCGGGACCAGTCCGATGCCAAACGCCTGCCAGCGGCTGACTTCGCCGAACAGCTCCAGCCCCCATGAAGCGAATACCGCCGACAGGATCACGCTGGTCATCAGGTAATTGGTCAGCGATAGTCGCCCCACCGCCGCAAGCGTGCGGGTCACGCGGTTCTCCGCACCGAAAAACGCCATCGCCAGCGCGGCATAGGCGACCCCCAGCAGCGTGTCGAACGGCGCGGACAGCACCAGCGCCGCCGCTCCGGCCAAGGCCGCGGGGAAGCCTTGCGTCACCTGCCACGCCGCCAGCGCCAGCAGCCCCGGCAGCGCCGCCAGCGCGCTCAAGGCGGCCAGCCGTTGCAGCCGGAATGTGCGCCATTCGCCCTTCAGCATCCCCGCCTTCCACAGCCCCATGCCGAGCGTGATTGCCGCCAGATTGAGTGGCAACGAAGCGACCAGTGTCGTCAGTTGGGCGGGAATTGCCCCTCCGCGCCGCACGATCCGCTCGGCGAAACCTTCGCGCCCCTGCTCCAGCAGCGCGGCGAGTTGCGCGGGATCGCTGCCGAAATTGCGTTCCGCCCACAACAGCGCGTCACTGCCGGAACGGTTCACATGAAAATCGACCATCGCGCTGCCGAACACCGTCAAGCCGAGGCCGAAATGCACGGTGATCAGCCCGATGGCGACCGCAATAAGCGCCCGCGCCGAAAGCCCGGTCAGCAGCGGCACCGCCAGCCCCGCCAGCGCATAGGCGCGCAGCACATCATTGCTGGCGAGCATCGTGGCGTGGACAAGCCCGATAGCGAACAGCGCCGCCATCCGCGCAAAATGTGCGCGCCACGCCTGCCGCCCTGCGCCTGCGCCGCCCTTCTCCAGCAGGATCAGGCAGCCTGCGCCGAACAGCATCGCGAACAGGGTGCGGAACTTGTCCTCGATGAAGATGAAGCTCGCCAGCCACACCCAGTAATCGCCTGCGCTATCCCCGCCATAGGCGACCGGGTTGTAATAGGCCGGCCCGGGCAGCGCGAAGGCATGCACGTTCAACCCCACGATGCCGATCACCGCGAGGCCCCGCAGTGCATCGAGCGCGAGCATTCGCTGTCCGGACAAGGGGGTGGCGGGCGTCACCATGGCTGACGCCCTAGCCGGGAATTCAGGCCAATGCAGCCTTCAGATCATCGACCAGATCGAGCCGTTCCCACGGAAAGAAATCGCCATCCGGCTTGCGCCCGAAATGGCCGTAGGCAGCGCTCTTCTGGTAGATCGGCTTGTTGAGGCCGAGATGCGTGCGGATGCTGCGCGGGGTCAACCCGCCAAGCTTGGCATTGCCGAGGATGACCGCTTCGATGGCATCGTCGCCGACTGTACCGGTGCCGTGGGTATCGACATAGAGCGAAAGCGGCTGCGATACGCCGATGGCATAGGCGATCTGGATGGTGCAGCGCGTGGCAAGACCGGCGGCGACGACGTTCTTGGCGAGGTAGCGGGTGATGTAGGCGGCCGAACGATCGACCTTGGTCGGGTCCTTGCCGCTGAACGCGCCGCCGCCGTGGGGGCTGGCGCCGCCATAGGTATCGACGATGATCTTGCGCCCCGTCAGGCCTGCGTCGCCATCCGGTCCGCCGATCACGAAGCTGCCCGTCGGGTTGATGTGCCAGGTCGTTTCGTCCGACAGGAACCCGGCCGGCAGGATTTCGCCGACGACTTGCTTCACATAGGCCTTGAGCTCGGCTTCCTTGTCGCCCTCGTCATAGCCTTCGGCGTGTTGGGTGCTGACGACGATGGCGGTGCAGGCAACCGGCTTGCCGTCGCGATAGCGCAACGTGACCTGGCTCTTGGCGTCGGGCTCAAGGAACGGCGCGGCGCCCGAGTGGCGATCTGCGGCAAGCCGTTCGAGGATCTTATGGCTATAATCGAGCGTCGCCGGCATCAGGTCGGGAGTCTCGTCGCAGGCAAAGCCGAACATGATGCCCTGGTCGCCGGCGCCCTCGTCCTTGTTCGATCCTTCGGCCCCCGCGTCAACGCCCTGCGCGATGTGGGCCGACTGGCCATGCAGGTGGTTTTCGAAGGTCAGCGTCTTCCAGTGAAAACCGTCCTGTTCGTAGCCGATGTCCTTGATTGTCCGGCGAACGGCGCTTTCGATCTCGTCGCGCGCGCCCGGCGCCCAGTAGCCGTTGAACTTCCAGTCCTCGTTCTTGTCGTCATACATCGGCCTGCAGCGAATTTCGCCCGACAGCATCACCCGCTGGGTGGTGGTCATGGTTTCGCAGGCGACGCGCGCTTCGGGGTCCTTGGCGAGCATCAGATCGACGATCGCATCGGAAATCTGGTCGGAAACCTTGTCCGGGTGGCCTTCGGAGACGCTTTCGGAGGTGAAGAGATATTCGGTGCGCATGAGTCCCCCAGGGGCTGTGATGATCGGCTTCTCACCGGACGCGCCACCTTATGCAGATATAAGGAAACCTTTATGTCCGGCTTTATTCCGCATCGCCCTAGCCGCGCACGCGGGCCAGCGCAAGCGCTCTTGGCAGGCCCAGCCCCAGCGCGATCAGCAGCGCGGCCCAAGCCAGCGTCAGCCAGTGGCCCGCCTGCGCGAACAGCGTCGGCGGCTTGGCGGAGGGGACAAAGCCTTCGAGCGCGTCGGCCTTGCCCCGTTCGATGCTACTGCGCACGATTCCGTTGGCGTCGATTACCGCGCTGATCCCGGTGGTGGTCGAACGCAGCACCGGCAGGCCTTCCTCGATCGCCCGCATCCGCGCCTGCGCCAGATGCTGCGGCGGCCCCCAGTGCCCGAACCAGCCGTCATTCGAGGGATTGAAGATGTAATCAGGGCGGTTCGCATCATCGACCACTTCGCCAGAGAACACGATTTCATAGCAGATCTGGATGCCCGCCTTGCCGTGTTCACCCAGATCGAGCGTGCCCGGCCCCGGCCCCGGCAGGTAATCGATGCTGCCCGCCACCAGCCGCGAAATGCCGAGCGGTTCGAGCAGCGGGCGCATCGGCAGGTATTCGCCGTAAGGCACCAGATGCGCCTTGGCATATTGCGCCCTGATTGCGCCCGCACCGTTGATCGCCATCACCGAATTGCGTGCGCTGACCGCGCCCAGGGTGCCGTGCGCAAGCGGGGCGATGTCGAGGTTGACCACCCCGGTCAGCAGCGTCGATTGCGGGCCGATCACATTGCCGATGCGCCGCCGGGCAACCACGGGATCGCCCCCGGCGGTCATCTGGAGATAGAAGCGTTCGGGGTAGCCTTCCTCAAGGTAATCGGGCACCGCGCTTTCGGGCCACAGCACAAGACGCGATTGGTCGCGTGCGCCCGCGCTCAGCGCAGTCAGGCGGGCGAACTGCTCGTCGAACTTGGCAGGATCGTTGATCTCGCTCTGCGGAAGATAGGGCTGGACGAGGGTGTAGCGGATGTCGCTGTCGGGTCGCGACGGCAGGACCGGGACGTGCATGACAAAGGCCATGGCTGCGAAAGGCACGATCAGGCCCGCCAAACGATTGCGCGCGGCGTTGGCGGATATTCCTGTCCCCAGCAGAACCGCCAACCCTGACAGAGCATAGGTGCCCATCCAGGGCAGCAACCCTGCGAGCCCCGGCGTGTCCCACCCGCCCAGCAGCATCAGCCCGAGCGGCGGCCATGGATAGCCTGTGAAAAAGGTCCCTCGCGCCCATTCGGTGAGCGTCCACGCGCCCGCCAACACCACCCCGAAGGCCCACAGCGGAGCGCGGCGCGCCACCAGATGCGTCGCCAGCGCGGCAATGGCGGGATACACCGCGAGATAGATGCACAAGAGCGGCACCGCCGCCCAGCCCAGCACCTCGGGCATCTTGGCCTGATGGGTAAAGGCGGTCGCGATCCAGTTGTTGGCGAGCGTCAGATGCGCCCAGCCGAAACACCAGCCGATCCACAATGCGGCGCGTTTGGTGGGTGCCTGATAGAGAACCCAAACGAACCCGGCGAGCGCGGCAAGGCCCAGCGGCCACAGGTGCAGCGGCGGATAGGCACAGGCCGCAATCAGCCCCAGTACAATCGCCGAGAGCGCCGGACGGCGTTGCATCAGCGCCGGGATGGCGCTGGCCCACGCACCCAGCCTTGCGGTTGGTGTCACGGGATCACGCCGTGCCAGCGGTCAATCAGCCGACCGCTTCCAGCGTGCCGTCGCTGTCGCCGGAGCCGCCGGAGCCATTGCCGGCCTTGCCGTCCGAATCCTCGCCGCGAATCGAGGGCGGCAGGATCGAGCTATCGATACCGCCCTGATCATTGGCGCGGCTTTCGTCGGCAGGCTTGCGCGGCTTGCGAGCGCGCGGCGCGGGCTTGGCGTCGGACGTTTCAGCCGCTTTCTCGGCGCGCTTTGGGCTGCGCGGGGCCTCGCTGCGTTCCGCACGTTCTGCACGGGGGGCACGTTCGGTGCGCTCGCCGCGATTGTCCTCACGCGGCTTGCGCGGCTGGCGCCGGGTGTTCTGCTGGCGCGGCTGCCCGCCGCGATCATCGCCCCGATCATTGCCACGATCATCGGACGAAGAGGATTCACCCTCCTGCCCCCGCTCGCCTTCAGCCTGATCACCGCGGGAATCGTTGTCCTGCTGTTCGTAGCGGGTGCGCGACGACTGCTCGCTGCGGCGGCCGCGATCGAAATCGAGATCGTCATCGCCGAAATCTTCGGATTGTTCGCGCTCGTCACTGCGGCGCGAGCCGCGCGTTTCGTCCTGACGCACCTTGTTGTCGGCGATCACACGGAAATAGTGATCGGCGAACTGCAGATACTGTTCCATCTGCACCCGGTCGCCATTGTGATGAGCGTCCTGCGCCAGCTTCTTGTACTTTTCGAGCATCTGTGGCGCATTGCCCCGCGCCCGGCTGTCGATCCGATTAAGCTGGTTGCCATTGCCGCCCTGCGGACGGTTCCCGCGCCCACGGCGACGGTTGTTGCGATTGTTATTCAAGGAAATTGTTCCTTAATCAGCGGCCCGGTGCGAAAAACGAATGCACGCGCGGCCAACAGACCCCTTGTCCTTGCGCCTCACGTTTTGGCATTGCCGATCCGGCCCTGCCAACCTGTGACGCGCGCTCCGTGCTGACATGACCGGGGACGTGCCCAGACGGCCGTTTCAAGCGAGAAGTGGAGCTTGGCTCAGCGATTTGCGCCCTTCGCAATTCGTCTGTCCTGATATCGAAGTAGCGATGGATAAGCGCTTTGCCAAGCCCTACGCGGTTTTTCCTTCAACGAAGTATCAATGCGCGCGGCCGCCGGGCAAGATCATGGCGCAATTCGACCGCGAAACCGGCGGCCTCGGCAATGGCGCTGACCGCCTCGGCCTGACCTGCGCCGATTTCGAACACGGCGACTCCGCCGGGCACAAGCAACTTGCCAAGCTGCGGGATCAGGACGCGGTAGTCGTCAAGCCCCTCCGGCCCGGCGAACAGCGCGCTGGCGGGTTCGTGATCGCGCACTTGGCGGTCGAGCGCCGCGTCCGCCTCGACATAAGGCGGATTGCACAGGACGAGGTCGAAGGTGCCGAGGCGGCGCGTCCAACCGGGTTTCGTCCAGTCTGCCGTCCACAACCTCACCCGGTGATCGAGACCGAGGCCTGACGCATTCTCGTCTGCCACGCCGATCGCAGCGACGGATTTGTCGATACCGACTCCTGTTGCCTGCCAGCGCGCGCCCACGATCTCCGTTTCGGCGAGAAAGGTCAGCAGCAGTGCGCCCGAGCCGGTTCCAAGGTCGAGCACACGCTCGGCATGGGGTTTGACCTCGAGAGCAGCCTGAATGATCGTCTCGCTGTCAGCCCGGGGAATCAGCGTATCGGCAGTCACGCGAAAGTCGCGTCCATAGAACTCCTGCGTCCCGATGATATAGGCCACGGGCTCATGCGCTACGCGCCGTTCGATGCTTTCGAAGAAGCGCTTCGGCGCGGTGTGGCCCATGTAGCGGAGCAACAGGTCTGACCGGCTGACCTCGAAAGCATGCGCCATCAGCAATTCTGCATCGAGCCGCGCGGTATCGCTCGCGGGCGCGAGGCGCGTCGCAGCGGCACGGATCGCTTCACCGACGGTCATGCCGCCCATCACTCGCTCAGCGCCGCCAGCCGCTTGCCTTCGTCCTCGGATATCAGCGCATCGACCAATTCGGCGAGCCCCGGTCCGGCGAGCACTTCCTCAAGCTTGTGCAGGGTCAGCCCGATGCGGTGATCGGTGACGCGGCCTTGGGGGAAATTGTAGGTGCGGATGCGTTCGGAACGATCTCCGCTGCCGACCATCGCCTTGCGCGCCTCGGCCTCGGCGCCCTGCGTGGCCTCGCGCTGGGCGTCATACAGCCGCGTGCGCAGCACCTGCATCGCCTTTTCCTTGTTCTTGTGCTGGCTGCGGCCGTCCTGGCAGGTGACCACGGTGTTGGTCGGCAGGTGGGTGATCCGCACCGCCGAATCGGTCGTATTGACGTGCTGCCCGCCGGCGCCGCTTGCCCGATAGACGTCGATCTTGAGGTCTTTTTCCTCGACCGACACATCCACGTCGTCCGGCTCCGGCAGCACCGCCACGGTCGCCGCCGAGGTGTGGATGCGCCCGCCGCTTTCGGTGACAGGCACGCGCTGGACGCGGTGGACGCCGCTTTCGAACTTGAGTTTCGCGAACACCCCGGTGCCGGTGACATTGGCGATCACTTCCTTGAACCCGCCGATGTCGGAGGCATTGATGCTGACCGCTTCGACCTTCCAGCCCTGTTCGGCGGCGTAGCGTTCGTACATGCGGTAAAGGTCGGCGGCGAACAGCGCGGCCTCGTCGCCCCCCGTCCCGGCGCGGATTTCGAGCATCGCTGGCTTGGCATCGGCGCTGTCACGCGGCAGCAGCGCGATGGCGAGGCGGCGTTCGAGATCGGGGAGCGTGGCCTTGATTTCGCTGAGTTCCTCCTCCGCCATCGCCTTCATTTCGGGGTCGGCGAGCATCTCGGACAGCCCCGCCATTTCCTCGCGCGCGGCTTTCACTTCGGCGGCGATTTTCGCCACCGGTTCGAGTTCGGCATAGTCGCGGGAGGCGCGGACAAAGGCCTCACCCTCCAGCGTGCCGGACGCCATGCGCGCTTCCAGCTCTGCAAAGCGGTGCGCGATCTGGTCAAGGCGTTCGGGAGGGATTTGCATAAGCTTGCTGATACTCGTCTTCCCGGACTTGATCCGGGATCCCGCTACTTAATGACCCGCCGCGAGAAGAAAAGCGGGGCCCCGGGTCAAGCCCGGGGAGGCGATGTTTAGAACCCTATTTGACCTAAAATTCGGAGGCTTCCTGATACTCTTGCAGGAACGATCTTGCTTCCTCGACCCGGCCAATGCCAGCATCGAAATGAGCAAACTTTGTGGTGTGCGCACCGTCGCGAACGTCAAATGAGACCAGCACCGCAGGTTCTGCTTTACGTGCTTTGTCAAAACGCTTTCTTGGGCTCCCGGATGCAAAGAGTTCCGTCCTAAACCCAGCGTTTCGGCAACGAGCCACTAATTGCGCAGCCTCAAGTTCTCGGGTTGAGTTCTCGGCAACGATCGCGATTTCCAGAGTGTCAGCCTCCCGCGCCCCGACCAGCATAGCCAGCCGCTCAATCCCCGCAGCCCAGCCCACCGCCGGGGTCGGCGCGCCGCCGAGCGATTCCATCAGCCCGTCATAACGCCCGCCGCCCAGCACCGTGCTCTGAGCACCCAACGCAGCCGCCGAGGCGCTGCCTTCGTCGGGGATGAATTCGAATGCCGTGTGGCGATAGTAATCGAGGCCCCGGACAAGGCTTTCCGCCCGCACCCACTTCACCCCCGCCGCATCCAGCCCGCTGGTGACAGCGGCGAAGAACGCCGAAGCCTCCTCCGACAGGAAGGCGTCGATCTTCGGCGCATCGGCTAGGAACGGCTTGTCTCGTGGGTCTTTGCTGTCGAGAATTCGGAGCGGGTTCTTCTCCAGCCGCTCCTGCGATTCCTCGGACAGTTGACCCTTCACACCGAGGAAATACGCCACCAAAGCCGCCCGCCACGCCTCCCGGCTCGCACCATCGCCAAGCGTGTTGAGGTGCAGCGTCACATCGTGAATCCCCAGCTCCTTCAACAACTGATCCGCCATCGCCAGCAATTCCACGTCCGCCTGCGGCTCGCCCGCGCCGATCACTTCGGCGTCGATCTGGTGGAACTGGCGGTAGCGGCCCTTTTGCGGGCGTTCATACCGGAACAGCGGGCCGTGGGTCGCCACCTTCAGCGGCGCATATTGCTGCCAGCCGTTCGTCAGATAAGCGCGGGCAATCCCGGCAGTGAATTCAGGGCGCAGGGTCAGGCTCTCCCCGCCGCGATCGTCGAAGGAATACATCTCCTTCGACACCACATCGGTGGTCTCGCCCAAGGACCGCGCAAACACCTGGGTCTTTTCGAACACCGGCATTTCCAACCGGCGGAAGCGGTACAGGCCGCGGACACGCTCGAAAGTCTCGACCACGAAGGCGAAGGCCTCGGCATCGGCGCCGAAGATGTCCTGGGTGCCTCTGATGGCCTGCGGTGTCTTTTTGCTCATGGCTGTCCCTAACTTAAGTGGCGCGATTAGGGCCACGCAGGGTCTTTCGCAATCCTGCGACACGCATTAAGGGCCGCGACACAGTTATTCAGCCGCATCCACCTGAAAAGAGACCATCATGCGCATCGACAAGATCCCCACTGGCGTGAACCCGCCCGAAGATCTCAACGTCATCATCGAAGTGCCGACCGGCGGCGAGCCGGTGAAGTACGAATTCGACAAGGAATCAGGCGCGCTGTTCGTCGACCGCATCCTGCACACGCCGATGCGCTATCCGGCCAATTACGGCTTCGTGCCGCATACGCTCAGCCCCGATGGCGACCCGCTCGATGCGCTGGTGATCGCGCGCTCGCCCTTCATCCCCGGCTGCGTGGTGCGCGCCCGTCCGATCGGCGTGCTCAACCTCGAAGACGAGCAGGGCGGCGATGAAAAGCTGATCTGCGTGCCGGTGAAAGAGACCTTCCCCTACTATGCCGACGTGGTCGAGACGAGCGATCTGCCCTCGATCATCTTCCAGCAGATCGAGCACTTCTTCACCCACTACAAGGATCTGGAAACCGAAAAGTGGGTGCGCGTGGGCAAGTGGGGCGATGCTGCCGAAGCGCGCAAGGTCACGATCGAAGCGATCGAGCGTTACGCTTCTGGTAAGTAGCACGCCCAAGGCGTGCTTCCTCGGTGCTATTCCCGTTGCTGCGCAACGGGGCACCTGCGGCTCGAGCGCGTGCCCTCGAGGTCGCTGGCGCGACCGGCTTTCTCCGATGGACTGAAGCATAATGATGATCGGTTGCGCAGCAACCGCAAGGCCGGAGTCGAAGCCGAAGGCGCAGACGTGCGAAGCACACCTGCATGGCCGCCCGCAGCGACGCGGCCATTGGGCCGCATGAGCGAGGATTTCGCAGCCCGGATGGGCTGCGGACATCAAAAAATACTCAGCAATCCCTTGAACAGCAGCGCCAGCGCGAAGGGCAGACCAATCGCCAGCGTCCAAAGCCCCGCCACATCGCGGCGGAAAGCGGCGGCATAGGCCTCGTCCGCGGCCTCATCGTCGTTCAGCCCGATCCAGCGACTCTCGAACCAGCGCAAGGCCGGGATGATGCCTGCCACCAGAACGATCAGCGCAAGGTAGGGCAACAGACTGGAGGTGCCCTCGCTCAACGCCTTGACCGTCACGAAAATCTGCAGGCCGGTATAGACCAGCAGGCCGTAAGCGACATGATCGCTCATCGCCCTGCGCCAGTCGCGCGTGCGCGGTTTGACGTAGGTTGCGCCGTGCCGATGTTCGGTTGCTTTGCCCATCTTCTGCCGATCCCCAACGGTGTGACGTGTCGGGCGAGTATCGCAAACCGCGCCAAAGGTTGCAATATGGCGAAAAAATTCGTCACTTTGTTGCGTCATGCGCAATGGCAGCGCGCCAAGCATCGGAATTCGCCCGTAGTTTGTCATTCCGCCGCCGCCAGATACCTGTCGGCACCACCATTAAGCAAAAATCCTGCCAAACGCCCTGCGGGTCTTTTCTGAACTTTCAGGGCTGCTAAAGACCCCATGACATGGCCGACTCCCTTTCTTCCGATGCGGTGGCCGAAACCGCCCCTGATAGCCACCCGCTGGGCAGCGGGCTGGAGGTGATCTCGATCGCCAAAAGCTATGACAAGCGCGCTGTGCTGACCGATATCTCGCTGCACGTGGCGAAGGGTGAGGTCCTCGGTCTGCTCGGCCCTAACGGCGCAGGCAAGACCACCTGTTTCTATTCCATCATGGGTCTGGTGAAGCCGGATTCGGGCCGTATCCTGATGGACGGCGAGGATGTGACCAAGCTGCCGATGTATCGTCGCGCCATTCTCGGCCTTGGCTATCTGCCGCAGGAAACCAGCATCTTTCGCGGGATGACGGTGGAGCAGAACATCAACAGCGTGCTCGAACTGGTCGAGCCGGATCGCACCACCCGCGCCGCCGAACTGGAACGGCTGCTCGATGAATTCGGCCTTGCCCGTCTGCGCGAATCGCCCGCGATGGCGCTGTCGGGCGGCGAGCGGCGGCGCTGCGAGATTGCCCGCGCGCTGGCGGCCAAGCCCTCGATCATGCTGCTGGACGAACCCTTTGCGGGGATCGACCCGCTGTCGATCAGCGACATCCGCGAGCTTGTGCGCGACCTGAAGGCGCGCGGCATCGGCGTGCTGATCACCGATCACAACGTGCGCGAAACGCTCGACATCGTCGACCGCGCCTGCATCATCTATGGCGGTCAGGTGCTGTTCGCCGGTTCGCCGCAGGAACTGGTGGCGGACGAAAACGTGCGGCGGCTGTATCTCGGCGAGAGCTTCACGCTCTAGCGCGGCACAGGCATGGCATTAGGCCCCCGCCTCGATTTACGGCAATCGCAATCGCTGGTGATGACGCCGCAATTGCAGCAGGCGATCAAGCTGCTGGCGGCCTCCAACCTCGAAATCGAAAGCTTCATCGCCGAAGCGCTCGAGGCCAACCCGCTCCTCGACACCGGCGGGCCTGCCGACGGCGCCGAGCCGGAGCGCGGCGAAGAAAGCGTCGTCCTGCCCGAAGATGCGCCGGCGGATCAATTGATGGCGCTGGGCGGCGGGGAAGGCGATGCGCCGCTCGATCTCGCATCGGTCGACCGTGACTGGGACACCGGCGACGGCGCGGGCAGCAACAGCCGCGATGCCGAATGGGGCGCGGCCGCGTCAAACGGCACCGATTTCAGCGATATGCCCGACTGGGAGCAGCTGCGCGCCGCCGAAGTGACGCTGGCCGAGCATCTCGAATCCCAGATCGGCGCTGCCGCAAACGATTCGCGCAGCGCCTTCATCGCACGCCACATCATCGGCCTGCTCGACGATGCGGGCTATCTGGCCACGCCGATTGAAGACGTTGCCGGCGATCTGGGTGTCGATCTGTTCGAGGCCGAAGCCGCGCTGGCGCTGGTCCAGTCGCTCGATCCCAGCGGCGTGGGCGCGCGCAATCTGGCCGAATGCATCGCCATCCAGGCGCGCGAGGCAGATCGTTACGATCCGTGCATGGCAGCGCTGATCGCCAATCTCGAACTGGTCGCGCGCGGCGAGGTGGAGCGGTTGAAGCGCCTGTGCCGGGTCGACGACGAGGATTTCGCGGACATGCTGCGCGAACTGCGCAGTTACGATCCCAAGCCCGGCCTCGCCTTCGCGCCGTCGGCCACCAGCACCGTGGTGCCCGACATCCTTATCACCGCCAACACAGCGGGCGGATGGGACATAGCACTGAACGAGGAGACCCTGCCCAAGTTGATCGTCAATCGCGGCTATTTCCTCGAACTCACCGGCGGCGCGGCGGACAAGTCCTCGCAAGGGTGGCTGAAGGAAAAGCTGGCCGATGCACACTGGCTTATCCGTGCGCTGGACCAACGGCAGAAGACCATTCTCAAGACCGCCGCCGAGATCGTGAAGCAGCAGGACGGGTTCTTTCGGCGCGGCGTGGCCGAACTGCGCCCGCTGACCTTGCGCGAAGTGGCTGAGCAGATCGAGATGCACGAAAGCACCGTCAGCCGGGTGACCAGCAACAAATATCTGGCCTGCGCACGCGGGACGTTCGAACTGAAATACTTCTTCACCAGCGGAGTCGCGCGGTTTGGGGAGGGCGCCAACGGCGAAGGCGCTTCGAGCGCCACGATCAAGGCGCGGATCAAGGCGCTGATCGATGCCGAAACCGTGAAGAACATCCTGTCCGACCAGCAGCTCGCCGAAATGCTGCAGAAGGAAGGCTTCGACCTAGCCCGGCGTACTGTGGCAAAATATCGCGAGGCGATCGGGCTGGGATCGAGCGCCGAGCGGCGCAGGGCGAAGAAGCTGGCGGGGCTGCGTTAGGAGTTTGGCCGGTCGCTGCCGGGTGTGACTCGAAAGACTCACCTCGAAATCTTAACGCCCTAAACTTCTTATTAACCTTTTTTGGTGAGAAGTGGCGTGGTTAACAAACGGCAACCTCTCCTAAGCAGGGGTTACCAAGGGCAAGATAGGGGCCAGCAATGCGTGTTCTGCTGATCGAAGACGAACCGACCACCGCCAAGGCAATCGAGCTGATGCTCACCACCGAAGGCTTCAATGTCTATTCGACCGACCTCGGCGAGGAAGGCTTGGATCTGGGCAAGCTGTATGATTACGACATCATCCTGCTGGACCTGAACCTGCCCGACATGCACGGCTATGACGTGCTGAAGAAGCTGCGCGTCGCCAAGGTGCAGACCCCGGTGCTGATCCTTTCGGGCATCGCCGAAATGGATTCCAAGGTCCGCAGCTTCGGCTTCGGTGCCGATGATTACGTGACCAAGCCGTTCCACCGCGAAGAACTGGTTGCCCGCATCCACGCTGTGGTGCGCCGTTCGAAGGGCCACAGCCAGTCGGTCATCCGCACCGGCAAGCTGGCGGTGAACCTCGATGCCAAAACGGTCGAAGTCGATGGCGCCCGCGTGCACCTGACCGGCAAGGAATATGCGATGCTGGAGCTGCTCTCGCTTCGCAAGGGCACCACGCTGACCAAGGAAATGTTCCTCAACCACCTCTATGGCGGGATGGACGAGCCCGAACTCAAGATCATCGACGTGTTCATCTGCAAGCTGCGCAAGAAGCTTTCGCTGGCATGCGGCGGTGAAAACTACATCGAGACCGTATGGGGCCGCGGCTATGTGCTGCGCGACCCGAACGAAGAGGCGGAGGCTGCCTGAACGCCGCTCTCGGAATGAAACAGGCAAAGGCCCGGAGCAGCGTGCTTCCGGGCCTTTTGCTTTGCACTAAATCCGATCGCCCGTCGTCAGGCTTCCGAAATCCACGCCCGATGGCTCCTGGAACAGGCGCAGGTGGAATTCGGGCAGGATCGACAGGATGTGGTCGAAAATGTCCGACTGGACTCCCTCGTATTCGGCCCAGACGGTGGTATCGGCAAAGCAATAGAGTTCCATCGGGAGGCCCTGCGCGCCCGGTTCAAGCTGGCGCACCATCACCGTGAACCCGCCGCTCACCCGTGGATGGTGGCTCAGATAGGCCAGCGCATAGGCGCGGAACGTGCCGAGATTGGTCAGCCGCCGGCGGTTGATCGGATTCTCCTCGCCGAGGATCTCGCGCGTGTTCCACTCGGCGATCTCGGCCTGCTTTTCCGCCAGATAGGGCCGCAGCAGCCGAAACCGGTGCAGTTCGGTCACCTCCTCGTCGGTCAGGAACCGGATGGTGCTCTGATCGATCGGCAGCGCCCGCTTGATGCGCCGCGCGCCCGCGTCCTTCATCCCGCGCCAGTTGCGATAGGAATCCGACACCAGCAGGTGCGTCGGGATGGTGGTGATCGTCTTGTCGAAGTTCTGCACCTTGACCGTGTGCAGCGAGATGTCGATCACATCGCCATCGGCATCCATGCTCGGCATATCGATCCAGTCGCCCACCCGCAGCATATCATTGGTGGACAATTGCACGCTGGCAACAAGGCTCAGGATCGTGTCCTTGAACACCAGCAGCAGCACCGCGGTGATCGCGCCCAGCCCCGACAATAGCAGCAGCGGCGACTGGTCGATCAGGATCGAGATCACGATCAGCGCCGCGCCGCACAGCACGATGATCTTCACCACCTGCAGATAGCCCTTGATCGGGCGATTGCGCGACTGCGGCAGTCGTTCGTATAATTCGTTGAGGTAAGTCAGTGCCTTGACGATCGCCAGCGCAATCGACAGCACGATCAGCGTCTGCGCGAAATTCGCCGTCACCTCGCGCACGCGTTCGGGAAGGTATGGCACTAGATAGATGCCATTGGCGACGATCAGCAGCGGGATCACGGTGACCAGCCAGCCGACCGCCTTGTCGATCGTCTTGCTCTTGCGGTCGAGCCACGGAGCCGCCGCGCGCAGGATCACATGCTTGAGCAGATAGTTCGCCGCCAGCGCGGCAAGCGCCAGCAGCGTTACGCCGATCAGCGATTGCAGCCACGGTTGCTGGCCTGCCAGAAATTGCGTGAACTCATCCATGGCGTGGGCCGATAGCGGCATTCACCCGGCGACTGCAAGGCAAGCGGCCCCAAGCGAAGCACACCAGGGCTGGACAAGCAGGCGGTGGCGCGCCTAGCGGCTGCGGCCATGACGGCATTCAAGGAAGGCGATCCGACCACCATCGCACGGCTTTACGGGCGCAGCGTCGGCAAGAAACTGCGCGCAAGGCAGCAGGGGCTGGTCGATGACTTGCTGCCGCAGATCGCCGTGCCCGCTGAAGGCCCGGTCACGTCCGAAGTGCTGTTCGGCGATGCGCGCCCTTTGCACTTCGAGATCGGCTTCGGCGGGGGCGAGCATCTGGCCTACCGCGCCGATCTGTTACCCGATCACGGCTTCATCGGGGCAGAACCTTTCCTCAACGGCGTGGCGCAGGCGCTGACCCATGTTGCGGACCAACGGCTCGCCAATATCCGCCTGCATCACGGCGATGCGCTGGACGTACTGGCCCGCATTCCGGATGGTTCGCTGACGATGGTGTACCTGCTCCACCCCGATCCCTGGCCCAAGGCCCGCCATGCCAAGCGGCGGATGGTGAATGACGGTCCGATGAAGCTCATCGCGAGCAAGCTGAAGCCCGGCGGCGAATTCCGCTTCGGCACCGATCACGACGTCTATCTGCGTCACGCGCTGATGGTGATGCAGCGCCATACCGATCTGTTCGAATGGGTGGTGGACAAGCCCGCAGACTGGCAGATGCGCCCGTCCGGCTGGCCCGAGACGCGCTATGAACACAAGGCGCGCACGGTTTACGGGCACGAGGTGTGGTACTTCCGATACCGGCGGCGCGGCTGATGGGGCCGAAGGGAGTGATCGGCGCGGCATTCCTGATCGTCGGGAGCGTGTTCTTTCTCTTGGCCGGCAAATCACTGGTCGAGGCCAACGCGGGCGCGTGGAACGGGGTGGAGACCACCGGAACGATCCTCGGTCACGCGCCGAGCGGCCGCAGGGGAGGCCGGATCGTGGTTTATGGCTTCGAGGACGAGCAAGGCCGCCGCTTCGAGGGCCGCACGAAGGTTCCCACGGGCCGCGGGCGCCGCGCCCGCCAGAGGCGTGCGGAAGACGTGGGCCGGGCCGTGCCGGTCTTCTACGACCCTGCCGATCCGTCACGCTCGACGCTGGATACCTTCTTGGGCAGATGGGTCTATCTGCTCATCATGCTGTTCGTGCTGCCGCACATGGCCATCGGCGCCTATCTCATCCGGCGCGACCGCAGGGAGGCGCACGAAGACGGCTGGGCACGTCGGCGGCTCTGATCTAGGCCCTCCCCGCCCGCCACCACGGGATCAGCGCGAACACCACCTGTCCCGCCAGCCCCAGCAGCGCATGCGGCTCGCCGAAGCCTGCGAGCCATTGCGCCGGTGACTGCCCAGCCAGAACCACCGCTAGCGCGCATTCGGCCAGCATCAGCAGCGCGAAGGCGAGTGCGCCCATCGCCAGCGCCTCTCCGCCGGTGCCGATACCGAACCGCCGTATCAGCCACCCCGCTGCGATCCAGCTAGCCGCCAGCATCAGCGGCAATTCGAGCGCGGTCGCGGGCAGCAGGCCGATCATCGGTGCCAGCCACAGCGTCCGGATGGTGCCGAGCACGAAGCCCAGCGCGAAGATGATGCCCCAATAGGCAAGGCCCGCTTTCGCCCGGTTCATTCCCGCCGCCTTTCCGTTCCGCTTTCCTACAGCCGTCCAGCCGGGCTAGCCAATTATCATGTCGCATCGCCAATCCGTCCCGCCGCTCGATCTGCACGGATTGCGACACGCAGCCTTCAAACAGATTACGGTCCCGAAGGGCCGCAAGACCAACCGGCCGCCCGCAGGCGCTCGATCCCGCAGGGATCGAAACGCGCCGAGGATAAGCGCCCGGAGGTGCGCTCGAAAAGGCCTCCGTTTTCCTGTTCTGGACAGTGTCTCATGTGTCTCCAACAGCGTCCCGCCGCAGCTTGATCGCGCCTCGTCCGATCCCCTTGCTTGCGTGACCCGGGGGCCGGAACATTTGCCTGTCTGAGCCACTGATGGGGCATGGGGGCGACAACCGGACAACCAAGGGAGACGACCGACATGACCATCAACACTCTGAAAGACCTCTACATCGATCAGCTGCAGGACATCTACAGCGCCAACCGCCAATCCGCCAAGGTCACGCAGGAACTGCACAAGGCCGCGCATTCCGAAGACCTGAAAAGCGCACTCAAAGCGGGCGTCGACGGGATCGAGGAAGGGATGGATCAGATCAAGCGTCTGATCCAGAACCATGATGCCGACCCGCGCGGCGAACATTGCAAGGGCATGGAAGGCCTTGTCGCCGAAGCGCGCGCCCACGGGATCGAAGCCGATATTGCAGACGAGGACGTGCGCGATGCCTCGATCATCGCGCAGTATCAGCGGATGACCCACTACGGCATCTCGGGTTACGGCACCGCCTGCGCCTTTGCCAAACGGCTCGGGCTGAAGGACGATGCCAAGGTGCTCGACACCTGTCTCGACAACACGCGGGACGGCGACAAGCACATGACCTCGATCGCCTCGGGCGAGGTCAACCGGGCCGCCGCGCAGGCCTGATGCTTCGGGAAGGGCTCGGCCGGGTTGGCCGGGCCCTTCGCTTTCTCAGCCCACCACGCCTGCGCCCGCCAGCACGGCGAGCGTCAGCACATCGGGCACCGACGCCGTCATCGGCACGATCTGCACCGGCTTCTCCATGCCGATCAGCATCGGGCCGATGGTGGCGTTGCTGCCCAATTCGCGCAGCAGCTTGGCCGACAGGTTGGCAGATTGCAGGCCGGGCATGACCAGCACGTTGGCAGGGCCGGACAGGCGGCTGAACGGATAGAGCGCCATGACCTTGGGGTTGAGCGCGGCATCGGGGGCCATCTCGCCTTCGTATTCGAAGCCCGGATCCTCACGGTCGAGGATCGCCACTGCCTCGCGGATGCTGGTGAGCCACTGGCCGGAGGGGTTGCCGAAGGTCGAATAGCTGAGGAACGCGACCCGCGGTTCATGCCCCATGCGGCGCGCGACCGCAGCAGTCTCCTTGGCGATGTGGGCCAGTTCCAATGCGTTGGGACGTTCGTTGATGGTGGTGTCGGCCAGAAAGGTGGTGTGGTTCTTGCCGATCATCATGTGGATGCCGAACGGCAGTGCGCCTTGCTTGTGCTCCAGCACCAGGTTCACTTCGCGAACGGTCTGGGCGAAGGTGCGGGTCATGCCGGTGATGATCCCGTCGCCATGCCCCAGCGCAACCAGCAGCGCAGCGAACACGTTGCGCTCCTGATTGACCATGCGGCGCACGTCACGCTCGGTAAAACCGCGCCGTTGCAACCGCTTGTAGAGGAAATCGACCATCGCGGGCACGTGCTCGCTATCGGCGGAGTTCTGGATCTCGAAGCTGGACGGATCGGCCACCGAAAGCTGGTGCAGCTTGTCGAGCACCGCCTTGGTGCGGCCGACGAGGATCGGGACACCGTAGCCGAAATCGCGGAACTGGATCGCGGCGCGCAGGACCACTTCCTCTTCCGCTTCGGCGAACACCATGCGCTTGGGATTGGCCTTGGCAACTTCGTAGACGCCCGACAGCACCGAAGTGGTGGGGTTGAGGCGCGAGCGCAACTGGATGCGGTAAGCCTCGAAATCCTCAATCCGCGCGCGCGCCACGCCCGAATCCATCGCCGCCTTGGCGACGGCGGAAGACACGACCTCGATCAGGCGCGGATCGAACGGGGCGGGGATGATGTAATCGGTGCCGAACTTGTGGTTCTTGCCATAGGCGCTCGCCACTTCCTCGGGCACCTGCTGGCGCGCGAGTTCGGCGATGGCCTGTGCGGCGGCGACCTTCATTTCCTCGTTGATGGTGGTTGCCTGCACATCCAGCGCCCCGCGGAAAATGAAGGGGAAGCCCAGCACGTTGTTGACCTGATTGGGAAAATCGCTGCGGCCTGTGGCGATGATCGCATCGGGGCGCACTTCCTTGGCTTCGTCGGGCATGATTTCGGGCACTGGATTGGCCATCGCAAAGATGATCGGCTTGTCCGCCATCTTGCGCACCCATTCGGGCTTTAGAGCGCCGGCTGCCGACAGGCCGAGGAAGATGTCAGCGCCCGCCAGCGCCTCTTCGAGGCTGGCGGCGGTCGTGGCGACAGCGTGGGCACTTTTCCACTGGTCGACGCCTTCGCGACCCGGCGTGATCGGGCCGGAGCGGTCGCACATGATGACGTTTTCATGGGGCACGCCCATCGCCTTGATCAGCGCAGTGCAGGCAATCGCCGCCGCGCCCGCGCCGTTGACCACCACCTTCACGTCGCGAAAATCGCGCCCGGTGATGTGGCAGGCGTTGAGCAGGCCGGCGGCGGTGATGATCGCAGTGCCGTGTTGGTCGTCATGCATCACCGGGATTTTCATTCGCTCGCGCAGCGCGGCTTCGATGATGAAGCATTCGGGCGCCTTGATATCCTCAAGGTTGATGCCGCCGAAGGTCGGCTCCATCAGCGCGACCGCGTTGATGAAGGCTTCGGGGTCTTCGGTGTCGAGTTCGATGTCGATCGAATCCACATCGGCGAAGCGTTTGAACAGCACTGCCTTGCCTTCCATCACCGGCTTGGAGGCAAGCGCGCCGAGATTGCCTAGGCCGAGGATCGCGGTGCCGTTGGAAATCACCGCCACCAGATTGGCCTTGGCGGTGTAGCGCGCGGCGAGTGCGGGATCGGCGGCGATGGCTTCCACCGGTGCGGCCACGCCGGGCGAATAGGCAAGGCTCAGGTCGCGCTGCGAGGTCATCGGCTTGGTGGCGACGATCTCGAGCTTACCGGGACGGATCGTCTCGTGATAGAACAGCGCCTCGCGGGTGGTGAACCCGCCCTTGTTCTCTTCGGCCATGTTGCCTGGTCCCTCTTGCCTTGATCCGGTCGTGAGCGGCTGGTCTTAGCCGCGTGGATGGCCCAGCGATAGGCCACAAATGGCCTGCATCGGGGGAAAGCCGTAAGGGCAGTCATTCCGAATCGCTGCTGGTGGGGCTAGGCCTTCGCAATGGCCGCCCTCCACGATCCCCCAGCCTCATCGAAGCCCACCCCGATGATGGCGCAATATCTCGCATTGCGGGAAGAGGCGGGCGATGCGCTATTGTTCTACCGGATGGGCGATTTCTTCGAATTGTTCTTCGACGATGCGCGCGCCGCAGCCCAGATTCTCGACATCGCACTGACCACGCGGGGTGAGCATAATGGCCAGCCGATCCCGATGTGCGGGGTGCCGGTGCATTCGGCGGAAGGCTACCTTGCGCGGCTGATCAAGGCGGGCTGCCGGGTGGCGATTGCCGAGCAGGTGGAAACGCCCGACGAAGCCAAGGCGCGGGCCAAGCGCGAGGGCACGCCGTCGTCAAAGGCGCTGGTGGGCCGCGCGATCGTGCGGCTGGTGACGGCGGGCACTCTGACAGAGGAAGCCCTGCTGAACCCGCGCCGCGCCAATGTACTGGTGGCACTGGCGGAACTGCGCGGCACCATCGGGATCGCCGCCTGCGACGTGTCGACCGGGGCGATGGTGCTGGAGGAATGCGCGCCTGACCAGCTTGGTGCCGTACTGGCGCGGATTGCGCCGACTGAAATTATCGCTCCAGAGGCGAGTCCCCGCGAAGGCGGGGACCTCATGCAATCCGGCACCCAGCCGACCGAGGCTCCCGCCTTCGCGGGAGCGCACATGGAGGCGATCCTGCGTCCGCGCAGCACCTTTGCCAGCGATACCGGGGCGGAGCGGCTGAAGGCGGTTCATGGTGTCGCCACGCTAGATGCCTTCGGGGATTTCACCCGAGCAATGCTCAGCGCGGCGGGAGGCCTGATCGCCTATCTCGACCATGCCGGGCGCGGAAAGCTGCCGCTGCTGCTCCCGCCGGTACTGCGCGCGGGCGCGGCGGGCATGGCAATGGACGAGGCGACGCGGGCGAGCCTCGAAATCCTCGAAAGCACCACCGGCGGGCGCGCGGGCAGCCTGATCGGCGCCGTCGATCGCTGCATCACCGGGGCGGGGTCGCGGCTGCTGGCAGACGACCTGTCGGCGCCCTTGCTTGACCGCGCGGCAATCGAGGCGCGGCTGGCACTGGTGCAGTTCTGGCGCGACCGCCCGATCGAGCGCGCGCAATTGCGCGATTCCTTGCGCTCCATCCCCGATCTGGGCCGCGCGCTCGGGCGGGTGGTGGCGGGACGAGGCTCCCCGCGCGATCTTGGCCAACTGCGCGACGGCCTGACTGAAGCGATGCGGCTGCATCACTGGCTGAGCGGCGCGCCCGACAAGCCTGCGCTGCTGGAAGATGTGCTGACCCGCCTCACCGGCCACGGCGCACTGACCGATCTGTTCTCCCGCGCGCTTGTGCCCTCGCCCCCGACCGAGCGCGGCAATGGCGGCTATATCGCCGATGGCTACGACGCCGCGCTCGACGAATTGCGTGCCACGTCGGGCGATGCCCGCCGCGCGATTGCGGCGATGGAAGCGCGGTATCGCGACGAGACCGGGATCGCGACTCTGAAAATCCGCCATAACAGCGTGCTCGGCTATTTCATTGAGGTCGCCGCGCGTCATGCCGACCGGCTGATGGCGCCCGACAGCAGCTTTACCCACCGCCAGACGATGAAGGATGCGGTGCGGTTCAATTCCTTGAAACTGCACGAGGAAGCGGCGCGGATCGCGGAAGCGGGCGGCCATGCGCTGGCAGCGGAAGACGCGCATTTCGAGGAGCTGGTGGGCGAAATCATCGCAGCGCGGGAAGCTATTGCAGCGACCGCCGCCGCACTCGCCCGGATCGATGTCGCCGCCGCCAATGCCGAACGCGCCGCAGAAAGCGACTGGTATTGCCCGGAAATCGCGGAAGACACCGGCCTCGCCATTACCGGCGGGCGGCATCCGGTGGTCGAAGCGGCACTCGCCAAGTCGGGCGAGCGGTTCGTGGCAAATGATTGCACGCTCGGCAGCGACAACCGGTTGTGGCTCATCGGCGGGCCAAACATGGGCGGCAAATCGACCTTCCTGCGCCAGAATGCCCTGATCGTGCTGCTGGCGCAGGCCGGGTGTTTTGTCCCGGCGGCAGCGGCCTGTATCGGGCTGGTCGATCGCCTGTTCAGCCGGGTCGGTGCGGCGGATAATCTGGCGCGCGGGCGTTCGACCTTCATGGTCGAAATGGTCGAGACCGCCGCCATCCTCGCGCAGGCCACCCAGCGCAGCTTCGTGATTCTCGACGAGGTTGGGCGCGGCACATCGACCTATGATGGGCTCGCGCTCGCCTGGGCGGTGGCGGAAGCCGTGCATTCACGCATCGCGTGTCGCTGCCTGTTCGCAACGCACTATCACGAACTCGCACGGCTGGCCGAAACCTGCGAGGCGCTGTCGCTGCATCACGTCCGTGCGCGTGAATGGCAGGGCGATCTTGTGCTGCTGCACGAACTGGCCGAAGGACCAGCGGATCGGTCCTACGGTCTGGCGGTCGCGCGGCTCGCGGGGGTGCCCGCAACCGTGGTCGACCGGGCCAAGGCGGTGCTCGAAAAGCTGGAGGAGACCCGCGAGGCCACCGGCGGGATAGCCGCTGGTCTAGGCGATCTGCCGCTATTCGCCGCGATCCGCCCCGAACCTGCGCCAGCTTCGGCAGAACAGCAGCTGGCCGAAGCCCTGCGCGCTGCCGATCTTGATGCGCTGACCCCGCGCGAGGCGCTGGATCTGCTGTATGAATGGAAGCGCGAGCTACCCGCCGCGCGTTAGGGCGTGTTCGCGCTATCGTCGGGGCCGTCCGCTCTGGCGTGTGCCATCCTTTCCGCCAACAACAACGTCATCGTCGCCGTCATTGCCCGGATCATACTTGCCCGGAGTGTCGTCGTGATTGGGCTCGCCAACAAAGGCCGAGTTGTCGATCCGGCCGGTGTCTTCCATCTGCTGCATTTCCTCGACAAGATCGGTTTCGCTGCCCGCGACGTTGTCCACGCCGGGTGAAGGACGCTTGCGGCTTTCGGTCCCTCCCGGCTGTTCGTGGCCGGCATCCTGCGCGTCGGCGGCGATATCCTGCGCCTGCTGGCCGCGCTGGTCCTGTTCCGAATTGTGGTTTTCCGGCGCGAGACCCTTAGGCCGACCAGCAGCGGAGGAGGGTGGGTTATGTTGAGACATGAATGATCTCCTTTCGCTCTTGCAACGCGCGCTGCGCAGGTGAGGTTGCACGCCGAGCGGCGGCGCGGGCGCCTGACGCGCCGAACTGCGTGCACCGAACCTTAACCCTGTCCGGACTAGCCTGCCGTTCATGTCGAAGAGTCCCCTCGCCAACAGCAAGACTGCGCTCGTATTCGCCGCGATGACGATCATCAGTACCCTGATGGTGGTCGGCTCACTCGACAGCGCGGGTATAATGGACGTCACGGCCGGTCGTCTGGCCGAGAAGACCGAAAGCGTAGCCGAAGAGGTGTTGCCCGAGCCAGAGACGCCCGCTGACGCAATCGACGAGATCGAACCGCTGGACCCCGCAAGCGGCTGGGGCGGCACCGGAGAGGCACAATTCGGCGATTATGTTGCCGAAGACGCTCTGGCCCCCGCCACAGACGCCGGGGCCGACCCGGCGTTAACCGGACAGCCGACTGACGACGGCTTCGAAGGGCAGGAGCCGTTCAGCGACGATGGTTTTGCCTCTGTGGCGGGCTAATCGCCTGGGGCAGCCATGCCGCTTCAGCGCGTGGGAACCGGCGCCTCGCCCGTGTAATCGTAGAAGCCGCGCCCGGCCTTGCGCCCCAGCCACCCGGCCTCGACATATTTCACCAGCAGCGGTGCAGGGCGATATTTGCTGTCGCGGGTCGTCCGGTACAGCACTGTAATGATGTCGAGGCAGGTGTCGAGCCCGACGAAATCCGCCAGTTGCAGCGGCCCCATCGGGTGATTGAGGCCCAATCGGCAACCCTTGTCGATATCCTCGATCCCCGCTGTCGACTGGCCCAGCACGAACACCGCTTCGTTGATCATCGGTAGCAGGATGCGGTTGACCACGAAGCCGGGTTCGTCCTGACTCAGCACCACTTCCTTGCCCAAGCCGCGCGCGAACGCGGTGATGCGGTCGGTCGTGTCCTCCGCCGTAGCAAGGCCGGGAATGACCTCGATCAGCCCCATAACCGGAACCGGATTGAAAAAATGCAGGCCGATGAAACGCGCGGGATCGGGCGAGTGGTTGGCCATGCGGGTGATCGGGATCGACGAGGTGTTCGACGCCATGATCGCGTCTGCGTTCAGCACCTTTCCGGCCGCTTCGAAGATCGCGTTCTTGATTTCCTCGCGCTCGGTCGCGGCTTCGACGATCAGGTCGGCCTGCGCAAATGGCGCGTAATCGGCGACGGGGGTGATACGGGCGAGCAGCGCCTCGGCCTCTGCGGCCTCGATCTTGCCGCGGCCCATCAGCTTTACCAGCGCCTTCTCGATGGCGGCCTTGCCCGCTTCGGCACGGGCCAGGTCGACGTCCGACAGCATCACGGCCACGCCATGAGCGGCCACGGTCTGAGCAATGCCGGTACCCATCTGACCGGCGCCGATGACGGCGATGTTGCGCATGGCAATTCCCTTCGCAAGTGCAGCAATGGCGCCGCCCTAGCGAGGATCATCCGCGCTGACTAGCGATTAGCGCCGGGAACCCACTTCACATCCTCGCGCCCGTCGGCATTCGCCACGCGGGCGAGTACGAACAGCAGATCGGACAGTCGGTTGATATAGGCGAGCGCCGCCGGATTGACCGGAACCTCGGCAGCCAGCGTCACCATCGCACGTTCGGCCGATCTGGTCGCTGCGCGGGCGACATGGACACGCGCCGCAGCCTCGCTGCCGCCGGGCAGGACGAAGCTGGTCAGCGGTTCAAGCCGTTCGTTGAGCGCATCGATCTGCGCCTCGATCCATTCGGCTTGCGCAGGCACGATCCGCAGCACCATCGCGGATGGGGAAAAATCGTCATTTTCGGCTGGCGTCGCCAAATCGGCGCCCAGATCGAACATGTCGTTCTGAACCCGGATCAGCAGCGCGCGCTGGGCCTCGTCGGCAAGAGCGCAGATGGCAAGGCCGATAGAACTATTCGCCTCATCCACCAGCCCCATCGCGCTGATACGGGCAGAAAATTTCGGGCAGCGCGAACCATCGACCAGCCCCGTCGTCCCGTCATCACCGGTGCGGGTGTAGATCTTGTTGAGCTTGACCATAGAGGCAGGCGCCTGTCGTCAGCGGGCGACAGCGAGGATGATCGCCACCACCACGATCGCCAGCGCCTGATACTTGATCCGCGCGAACATCGCCTTGTTCTGGGCGAGCTGCATATCGCTCGAGGTTTCACCCTCGCCGCTTTCAAGATCGATTTTGGTCGTCTTGAGAAAGGCCACAATGCCCTTGATCAAGGAGAATGCGACAAGGCCCATCAGGATGAGCAAAACGGCGATGAGAAAATAGTTCATGGGGCCTAAATGGACAGTCCGGCCTCAAGTTCCAAGCCGCAAATGCTGCAACCGTAATTGTTCCGCAAGCATCCGGCCATCCTCGTTCGCCAGCCGCCGCTCGGCGAGTGCAGGCGAACCGCGCCGCTTGGCAAGTTTCTGGCCGGTATCGTCGGTCAGCAGCGCGTGATGATGCCAGCGCGGCACCGGCAGTCCGAGCAACTCCTGCAAGGTGCGGTGGACGTGAGTGGCCGCAAACAGATCGGCCCCGCGCGTCACCAGCGTCACACTATCGGCTGCATCATCGAGCGTGACGGCGAGGTGATAGCTGGCGGGCAGGTCTTTCCTCACCAACACGACATCGCCAAGTTGGGTGAGGTCGATCGGAATGGTTCCTGCCAGGTCATCCTCCCAGTTGATCGCCCCTGTCGCGGCCAGCGCCGCTGCCGCATCGAGCCGCCACGCAGCGCCGCGAGCCGATTCGGGCGGAGTATGCTTGCAGGTACCGGGATAAATCAGCCCATCGGAACCTGCGATTGCGCCCGCCGCCTCGATCTGCTTGCGGGTGCAGATGCAGGGATAAAGCAGCCCGCGCGCCTTCAGCGCCTCTGCTGCCGCCGCATAGCTGCCGAGCCGGGTCGATTGCGCGGGCACTTCGTCCCATTCCAGCCCCAGCCATTCCAGATCGCGGCGGAATTCATCGGCTAGTTCGGGGCGGGATCGCGGCCCGTCAATATCCTCGATTCGCAACAGAAACCGCCCGCCGCCCGCACGCGCCAGATCATACGCAACGATCGCCGAAAGCGCATGGCCGAGGTGCAGCGGCCCGTTGGGGCTTGGCGCAAAACGGGTAACGATAGGGACGGGCTCCGGCATCACCCGAGGCCATGCCACAGCAGCTATCCTCGCGTCATCCACAGACTTGGCCACAGCCTGTCCCCAGTTCCTGCACGGCCTGCCCCTTTGGCCAACATTGTGGATACCGAACCTGTCACGGGTTTGACTCTTTCGCCTGCCACGGCATGTTCAGGTCAATCAGGAAGGGACGCGCGCAGTGTTCAACGCCGAACTGATCGAGAAAGCAGCCCGGTTTCGCGGCGTCGATGAAGACCCGACGCGCAACCTTTCGGCGTGCCCGGCGCTGGTGCTCAACGCCGATTACACGCCGCTGTCCTATTACCCGCTGAGCCTGTGGCCGTGGCAGACCGCAATCAAGGCGGTGTTCCTCGACCGGGTGGACATTGTCGCCAGCTACGAACGCGAGGTGCATTCGCCCAGCCTCGACATGAAAATCCCGAGCGTGATCGCGCTGCGCCAATATGTGAAGCACAGCGAATTTCCCGCCTTCACCCGCTTCAACCTGTTCCTGCGCGACCGTTTCCAGTGCCAGTATTGCGGCAGCACCGATCACCTGACCTTCGACCACGTGATCCCGCGCCGATTGGGCGGACGGACCACGTGGGAGAACATCATAACCGCCTGCGCGCCGTGCAACATGAAGAAAGGCGGACGCACCCCCAAGCAGGCCGGAATGCCGGTGCACCGCACGCCGATCCGCCCGACGAGCTGGCAATTGCAGCAGCACGGCAAGCAATTCCCGCCCGGCTACCTGCACGAGACATGGCGCGACTGGCTGTATTGGGACATCGAGCTGGAGGCTTGATCGAGGGCTTTCGCCGACGGTGGATGGTTCGGTTGCGATCCCCACAGCAGCCGCCAGTTGGTATTTTCCTTATTCCTCAGTCGCTCGCTGCGAATGAAAGAAGTCGAATTTCCAGATCCCATTCTCGCGAACGAGTACAGCTGACTCAAGCCAGCGGACAGGCTGAAGGTCGGTTGGAACCCCGGCGCTGCCAACATTCTCCCAAGCCGACCACGCGACATCGCAGCTAAGTTTCGTATCAATGGGGCCTATCGCCCAATTGATTTGCACACCCTGAGCGTGAGCATCTCGAACGACATCCGCGAGCTCAGTTCCTTCAAAGCGCTTGCCGACATCGAAAGAGTAAAAGGATGCGGTGGTAAGGCGTTTGAAGGCCGCTTCGTCATCCTTACGAAGCGCATCGAAGAAATCATGGATAGTACGGTCAATCTCAGCACCGGCATTAGTCGGAGCAGGGCAGTCGGGCTGACGCGCATGGGAGCACCCAGCGAGCGCCAACGTCGTAGCGAGTACAAGAAATGATCGGAACGACTTCACGCCTGAGAATCGCTCTCTGGATGTCACATGTCAATGCCCGCTAACCACCCAGATTCCGCCATCCGCAAACGTCCGCTTTTTTGCGCGGACGCAGCGGCTCGATCGATCAGGTCACCACTGCCCTTTGGCTGAACTCCGCCCTTTGCCACTCCCCGCTCGCCAGCACTTCGGCCAGATGCCGGGCAGCCGCAGCGATGTTGGCGAAACTGAGATAGGCGGGCGCGAAGCCCAGCCGCAGCACGTCGGGATCGCGGAAGTCGCCGATCACGCCGCGCGCGATCAGGGCTTGGCAGATCGCGTAGGCATCGGGGTGGCGGAACGACAATTGGCTGCCGCGCGCAGTGCTTTTGGGCGGGCTGACCTGTTCAAGATCGACCTTGAACGCCATCAGGCATTCGAGAAAGAACTCCGACAGCGCCTGCGACTTGGCGTAAAGCCGCCCCACACCGATCTCCGCGATCAAATCTACCCCCACTTCCAGCGCGGCGAGGCCCAGTACGGGGGACGTGCCGCACAACAGCCGCTCGATCCCCGGTGCGCCCTCGTAATCGTCGGAGAAGGCGAAGGGCGCTGCGTGGCCGAACCATCCGGTCAACGGCTGATCGAGCGCGGCGTGGTGCCGCTCGGCCAGATAAGCAAAGGCCGGTGCGCCCGGCCCGCCGCACAGATATTTATACCCGCATCCCACCGCGAAATCCGCGCCCGCCGCGTTCAGTTCAACCGGCATCGCCCCGGTCGAATGCGACAGGTCCCACAGCACCAGCGCGCCCGCTTCGTGCGCGGCGCGGGTCAGCGCCGCCATGTCGTGCAGCGCGCCGGTCTTGTAATGCACATGGGTGAGCATCAGTAGGGCAACGTCACCATCGAGCGCCTTGGTCAGGTCGCCCCGTGCAGCCAGCCGCCGCTCCGCCAGCCCCTGCCGCTCCAGCCCGGCGATCATGTAAAGATCCGTCGGGAAATTGCCCGGCTCCGACAGGATCACCTTGCGACCGGGACGCATGTTAAGCGCGGCGGCAATCAGCTTGAACAGGTTCACGCTGGTCGAATCGCAGGCGATCACTTCGTGCGGCCCGGCCCCGATCAATGGCGCGATCTTGCCGCCGATGCGGCTTGCAGCGTCGAACCAGCCTGCCCCGCCGAAATCAGGGCCGTTCCAAGACCGGATGAGTCCTTCGCCCCATTCCTGTTCCACCACGCGCGCCATCGCCGCCGGGGTCGCCTTGGGCAGCGCGCCGAGCGAATTGCCGTCCAGGTAGATCACGCCTTCGGGCAGTGTGAACCGGTTGCGATAGGGGCCGAGCGGATCGGCGGCATCGAATTCGCGGGCGCGTTCTTCCGGATTCATGTCAGCTCTCTCAGCACCGCACGCACCGGCGAGGCATCGCCGCCCACAATCGGTAACGGCAGCGCGATCAGTTCATACCGTCCCGGCGGCACGGCATCGAGCACCAGCCCTTCCAGCACCCGGATATCGTGGCGCAGCACGGCAAGGTGCGCGTCCATGGTCTTCGAGGTCTGCGGGTCGATCGAAGGGCCGTCGAGCCCCACAAGCCGGACACCTGCTGCCGCCAGCGCGTCAATGGTGGCCGGGGCGATGGCGACCGTATTATCCGCCCATGCGCCGTGCGGAAATGCCGCGAAGGTGCGAAACAGCACGCGCTCCACGCCATCCAGTTCGGGCAGATGGTCCGGCAAGATCAGCGGCCCCGCCCCGCGCGCATCGACCACCAGACATGTCCCGAGATAGGGCGCCAGATCCACGCTGGCGATATCCTCAGCGCCGCTGGCGTAATGCAGCGGTGCATCGGCATGAGCGCCCGAATGGGTCGACAGGGTCAGCGCCGACACATTTACCGGCGAGCCGCCGTCCATCTGCCACGTTCCCGCCTGCTGGAACGCGGTATCGCCGGGCCACACCGGCAGACCGGGGCGCAGGGCCTGCGAAATGTCCCACAACCGCCTTTGCCCTTGAGGGGTCATATCGCGGTCCTCACGCTGAGCAATTCCGGGAAAAACGCCTGCTTCAACACGCCTTCCAGATAGGGCACGCCCGGCGTGCCGCCTGTCCCGCGCTTGAAGCCGATGATCCGCTCCACCGTCTTGAGGTGCCCGAACCGCCAGCGCTGGAAATGGTATTCCAGATCGACCAGCTTTTCGGCGAGTTCGTAGAGATCCCAGTGCTCCTGCGGGTCGCGGTAGATCGCCGCCCATGCGGCCTCGACACTTGTGTTGTGCTGATAAGGCGCGGCCGGATCACGCTTCGTCGCAGCCTCGTCAATGGCAAAGCCGCGCCGCGCAAGCAGGTGGATCGCGGCGTCATAAAGGCTTGCGCGGCCGCATTCCGCCTCCAGCCGCGGCGCCCAGTCGGCGTTGTCCTCGTGCAGCTTCACGTGGCGGTCATCGCGTCCGCCCAGCATGAACTCCATCATCCGGTACTGCGCCGACTGGAACCCGCTCGATGCGCCCAAATGCGGACGGATCGCGGAGTAATCATGCGGGGTCATGGTGCTGAGCACATCCCAGCTCTGGATCAACTGCGCTTTCGCCCGTGCCACCCGTGCCAGCATCTTGAAGGCGGGGCGCAGGTTGTCGGCTTCGATGCACTCGCGTGCGGCGGTCAGTTCGTGCAGGCACAGCTTGAGCCACAGCTCGCTCGTCTGGTGGACGATGATGAACAGCAATTCGTCATGCGCGTCCGACGCTGGATGCTGCGCTGCAAGCACGCGGTCCAGATCGAGATAACTCGCGTAGGTGACTTTGCCGACCATCCGCAGTCCCTAGCGCGGGGCGGCAGCCATGGGAACTACCCCTCGATCACACGGGCTTCGGGATGGTGCTTGTCGATATGCCGCAGGATGATCTTGAGGTTCCGGGTGTTGGAACGGAAGACGAAATCCGCTGCGTCCCCCAATACCGGAATCGCGCCGATCGCGGTATCGAACAGCACGTTCATGCCCATCCGCGCAAGCTTCCATCTCGGCAGGCCCAAATTGCGGGCTTCCCAGACGATATAAGCACCCATCGACGCGGTCACTATCTCGCCCAGCACCGGGATCAGCCCGATCAGCGCGTCCAGCCCGACCGGGACATTCACACCGGGAATCACGAAACTGCGTTCGAGCAGATGCTCCATTGCCGTCACACGGGCGCGCACGGAGGCCGGATCGCTACCCATGGGCAGTGTCATTCCGACGATACGCGGAGCGTTGGGGCGGCGGTTGGTGTTCGTATCCATCACTTTCATGTGGTGGGTTGGGACAGCGGGAACAAGGGGTGAAGGCCCCACTGGTTGGCAAGGTAGTTTCTCAGTGACCCGCGCACCAGCGACCAGCGAACCGGCGCGCCGAGCGGAATATAGACTTCCTGCTCCACCAGTGCAGCATGGGCTTCGGCGAGCAGCCGCTCGCGCTCGGCCGGGTCGGGCTCGGTCAGCGACTGCCGCACCAGCGCATCGGCTTCGGGTGAACACAAGCCGGCGTCGAGCGCGCAGTGGAACTGGTTGAGATACCAGCGCGGCGAGGAATAGCGCGCGATAGCATCGCGCAGCTCGATTTCGGCCCCTTCCCCCGGCGCCTTGCGTTCCACGCTCACGCCGATGCTGGCCCACGTCTGGGAAAGTTGCCGGAACAGCAGATTGCTGCCGGGGCCATCGGGCAGACCCACTTCGATCTGCGCGTCTTCGCCGGATTCCGCTTCCCACGCCCGAATGCGGGCCGCTGCGGTCGCACGGCGTTGCTCGAGCGAGAGTTCCTGCCAGCGTTGCGGCGGAAACGGCGAATTGGCGAACAAGCCCGGTGGCACGATCCAGGTGCTCGCCTGCCAGCCGCCAAGCCCGAATGGCTGTATCAGTTCCGCGCGGTCAATCGCCATCGACAGGGCTTCGCGCCGCGCCGGATCGGCTAGCAGGTCGGTTTCCTCGCGGATCACCAGCCCCAGCAGGCCCAGCGCCGGATCGACCTGAATCGTCCCGCGCGACAGTGGCCCGGCCTCCGCCAGCGGGAAATCGATGATGCTGCCCCCCAGCACCAGATCGACATCGCCGCGCGAAAAGGCGGCGACCGCTTCGGTGGTGGACATCGGCTGAATGTTGAGCGGACGCGCCAGCGCCTCCCAATCCTCGCGCGCCGGCAATCCGCGGGTTTCGGGCGGCAATGCCGAAAGGCGAGCCACAGACGCATCATCGTCACGCGACATGACCATCGGCCCCGGTCCGCTGCCGCTCTTGACGAAGCCGAGTTCCGGCTGAGCGAGCAGACGCAGGAAATCGGGCATCGGCGCAGACAAACGCACTTCGATCACGCGCCCTGTCATCGCGCGGATTTCATCGACCTTGGCCAGATCGAGCCCCAGCGACGTTCCCCGCAAACGCCGGATGTTTTCACGCAGAAGGCGGCGAACATCGGCGGCGGTGATTTCCTCGTCATCGGGCCAGGTGCCGTCACGCAGACGGAAAATGTAGCTGAGCCCGTCATCGGTGACGATCCAGCGTTCGGCCAGTGCCGGGACCACCTGTCCACCGGGATCAAGCGAAACCAGCCCCTCGAACGTTGCCGCACGCAGATGTTGGGCTCCGGGCGAAAGCCGCACGCTTTGCTGGAACAGGCTGTCGGGCGTACCGATGATCGCCACATTGATCGGCCCGTCGCCATTGGAAGGGCCGCAGGAAGCGAGCAACAGCAGGATCGGCAACAAGGTCAGGCGGATTCGCATCGCAGCGTGCCTAGCAGCTTGCGGTGCCGCGGTCAGCTTGAGCAGGTGTTTATTACCCGGGGAAAGCCGGGGTGCAGTGCGATCAGATCTTGCGCAGCTTGCCAGGCTCCGGCGGCGATGGCGCGCGATGTGCCCATGAAGGCTTGAGCATGGCAGCCGGGGGAAGATTGCTGTCCTGCGACGGACGGCGTGCCAACTGCGAATCGACTTCCTGATCGAACGCAATACCGATGCGATTGTCCTGCACCCAGGCAACACTTCCGCCGACAGTGCCGATGTTGCGCAATTCGACATCGACGCGGTGCCCGCGCTGCACCCTGAGATTGCCTTCGGCCATCATTCCGCCGTCTGAGAGATTACGCACCCGCACCCGGTGAGCCTCGTGGCCCTGCTCGATACGAATGTCAGCCAACAGGAACAGGCTGTCGCGCACCACGCTCCGTGTTTCAACTCCCGTCATCTCAGGATCGCCTCCATGTCATCGCGTATCGCCCCAGCGACGATGCTAGCCGGAATATGATATCCGTCCCGCAAACGCCATCACGCGGTAGGCAAATGCAGTAAACAGGAGGTAAATCAGGGACTGCAGGCGGCCGCTATCCGCGATGCCGTCCCAAGCCGGGACAGGCTGCCGCAAGATGGTTTCCAATCAATCGTCGCGCGAGATCTTTTCGCGGCGCTCGTGGGCCTCCTGCGCCTCCACCGTCATGGTGGCGACAGGGCGGGCGATCAGACGGCGCAGGCCGATGGGATCGCCCGAAACCTCGCAATAGCCATATTCCCCCTCGTCCAACCGGCGCAGCGCGGCATCGATCTTCGACACCAGTTTGCGTTGCCGGTCGCGGGTGCGCAGTTCGATACCCCAATCTGTTTCGCTCGACGCGCGATCGGTCAGGTCGGCCTCGCGCAGAGGGCCGTCCGCCAGGGACTGCAGGGTCTGTCCGGCGGCGGAGTGGATCGAGCGTTTCCATTCGATCAACAGCATCCTAAAATAGGTTTGCTGCCGCTCGTTCATGTAGTCCTCGTCCTCGGACGGGACGTAGTCTTCGGCGAGCAGGCGCTTGGCCTTTTCGAGTATGTCGATTTCGTCAGACGCCGCAGATGCCATGTCGCCCTCTAATCCCATAAAGCTGCGTACGAGGGCCATATGTGCTGGCGCCTGAACGTTTTCATCGGTCCAATCGGCCTCGGCCCGTTGCAGCTATGGGCGCGCTATAGGCAACCCCCTCCGAGCACACAAGCGGGTTTGGCGAGCGGCAGTGAGGAAAGGCTGCATTCCGGCACTAAAGAAGCTTCGCCCTACGGCGAAAGCCACAAATTAACAGGCGCGTTAACCAATTCTTGACCATGTTAGCCGACCTTTCGAGCAACGGAGGGCCGCAAAGGAGCGGTTCGGTGGGTAACGGGGACTAATTTATGCAACTCATCACGATCGCAAGCCGGGACAGGGGTGTTTCACGTGAAACACGGGCCGATCAGGGCGCAGACTTGGCGCTGGCGCGCTGGCTGGCAGCAGCGGCTCAGGGCGATGCGACCGCCTGTTTCGATCTCGGGGTAGCCTTTTCCACAGGCAGCAACGGGACCGAATGCGATCTGATTGAAGCGCACAAGTGGTTCAACCTGGCCGCCGCACGCGGTCATGAGGAAGCCTCACATTGCCGGGCGGATATTTCCGACGACATGACGGCCCGCGAAATCGCCGAAGCCCAGCGCCGCGCGCGCCAGTGGTTGACGCAGGAGCGGATGCGCGCCGCCTGAGCGGCGTTAGTCGCCCTTTCTGAACGGGGTGCGGGTACCGAGATACATCTGGTCGGTTGCCACGCCGGCGCGTTCGCGTTCGAGGAAATCCGCGACCGCTGCGCCGAACCCGGGATCGGCGATCCAATGGGCTGACCACGTCTGCACCGGTTCGTATCCGCGTGCCAGCTTGTGTCCGCCCTGCGCGCCTGCCTCGACACGGTTGAGCCCGCGCGCGATCGCAATGTCGATCGCCTGATAGTAGCACAGTTCGAAATGCAGGAACCGCACGTCGCGGGCGCAGCCCCAGTATCGACCATACAACGCCTCGGATCCGGCGAAATTGAGCGCGCCTGCAATCGGCACCGCCCCGTCATAGGCGAGGATCAGGATAATCCGGTCGCCCATGCGCTGGCCCATCAGGCTGAAAGCTTCGCGCGTCAGATAGGGCTGCCCCCATTTGCGCGCGCCGGTATCCTGATAGAAAATCCAGAACGCGTCCCAGTGTTCCTCGGTGATGTCGGCGCCGGTGATGTGCCGGACCGTCAGCCCATTGACCGCCGCCGCACGCTCTTTCCGCAGATCCTTGCGTTTGCGCGAGGCGAGGGCGCCGAGAAAGTCGTCAAAGGTGGTGTATCCGCGGTTGAACCAGTGAAACTGGATATCCGATCGCGGCATCCATCCCGCATTCTCGAACAGCGGCAATTGCTCGGGCGCGATGAAGGTCGCGTGAGCCGATGACATTCCGTTCTGAGCGCACACCACCTCTGCCCCTTTCAGCAGATGGGCGGAGAGCGCCGGGTCGGACAGCAACAGGCGCGGGCCGGTCGCGGGGGTAAAAGGGGCTGCGATCTGCAGCTTGGGATAATAGCGCCCGCCTGCCCGGTGCCACGCATCGGCCCAGCTGTGGTCGAACACATATTCGCCTTGAGAATGCGCCTTCGCATAAGAAGGCATCGCGGCCAGCAAGCCGCCTGCTTCGTCGGTGATCACAATCGGCGCAGGCTCCCAGCCGGTCCCGGGGCCAACGCTGCCGGAATCTTCCATCGCGGTGAGAAATTCGTGGGAGACGAACGGATTGTCGCTGCCGCCCAGCGCGTTCCATTCTTCGCGGTCAAAGCTACCGACCGAGGGTGCGAGCCGGACGATCAGCTCGTTGTTGGTCTCAGGGGCGCTCACGCCAACCCTGCCCCTTCAGCGATCAGCGCATCGGCGTTCGCCAGCCCCCGCGCCCGCGTTTCCGGCGTGCGCGCCGTCCATGTCAGCAGCGGACGGCCCGTTTCGCGCCACAGACCGACGAGCGCATTCGGCAGATCGCGCACATCGCTGGCGAGGAATTCGGGCGCGGCGCGTTCCAGTGCATGGGGTGCGCGCCACGCGCTCTTGAACCCGTGGTCGAGCGTATCGGTAATCACCAAGCCGCGCAGCATCTCCGGCGCATGACGCGCGAACCATTCGCCCATCCGATGATCGAAACTCATCACTGCGGACGGCCCAGCGTAGTCAGCCAGCACCTTGGCGATCGCGATGCAGGCTTGCGGCAGCGCGAAGGCAGGATGCGACTTGATCTCGACCAGTATCGGCACCCGGCCCGCGACCAGTTCCAGCAGGTCAGTCAGGGGCCAGATAATCTGATCGGTTCCCATCAAGCGGATACGGCACAAATCCGCGGCAGGACGCGCAGCAACCATGCCCCGCTCTTCTGTCAGCCGGTCCAATTCCCAATCGTGAAACACCAGCGGGACACCATCGCGGCTCATCTGGACATCGCATTCGATTGCCATGCCCGCCGCAATCGCGGCCTCCGCCGCCGCACGCGAATTTTCCGGCACACCGACGCTGTGCAGCCCGCGATGGGCATATTCCCACCGGGTCAGCCAATCCGGAACGCGGCGTTCGGCCATCAGGCGTCAGGCATTCTTCAGCGCGACAATCGCATCGACTTCCACCGCCGCACCGCGCGGCAGGGCAGGCACGCCGACAGCGGCGCGGGCGTGCTTGCCGGCATCGCCGAACACCTGTTCCATCAGATCGGATGCGCCATTTGCGACTTCGGGCTGATCGGTAAAATCGGCGGTGCAATTGATGAACGCGCCGAGCTTCACGACCCGTTCCACGCGGTCGAGCAGGCCTGCGGCGTCAAGCTGTGCGATGATCATCAGAGCGCAGGCGCGCGCGGCGCCCTGTCCGTCTTCGACACTGACATCATCGCCCAGCCGCCCCTTGATGAGCGCGCCGTCCACGAACGGCAACTGGCCCGAGACATGGGCAAAGCCGCCCTGCACCACAACCGGCACATAGCTCGCAACGGGCGCGGCAGCCTTGGGCAAGGTGATGCCGAGTTCAGCCAGTTTTGCGGAAATGGTCATTTTCAATCCTCCAGACGTTCGAGCAGCCACGGCAGCGCCTCTGACCACACATCGATCCGGGCTTCGGCATGGCCGGCCTTGTGCGCGCAATCAATGGCATGGGCGATCGACGGTTCGCCGCACAGGTGCAGCCGCGTGACGTGCGGCGTAATTTCGGCGACCGAGGCGTGGTGCTGCGCCAGATCGTCGATGAACACCGCGCGGGTCGGCGCGTATTCATCCATGATCGCTTTCAGGGCCGGGCCTTTCGGCCCCTGATTGGTGAACACCCGCGCAGTGATCCCTACTGCGGCAAGCTGTGCAGCCCGCGCATCGCGATGGCCGTCTACGAGGTTGGTAAGGATCACCACATCGGCTTTTTCAGCAAGTGTGTTGATCCCTTCGACCGCGCCGGCGATCGGCAGCTGGCTGTCCATCTCGGTGTCGAAAAACCGGCCCAGCATTTTCCAGATATCGGACGGGGCTAGTAGTTCGCCGCTTGCCTGCCAGCGCAGCGCCTCCGCAAAATTGTGCCCTTCAAGGTTGAAGCTTACCCCTTGGCTCGCCTCCAGCCAGTCCTTGAACGGAGCAACCATGTGCAGCAGCACTTCGTCGCAATCGGAAATGATCAGGGGGCGGGTCATGTTGTCAAAGCGTCCTTTGCGGCAACCAGTTCCTCGGGCGTGACGGCCAGCGCCTCGGCCGCACGGATCAGGTCGGGTTCGTGATTGGTGAGAAATTCCAGCGCCGAGCCCAGGATCATCGGATCACCCAGCCCGCTTCTTAAAGTATCGGGATCGAGGCCGGTCAAATCAAGGTAACGCGCGGCGCGATCCTCGTCCTCAAGGACCCAGCCGAGCGCGGCCAGCGCCAGCGCCTGCGGGTTAACGGGTTCGGCTTGCGAGCGAAGCGGGATTGTCCTGTCCTTCAGGCAAGGTTAGTCTTAAGAAGGGCGAATGCGGGGCGAGCAGTGACAAAACGGATAATGGTTGTCGAGGATAATGACCTCAACAGGAAATTGTTCTGTGACGTTCTGAGGGCCAACGGGTTCGAGGTCGAGCCGGTGGCCGACGGCAGCACCATGCTGGCAACTGCGCGTGCGATGGCGCCCGATCTTATCATCATGGACATCCAGCTCGGCGGTATATCGGGTGTCGATCTGATCGAAGCGGCCAAGCGTGACCGCCTGCTCTCTACGATCCCGGTGCTTGCGGTGACGGCATTTGCGGCCAAGGGGGACGAGGAACGTATCCGGGCCGCAGGCGCAGCGGGCTATCTGTCGAAACCGGTTTCGATCAGCCCGTTCATGACTGCGGTGCGCGATTTGCTTCCGGTCTAGACCCCCGGGCGGGCAAGATGCGCGCTTGCCTCCAGCAGATAGATCAGCAAGGTCAGACCAAGCCCGGCGAGGAATATCCGGTAAGCATAGGACAGGAACCGGTATTTGCGTCGCCGAAGAACCGCACCGTTCTGGTAGAGGTCGCGCAGCATCATCCGGTAGAGGCTTTCGTCCTGCCGCGCGCGGTGCAGGACTTCGTCCGCCCAAATATCCTCGGCCAGCAAAGCAAAATGTCCGAAAAACAGATGATTGTATGACATGGCATCAATGGATTTGGGACCAGCCCGGGGCAGGATCGCAATCACCGCACAGATCGTCGAGAACAAGGCCGTGGCCGCAAGGCACATCATCGACCAGTTGATCGCGCCATTGCCGGTCTGGGTAATGACCAGCGAAAACACGACAAAACTGGCTCCGATCAGAATGTGTGCCTTCTGGTCTGCCATTTGCGAAAGGGTCAGCGTGTTGATCTGGGCCGTGCGGATCAATTGCACCGTATGGGCCGACAGGACGGAAGGTGGTTCTGTAGCCGGGGACTCTCCCGGCAGCAGCGCCGGTTCCTGCTGGTCAGCTTGTACCACGCCTTGCCCCCCGATATGCCGCGCTGAGTCCCAGCCCCAGCGCGGCGAAAACTTGACAAGCTGCATCATCCGCCGCTTTGCAGACGTATTATCGTGGCAATGCCCGCCCTACAACCGACGCAACGAAAGCACCGCCCAACATGACCCCCGCCGAAGTCGACGAGCGCATCCGCACCCTGATCGAGCCATTCAACAAGAAAGGCATTGCGGTCGAGGATTCCACCACTTTCGCAGGCGATCTGGAGTTCGACAGTCTGACAGTGATGGATTTCGTTGCCGCCATCGAAGACGAATTCGACATCATCATCAGTATGAACCAGCAGGCTGAGATCGATACCTATGGGCAGCTCGTTTCAGCAGTCCACAAGCTGCAGGATAGCTGATAGAGGGCCATCATGAGCGAGACCATTCTTCAATCCGTCGAAGCCGCATCAGCACCCGAAACGGTTGACCTGCTGGCCAAGTTTGACCCCATCATCCAGACCCGCGAGGCGCTGCTCGCCGCCGGGGTTGAGGATCCGTTCAGCCTCGTGATGGAAGAAGTGCTGTCGCCGACCCAGGCGATCTGCAACGGGCGCGATACGATCCTGCTGGGCACCTATAATTACATGGGTATGACCTTCGATCCCGACGTGATCGCGGCAGGTCAGACGGCGATGCAGGATTTCGGGGCGGGGACGACCGGAAGCCGCGTGCTGAACGGCACCTTCCGCGATCACCGCGACGTGGAAACCGCCTTGCGCGAATTCTATGCCATGGATCATGCCATGGTGTTTTCGACCGGGTATCAGGCCAATCTCGGCATCATTTCGACGCTGGCGGGCAAGGGTGATTACATCATCCTCGATATCGACAGCCACGCCTCGATCTGGGACGGCTGCGCGATGGGCAATGCCGAAGTGGTCCCGTTCAAGCACAATGACGTCGAAGCGCTGGAAAAGCGCCTGAAGCGCGTGCCGGAAGGCGCGGGCAAGCTGGTCGTGCTCGAAGGAGTCTATTCGATGATGGGCGACGTCGCTCCGTTGAAAGAGATGGTGCGGGTCTGCAAGGAAAACGGCGCAACGGTGCTGGTCGACGAAGCGCATTCGATGGGCTTCATCGGCGAAAATGGCCGCGGCGTGGCCGAAGAACAGGGCGTGCTGGACGATGTCGATTTCATCATCGGCACTTTCTCGAAAAGCGTCGGGACGGTCGGCGGCTTCTGCGTGTCGAACCATCCGAAATTCGAAGTGCTGCGGCTGGTCTGCCGCCCCTACGTCTTCACGGCCGCTCTGCCGCCTGCTGTGATGGCGAGCAGCGCGACCTCGATCCGCAAGCTGATGCACGGCGGGAACAAGCGCGCGCATCTTTGGGAAAACAGCCGCACGCTGCATGGCGGGCTGAAAGCGCTCGGGTTCAGCCTCGGCACCGACACCCCGCAAAGCGCGATCATCGCGGTAATCATGCCCGATCTGGAGAAAGGCGCTATGATGTGGGAGGCGCTGCTGAAGGAAGGCCTTTACGTCAACCTCGCCCGCCCGCCTGCCACGCCCGCCGGGATGACTCTGCTACGCTGTTCATTGTGCGCGGAACATTCCGCCGAACAGGTGCAGACGATCCTCGGCATGTTCGAACGGGCAGGCAAGGCGATCGGGATAATTTGAGCAAACACTGCGAAAGGCGATTGCCTTCTGCTGCGATGCCGATACCTTACCCCTGATTTTTCAAGGGGGTCGCATCCATGTCTTTCTTTTCGCCCATTCGGCGGGCCGCCGTCATTGTGTGCGCGAGCATAGCCGTGCTGACGTTGCCCGGTTGCGGCGAAGGCGGCAGCGGCAGCAGCAGCGGCGGCGGCTCACCGCCTGTCGCGGTGCCCACTCGGCCCAGCTTCACTTCGTCCGCAACCGTCAGCCTCGCCGAAAACACAACCGGCGTTTTCTACACGGCAACAGCCAGCGATCCGCAGGGCGATCCGGTTACATTCGCGTTGTTCAGCGGCCCGGATGCCGACAAAGTGGCACTCGACAGTGGGGGCGGCCTGCGCTTCAATCAGGCACCCAATTACGACCTTCCGACTGACGCCAACCTCGATAATGTCTACGAAGTGACCTTGCGGGCGACGGCGGGCGGCGAATCCACCGATCTCGCGCTGCGGGTCAGCGTCACCAACGATGTCGAAGGCGTGCTTGTCACACGGGTGGCAACCGGCATCGTAGATCCGGTAGCCATTGCAAGAGTGCCCAATGTGGAAACGCTACTGGTCGCCGAAAAGGGCGGTCGGGTGCTGCGCTACAACAGCGCCACCGGCGCGATCAGCGAAGACACGTTCGTGCGCGACAACCGCCGCCCTGGCGAGGTGCTGGCAATCAGCTACGGCTTTAGCGGCAATGTTTTTCAGGAGGGCGTGTATCTCGTCACCCATAGCCCTGCCGATGGCCTGATGGTGCAGGCGTTCAACTCCACCCGCGGGGTGGTGGGTTTCACAAATCTGGGCCCCGCCTGGAGTGCGCCGACCACCGTTTCGATGATCCAGAGCGGCTCCATCTTCATCGCCGTCGGGTCTCCGTCGGAAAGCGATGCCCAAGATGACTCGACACCTTACGGAAAGCTCATCGAACTTCCCTTCATTGATCCTTTCGCTGGGGCAAGCGTTCCTGACTCGAGCGTCCTTCAAATCCGACCGCAAATCATCGGCGACGGGATTCGCCGTCCGGGCGGCTTCGCGTTCGGTTCGGCTCTACTTTTCCTCGCTGATCGCGGCGGAAGCCTTGAACATGAACTGACGATTTTCCAGACCAATGCGCGGCCGCTCGATTTCGGCTGGCCGTTTTACGAAGGCTCACAGGCGACCCGCGACAATCCTCCAGCGGCTGTGAACGGGCCGACGCTGGTCTATCCGTTCGGGGACGGGATCAAGCAAGGCGACGGGATTGTTGCAGGCGTGCTCAACGATGGGAATTTCTTGCCGGCGCTCGGCGACAGCTACATCTTCGCTGACATCAACGGTATCATCTTCTCGATCAGTCAGTCCCGGTTGCGCGACGGATTTCGGCACACCATCAACGTGTTCGAAAACAAGAGCGAGGACTTCGTACCAGATGCCGGCCTGATTGACGGGCCAGTTGGGTTCGCGCTCGGAACGGGCACCGATCATTTCTTCATCCTTGATCGCGATGGGGAACTTTTCAGGGTGTCCCAGCGGCCCGACTGACCCCACGCGCTGTCAAGTACTAATGGCCTTATAACCAATTTGGTTATTTATCTTGACATCGTGACACTCTCTGGTTAGAGATAGGCGATTATGTACTTTACAAACCCAGCGGCTTGCCCTAAAAGAATGGGGCAAGGAGCGTTGAACCATGTCGGTACTTTCATCCCCCCACTTCCACGACGAAGCCAAGGCTTTCGAGTACCTTGAAAGCATCGTGTGGGCGGACGGAGTTGTTTGCCCGCATTGCGGCGTGGTTGGTGGTCGCGTGTACGACCTGTCAGGCGTTCGCTCGAAGGCCAGCGCGAAGAACCCCGAGGGCAAGGTTCGCCACGGCCTCAAGAAGTGTGGCGAGTGCCGCAAGCAGTTCACCGCCAAGGTTGGCACCGTGTTTGAACATGCGCGCCTTCCCCTCACCAAGATGTTGCAGGCCGTTCACCTGATCGTTTCCAGCAAGAAGGGCATCAGCGCCCACCAGCTTAGCCGCGTTCTCGAAGTGCAGTACAAGAGCGCTTGGTTCCTTGCGCATCGTATCCGAGAAGCTATGCGTTCGGGCGATCTGGCAACCCCGTTCGGCGGCAACGGCGGCGCGGTTGAAGTTGATGAAACCTACATCGGCTTCAAGAAGGGCCGCGCCATGCAGAAGGGCACTGGTCACAAGATGGCCGTTCTCGCACTTGTTGACCGTGACAGCGGCCAGAGCCGTTGGTTCCATATCGACAATGCCCGCGCCGTGGACATTCATCCTATCGTGCGCGCCAACATCAGCCGCGAAGCACGTTTCATGACCGACGAAGCCCGCATGTACAGCCGCATCGGCAAAGAGTTTGCCGAGCATGGCACCACCGTCCACGCTGCTTTCAACTACGTCGATCTGAACGACCGCACCATCCACACCAACACCGTTGAAGGCGCGTTCTCGATCTTCAAGCGCGGTATGCGCGGCGTGTACCAGCATTGCGCCGAGCATCACCTGCACCGCTACCTTGCGGAGTTTGAGTTCCGCTACAACAACCGTATCGCCAACGGTGTTGACGACCGCCAGCGCGCCGTGAACGCGGTGCAGGGCATCAGCGGCGAGCGCCTCACCTACGCAAGGCCTGACGCAAACGCCTAAGCGAGAGTACCAGCTTTGGCTTCCCGGTTTCGCACCCAAGCGGCGCGGGCGATGGAAGGGGCGAAGGCTAGTGATTCCATTTTCAGATAGAGCGTGCTATGGACGCACAACGGCGCGCCGCCGGTTGGATTGGAAGCGCGCCGTTGCTCTTACCCCTTCTGGAAGGGGGCAGGGATTGGAACGGCCAAAGGCCGAAACTTATCTCCTATGGATGGCTTGCCAGACCATAATGCCCTCCTTTTCGTTCGGGTGGTGCGCCGCACGATCCTTTGGCGAGGTCGACGTGCAGCACGGGAAATTGGCGGCGGATGGTCATTGACTGTCCGCCGTATCCTTTTCCGCAGGGGGATTCCCAACGGGGTAGGTGTAGTCCAAAACCACCGCGAAGGTGTTCAAGAACTTGTCGCGGCGCTCTTGCGGCCAAGACCCGCCCTCAGGTGGAAGGGTAGCCAAAAGCCCCGCAAGGGCTGCGGGAAGCCCGCTAGCTTGCCCAACGCCGCTGGGATTCGTCACCATCGGCGGGTTCTTCGTAGGGGGAGTAGGCGAAGGCGCGCGGGCTTTGATAGCCCCGAGGCGCGGGGTGGCGTTCTTAGGCTTTGCTGGTACCTGTGACTTCTGACGCTGGGGCATAACGCCAGCGGCTGTGAACAGTCCCATGAACAAGGTGACCATTCGGCCTTGCTGGCCTGTCGGAATGTACTTCCGGAATGCGTCGCGGATTGCGACCTCATCATCCGTTGCCGGATCCACATAAGTGAGCGCGTCAGCATACGCCGCGTTGAGCCATTGGGCTAGACGCTGCTCGTACTCGTGGGTGGGAGCCAGACGGATGCCCTCAAAGACCTCACTTGGCCGACCATCTTCTGTAAGTAGATCAAGCACCTTCATGCTCTGGAGAGTGCGCGGGATAAGGCTGTCGGACACACCAGCCCGCGCCAGAACATCAGCATCGATAACTGGGGGCAAACCACGGCTACGGTGCCGGTCAATCAAGTCCAGGACCGCAGAAGCGGGCGCATATGGCGCTGGTTGGTCTGTTGTGACTGGCATAGAATCGCTCCGTTGCCTCTAAGTTGCTGCGGCATAATACTCTTTGGACGGACAAACGCAACAGTTTGTTCACGATGTACACCGTCCACACTAGGGGCGCGGTTACAAGGCTTATCCATTTGACATATATGCGAAATTTATTTCTAATCGCTGTCAGTACCCAAACTGGAGTGAAGCGCGATGAAAACTTTTCAACAAGAGCCTCGATTGATCCAGCGTATCTGTGGGGGGTGGTTGGCGCGGTCGAACCGCGAAGACCGTCTGCAAATCGGGGTAATCGCCGACGACCGTGAGAGCGCTTTATTGCTTTACTCTGACGCGCTGCGCGACTGGGCGCGAACTCTAAGCTCTGCTAAGGAGTGACAATGGACAAGCCCGAAAAGCCCCAGATCGATAAGTTCAAGGATGCCGCGCGCGAACTTGAGTGCGACGACGACGAGCAGCGCTTCAAGGAGCGCTTGGGTAAGCTGGTCGCGAAGCCCAAGGGTGAGACAGGCTAGGTACAGCAAGAAACTCTTAGGACTTGCGTGGCACATATGGAGAGGTTAGATAGGCTCCATGCAGAGGGAGTAGCCCGATGAGAGAAGCAAGATCAAAAATCTGAGATAAGGCCCCCGACTCGGGGGCCTTTTTCGTTGGGGGCTGTGTGGACGAGGGGTTATCAATAATCGCAGCCGCGATAATGGCGATTGCAGGAATTTTCTACACGTCCAGACAACAGAGAAAGTTGCTCAGAAAACAACACACTTTTCAGGTGATTGACCGCCTTAACGGCTGGGCGGAATTGGAGGATTGCGTGAATCACGCAGTTGCTCTGATCAAAAAGGGCAGGATACCATCTCTGGCCGTCAAGGCCCACGCTAGGGATTGCGCTAAAATCGAGTTTCTTCTGAACTATTATGAGGTTCTCGCCTCCGCTGTCATATGCGGAGACGTTGATGAAGAGTTGATGAGGCGCATGGAGCGAGGAAGGCTGACACGCACATATCTCAAGTTCCTTCCGTACGTTGAGGAAGTCCGAACTGACGATAACAACATTCGAGTTTGGGAAAATCTAGAGTTCATCACTTATCGCTGGGAGCGGGGGCAACACGACCACTTTGATGCGTTAGTGGATCGAATGATGATGAGGCCCACCATTCAGCACTTGGAGTTCCAAAGGGAAGAGGTGAAGGCCTATCTGTGGGAGCAGCGAGGTAAGCTCTGATCTTTGCGTGGCTATTCCCCCTCACCAATACGGTTAAGCCCCGCCATGCGCCGCCCATCTGCAACAGAACTCGAAGCTGGTGCGCTGCTGATCGCGTGGCTGTTCGGATTTGCGTTCATCGCCATTAGCTTAGGCGCTTGGCTGCTAGGGGGTTGACAAATCGCGCCAAAGCAAAGCCTTAGCCGTGGGTTTGTAAAAGACAGCATCGCCTAGAGATAGGCATAGTCGAGAAATAGCGATTCGCCAGCAGGGCGGCCTTCCCACCGGAAGTGCCGCCTTTTTGTTGTCTTCGCATGGAGTATTGCCAATGGCGAAGCGTGACCCTGCGCAAAACAATGCCCCCAACCGGTCCGGTGCCGCGAGAGATCGCAACTGGCGCACTCGGTTTCTGGATCACCTGGCCGAAAGCTCCAACGTCACCCGTTCGGCCGAACACGCCGGGGTCGACGTCAGCCGCGTCTATCGCCTCCGCCGCGCGCAGCCCGATTTTGCCCGGCAATGGCAGGCAGCGCTGTCCGAAGGCTATTCCCACCTGGAAATGGAAGTCCTGCGCCGCCTGCGCGAGGGCAACTTCAAAACCACCGACAACGAGAAATTCGATTTCGCCAACGCCATCCGCTTGCTCTCCGCGCATCGCGACTCCGCTACTGCCGGTCAAAGCCGCGAACGTGACGTCAGCGCCGCCGAAGTACGCGCTTCAATCGACCGCAAGATCGAGGAAATCCGGCACCGCATGAGCAAAGCCAGAGCGGGAGAACAGTAAGCCTGATGATCGAACCGCTCGCATGGTACAGCACAGCACCACCAGAAGCCCGCAAGCGGCTCGTCCATCACCTCAGCCAGCGCGAAAAGAACCAGTTCCGATTTCAATGGCCGGTATTCGCCCGTCCCGAACAGCTGGCTCCGACCGGTGAATGGCGCATCTGGATGATCATGGCGGGACGCGGGTTCGGCAAAACCCGGACGGGGGCCGAATGGGTCCGCATGGTCGCCGATTGCCACCCCGCGGCACGGATCGCGCTGGTTTCGTCCTCCTTGGCCGAGGCTCGCTCGGTAATGGTCGAAGGCGAAAGCGGGCTGATGGCAATCTACCCGCCGGATGAACGCCCCCACTTCGAACCATCATTACACCGAATCCGGTTCGCTAGCGGAGCGCAGGCACAGTTGTTCTCGGCTGCAGAGCCGGATTCTCTGCGCGGCCCTCAACACAGCCATGCCTGCCGGCCAAGCACAGAAGGAATTTTTTGTAAATCAGGCCTTTTCCATCTTGGACGCGCATTCACAACGTGCGGTCGCCGCCTCGTTGAACGAGCCCCCGGCAAGCGTGTCGGATGGTGATTGCTACAGGATCAACGCGCCCGCCGAAGGTGCATGGCACCTTCATTCCGATCACTTGGCCATCAGCATCGGCGGATCCTGGCACTTCATTGCCCCTACGGAGGGAGCGCTGCTGTTCGACCGGGCCGCCAGCCAATGGTTGTGCTTCCGTTCAGGCTGGCAGGCAGCCAATGTGCCGGATGTGCCCGAAGGGGGCTCTATCATTGACGCAGAGGCCCGCGCCGTCCTTTTGCAACTTATCGAAAGTATGCAGGCGATCGGCGTCCTTCCCACCGGGATCCCTTGAAGCGCCCGGCGCGAGACACTGTGTTGTATTTTTCTTCACAAACTCGCTATAGAGGCATTCTTGCAACACCAGCCATCTATTGACTGCTTGCCTCTTTAATGGGGAAAAGATAGAGACCTCCGGTGCCTCAAGTCGATAACAAAGGGGAATTTTAGAATGCGCAAATTCGTCATAGGAATGGCGATGGCTTCGACCGCGCTGACCTCGCCCGCCCTCGCCCGTGAGGGCCAGTGGTACATTCAGGGCGACGGCGGCGTCATGGTTGTCGAAGACCAGACTCTGGACGTCAATGGCGTTGATGGAGATTCATCCGCCGATTACGACACCGATTACGATTTTGGTGCGGCAGTCGGCTACGATTTTGGTGCGTTCCGTCTCGAAACGGAAGCAAGCTACCGCGCAGCCGATCTTGAAAGTGTTACCGCCGGGACGCAAGGCCTCGCGCTCGACACGGGCGGCAACACCTTCTCAGGTCCCCGCGACGCACTTGGCGAAGTCAACGCTCTTAGCTTCATGCTCAACGGCCTCTTCGATTTCGGTGACGACGATGGGCTGCAGGCGTTTGCCGGCGGCGGTGTCGGTGTTGCTCGTGTCGACATGGATGGCCGCGTGAACGCGAATGGTGCGGGTGTCTGGGACGACTCCGATACCGGGTTTGCGTGGCAGGTGCTTGCGGGTATCCGCGCACCTCTCAGCGACTCCTGGGACGTTGGCCTCAAGTATCGTTATTTCAACGCTCCCGGCATCAATCTGGTTGACCCGCTTGGCCGTGACCTTGAAACCAAATTGACCACACACTCGCTGCTGGGTTCGATCACGTATAACTTCGGTGGCGAAGAAGCACCGCCGCCCCCGCCCCCCCCCCCGCCGCCGCCACCTGCGCCGTGCAACACGGGTCCGTACATTGTGTTCTTCGACTTCGATAAGTCGGACATCACTGCCGAAGCGGCGACCATCCTCAATAATGCGGTCACCGCTTATGCAAACTGCGGCACTGCAAGCGTGATGCTGGCTGGTCACACTGACCGCGCTGGTTCGGTGAAGTACAACATGGGGCTTGCCGAGCGTCGTAACGCATCGGTTCGCAGCTACCTCAGCGGTCGCGGCGTGCCCGATGGCCGTATCACCAGCGAAGCGTTTGGCGAATCTCAGCCGCGCGTTCCGACTGCTGATGGTGTTCGCGAAGCGCAGAACCGCCGCGTCGAAGTGACCTACGGCCCTGGCTCGGGCATGTAAGTCACTGCCTCAGGCAAACATCAGAAAAGGGGCCGGAGAAATCCGGCCCCTTTTTTTGTCAGATCAATTTGCTGCCAAGGGGTGAGAAGCCCGGCAGGTGTGTCCGACAAATCATGGAAGCCTAGCACCTGCGATACCACCGGCTCGCAATGCACAACCAGCCTACTGAAAATGAATTCGGGGATCATCATCAGTCAGCGGACGCAAACGGCCGAGCCTTCAAGCGTCACAGCGAACGCGAACGAAGCTATTAGGCGATCCCCTCGCCTGCTGCCTTTGCTCGATCGGCAATCGTGGCGTTCGCACGCGGGACCAATCGGATCGCTGCGATAAGCAACGCGAGGCCAATAGGCGCGATCCAGAGGGTGGAAATCACACCCTTGGACAGGTCGTCACCACTCGTCGCCGAGACATAGCCCGCCAGATACGGCCCGAGCGCAAGGCCCACGAGAGTTGTCGCAAGAAAGAATGTCGCGGTCGCCGTCCCACGCATCCTGGGAAGAACAAGTGACTGGCTGGTTGCGGCGGCAGCGCCCAGCGCGGAAGCAGCAAGCGCGCTGACGACGGCGTTGAGCACTATGAATAATGTCCAGCTATCTGTGGTGTACTGGATTACAGCAAAAGGGATCGGGCTCAGCAGCCCGAACAGAATCACCCAAACCCTGCCCGAAGGCGTGCGGAGCAATAATATGTCGGCCATACGGCCGCCCAGAACAACTCCGAGAAAGCCGCCGGCCGCACCGCCGCCGCCTAGAAAGAAGCCGAGTTCCGACTTCGAGATTCCGGCGAATGTCCGCTCTGCGTAAGGCGCCCCCCAATAGGACGCGGAATACGCCATGAACGCGACGGTCCCATAGCCGAGTATCGTGCACATGAACGCTGGCGAAGCCCAAGTCAGTGCGAATGTCGGATAGTCGCGGACACGCAACGCCGCCACCCAGCAGAATACCGCATAATAGCCGATGGCGAGAAGTAGCCACTGATCGGTGATCGGCGGCAGTTCGGCTCCCATCAGCTTGCCAAATTCCCTGAGAATAACGCCTTCGCCCGAACCGAGGGTAATCGTCAGCAGGTGCGCGCCAATCAGAGCTGCCAACAGCACCGCAATATTCACCATCAGGCTCTTCCAGCCGCGCTCTGCAGCACCAAAGAAGGTGAACCCGGGAATGATCGTGTAGAGTTCCCGAACAAAGCCACGAAAGGGTTCCGGATCTTCTGGCGTTGTGATCCCATCAATCGCCCCGCGAACCGGTTCGCGCAAAGTTGCCACCCACACGGCAAGCAACAGTCCCGGCAAACCCACAGCAATAAATGCCGCTTGCCACCCGGCCAAGCCGAGAACTGGGTCGCCATCAGGAAAGGCCTTGTTCCAGCCGTCTACTATAACGCCGCCGATCGCCAGCGACACGCCGCCGCCGATGTAAAGGCCGGAGCTGTAGATCGCGAGCGCAGTTGCGCGCAGCCGCGCCGGGAACCAGTCGGAGATCAGCGAATAGGCTGACGGACTGGCGGTTGCTTCACCCACCCCGACTCCGACCCGCGCCACCGAAAGCGTCGCCGCGTCACGCGCGAATCCGGAAAAGGCGGTCATCGCTGACCATAGGGCAAGCCCCAAAGTCATCAGCCGCACCCGTTTCCAACTGTCCGCCAACCGGCCAAGCGGAATTCCGAACAATGCATAGAAGATCGCAAATGCCGTGCCGTACAGGAAGCCCAGAAAGGCATCATCGACCCCGAGATCGGCCTTGATGTCGTTGGCCAGGATCGAAAGGATCTGGCGGTCGATGAAATTCAGGACATAGACCAGCACCAGAACCCCAAGAGCGTACCAGCTATATGCCGGCACAGGATCGTTCTCGCGGCTCCGGGCCGCGCCTGCTTCCTCACTCAAGAAATGATCCTCTGTCCCGTGTGTCAGTTTTTGCGCTCGCCGTTATCCAGCCTATGCGCGATATGCGGTGCTATCGACAATCCCCGCTTCAGCAAAACCCTTTCTGCGCAAGCGGCACGAATCGCAAAGGCCGCAAGCCTGCCCCTCCGGCGTCGGGTCATAGCATGACCAGCTCCATGCCGGGTCCAGCCCCAACCTGTAGCATTCGCGAGCGATGTCGGCTTTGTTCAGGTGCTGCAGCGGGGCATGGATTGTAAAGGGGGCGCCTTCCACTCCAGCCTTGGTGCCAAGCCGAGCCGTTTCTGCGAAACTCGAGATGAACTCAGGGCGGCAATCGGGATAGCCGGAGTAGTCGAGCGCATTGACCCCGATGAAAACATCGCGGGCGCCCGCTGCCTCTGCGCAGGCGGTGGTCAGGGCAAGGAATACAAGATTGCGTGCCGGGACATAAGTTACTGGAATATCGGCGCCCACCCCGCTTTTGGGCACATCGATGGCGTCCGTCAGCGCTGACCCCCCGAAGGCCCGCAAATCCAGCGCGATTTCTGTGTGGCGCGCAATCCCGAGACGCTCCGCGATCCTCCTTGCGGATCCAAGCTCGAGCCGGTGCCGCTGTCCATAGTCCACACTCAACGCGTGGACGGCAAACCCCTGCTCCTTGGCCAGCGCCGCGGTGACCATCGAATCCAGACCGCCGGATAGCAGGACAACAGCCAATTGCGACGAAGAAGCGGGTTCCGAGGCACTCATGTTGTGGCCCTATCACGCCAGCGTCTAAAGGCAATCGGCCCGGCTCAGCAACTGCCGGTGCGCCGTGCTTCCGCGACGAACTGAAACGGCAGCCCCTTGTGAATGCCTTGGGTTTCCAATTGCACCAGACCCGCGGTTTCACGGCGAATGCTGGTGCGCCCATAGCCGTTGCCGGGACACGTATATTGTACCGTGACCTTGGCGGCGCCATCTTCCACCACGAATCGGCTGCATCCGCCCTCCACGTGCTTCAACTGGATCAATTCGTATCCAGCGCGCACGCAGATCTTGCGGTCAGGCGAACCGTCGCGGTGCTTAACGGTCCACTCGCCTTTGGTCAGCGTCCCGAGCATGGACAGCCCCTTCCCCTGCGCAAGTGCCGGCACTGCCAGTCCAGCAAGCGCGGAGATAATTAGTCCGCCACAGCCAATCGCCTGCAAACGCTTTTTGGAATTCTGCTTCATGGCCGCAGTCATGCCCTTTTATTGCCTGAATGGCTTGTATGAATTGGCGATCTGCGCGCCTGTTGCATAATGTTTTCGACGAACCGCTAGACTGTCAATTCGAACAGGCGCGAACAAAAGGCGCAATCGACCACCACCACGCCATCCTCGTTTCGCATCGCATCTTGTTCGGCGGGTGGAAAACGGGCGATGATCGTGGCGTAGTGTTCGGCACTGCACCGACAGCCGCGCGACAATCTGTCGCCGGGCAGCACCCGCACCTCTTCCTCTTCATGAAAAAGGCGCCACGCGATGGCTTCGAGCGAGAGTGCGGGATCGAGCAGTTCGTCATGGCTGAGCGAACCGGCCATGATCGCCACATGCTCCCAATCGGGGTGATCCATACGGACATGCAGGCGCTCGCGCCCTTCCTCGCCATCGGCAAGATGCTGCAACAGCAGCCCGGCGGCCGTCCTGCCGCTTGCACCGGCGCGGCTGGCCACCCGGATCAGTGTGGGGATCTGCTCCGACTGGCTGAAATAGAGCTCGCACGCTTCGGCCAGGCTGCTGCCTTCCAGCGGGACGATCCCCTGATAGCGCTGGCGCCCTTCAGTCTCGAAGGTAATTGCGAGAAAGCCTTCGCCGAACAATGCGCCGAGCGAGGGGTTGGCCCCAAGGCTGCCTAGCCGGTCGGCGTCGAAGTCGGCATACCCCCGAACCGCGCCTGCGCGATAATCACACACCAGCAGGTTGACGATCCCGCCTTTAGTCTGGGCCTGCATCGTCATCTGCGCGGTTTCGCCCTTCAGCAAGCCACCGATCAATGCACCCAGCACCAGCGCCTCGCCCAGCAGGTGCGTGATCGGCGGGGGGTAATCATGCGCCGACAACACGTCCTCGAGCACGCCTTCGAGCCGCACAAGGCGACCACGCGCGTTGCGGCCCGGAAGCGTGAAGCCCATGAGCTTGTCGGAAAATATCTCGTCAGTGTCAGTCATGCGCCGCCATATGGGGACGGATCACCGCCGACGGAAGACCCTCACCCTCGGCGATCAGGTGCCGAGCAGTCCGAAGCACCACAAAAGTACCGCTTTCTGGGCGTGGATGCGGTTCTCGGCTTCGTCGAACACCACCGATTGCGTGCCTTCGAACACATCCTCGCTGACTTCCTCCCCGACATGAGCGGGCAGGCAGTGCAGGAACAGTGCATCCGCCTTCGCCTGTGCCATCAGCGCAGCATCGACCCGATAGGGTGCCATTGCCGCGCGCTTTTCCTCCGCGTCGGCCTGCCCCATCGAAATCCATGTGTCGGTCACGAGCACATCTGCCCCTCGCGCTGCTGCCGCAGCGTCCTGCGTCAACGACACGGCAACCCCTTCGGCGCGCGCGGCGGCGACGAATGCTGGGTCGGGCTGGTAACCAGCCGGTGTCGCCACCCGCACGTTGAACTTGAACAGCCCGGCCGCTTCGAGGATCGAATGCAGGACGTTGTTGCCGTCGCCAAACCACGCGACTTCGAGCCCGGGAAGCGACTTGCCATGCTCGATCACGGTTAGCAGATCGGCGACAATCTGGCAGGGGTGCGAACGATCGGTGAGGCCGTTGATCACCGGCACGGCGGCGTGCCGTGCCATTTCCTCGATTTTCGCGTGGTCATCGGTGCGCAGCATAATGCCGTCGACCATCCGGCTGAGTACACGCGCAGTGTCAGCGATGGTTTCGCCCCGCCCAAGCTGGCTTGAGGTAGTATCGAGAAACAGCACGCTGCCGCCCAGCTGGCGCATCGCCATATCGAAGCTGACCCGGGTGCGGGTCGAGTTTTTCTCGAACACAAGCGCAAGCACGCGGCCCGCCAGCGGCGCATCAGCATCGGGCGTGCCCTTGGGCAAAGCGGCGCGGGCGGCCTTTCGATCGATCGCGTCGTTGATCATCGCTGCGACGTCATCAGCCCCCGCATCGCCGAGGTCGAGAAAATGCCGATACTGCCCCCCAGCGTCGGTCATGCCGGTTCAGGCACCTTGAAGCTGGCGGCACCGGCCGAAAGCTTGTCGAAAAATTCGTCGATCTCGGCATCGCCGATCACCAGCGGCGGGATGATGCGGATGGTATTGTCACCCGCCGCCACTGTCAGCAGCTGATGGTGATCGCGCAGATGAACGAAGAACGGGCGGCTCTCCACCTTCATCTTGAGACCGAGCATCAGCCCCTTGCCGCGCACCAGTTCGAACAGCTCGGGATAATTTCCGATGAACTGTTCGAGCCGTGAGCGCAGCCGCTCGCCCTTTTCGCGGACGGAGGCGAGGAATGGCTCGTTGGCAACCGCCTCCATCACCGCGGTTCCCGCTGCCATCGCCAGCGGATTGCCGCCATAGGTCGATCCGTGGGTGCCGAAGGTCATACCGCGCGCGGCCTTTTCGGTGGCGATGCAGGCGCCGAGCGGAAACCCGCCGCCGATGCCCTTGGCGGTCGCGAGGATATCGGGCTCGATCCCGTATTGCTCATAGGCGTACAGCGTTCCGGTGCGCGCGACGCCGCATTGCACTTCGTCGAGGATCAGCATGAGATCATGCTCGTCGGCAAGCGCGCGCAGGCCCTGCATGAATTCCTGCGATGCCGGACGAATACCGCCCTCGCCCTGGATCGGCTCGACCATGATCCCGGCGGTATGCGGCCCGATCAGCGCCTTGACGGCTTCGAGATCGTCGAAGGGGGCATATTTGAACCCCTCAAGCAGCGGCGAAAAGCCGTGGTGCATCTTGGCCTGGTTCGATGCGCTGATGGTCGCCATCGTGCGGCCATGGAAGGCGTTATGAAAGGTGATGATCTCGAACCGGCTGGCGTCTCCATGCTCTCCTGCGTTCTGATGATAGGCGCGCGCGGTCTTGATCGCCGCCTCGACCGCCTCGGCACCGGAATTGGTGAAGAACACAGTGTCGCCGAAGGTAGTTTCGACCAAAATCTGTGCGAGGCGTTCGCCCTGCGGACTGCCGTAGAGGTTCGACACATGCATCAGCGTTGCGGCCTGTTGCTGGATCGCCCCGATCAGGCCTTCGTGCGAGTGACCAAGCAGATTGACTGCAATGCCGCTGGCGAAATCGAGATAGCGGGTCCCGTCCTCGTCAATCAGGTGGCAGTGCTCGCCGCGTACCGGTCGCACGCCGCAACGCGGATAGACGGGCATGAGCGGGGTGATCGACATCGGTATTTCCCTGAATTGGTGAGCGGGTAGGACAAAACGCAAATGGCGGCCCTAACCAGAGCCGCCACCTGCAATTCAATAATCCTCCGACCTGCGCGCGTCAAATGGCGTACGGGCCGGAAAGAAGCCGTCAGGCTTCAATCGGCACGAGGTTGACCGCCGAGTGCTTGCCGCGCCGGTCGACCTCGAGATCGAATTCGAACCGTTCGCCTTCGTTGATGGCGGAAAGGCCGGAACGCTCGACCGCGCTGATGTGCACGAAAGCATCGGGCTGTCCGTCGTCACGCACGAGAAAGCCGAAGCCCTTCATCGCGTTGAAGAACTTGACCGTCCCCGTAACGCGTTCTCCGGTGAGTTCGCGTTGCGGCGCCGCAGGCTTCTGCGGGGCTGCAATCACATCGCCGACGATCTGGAGATCCTGCGCCGACACCTTGCCGCCGCGATCGATCAGGTTGAACTGCAGCTCCTGCCCTTCGGCAAGGCTTTCCAGCCCGGCCCGCTCGACCGCACTGATATGGACGAAGACATCTTCGCCTCCACCTTCCTGCTGGATGAAGCCGAAGCCCTTCTGGCTGTTGAAGAACTTCACGATGCCCTTGCCGGTGCCGACGACCTGGGCCGGCATGCGGCTGAAGCCGCCTGCGCCTGCACCGCCGCCTGGGCCACCCGGACCGCGCGGACCGCCGCCTGGACCGCCACGTGGGCCGCCGCCGCCGAAGCGATCACCGCCACCGCCGCCGAAGCGATCGCCGCCGCCTCCGCCGCCGCCGAACCGGTCACCGCCGCCGCCAAATTCGCGCGGAGGCGAGAAGCCGTCATTCCCGCCGCCAAACGGATCGAAGCCTTCTTCGCCGAAACCGTCGCGCTTGTCGCGTCCGCGCCGGCGTCCCCTATCGTAACCCATATTTCGAAACGTACCTTGCCACGCTGCCCGTCCTCCAGTGTGCCGATGACGTGGACAGCGAGCCGTACCGGACACAGTGACCCCGAGCTCGATGGATCGGAGCACATTTACGGGCGGACCATAGCGCACAACGAGTTGCTTTGCGAACGATTTTACCGGAACCGGAGTCGGGCCGCGACGCAGCGCTGCACAACAGGTGGACACAGGTGCTTGTGCGAACCTTCATGGTTGGGCATGAGGCGGCGGATCAAGGCTCCCGACGGCAGGATTGAACCATGAGCGGATTTCGCAAACTTACCGAAAATGTGCTGGTCAGCCCGCAACTTGCCGTCGGCGATATCGCAGAGGCAGCGGCCTCGGGCATCACGATGATCGTCAATAATCGGCCCGACGGGGAAGACCCCGATGCGCCGCAAGGGGCCGAGATCGCTGCTGCCGCCGCGGCTGCGGGGCTCAATTACGTCGAGATTCCGATCGGCCATTCGGGCTTCAGCGAACCGCAGGTCGATGCGATGATCGCCGCGCTCGATCAGGCCGAGGGCCCGATTCTCGCCTATTGCCGTTCTGGCACCCGGTCGACCTTTCTGTGGGCGCTAGCCGAGGCCAAGGAAGGCAGCGATCCCGAAGAAATCACCCGCATCGCAGCCCGCGCGGGCTACGATATCAGCCCGATTCGCGCGCTGATCGACATGCTCGCCGCGCATTGAGGCGGCGGGGTGGAGGCATCCCCGCTCTTGCTGCAAACCGCCGGATCGCTGGTCGCGATTGTCGCGCTGGCGGGTCTTGCGTGGTGGATGCGACTCGGGCCGCGCGCGCCCCTCAACCATGCTGACGCAGTCCGGGCAATCGCAGGCGAGGTCGACGACGGCTTCACTCCCGTGGACATTGCCTGCGACGAGAAGGGCGCGGGCGCACTGGCACGCGACGGCGGGGGCCGGATCATGCTGATCAAGTCGCACGGCAATCGCTTCGCCGGACGCGTACTGACAGCGCACGCTCGCGCAACGCTCACGGGCGAATCGGGCGAATCGGGCGACCTCAACATCATCGTCGATTGCGGGGAAGCGCGGTTCGGCCGGGTGTTCCTGACCATCCCCGATCCTGCCGCTTGGGCCGACGCGATCAATCGGCTAGGATCGCCCGGCGATGCCTGATTTCAACCCCACCCAATATGCCGTGCCGCTGTTCGTGGTCGCGGTTCTGGCCGAGATGCTCTGGGCCAAATTGCGTGCGCCCGAAGCGTACGAGCCGAAGGATACCCTCGTCAGCCTCGCCTTCGGATTGGGTTCGACCGTCGCAGGCGCGTTGCTGGGCGGTTTCGCGGTCGCGGCGTTTTTGGCCGCCTACGAATACCGGGTCTTTGATTTCGGCCCCGAATGGTGGGCCGTGTGGTGGGCATGGCCGGTGTGCTTCGTGCTCGACGACCTCAAATATTACTGGGTCCACCGCGCCGGGCACCGCGTGCGGTGGATGTGGGCGAGCCATGTGAACCACCATTCCTCGCAGAACTACAATCTGTCGACCGCGCTGCGGCAAACGTGGACCGGCATGTTCACCTTCGGCTTCCTGTTTGCGGTGCCGCTGGTGCTGCTCGGCTTTCACCCGGCAATGATCGCGATCTGTGGCGGGTTCAACCTCATCTACCAGTTCTGGATCCATACCGAGGCGATCAGGCGCATGCCGCGCTGGTTCGAGGCGGTGATGAACACGCCGTCGCACCACCGCGTCCACCACGCCACCAACCCGCGCTATCTCGATCGAAATTACGCGGGCGTGTTCATCATCTGGGACCGGATGTTCGGCACCTTCGAGCCGGAGCGCGATGACGAAGCGATCCGGTACGGCATCGTGAAGCAGCTCGGCAGCTTCAACCTGCTGTGGGCGGTGTTCCACGAATGGATCGGGATGATCGCGGACATCTGGCGTGCTCCGTGGCGGCACAAGCTGAGCTATCTGCTGCGCGAACCCGGCTGGACCCATGACGGCAGCCGCGAGACATCCGACATGATCCGCGCACGCTGGCAGGCTCGGACCCGCGGGGATGATGCACCCTCCGCAACATCAGTTGCGTCTCGAAACGCGATTGCAGAGGCAACCGAAGCTGCCTAGTCTCCCCCCAAAAGGGAGAGAACATGGAAAGCTTCGACTACATCGTCATCGGCGGTGGCAGTGCGGGCAGCGCCGTTGCGGGCCGTCTGGCTGTCGACGGTACGCGCCGCGTCTGCCTGATCGAGGCCGGCGGTCATAATAATAATGTCTGGATCAAGACGCCGGGCTTCATGCCCTTCATCCCGGAAAAATCGAACTACCGATACGACACCGTGCCGCAGAAGGGGCTGAACGGACGCACCGGATACCAGCCGCGCGGACGCGGGCTTGGTGGCTCCTCGGCGATCAACGCTATGGTCTATATCCGCGGCAACCGCTGGGATTACGACAATTGGGCCGCGGAAGGCTGCACCGGCTGGAGCTACGACGACGTACTCCCCTACTTCAAGCGCGCCGAAGCGAACGAGCGCGGCGCGGATGAGTACCACGGCGCGAGCGGCCCGCTGTTCGTTTCGGATCAGACCGCCGTCAATCCCGCCAGCCATGCCTTCGTCGAAGCCGCCGCCGCGCTGCAACTGCGCACCACGCGCGATTTCAACGGCGATCGGCAGGACGGCTTCGGCATCTATCAGGTCACCCAGCGCAATGGCGAACGCTGGTCTGCGGCGCGCGCCTATGTCGAGCCGATCCGCGATCAGGGCAATGTCACGGTGCGAACCGACACTTTGGTCGAAAAGCTGGTGATCGAGGATGGCCGGGTCACAGGCGTGAAGGTGCGGCGCAAGGGTAAGGTGGAGACCTTGTTCGCCCGGCGCGGCGTCGTGCTGTCCGCCGGAACCTTCAACACCCCGCAGATCCTGATGCTGTCCGGGATCGGCCCGGCGGCGCACCTCAAGGAGCACGGGATCGACGTGGTGATCGACCGGCCTGCGGTCGGCAGCGACCTGCAGGACCATATCGACTATGTCTCCGGCTGGGAGACGTCCAGCGACGTTCCGATCGGCAGTTCGCTGAAGGGAAGCCTGCGGATGGTCGGGGCCATGATCGAACATCGCCGCAAGCGGAGCGGCGTGATGACCACCCCCTATGCCGAAGCGGGCGGGTTCTGGACGGTGCTGCCCGATTCGCCCGCACCCGACGTGCAGTGGCACTTCGTCCCTGCGGTGCTGGAAGATCACGGTCGCGAGAAGATCAAGGCGCACGGCTTTTCGCTTCACGCCTGCGTGCTGCGCCCCGAAAGCCGCGGGACGGTGCGACTGGGCTCGCCCAATGCTGCCGCTGCGCCGCTGATCAATCCCAACTTCCTCGATGACGAGCGCGACATGGCCTGCCTGCGCGCAGGCGTGCGCCTGTCGCACCGGATCGCCGAAGCGCCGCCGTTGCAGGCCTATGGCCCGACCGACCGTCACCCCGTCGATCTGAATGACGACGCAGCACTGGACGACATGATCCGCAACCGCGCCGACACGGTCTATCACCCGGTCGGCACCTGCCGCATGGGTTCGGACGCCGATGCAGTGGTCGATCCCACGCTGAAGCTCAACGGGATCGAAGGCCTGTGGGTGGCGGACGCGAGCGTGATGCCGAAGCTGGTCAGCGGCAACACCAACGCGCCGAGCATCATGATCGGAGAGCGGTGTGCGGACTTCGTGGTGGCGGCGGAAAGAGGTTAATTTGTTTCGCCCTCAAGCGCCGGGCGCAGCGCGTCCGCGCTGCTTGGCTTGCGCGCCATAAGGCGCGGCGGTCGGTCGGCCTTGCGGTCGCTATGCGCCCTAACCAGCTCTCCCCCGTGGAACCGCACTAACGGCCCAAGGGGCCGCAAGGGCGACCGCCCGACCGCAGGCGCTCTGGCGCGAAGCGACAGAAACAGCGCCGAGGAAGACCGTGCGGAGGCGCGGTCGCATTATAAACAATCCAAACAAAAAAAGGCCGGAGAGCTTGCGCTACTCCGGCCATATCAAGTGTGTTCGTTCGCAGGAGGAACAAGGTGAGGCGGGGGGAGAAGAGAGGGAGAGAGAGCCTCCCCCCGCCAAGCTTGGTGGAGAAGGTGCCTAGTTGTAGGCGCGCTCCCCGTGTTCAGAGATGTCGAGGCCATTGATCTCGGCTTCTTCATCGACCCTGAGGCCAATCGTCAGCTTGACGAGGAAGCCCGCAATCAAGGTGCCGATGGCAGCCCAGCCAATGGTCACCAGAACGCTGAAGGTCTGGATACCGAGCTGGTCGGCGAGCGGGGTCGAGCCGTCGCCGGGGCCGCCGAGGAAGGGCTGGTAAACCACCGCCGTGCCGATCGCGCCGACGATGCCGCCGATCCCGTGGATGCCGAAAGCATCGAGCGAGTCGTCGTAGCCGAACTTCGCCTTCACCTTGGCGACAAAGATGTAGCAGACCGCGGAAGACAGAATGCCGAGCAGGATCGCGCCGAACGGGCCGCTATTACCTGCCGCCGGTGTCACCGCGACGAGACCGGCAATCACACCCGAGCAGAAGCCCAGCGCCGAGCCCTTGTGGCCTGCAGCCCGCTCGATCACCATCCAGGTGAGCGCGCCTGCCGCTGTTGCGACGAAGGTGTTGATCATCGCAAGACCGGCCGAACCGTCGGCTTCGAGCGCCGAACCGGCGTTGAACCCGAACCAACCCACCCACAGCAAGCCCGTGCCGATCATCGTCATAACCATGCTGTGCGGGGGCATCGGTTCCGAAGGATAGCCACGACGCTTGCCGAGCAGATAGGCCAGCACCAGACCGGAAACCCCTGCGTTGATGTGGACCACGGTGCCGCCGGCAAAGTCGAGCGCGCCGTCCTCGAACAGCAGGCCGCCGCCCGCCCACACCATGTGCGCTATCGGGAAGTAAACGATGGTCAGCCAAATTGGCACGAAGGCCATCACCGCACTGAACTTCATGCGTTCGGCCGTCGCCCCGAGGATCAGCGCAGCGGTGATTGCAGCGAAGGTCATCTGGAAGCTGATGAAGACATATTTGCTTATGACTTCATCGGTGAAGGTCGCCGCCGTGCTGCTGGCATCGGTGCCGGACAGAAAGTAACTGCCCCCGCTTATGAACAGGCCGAGCGTGCCTTCGTAAGTGGTATCGCCAAACGCGAGGCTGTAGCCCCACATCACCCAGATCAGCATCGCGAGGCATGCAGTTGCCCCGATCTGCGTCATGGTCGAGAGCATGTTCTTTGACCGGGTGAGGCCGCCGTAGAACAGCGCGAGACCCGGCAGGATCATCAGCAACACGAGAATGGTCGATGTCATCATCCAGGCATTGTTGCCGGGATTGGGAACAGCGGGTGCGGCCAGCGCCGGTTCGGTAGCCAGCATGGTGCCGACAGCAAGGGCGGCAAGGCGAAGAAAAATACGGTCCAAGGTCCCTGTCCCCCTCAAAGTGCGGTTTCGCCGGCTTCGCCGGTGCGGATGCGGGTGGCCGATGCGAGATCGAGCACGAAAATCTTGCCATCACCGATTGAGCCGGTGTTGGCGGTTTGCTGGATGGTCTCCACCACCTGCCCGGCGATCTCGTCGTTTGCAGCGATTTCGAGCTTCACCTTGGGCAGCATGTTGGTGGAATATTCGGCACCCCGATAAATCTCGGTCTGCCCTTTCTGGCGACCGAAGCCCTTGACCTCGGTAACCGTCATCCCGGCTATGCCGATGGCGCTCAGCGCCTGACGCACTTCATCCAGCTTGAATGGCTTGATGATGGCGATGATGAACTTCATTCATGCCCCCTGTCGCGCCGGACCATTCCGGCACGGGAGGTTATGCAACTAGCGTGCCACATTTGTGTAACGCAGTTGCAGCAACGATTTTGGCGGGATTCTTCGCAGATGCGGAAGAAATCTTGCCTAGGCTTTAATCAAATGATTACAAATTAGGCAGGGATTGCGCTGCGACGGGCGCTCAGTCACCCCGCCCGCTCACTCGCCGGCGATGTAGCGGTCGCTCGGCCGGGTCGGCAGGCCGTCGATGCTGCGGACGCGTCCAGAGGTCTTGCTCTCCCACGTCGCGGGATCGGCCTGTCGGTGATATTTGACCAGGGTCGTCCGCTCGTCTTCAAGTGTCATCAGCGGCACGCCCCAGCCGCAGCTGGTCTGCACGCTTTCTACCGCAATGTCGAAGATCTGGCGGGTGCCGGGAAGCAGCGTGAAATGCGCTGCCAGATTCTCCCAATCAGCGTCCTGCGGCAGCACCGGAACGCCGCGGCCATAAACCCTGAGGATCAGCGCGGGCTGCTGAAAATTGCAGAACATCAGCGTGATCCGCCCATCTTCAACAAGATGCGCGTGGGTTTCGTTGCCCGATCCGCCCAGATCGAGCCATGCCATCCGGTCCGGCCCCAGCACCCGCACCGCGTCATAGCCCTTGGGGCTGAGATTGATGCGCCCCTCGGCGGCGGCGGTGGCAACGAAGAACACCGGCTGGGCAGCGATCATCGCCATGTGATCATCATTGAGGTGGTCGAAGAAGTCCGCCATCGCGCCTGCGCCTAAAGAAAATCGCGCAAGGTGGCGATGAAGCGGTCGAACTGGTCGTGGTGCAGCCAGTGACCGGCTTTTTCGAACTCGATCACGCTGGCGGTGTTGAAATGGACCATCCGCCCGTCCTTCTCCGGGTTCGAAGCCCAGCTGTCCGCGCCGTACAGCAGCAGCGTGGGGCAGGTGATCGCACTCCACAGCGCCGCGATGAATTCGTCCGCCACGTCCTCGACCTGCCAGACGTTGAGGTGTGGGTCGAACTTCCAGCTATAGGTGCCGTCCTCGTTGCGGTTGACCCCGTGGACGGTCAAATGCCGCGCCTGTTCCTCGGTGAGGTAGGCGTTTTCCTCGATCATCCGGGCGAAGGCGGCTTCGATGCTGTCATATTTGCGCGGCGTGCGCCCTGCTGCCTTGCGCTTCTTCTCGATCCATTCGGCGAGGCGCTCGGGGTACGGAACGGCGCGCTGCTTTTCGCGCAGTTCCGGCGACGGGCCGAGCCCTTCGATCGCCACCAGCTTGGTAACCATGTCGGGGAAGGTACCTGCGTATCGCAGCGCCACATTGCCGCCCATCGAATGCGCCACCATTCGTACCGGGCCGACGCCGAGCTGATGGATCAGCTGCGCCAGATCATAGACCATGTCAGCCGCCGAATAGACCCCGTCCGATACCCAGTCGCTATCGCCGTGGCCGCGGTGGTCCATCGCGATAACGTGGTATTCTTCGCGCAGTGCCTTGGCGGTCCAGTCCCAGCTACGCGCATGATCGCGCCCGCCGTGCACCAGCACCAGCGGGGGCTTTCCCCTGCCGCCCCAATCCTCGTAATTGAGGCGAAGTCGCTGCGAGATGAAGGTCTGCGAAGTAGGGCCGGTGTCGTGCATGGTACCTGCCATGCCGCGAACCTGCCGCTCCTGCAAGACTACCGCTCCTTGGTCGCCGAGAAGGTCAGCTGCGGGTTCTTTTCGACCTGATAGCTCACATCCCACGGACTCTTGGCCATGAACACCATGTCTCCATCGCGGTCGCGGGCGACATTGGCGCGGTTGAACCCGGCGAATTCGTCGAGCGCCTTGTCGTCGCCCTTGATCCAGCGAGCCGTGGCAAATGGCGATGGTTCGAGCACCGCTTCGACCTTGTACTCGGCCTCGAGCCGCGAAATCAGCACTTCCAGCTGCAACTGCCCGACCACGCCGACAATGTGCTGCGATCCGATTTCGGGATAGAACACCTGGATCACGCCCTCTTCGCTGAGGTCGTCCAATGCCTTGCGCAATTGCTTGGTCTTGGTCGGATCGCGCAACTGCACCCGGCGCAGGATTTCCGGCGCGAAGTTGGGTAAGCCGGTGAATCGCACCTGATTGCGCTCGCTCAGGGTATCGCCGACCCGCAGCGTGCCGTGGTTGGGAATGCCGATGATGTCACCCGCCTCGGCGGTATCGGCGATCTCGCGGTCCTGCGCGAAGAACAGGATCGGTGAATGCACCGCAATCGGCTTGCCCAGCCCTGACGGCGTCAGCTTCATGCCGCGTTTAAAGGTGCCCGACACCTGCCGCATGAACGCGATGCGGTCGCGGTGGTTGGGGTCCATATTGGCCTGCACCTTGAAGATGAAGCCGGTCACTTCGTCACGCTCGGGGCTGATCTGCTCCTCGCCTGCAGGCTGCGGGCGCGGCGGCGGGGCATGGCGGGCGATGGCGTCGATCAGTTCGGTCACACCGAAATTCTTGAGCGCCGATCCGAAATAGACCGGGGTGAGGTCGCCGTTGCGAAATGCCTCGAGGTCGAATTCGGGATAGCCGCCGCGCGCCAGTTCGATCTCGTCGGCGAAGCGCTCGGGTATCGCCGCATCCGCATCACGCTTCCCGAGAAATTCGCGTGAATTGCCTTCGGGGCGGCTGACCGTATCGGTGGCGAAATCGAGGATGCCCTCGAACTCGCCGCCCATCCCGATCGGCCACATCTGCGGGCTGACGTCGAGCGCCAGCATGTCCGCCACCTCGTCCATCGTCTCGAACGGATCGCGGCCTTCGCGGTCCACCTTGTTGACGAAGGTGATGATCGGCACGCTGCGCAACCGGCAGACCTCGAACAGCTTGCGCGTCTGCGGCTCGATGCCCTTGGCCGCGTCGATCACCATCACCGCCGAATCCACGGCGGTCAGGGTGCGGTAGGTATCTTCGGAGAAATCCTCGTGCCCCGGCGTGTCGAGCAGATTGAAGGTGATCCCGTCTTTCTGAAACGTCATCACGCTCGATGTGACCGAAATCCCGCGCTGCTGTTCGATCTTCATCCAGTCCGAACGCGCGCGCCTTGCTTGTCCCCGCGCCTTGACCTCGCCCGCCAAGTGAATCGCGCCGCCCTGCAGCAGCAGCTTTTCGGTGAGCGTCGTCTTACCCGCGTCAGGGTGCGAGATGATCGCGAAGGTGCGGCGATTGGACATGATGTTTCCCGAGCGCTGGCATCAGCCGCGCAATTCGGCCCCCAGCTTGGCAGCGGCAGCGATAATCTTTTCGGCCAGTGCCTTCAGGTCGGCATCCTTGAAGCTGGACTCGCACGGCTGCATCGTGACTTCGACGGCAAGCGACTTGTGGCCTTCCGGCACGCCCTGCCCGGCGAACACGTCGAACAGGCGAACCCCGGTGATGACCGCCTTGTCGGCGCCTTGCACGGCGCGTACAAGATCACCTGCTGCAAGCGCTTCAGGCACAAGGAACGCAAAATCGCGGGTCACCGCCTGCAGCGCGGGCGGGGCAAAGCTGGGGCGAGCGAAGGCGGCGTTCTTCTTGGCCGGGATAGCGTCGAGGAACAACTCGACCGCCGCGATCGGGCCATCCACATCGAACGCCTTGAGCGTTGCCGGGTGCACCATGCCGAAACGCGCCAGCACCACCTTCGGGCCGAGCCTGAGGGTAGCCGACTGGCCGGGGTGGAACTGCGCGCCCGCCTCTCCCATCACCATCAGGTTCGCGACCGGAGCCCCAGCCGCTTCGAGCAGCTGAAGCGCCAGCGCCTTGGCATCATAGGCGTCGAACACCTTGGCCTTGCCCGCCTGCCAGCCGCGCTCCGCCTTTTCCCCCGCCAGCACGGTGCCGAGCGTCTGCTTTTCATCGCTCAGACCATTGCCGGAGCGGAAATAGCGCCGCCCGATTTCGAACAATCGCGAAGATGCCGCACCGCGATCGGCGTTGCGCTTGGCTGCCATCAGCAGGCCAGGCAGCAGCGAGGGGCGCATCGCCTTCATGTCCTCGCTGATCGGGTTGGCGAGCACCCACAGCGGCTGGTCGAAAGCGAAATGCTCCGCCGCCCATTCGGGCAGGAATGACCATGTTATCGCCTCGTTCAGACCGCTCGCGGCGGCGGCACGGCGCAAGCCGCGTTCGAGCTTCTGTTGCGGCGTGGCAGTGGGGCGGGCGACGCCTCCAGCGCGCGGCAAAGCGACGCTCGCCACTGCGTCGAGACCGTGGATACGCACGACTTCCTCGACCAGATCGGCAGTGGCTTCGATATCGTGGCGGCGCAGCGGGCAGGTCACCTGCCAACCCTCACCCACAGCAAAGCCGAGGCTTTCGAGAATGCGCTTTTGCTCAGCCTCAGCCACCTCCACCCCGCCGAGGCGAAGTGTCAACGCCGGATCGAACGCGATCACCTTGGCGTCGCTCGGCGGCGAACCAGCGCGCACCACGTCGCTGGCGGCGCCGCCCGCCAGTTCGACAATCAGTCCGGTGAGCAGATCGAGGCCGTCGTCCAGAAATTCGGGATCGACCCCGCGTTCGAACCGCGTGCGTGCGTCAGACGACAGCCCAAGCTTGCGCCCGGTCGCGCCGATCCGTGCGGGATCGAAATAGGCGATTTCGAGCAGCACATCGATGGTCGCCTCCGACACTCCCGAATCCTCGCCGCCCATGATTCCGGCGATATCGTGCACCTGCACATCATCGGCGATCACGACCATCTCGGGATCGAGCGTGTAAGTCTTCTCGTTGAGCGCCAACACCTGCTCGCCATTCTTCGCGCGCCGCGCGACCACCGCGCCCGAAAGCTTGGCGAGGTCATAGACGTGCGCAGGGCGACCGAAGCCCAGCATCAGGTAATTGGTCAGATCGACCAGCAACGAGATCGGGCGTTGACCCGCGCTTCCCAGCCGCTGTTGTAGCCAATCGGGCGAAGCGCCATTGGCCACGCCCTTGATGACGCGCCCGTAAAACGCCGGGCAGCCTTCAGGATCGTCGGTGCAGATTTCGACCGGGCATGCCCCTGCCGCAGTGAAGGTGGGTGTCGCGATCGGCTTCAGCGTTCCCAGTCCCTTCGCCGCAAGATCGCGCGCGATGCCGTAGACGCCCATGCAATCGGGGCGGTTGGGGGTCACGGCCACCTCGATCACCGGCGATGCGCCGTGGTAATCGGCAAAGCTGGCCCCCACCGGCGCGTCATCGGGCAGTTCGATGATCCCGTCATGATCTTCGCCCAGTTCCAGCTCGCGCACCGAGCACATCATGCCGTTGGATTCGACGCCCCGGATCGCGCTTTTGCGCAGCACCATGCCGTTGGCGGGCACGGTCGCGCCGGGAAGCCCCAGCACGCCCTTCATCCCGGCCCGCGCATTGGGCGCGCCGCATACGACCTGCAGCGGATCGCCCTCTCCGGTATCAACGGTGAGCACCTGCAGCTTGTCGGCATCGGGATGGCGCGCGGCGGACAGCACGTGGGCGACGCGGAAACCCGCCAGCTTGTCCGCCGGGTCTTCGACGCCCTCAACCTCGAGCCCGATGGCATTCAGCGCATCGCAGATCTCGGCGACAGTGGCAGAGGTTTCAAGGTGATCCTTGAGCCAGGTTAGCGAAAACCTCATGCTTTCGCTCCCACCCCGGCAGACAATGTCGGCTGGTCGAACGGATTGAAGCCATAGTGGGCCAGCCACCGCGGATCGCCGTCGAAGAAGGCGCGCAAATCGTTCATCCCGTATTTGAGCATGGCGATGCGGTCGATGCCCAAGCCGAAGGCAAAGCCCTGATATTTGTCTGGATCGATCCCGGCGAATTCAAGCACGCGGCGGTTCACCATCCCGCTGCCGCCCAGTTCCATCCAAGCATGGCCCGGCGAATCGCCGTGCCCGCCAACGACCCTGCGGCCCCCTTCGTTGGAATAGCCGACATCGACCTCAACGCTGGGCTCGGTAAAGGGGAAGTAGGACGGGCGCAGCCGCAGCACGATATCCTCGCGCTCGAAGAAAGCCTTGAAGAAGGTCTCCAGCGTCCATTTCAGGTGGCCGAGATGAATGTCACGGTCGACCACCAGACCTTCGACCTGATGAAACATCGGCGTATGGGTGGCGTCGCTGTCGCTGCGATAGACCCGGCCCGGCGCAATGATCCGGATCGGTGCGCCCTGGTCCAGCATCGAACGAATCTGCACCGGGGAGGTGTGGGTCCGCAAAAGGATTTCCCGGCCTTCAGAAGTGCGGTCCGGGAAATAGAACGTGTCGTGCATCGCCCGCGCCGGGTGGGTTTCGTCCATGTTGAGCGCGGTGAAATTGTGCCAGTCGTCCTCGATCTCCGGCCCCGTGGCGACCGCGAAGCCCAAATCGGCGAAGATTTCGGCCAGTTCGTCCATCACCTGACTGACCGGATGCACCGAGCCTTTCGGCGCGGCCCCAGCCGGCAACGTCAGGTCGAGCGTTTCGCGCGCCAGTTGCGCTTCGAGCTCGGCGGCTTGGAGCGCGGCTTTCTTGGCCTCGATCGCATCGGCAATTGCGGCGCGCGCACTCTGGATCGCGGGTGCCGCTGCGGTGCGTTCGTCCGGGCTCATGCCCCCGAGCGTCTTCAGAGCAAGGCTGACCCAACCCTTCTTGCCGAGCGCGGCAAGCCGCTGCTCCTCAAGCGCATCAAGGTTAGCGGCTTCGGCGATCGCGGCGAGCGCGGCCTGTTTCTGGCGTTCAATATCAGTCATGACCTGTCGTATCGGCTGGCGCGGTGCACGCGCGCGTCCGCTAGCGGCAAATGGCGGGTTTTGCAAAGCACCAGTCGCGCTATCCTGCCTGGAGCGCGCCCGATCCGACCGGTCGGTGCAGCGCCTGCATCGCTTCTCCTGCCACCGCCATGCGCGCCCGCGCCGCGGCGATCAGCAGCGGCTTATCAAGCTTGGCATAAGCCGAGGGGCTCATCCCCATAAAGCACCGGAAGTCGCGCACGAAATGCGATTGGTCATAATAGAGGTCGTCCAGCGCCCCGAGCCATTTGAGCGAAGGGTCGAGCATGAAGCGCGCAAGACTGCGCAGGAACCGCTGCCGGCGCAGCAGCAGCTTGGGCGTAAAGCCGAAGGCACGGCGCGACAATCGTTCGAGCGAGCGGGTGGTCATGCCAAGGTGCCCGGCAAGTTCGGCCACCGCGACGAGTTTCGGATCGACCAGCGCAGCGGTCAGGGCGGCGATATCCGGGTCGACCGGCAAGGCTTGCGCGAACAGCGCCGCCATATGCGCCTCGATCAGCGCAAGCTCTTGCGCATACCCTCCTTCGCTCGCTGCCAGTGCGCGCACCAGCAGCACGAAGTCTTCAAAGACCGGATCGGCCAGCCCGTCGACCAGGCGGTCGGCATAATCCCCGGCCTGCGCCGGAAGCAACGCGGCCCACCCTTCGGGCAGAAGGCCGATCCCCCAGACCCGCCCCGACCGCATGCGAAAGCGCGAAGCGCGACTGGTCGGCCCGGTGACGGTAAAGTCGGAACAGTGCTGCAATTCCCCCGCGCCGATCACCGACTGAGCTTCGGTATTCAGCAGAAACCGCAGATTGACCCATTCGGGATGGAGGTAATCCTCCAACCACGCGTCCCGCGGAGAGCAAGTGACATCGGCGCAATAATAGGCCGTGACGAACGGCTGCAGCGAAGCCCCAGGCATGCTATAGCGCATATTGACCGACTGGCCCCAGGCAGCATGCATCTTTTGTTGTTCCCCCCGTGAAATGCGATGGCGACATTGGGCAATACGCATGCCGCCCGGCAATCCCTTAAATCGGGGACGAAGGCCCGGTCGCGGATCATGGCCGCACCGGGTTTGGGCCTGTCATTGTGCGGCAATTGCCGGTCAGTTGCTGTCCTGCGGCGTATCCAGTGTCTGAGCAGCGCTTCCCCGAGCCCGCAAGCGCGCTTCCATAAACGAGGTCAGGATCGGGTGATCGAGCGCGGCATATTCGCTCGGATTCATGGTCATGAATGCATGAAACTCGCGGGTGAACTGCGCCTGATCGTGGTAGTGATCGTCGATCGCCTCGGTCCAGCGGCTGCCGCGGTGGAGCATGAACGTCGCCAGGCTGCGCATGAAGCGCTGGCGCCGCATGAGCAGCTTGGGCGAGAAGCCGAAATACCGCGCGCACACGCGTTCGAGCGTACGGATGCTCATGGCGCAGGCATCGGCCAAATCGTGGACCGAAGCTTGTTCGCCGCTGACCAGCGCGGTGTGGACGCGGCGGATGCGCGCGTCGTCGCGAGTCGGACGCATGAGCCGCGCCATGGTTGCGACCAGCGCGGCATTTTGTTCATCGAGCGTGGCTTCGGGATCGCACAACGATTCGTCGAGGTCGGCGAAGCGGGTGAAGGCGGGGTGGTCGGCACCAGCGCACACGATATTGGCGCAGGCGCTCGCCTCGGCATCGAAGAACCGCGCCCATCCCAGCGGCAGGAACCCCACGCCCCACATCCGCATTGCCCCCACGGTGAACCGACACGGCAGCGTACTTGGCCCGGTCGCCACGAACCTCGCCCCCGCCACCCGCTGTTCGCCGATCACCGCCTCGGGCGTGCCGCCGCAGAAGAAGCGAATGTTGCCCCATTCCGGCTGCAGGTAATCGGTAAGCGGCGCGCGGTCCGGGCCAATATCGAGTGAAACATGGTAAAAGGTGGTGAAGCAGCCCTCGAATTGCGCTGGCGGGTCACGAAATTCGGCGATCAGGTTGTATCCGCCTGACCGGGTCGCCGATGGGGCGGATTGGAACTGCCGATTGTCACCCATATCTTCAGATACGCGCAGATGGCGTGTTTATACAAGACCGATGACGGGTTTCTACAATCGCGAAGCGGGCGGTCGCCGAAACGCAAAAGGGGCAGGCCCTCGAAAGAGCCCGCCCCTATCTGCTCGCCGGGTTGCCCCGCGCTGTCTTATGCCGGCAAAGCGGCTTTCGCCTGCTGGATCACCGACTTGAAGGCGCCGCCTTCGTTCATCGCGAGATCGGCCATCGCCTTGCGGTCAAGCTCGATCCCGGCCAGCTTGATGCCGTGCATGAACTGCGAATAGGTGAGGCCTTCCATGCGGACGGCAGCGTTGATGCGCTGGATCCACAGGGCGCGGAACGTGCGCTTTTTCACCTTGCGGTCGCGGTAGGCATACTGCCCGGCCTTTTCGACCGCCTGACGGGCGACGCGGATCGTGTTCTTGCGGCGACCGCGATAGCCCTTGGCTTGGTCGAGAATCCGCTTGTGCTTGGCGCGGGTGGTAACACCGCGTTTGATGCGTGGCATACTAGTATATCCTTATCTTGAGGACGCGGGGCCAATGGCCCGCCGCATCAATCGAGCCCGTACGGCGCCCACTTCTTGATCGTCGGCGTATCATGGGCCGACAGGACGGAAGTGCCGCGGTTCTGGCGGATATACTTCGCATTGTGGCTGATCAGACGGTGACGCTTGCCAGCGACGCCGTGCTTGACCTTGCCGGTGGCGGTGATCTTGAAGCGTTTCTTCACACCGCTCTTGGTCTTCAGCTTGGGCATTTTCATCTCCTGATTGAGACACGTCGGAACCGGCCATGGCAGCCCTTGTCGCCAGGCAGGCTGATTGATTCGTGTCAGTGAAGTGCGCGCGCTTAGGCAAGCGAGGGGTGAATGGCAAGAGTTTTGCGGCGCATGGATCAAGGCGGCGTTGAAGCCGGCGCGGACTTCTGACAGAATTACGGCCACCTCTGGAAACCGCTTCCAAGCAAGCTATCTCTACGGCAAAGATGTTTCTATCAGAACCGCGAATCCTCCCGACCAAGAAAGAATTTGATGACAAATCCCGATTGCGCAGAGCGTGCTGGCACCGCTGCGCTTGATCCGCGAGCGCTGATGCGTGAGCTGAAAATCTTCGCCAAGGCCCACCCCGCACGCAGTTTCTGGGAACTGGCAATCACGCTGGTTCCATTTGTGGGCATCATGGCCGCGATGCTGTTCGCGGTGCAATCGGGCATCTATCTGGCGCTTGCGCTGGTGCCGGTGGCAGGGCTGTTTCTGCTGCGGATCTTCATCATCCAGCATGATTGCGGGCATGGTGCGTTTCTGCCCGGCAGGCTCGGCAATGACTGGACCGGAAGGGCATTGGGCGTGCTCACTTTCACGCCGTATGATTGCTGGAAGCGCTCGCACGCGCTCCACCACGCCAGCACCGGCAATCTGGACGCGCGCGGCAATGGCGATGTCGATACGCTGACCGTGCGCGAATTCTACGAAGGCACGCGGATACAGCGCATGCTTTACCGCATGTACCGCCATCCGATCGTGCTGTTCGGGATCGGGCCTGCGTATCTGTTCCTGCTGCGCCACCGCTTGCCGATCGGCCTGATGAAAGAAGGGGCGACCTACTGGGTCAGTTCCATGGCGACTAACGTTGTGATTGCCGCCATTCTGGGCGGGCTGATCTACAGCTTCGGCTTGGCCGCAACCGTGATGGTCGTGCTGCCGGTGCTGCTCGTCGCGGCATCGCTGGGTGTGCTGCTGTTCTACGTCCAGCACCAGTTCGAAGAGGCGCACTGGGACTCCGCCGATAACTGGTCATTCCATGATGCGGCGCTGCTGGGCAGTTCGCATCTCGACCTGCCCCAGCCGCTGCGCTGGTTCAGCGGCAATATCGGCGTGCACCATGTCCACCACCTGGCGAGCCGCATTCCGTTCTATCGCCTGCCCGAAGTGCTGGATGCAAAGCCCGCTCTCCGCACGCTGAACCGTTTCACGGCGCGCGAAGCATTGGGGCCGGTTCGGCTGGCGCTATGGGCGGAAGATCAGCGACGGCTCATCACTTTTCGGGAGGCATCGCGCGGGCTGTCGGAAATCAAGGCTTGAGGCAGGAGGCGGTCTAGCCCATCGCCTCCAGCACATCCTCCAGCCGGGCAGGATCACCCAGTGCGATCACCGTGCCATCCGACCCGGCGTCGAGCGGATTGCCCTGCCAGTCGGCCATCATCCCACCTGCGCCTTCGACGACCGGGACCAGCGCGGCGTAGTCATACAGCTTCAGCCCGGCCTCGATCACCACGTCGATATGGCCGCTGGCGACGAGGCCGTAATTGTAGCAGTCCCCGCCGTAGATAATCTTCTTTTCCGCCACCTGCTTGGCGACCGACATGAAGGCATCGGCCTCCTCATTGGTGAACAGGTGCGGGCTGGTGGTGGCGAGCACGGCATCGGAAAGATTCTTGCACGGCGCGGCGGCGGCAGGCTTGCCATTGAACAGCGTCGGCTGGCCGATACGGCCCACCCAGCGCTCGCCCGCAATCGGCTGATCGATGATGCCGAGCACCGGCCACCCATCCTGCAGCAGCGCGATCAGCGTGCCGAAGATCGGGCGTCCGGCAATGAAGCTGGTGGTGCCGTCGATCGGATCCAGCACCCACTGGCGGCCTGCGCCTTCGTTGCGGGTGCCGTATTCCTCGCCGATGATGCCGTCGCGGGAGAACTCCGCTTCGATCAGCCGCCGCATTGCGGCTTCGGCAGCACGGTCGGCTTCCGTCACGAAGGAGCGGTCGGCCTTGCGTTCGGATTCCCACGAGCCGCGAAACAGCGGACGGATTGCGGCTCCGGCAGCATCGGCAAGACGCAGGGCGAGGGCGAGGTCTTTGTCGGTCATGGCGCTTTCCAATAATTGAACGCATCGGCCTGTCGAGCCTCGGTATAGCGCCGCGCCTCCGGCCCCTCCCATTCGTGCGGCAGATCGTCGTAAATGCCGCTGCGCGCGACGAACCAGCCCTGCCCCGGCAGCCCGTCAGACTGGCGCACCACCAGCACCGCGAGTCCCGGCTCACCGCAAGCCCGCCCATCTTCGTCGATCCGGTCGAGCACCTTGCACAGCTGGCGCATCAGCGGGCGGGTGAATGCGTAGCCGAGGATGTTGAGAAGCGAGCCATAGGTGAACACCTGCCGCACGCGGGCCGCTTCGAGCAGCAGCCTGCGCACCTCGACAGGGTCAAACATCAATCGAACAGCGAGCTGACCGAGCTTTCGTCCGCAATCCGGCGGATCGCCTCGCCCACCAGCGGGGCGATGGTCATGATGCGGATGCGGTCGGATTGTTCTGCGGCCTCGCTTGGCCGGATCGAGTCCGAAATCACCAGCTCTTTGAGTTTCGACCCGTTGATCCGCGCCACCGCGCCGCCCGACAGCACGCCGTGGGTGATATAGGCGGCGACCGACTTCGCGCCGTTTTCCAGCAGCGCTTCGGCGGCGTTGCACAGCGTGCCGCCCGAATCGACAATGTCGTCGATCAGAATACAGTGTCGGCCCGAAACATCGCCGATGATGTTCATGACTTCGCTTTCGCCGGGCCGGTCACGCCGCTTGTCGACGATCGCCAGCGGAGCGTTGTCGAGCCGCTTCGCCAGTGCCCGCGCGCGCACCACGCCGCCGACATCGGGCGAGACCACCATCAGATCCTGATCGCCGTAGCGCGCCTGAATATCCGCCGCCATCACTGGCGCAGCATAAAGATTATCGGTCGGAATATCGAAAAAGCCCTGGATCTGCCCGGCGTGCAGATCGACTGCCAGCATCCGATCAGCGCCCGCCTCGGTGATCAGGTTCGCCACCAGCTTGGCCGAAATCGGCGTGCGCGGGCCGGGTTTGCGATCCTGCCGAGCGTAGCCGAAATAGGGCACCACCGCCGTGATCCGCTTGGCCGAAGCGCGCCGCAGCGCGTCGATGCAGATCAGCAGTTCCATCAGGTTGTCATTGGCCGGAAAGCTGGTCGGCTGGACCACGAACACGTCTTCACCGCGCACGTTCTCGTGGATTTCGACGAACACTTCCTCATCGGCGAAACGCCGCACGCTGGCATCGGTCAGCGGCATTTCGAGATAGGCCGCAATGGCCCGGGCAAGCGGCAGGTTCGAATTGCCGGACATGATCTTCATCGCTGCGAATCCCCGGTTGGCGCGTGACGGAACCCGCCTAGCGGGGCGTCATGGAATTGCAACGCGGAAGGGCGCGGTTGTCGACGGGTTGGGTGATGTCGCGCGTGGGCAAATGGCGCAAAGCTGCGGGAAGGCCTTTCGGCTATCCCATTTCGCCGGGTGGAAGTTCATCCGGCCCGCGTCCGGGTTCGTCGATATCGGGCGGCGTAGGCTCGGTTTCGGGCGGCTGCGGCTCGAACGGTTGGTTCGGCTCCGGCGGCGTCTTTTCCGGAGGGGTGGCGGGCTGGATCTCATCTGGCTTGGCCGGTGGGACTGTCGCCATGGGCGGTGCTCCTTCTCGTTCGCAGTGTTAGGGAAAACGCGATCCGGAACCGAAAGTGCCATCAAGAGCCGCTCTCCGCCCCAAGCAAGTCTCGCTCTGGCCGCTGCGGCCCTTATACCGGTCCCCGGTTCGGGAACCCAATCGCTCGCGCCTTGCTTAACTTCTGACAGCGCAAAGGTGAAACATGGGCTTCCTCAAAGACGGCGAATGGCACGACAAATGGGATTACAATGACGCCGATAGCGGCGCGTTCGAGCGCGACGAGAGCGCCTTTCGTAACTGGATAACACCGGACGGATCGCCCGGCCCGACCGGGACAGGCGGATTCGCGGCCGAACCGGGGCGCTATCGGCTCTATATCAGCCTCGCATGCCCGTGGGCGCACCGGGCCAATATTGCGCGGCACCTGAACGGGCTTACGGGCGCAATCGAGCTGGTGGTGGTGCACTGGCTGATGAAGGAGGGCGGCTGGTCGTTCCGGTCAGGCGAATGCGTGACGCCCGATCCGCTGTGCGGCGCGCAGCACCTTCATCAGGTCTACAGCAGGGCCAAGCCGGACTATTCGGGCCACGTCACCGTCCCGCTGCTGTGGGACACGAAGACCGGCACCATCGTGAACAACGAAAGCGCCGACATCCTTCGCATGCTGGGCAGCGCCTTCGACGATTGCGGCGCGAATGATCGCGATTTGTATCCCGAAGCGCTCCGGGCTGAGATCGATGCGGTGAACGATCAGGTATACGACGCGGTGAACAATGGCGTGTACAAGGCCGGGTTCGCTGCCTCGCAGCAGGCATACGAGCAGGCCGTGACACCGCTGTTTACGATGCTCGACGAGTTGGAGAAGCGGCTGGAGGGCGAAGAATGGCTGGTCGGCGGGCAGCTGACCGAGGCAGACATACGCCTCTGGACAACGCTGATCCGCTTCGACCCGGTCTATCATGGGCACTTCAAGTGCAACATCCGCCGGATCGCCGACTATCCGAACCTCGCTGCCTTCACCCGGCGGCTCTATGAGTTAGAGGACATCGCCGAAACGGTGAACTTCCGGCACATCCGGCACCACTATTACGAAAGCCACTCGCACATCAATCCGTCGGGCATCGTTCCGGCGGGGCCGGATCCGCTTGTGCCGGGAGCGCGCTAGACGAAACCACAGAGGCTGCGGTTGCACCGCCAATAGCAGAGTGTCAGCGCAGCACGATATTCAGATCGAAGCGGCTCTCGCCAAGGTTCTTCAGCAAGGCGAACTGGAACGACAGCACCCCTGCAAATTCAAGCGTCTCCTCGAACACCGTCATCAGGCTGTAAGCAAGGCTGCGCCCGGTGGTCTGCGCGTCGATCGCCGAATTCACTACTTCGACGCCGACCGCGCCCGACACAAACAGCGCCGCCGAGCAAAGGAACAGCAGCCGCGTTCTGGGCGGCAGCTCGAAAAGCCACGGAGCCAGCAGCACAGCCAGCCCGATGAGAAGGGGCACGGCGATTGCGGTCCAGGCGTAGTGGAATATCGGGCCGAGTGATCGGATCGCGGGCACTAGCCGCTCGAGAACCTGACCGCTGAGCTCATGGAGCATCGCAACTTCATCCATGGCCAGAAACACGAAGACCGCCGACAGGAACCACCATGGCCAGACCTTTTTCGTGCGCTTCTGCTGCTCGGCCTTGGCGGTCAAAGCCAGAAGAGCCGCGCAACTCAGCAGCAGCAGCGATGCAATAAAGGTGGGAATGCTGTTATCGGTCGCAAGCGAGATGCGCGCAAGAATCCGCGTCGTCGTCTCGCCGGCATAGAGGGTGAGCAGGACGTCAGCGACCAGCCCAAGGCAGACCACAACCACAACCGCCATGCACGACCAGCTGCTGATGCGGGAATGCGGGACTGAAAATTCGACTTTGCCGGACATCCCATGGTGTTATCCGGGGCATGCAAGGTGTCACTAAACTGTAATAGAAACCCGGTGAGCCGCTCACCGCCCTTCGACCTAGCCGGTCACGCGATCCGGTGCTCGCCTCTGATCCACCGAAAGTTGTTAGAAGACGGTACGGAGGACCGTCGCGTTTGCGGCGGCCCTCGTTCTTCTCAACCGGTCACGCGATCCGGTGCTCGCCTCTGATCCACCGAACCGTGCCAGACGAAGCGCGCATCACTACGCTTTCAGTGGTCATGTAGACTTCGCCCGTAAGGCGGCGGCGGCGCTTTACGCCGTCGAGCAGCGAGCCCGAGGTCACACCGGTCGCAGCGAAGATGCAATCGCCCTTGGCGAGATCTTCCAGCTTGTAGATCCGATCAAGGTCGGTGATGCCCCACTTGCGGGCGCGGGCCTTCTCGTCATCGTTGCGGAACACAAGCCTGCCGTTGAACTGCCCGCCGACGCAGCGCAACGCGGCTGCCGCCAGCACGCCTTCGGGCGCGCCGCCCTGCCCCATATACATATCGATCGTGGTGTCCTCGTCCGTCACCGCGATGACGCCCGCCACGTCGCCATCGCCGATGAGCACCACCCCGCAACCGATGCTGCGCAGTTCCGCGATCAGTTCGGCATGGCGCGGCCGGTCGAGCACGCAGACATTGATCTGGCGCGGCTCCACGCCCTTGGCCTCAGCCACGGCGCGAACGTTATCGCTCGCCGACTTGGCGAGATCGATGATGCCTTCGGGATAGCCCGGCCCGACTGCCAGCTTGTCCATGTATACGTCCGGCGCGTTGAGCAGGCAGCCTTCCTCCGCAGCCGCCAGCACCGCGAGCGCATTCGGCCCGGCCTTGGCGGTAATGGTTGTGCCTTCGAGCGGATCGAGCGCTATGTCGATCTTCGGCCCTTTGCCCATGCCGACCTTCTCGCCGATATAAAGCATCGGCGCTTCGTCGCGCTCACCTTCGCCGATCACCACGGTGCCATCCATGTACAGCGTGTCGAACGCCTTGCGCATCGCTTCGACCGCCGCTGCGTCGGCAGCCTTCTCATCGCCGCGCCCGATCAATTGTGCCGCGGCAATCGCCGCCGCTTCGGTAACGCGGACCATCTCCAGCACCAGCACGCGCTGGATCGCGTTATCGGTCATCGCTTGCCTGCCTGCGAGCACGTCGGTATCGGTTGGGGAATTCATGTGCAATTCAGCCTCTTTTTGCTCTGGTTGCAGCGATATTTCGGATCACCCCGGCGCATAAGCGGATGGAGACGGGTTTGTCGAGCAATGCCGCACCCGCTGTAACGGGTTTTCCTCTCGCTCTGTCGGCTCTTGTGCTGAGCACGTTGGCTCTATCGCTTATGATGGTGTCATTGATTGCCGCGCCTTTGGCCGCTCAGGATGACACCGCCGCGACACCGCCTGCTGCCGAAGCCGAGCCGGGCGCGGCAGAACCATCGCCCTCCCGCGTCAATCTGACCGTCACGGTGCCGCGCGGCGAAGTCAATTAGGCGCAGGCGCAGGAATGCCGCGACGAAGCCGATGCCGGCACTATCAGCGGCGAAATCGTGGTTTGCCGCGAGACCGGCGATAATGGCGAAAGCCCCCTGACCGGCAATCGCGAAGAAACGCAGAAGCGATATGCGCAGGAAACCATGCTCAAGGGCGGAACGCGCGCACCCGAAGGGTTCGGCATTGCCAATCATGGCAATCCGATCGGTTTCGGAGGAGCGCCGCCCCCAGCGGTGTTCATTGACGTCGAGGCGCTGCCCAAAGCTCCCGCCGGTTCCGACGCCGATCGCATCGCCCGAGGCCTCCCACCGCTGGGCAAAGAAGGCGACTTGTCCGAGGAAGAGGAAAAGGCCCGGCGTGAGGCGATGGGGATCAAGACAACCGTTCCGGCGCGACCGAAGAAGAAGAACTGAGGCCGTGCGGGTGGTCCGCGCCGCGCTCGCTGTCACCGCCCTGCTCGCTGCGGGCCTGCATGCGCCGGTGCTGTCCGCGCAGGAACGCATTCCGATCGATCTCGGCCCGGATGCTCCTGCGGCCGAACCGCCGCCGGTTATCGATATCCGCGCCGAGCCGCCCCAACCCGAAGCGCCGACCGCGGCAGTGGTGAAGGAATGCGAGGATCAGCGCGAAGCGGGGGATATCTCGGGCGAGATCGTGGTCTGCCGGCAACTGGAAGTCGATACCTCACAACATTACAGCGGCAGCCGCGCGGCATGGCTGAGGCGCTATGCCGAACGCACGCAAGGGGCAAACACGATCCCGCCGCCCGACGTGGCCGGCCCCGGCATCTTTCGCGGGCCTGCCAGCATCGGCGGGCTGTGCCTGATCCCGCCCTGCCCGAAGCCCCCGGCGCTGATCGTGGATGTCGAGGCGATCCCGCCCCCGCCTGCGGGATCGGACGCAGAGCGTGTGGCGCAAGGCCTGCCGCCTCTGGAAGAGGATATGGCGCCGCTATCGGACGAAGAACGCGCCCGGATCGAGGCGCACCTCGGCCTGCCCGAATCTCCGCCAGAAAACTAAAGCGGCAGGATCGGCAGCACCAGCGGATCGCCGGTCAGGCTGTCCGAACCTTCGAGCAGCTCCAGCGCCTTCACAACGCAGCGCTCCGGCCCTTCGTGAGTAACCATCGCCACCATCACTTCCCCTCCGCCGCTGCTGCGGCCCTGCTGGATCAGGCTCTCGATCGAGACATCGCCGTCGCGCAGCGCGGCGGTGAGCTCGGCGAGCACGCCGGGGCGGTCCTTGACCATGAAACGGATATAGGTGCGCTCGGTACGGTGGCCGGGTTCGGCAGGCGGCAGCGCTGCAAGCTGCGCTACGGGGATCGAGAAAGGTGCGCCCACTTCGTCACGGGCGATATCGATCAGGTCAGCGGCGACAGCGCTGGCGGTCGGCCCGTCGCCTGCGCCTGCGCCCTGAAACAGCAGGCGGCCGACGAAATTGCCCTCGGCCACCACCGCGTTGGTGGGGCCATCGACCGCGCTCAAGGGATGGCCCTTGACCACCAGACAGGGCCGCACACGCTGAAGCAAGCGCGCACCATCGGGCGTGTCCTCGACATCCGCTTCCCCGATCAACCGGATCACGAAGCCCAGCGCATCGGCCTGCGCGATGTCGGATGCGCGCACCTGGGTGATGCCGCTCACCCGCACGCCGACGAAATCAATCCGTGTGCCGAACCCGATGGCGGCGAGAATCGCCAACTTGTGTGCCGCGTCCACACCCTCGATATCGAACGCCGGGTCGGCCTCGGCAAAGCCGCGCGCTTGCGCCTCGGCCAGCACCTCGCCGAAATCCGCACCGGTCGATTCCATGGTCGACAGGATGTAATTGCAGGTGCCGTTGAGGATGCCGTAAACCTTGGTCAGCGCATTGGCGCTGGTGCCTTCACGCAGGCCCTTGATAACCGGAATGCCGCCGCCGACAGCCGCTTCGAACTTCAGCGCGGCGTTGTTGGCTTCGGCGATCTCGGCCAATTCCAGCCCGTGATGCGCGACCATCGCCTTGTTGGCGGTGACGAGCCCCTTGCCCGCGCTCAGCGCGGCACGCGACAGGGCCAGCGCCGGGCCATCAGAGCCGCCGACCAGCTCCACCACCACATCGACATCATCGCGCCGGGCGAGCGCGGTCATGTCGTCCTCCCACGCGAACGGAGCGATATCGACACCGCGATCCTTGCCCCGGTCGCGCGCGCTCACGGCCACCACTTCGATTGGCCGTCCGGCGCGCGCAGCGATGATGCCGGCATTGGTTTCGAGCAGACGGATCACGCCCGCCCCGACAGTGCCGAGACCGGCGATGGCTATACGCAAGGGGACAGGGGCGGAATTGGTCAAGCGGGCCTCCAGGAATAATCCGGGACGGCGCTTAACCTGCGCCCGCGCAGGGTCAACCCGCCATGCCGCTTAGCCGCCGCTGGTGATGCGCCGCTCGCACGGGCCGAGCGCCGCCATGACGAAGGCATAATCGTTCGCCGCCAACCGCCGCTCCTCCGGTTCACGCGCCAGGTTGGCGCTGCTCGGCAGTTGCGCCGGCAGCGAACAGGCGAGACGATACCAGCGCAAGGTTTCCGGAGCCGGCGGACGCGCGGAGGAATCGATGATCTCTCCCCACGAAACACCCCATTGCACCTGCTGGCCGGGTCGCCGCAGGACCGTTATCGAAATCGGCGAGCGGTCTTCGGTCGCAAGGAACACCTGCGTCTCCGATTCGCCGGTCAATGTACCCTGCACGGCCAGCGCATCGCTTATCCCGGTGACGCGCGGCGCAAGATCGGGCGCGTAGAGTTCGGTCAGGATCGGACGCAGCCGCGCTTCCAGTTCGGGGCTGTAGAGCAGCTGGGCATTGGGGTTCACCAGCCGCACCTCGCCCGCGCGGCCCGGCACCGTGTCGGCAAACAGCACCATCTCGCGGTTCTTCAACTTGGGCACCTTGCCCTTGGCATCGAGCGGGACGTCGACAAGGTAGGCCAGGGTCTCGCCCACGGCGTTCCGCCCGGCGATCAGCGCGACCGTGCGCGCTTCGATATACAACCGCGCGAATCCGGGTTCGAGCCCGGGCGCACGGTCGTCTTTCAAGGCGGTCTGCCGGCGAATCTGCGCCCGGATTACCAGATCGGCAGCATCCGCAAGGGTCACAAGATCGGCATAAGTCGGCCCCGAGGGCGCACTGGCGGCAGGCGCCGATGCGGTCTGTGCAAGCGTCGGAGCGGGGCTCATGACAAGCCCCATCGCCACCGCCGGCGGTACCATCAGATATTTGAAAACAAATCTTAATTGTCGTTTAACCAATCGCTTCATCACAGCCTTCATCTACTGTCCATTCGTCCTTATCCTAGCAGGGAACATAGGACATTGCGCGCAGTGAATCCGCACTGAACCGATAAAGCGTTTGATTGGGTAGGGGTTGCCCGTTAAAGCCCCGAGTGCTCGCCGTGCAGGCTTGGGGACACTCCCTGCGCGATGAGGATGGTTGCGCATTGTCCCGATTGACGCTTTGGCGCAATCGGGTGCAGGACGTGCCAGTCGGGGTTGGACACTTGCGAAACTCGCACAAGCGCGCTCGCAGTTCGATCCCGGTGTGGGAGGACCGAAATCTACGGATCTGCCTGTCGGCGTGCTTGGCTGACAGGTCAGGAATTTGCCGGGCCCAGCGTCCGGCCTGAACTTGGAGAGAAAGCGCTGGATGGCCTACGCTGACCAACAAAAAATGACCGGGAGCAAGATCGCAGGCATTGTGATTGCCGTGGCGATCAATGTCGGGCTTATTCTTGCTCTCGTCTTCGGGTTGACTATCTCCGCCATCAAGAAGGAGATCGAGCGGGTCACCACGATCGACATCGAGGAACCGCCACCGCCGCCGGAAGAACCCGACGAGCCGCCGCCAGAGCAGCCGGACGTGGCACCGCCACCTCCGGTCGCTCCGCCACCACCGATCAACATCGCCCCGGCACCGCCGCCGATTCAGACGCAGCCGACCATTCCGCCGCCGTCACCGCCGGCACTGCGGATTCCGCCGCCTGCTCCTGTCGCACCGCCTGCGCCGCCGCCCGCGCCATCCAAGGCCCGTGGTGCGCGCACGAAGAACGAACGCAGCTGGGCTGGCCGTATTCAGGAAAACTATCCGGCTCGCGCCCTGCGTGAGGAAATCGAGGGTACGGTGGGAGTTCGCGTCACCGTGACCGCCGATGGCCGCGCCACAGGTTGTTCGGTCACCGCTTCAAGCGGTTCGAGCATCCTCGATGCGGCCGCTTGTCAGGGGATGGAGCGTTACGCACGTTTCGATCCGGCACTGGATGCTGCCGGAAACCCGACTTCGGACACGTATTCGACGCGGATTACCTATCGTTTGAACTGACGGCTCAATACGGTCTCGGCCCGGTGGAGTGGCCGCGACCACCAGGACAATTCTTTCAAGAGGACTACTCGCAATGAACCTTATGATTCTCGCCGCTGGTGCCGAAGCCCCCGCAAACAAGTTCGGCTTCGTCGAAGCCATGAAGGAAGGCGGCCCCGTCGCCTGGACCATTCTCGCCGTGATGATCATCATGTCGGTCGGTTCGTTCTACATCCTGTTCACCAAGCTGTTCGAGCAGAACAAGATCATGAAGCAGTACAAGGCCGTGCAGACCGGGTTCTGGCGTGCGGGCAGCCTGCGTGAAGGCGCGACAAAGCTGGAAAAGGACAGCGCATGGCGCCAGCTCGCCGATGACGCGGTCAAGGCGCAGGACGAACACGGCAAGATGACCGACAGCCTCGAATCGCATGACTACATGCACGGTTCGATGCAGCGTTCGGAAGATTCGATCAACGCGGTGCTGGCCGGCGGTCTGCCGTTCCTCGCATCGGTCGGTGCGACCGCGCCGTTCATCGGTCTGCTCGGCACCGTGATCGGGATTTACCGCGCGCTGATCAACATTGGTATCGCCGGTTCGGCTTCGATCGACAAGGTCGCGGGCCCCGTGGGTGAAGCGCTGATCATGACCGCGATCGGTCTGGTCGTCGCGGTTCCCGCGGTGCTTTCGTTCAACTGGCTGCAGTCGCGCAACCGCCGGATCGCTGAGCTGCTGAACAGCTTCTCGACCGACATCCTCGCCTACATCAACTCGAACGGCGCGGTGAAGCCGGTGGTTCACGCGGCTCCGGCTGCTAAGCCCGCTGCGAAGCCGGCCACGGCCACCAAGGCCTGATCGCCAATGCCGGACGTGGCAGGAGCGGCCTTCACAGGCGCTCCTGCCAGTCCTCCGGCCAATATCCTGCCACGGCAGGATAGGGCGCCGGAATGCCTCAGGGCAAAATCTCAAGTCAATGTTTTGACAAGGTAGGAATTCACAATGGCGATTTCGACGGGAGGCGGGGAAACCCCGATGTCCGACATCAACACCACGCCGCTGGTGGACGTGATGCTGGTGCTCCTGATCATCTTCCTCATCGCAGTGCCCGTGGCGATTCAGACGATCGAGAAGCTGGAAATTCCGGTGTTCGAATCAGTCGAATCCAAGGACAAGGTGGAAAACCTGCTGCTTACGATCAGCACCACCGATGCCGCTGGGCGCAGCGCCGGGGAACCGGGCTTCGAAGGCGCGGCGCGCTCGGGCGAATGCCGGGTCTACTTCAACAACATCACTCCGGTGACGTCCGAAGAATTGTATGATCAGGCGTTCAATCGGCTCGACAATATCGTGACCCGCGCAGGCGGACCCGAGGCGATCATGGCGGAACCCGATCTGATCCCGCAGGTTCACATCCGCGGCGACGTGAACGCGCCGTGGCGCTGCGTGGCTGGCGCAATCTACAACGTGCAGGCAGCCGGCTATCCGACTGTCGGGTTCATCTCGAACCCGGTCGATCCGAACGGCTGATCCGGTTTCAAGCGATTTAAGGAGTAACTGACATGGGTATGGCCGGAGGCAAACTCGACGGCGAGCCGATGCTCGACATGAACATGACGCCGCTGATCGACGTTCTGCTCGTTCTGCTGATCATGTTCATCATTACCATCCCGGTGGCCACCCACTCGGTCGATATCGATCTGCCGCAGGGTAACCCGCCGCCGACGGATGTTGTCGTCGATCCGATCAAGAACAAGCTGATTCTGACCGCACAGGACCAGATCCTGTGGAACGGCACCCCGGTGACCGAGGGCCAGCTGGTTACATTGCTCGCCGAGACGACCAGCATGGCGACCGAGCCCGAACTGCAGTTCGAGCCCGAAGCACTCGCAAGCTACGACATTTCGGCCAAGGTGCTGCAGGACATCAAGCTGTCCGGCGTGACCAAGTTCGGCTTCGTCGGCAACGAGAAGTATCGCCAGTTCGGCAAGTAAGCTTCATAGGCGCCTCCGGGTGCCGCGAGAGTAGTCCAGAAGGGGCGTTGCGAGTGATCGCAGCGCCCCTTTCTCGTGGCGCTCGCAAAATGTTTCACGTGAAACATTTGTGGAACATCGGATGGGCGCGGATGATCCGTTGCGCTCTGCATACCGGTACGCGTTAGGCAACCTGCTGTTTGTAGGTTACAACTCGGGGCTCTAGCGAAGGAGAGCGACCATGCCTTACGCCGTGACCCGCCCCAACCTCTACGCCCGCCGCCCTGCCCCCGTTGCCGCAATGAACGTCACCCCGTTCATCGACGTGCTGCTGGTGCTGCTGATCATGATGATCCTCGCCATGCCGATACCGGTCCACGTCACCCCGGTCGACCTGCCGGGCGAGCCGAAGCAGCCGGTGCTGCCGGTGCTGGCCGAGAACAGCATTGCCATCGATGCCGCCGACCGGTTGTATTGGAACGGCGATGCCCTGTCGGCCGACGATCTGCGCGTGCAAGTCGCCGCCGCCAGCGCGATGGAGCAGCCGGCGATGCTCCGCTTCGAACCCGATGCGCTTGCCAGCTACGACACGGCCTCCCGCACCATCGCGCTGATCAAGGACGAAGGCGCAACCGGCTTCGCTTTCGTCGGCAACGAACGACACCGGAAACTCGACTGATGCTGCGCAAACCTCGGCAGCGCCGAGCACGCTTCGACCACGGCGAGCCGATTCGCGGCATCGACACGCGCCCGCTGGTGTTCGTCGCGCTATTCGTGGCGATCCTGTTCCTGATCCCGGCGAGCCAGATGCGGACCCATGCGCTGCTGGTGGATTTGCCCGGATCATTCACGGCGCCGCCCGGGCCCGATGACTTCGCCCCGTTGGTGCACCGCATCAGGGTGACCGAAGATGACAGGCTGCTGTTCAACGGCGTGCTTGTCACAACGGACGAGCTGGAGAATCTGCTGCTAGCAAGCTCGGTTCAACCGCAAGAGATCGGGATCGCGTTCGAGCCCGACGCCAACGCCTCCTACGACCTGTCGGTCCGCACGCTCGCGATGATCAAACGCACCGACATGATCAATCAATGGTTCTGCTTCGATGGAATGGAGAAGCACCGGCAGTTCGGCAAAGGGAGCGGCGCGCCGTTTCCGCTGCTTTTGACGCTGGTTATCCCGCCGCTGAAATACCCGCCGGGCAGTCAGCCCGCGGAATGGTATATCGGCTGCGCGTCGGGATAGTAGGCCATCGACATCGAGGTATCCTGACCCCGCATCAATCCCCCTCAACCGGCGGATCAGGCCGCATTGCCGCGGCAATCAAGCCCTCGGCCTCCAGCAGCAATTCATCATCCACCGCCCCTTGCGGCACCGCCTCGCGCCCGATCATCGTCATCACCGGCACCGCCAGCGGGGACACCCGGTCGAGCGTCACGTGGACCAGCTCGCGCTCAGACCGTTCGAGCAAGTCCGCCAGACGCCCAACGTCCGTCATCCGTGCCCGCGCATCGGCCCATGCCGCTTCGAGCAGCACGTGATCGGGCTCGTATTTCTTGAGCACGTCGTAGATCAGGTCGGTCGAGAAGGTGACCTGCTTGCCGGTTTTCTTCTGCCCCGGATGCTGGCGTTCGACGAGGCCGCTGATTACGGCTACTTCGCGGAACGCGCGCCGCAGCAGGTGGCTTTCGGTGACCCACTCGACGAATTCGTCGGTCAGGATATCGGGTGAGAGCAGCGGTGCGGGATTCTCGACCGGCTTCAACCCCCACACCGCCAGGCAGTAATCATTCGCCACGAACCCGCCCGGCAGCAGCCCGCGATCCTCCATCCGCCGGGTGATCAGCATCCCCAGCGACTGGTTCGCGTTCCATCCTTCGAAGGTGTAATAGGCGGTGTAGTGCTTGCCGCCGTGCGGGAAGCTTTCGGCCAGCAATTCCCCCGGCGCGGGCAGGCGACTGCGGTAGTCCTGCATTTCCAGCCATTCGCGCACATCATCGGGGAAGCGGCCCCACCCCGCGCGGTCCGCCAGCAGCCCTTGCACCCGCGTGGCGAGGTGCGTGGTCAGCGGCAGGCGCAATCCGCCATAGGACGGGATCGTGGCGGATTTCTTCGCCGCGCGCACCACCACGTCCATGTCTTTGACGCCTTCGACTTCAAGGCTCATGCCCGCGAAAAAGAACGTATCGCCCGACGATAGCTGCGCGGCGAAACGCTCTTCGACCTTGCCGAGCCTGCGCCCGTTCTTGAAGCGCACCGTGAGCATTTCGGAATCGACGATGATCCCGGCGTTCATCCGGTGGCGCTGCGCCTGATTGGGATGCGCGAGCCGCCACACCCCCGCCTTGTCGCGCACGATCCGCTGGAACCGGTCATAGGCCTTGAGCGCATAGCCGCCGTTGGACACGAACCCCAGCACGCGCGCGAAGGTCGCTTCATCCAGCCAGCTATAGGCCAGCGCGCTGCGCACTTCGGCCAGTAATTCCGCCTCGTCGAACGGTCCGGCGCAGGCGCAGGCCATGACATGCTGGGCGAGCACATCGAGGCTGCCCGGGCGGAACGCCTCGCCATCGCGCTGGCCTTCATCAACGGCCTGCTTGGCGGCGGTCGCCTCAAGGAATTCGAAACGGTTGCCTGGAACCAGCACCGCGCGGCTGGGGGTATCCAGCCGGTGGCCTGCCCGCCCGATCCGTTGCAGCAGGCGCGACGACCCCTTGGGTGCGCCCATCTGAACCACCAGATCGATATCGCCCCAGTCGATCCCCAGATCCAAGCTGGCGGTGCACACCAGCGCACGCAATTCCCCGCGCGCCATCGCCTCTTCGACCTTGCGGCGCGCCTCGACCGACAGGCTGCCGTGGTGGATGCCGATAGGCAGGTGATCCTCGTTCTCCTCCCACAGGCACTGGAAGATGAACTCGGCCAGAAACCGCGTGTTGGTGAAGACCAGCGTGGTGCGGTTGGCCTTGATCGCCTGCATCAGCTGCGGCACCGCCCAGCGCCCGGCGTGCCCGCCCCACGGCACGCGTTCCTCGATCGGCAACAGGATTTCAACTTCGGGATCTGCGCCGGGTTCACCCAGCACCAGATCGGCGGCGGCGATTTCGCCGGTATCTGTTGTGTGTTGGGGGGCGAGCCATTCCTGAAACGCCAGGGGCTTGGCGAGAGTGGCGGACAGCGCCACCCGCTGCGCCTGTGGAGCAAGCGTGTGCAGCCGCGCGAGGCTCAGCGCCAGCAGATCGCCGCGCTTGTCGGTGGCAAAGGCGTGAACCTCGTCGATCACGATCCGTTTCAGCCCCCCGAACAGAGCGGCGCTTTCGGGATAGGACAGCAGCAGCGACAGCGATTCAGGCGTGGTCAGCAACACGTGCGGGGGGCGCTCGCGCTGGCGTTTCTTGCGGTCCGACGGAGTATCGCCGCTGCGGGTCTCCACCCGGATCGGCAACCCGATCTCCTCGATCGGCGCGACCAGGTTGCGCTTCACATCCTGCGCCAGCGCTTTCAACGGTGAGACATAGAGCGTGTGCAGACCGTCAGGGAGAAGCGGCCCGGCGGAGGGCACGAAGGCGCACAAGGTTGGCAGGAACCCCGCCAGCGTCTTGCCCGCGCCGGTATCGGCCACCAGCAGCGCGTCGCGGCCCGCTCGGGCCTTGGCCAGCATCTCGATCTGATGTCGCCGCACCCGCCATCCGCGCGCATCGAACCACGCGGCGATTTCAGGCGGGAGGGAAGCGGCAGAATCAGTTGCGGTCACATCACTCGGCAGCTTCGGCCGCAGTGTCATACGCCTCGCCGTCAGCGGCACCGGCGTCGAGATTGGCTTCGATTTCCTCGACCGTATAGCCAGTCAGTTCCGCCACCTTGGCTTTTTCCGTCGGTGTCAGGTCGGCAAAGCTGCGCTTGGACGGAAGATCGGCGGTGGCTTCGGCAAGCTTCTGCTCCAGCGATCCGATCGTCCCCATGATCGCGGGCATCGCCTCCATCGTGGCACGAATGACACGCGGATCGCTAGACATGGTAAAGCTCTTGCGGGCATAGGTGGTGCCGGTTTCGGTGAGGAAGAACGCCTCGATCTCGTTCAGTTCGGTCGGGTTGAAATTGATCGCGTAAAGCTCTGCCATCGCCTTGCGCATGCCAGGTTCCATCGCATCCATCATCTGCGCCATCATCTCTGGGAACATCGCCATCTCGCGCTCCTGCCGCACGGCCCAGGCGGGATCGAATAGTCCTGCCAGTTCCTCGACCTGTTCGGCCGGAAGATCGAGATCGAGGGCGCTCAGCCCCGTCGCCCCGGTGACCGTGCTGGTCGCGGCCGTTCCGCCCATCTGCATCACCGGGCCGAGCAGCTTGTCGAACATCGACCCCATCATTTCGGACAGCGTGCCTTCGGGGATCATCCGGGCAATGATGCGCTGCGCCTGCGGCAGTCGGGCTTCCTGATCGGCGGTGAGCGGTTCAGCCGGGAACATCGCGCCGAGCATTGCCATTGCCTGCTGCATTTCGTCGGGTTCGGCAGACAGGGCGGCATCCTCTTGGGCAGGCTCCTGAGCGGCAAGCGGCTGCGGGGCCAGCGTCAGGGCGGCAAGCCCTGCGGTGGCGGTGAAAATACGGCGACGAATCATGATGATGCTCCCCTGTGCTCGAGCAGCGTTAATGCCCCACGCTTTCGCCGCGTTCCAGCCCCGACAGCGCCAGTTGGTCGTCAATCTGCGCGAGCAATCGTTCGAGGCCTTCCTGGCTTTCGCTTTCGGCGCGAGCCACCAGCACGTCCTGCGTGTTCGAGGCGCGCAGCAGCCACCAGCCGTCGGCGGTGTTGACCCGCACCCCGTCGGTGGCGTTGACTTCCTCTACGCCGGGACCGGGGTTGGTGGTCAGCCGCTCGGTGATTTCGGCCATCGCGGCGAACTTGCGCGACTCGTCCACCTGAAAGCGCATTTCCGGCGTGTTGAGCATCGGCGGGATCGCAGATCGCAATTCGGTCACCGACTTGCCCAGCCGCGCCGCCGCCGCCAGCAGGCGCACGCCAGCATAAAGCGCATCGTCATAGCCGTAATAATCATCGGCGAAGAAGACGTGGCCGCTCATCTCGCCCGCCAGTGGGGCGCCGGTTTCCTTCATTTTGGACTTGATCAGCGAATGTCCGGTCTTCCACATCAGCGGCTGACCTCCCAGCTCCGCGACCCGGTCGAACAGGGCGCGGCTGGCCTTCACATCGGCGATAATCGTCGATCCCGGGCGGGTCTTGAGCAGGTCCTCGGCGTAGATCATCAGCAGCTGATCGCCCCAGATCACCCGCCCCTCCCCATCGATCGCACCGATCCGGTCGCCATCGCCGTCGAAAGCCACTCCGAAATCGAGGTTCTTGTCCGCGACGAGGCGGCGCAAATCGGCAAGGTTGGCTTCCACGGTTGGATCAGGATGGTGGTTGGGAAAATGTCCGTCGACTTCGGTAAACAGCAGATGGTGTTCCCCCGGCAACCGGGCGGCCAGCGCCTCGAGCGCGGGGCCGGCCGACCCATTCCCGGCATCCCAGCCGACACGCAGGGTATCGAGCTTACCGGGATCGATTCCAGCCAGTCCCTGGAGCAGGCGCTCGACATACTCGCTCATGATGTCGCGCGCGGTGATGTCGCCCGTGCCGCTGGCGAACGCCCCGTCTGCTGCCAGTTTCCCGAGCTTCTGGATATCGGCCCCGAAGAACGGCCGACCCATAAATACCATCTTGAAGCCATTGTAATTGGGGGGATTGTGACTGCCAGTTATCTGAATGCCGCCGTCCACCTGTTCGGCTGACGCTTCGGCATAATACAGCATCGGGGTGGCGCTCAGGCCGATCCGCACGACATCGCAGCCGCTCGCGGTCAACCCTTCGATCAATGCGTGTTCGAGCATCGGCGAACTCACCCGCCCATCGTAACCCACCGCCACCGTGGTGCCGCCCGCATCGCGCAGCAGCGTGCCGAAAGCGCGGCCGATCGCGCGCGCATCATCCGCACCCAGCGTTTCGCCGATAATCCCACGAATATCATACTCGCGCAGCACGGAAGGGTGGAACTGGTGTTGCATGACGAAAACTTTCTCCTTGCCGCTTCGGGGCAGGCCGATGGGGACCAATGCGCGATGCCGGATTGTTCGGGCATTGTCCGTATAACGGATTACAATGCGCTAACATTCCCGCCCATATTTCCACCGGGCCTGCAGTCTTCGGACAAACCCCTGCCGAGCGAATGTGTCAATCCCGCGATGACGTTGAGGGTCCTGTCAGCCGCCCGATCCGTCGCGCAGGCCGGGCAGCTCGCCGAGCAGCAGATCGCGCGCGGCATTGGCCTCCTGCATGGCCTGATGGGAGCCGCCGCGATCGGGATGAACCAGCGCGGTCAGCCGCCGATGTGCGGCAATCACCTGGTCGCGGCTGGCGCTGGCTTCTACCCCAAGCAGGCTCCGCGCCCGTTTCAGCGCCGCAGCACGCGGGGAGGGGCCGCGCAGATAGTCCCACGGCCACCGGCCCAGCGCCCAGCGGCACGCGATACACACCAGCGCGACAAGAAAGATAATCCGCAGCACTCGCTCAGGCCAGTTCGAGCTGGCTGTCGGCGCGCGCGAAATCCGGCAGATTCAGCGTCTTGACCAGTGCCCGCAGTTCCTGCCGTGCGACCAGATGGCTGGTGCCGAGTTCGCCCAGATGCCCCTTGTCGAGCAGGGTCAGGCCCGATGGGAACAGCTCACGATAGATCACGCGCTCGGAAAGCCCCTGCGTCACCCGGAAACCGACCCGCTTGGCCATTTCGGTGAGCGCCTTTTGCAGGCGCGCCATATTGCGCGCTTCGACATGGCCGGTGCGGTTTCTGACCACGATCCAGTCCATTTCCGGCCGCTGCTGCTCGATCGTCATACGGCTGCGCTTCAATCGCGCTTCCCAGATCAGTTCGGCGAAGAACGACAATTTCCGCACCTTGAACGTCTCGGCATCGACCTGACCGATTAGATCGAAATCGACGAAGCTGTCATTCATCGGCGTCACCAGCGTATCGGCATTCTCCACCGCGATGCGCGCGAACGGATCATCGCGACCGGGATTGTCGATGATCAGGAAATCGCAAGTCGCCTCGAGCCGCGAGATCGTGGCGAGCAGTTCTTCCGGCGTTTCGCCGCGAAACACCTCGCAGTCGGGGGTCGGCAGGGTCAGCTGCCGCTTTTCCAGCGTGGCGAGGCGGTTTTCGATATAGCGATGCATGGTGCGCTGGCGCGGATCGAGATCGAGCGATGCGACCCGCGCGCCGAGATAGGCCAGCGCCACCGCGACGTGCACCGCGGTGGTCGATTTGCCGGTGCCGCCCTTTTCGTTGGCGAAAACGATGCGATGGGCCTTGCCGGGGATCCGCCGTGAAGGCGCGATGGTGGCCATGATCTTTCAATACCTCTTGTTCTTGCACCGCCGCGCTCGCTGGCCCGCTTCAAAAAGCACGGGCGCGCGGCTAGGGCTGCGGATGGTTCTATCGGCAGGGGACAAGGCGTGCAAATTGCGACGACGCGCGATGTGTTGAGAAATGCGGTTGATGCGCTTCGATTACAGGGCGCGGGGCGGATTGCGCTGGTGCCGACCATGGGCGCGCTGCACGAAGGCCACCTGACACTGGTGCGCCGCGCGCAGGAGCTGGCCGATCACGTGGTCGCGTCGATCTTCGTCAACCCGAAGCAGTTCGGCGCGAACGAGGATCTGAGTGCCTATCCCCGGCAGTTGGCGGCGGACGCTGCGATGCTGGAGGCCGAAGGCTGCGCGCTGCTTTGGGCGCCGACAGTGGAGGAGATGTATCCGCAGGGCTTCGTTACCAATATCAGCGTGTCCGGCGTGAGCGAGGGGCTGTGCGGCGCAGCCCGGCCCGGCCATTTCGATGGTGTGGCAACGGTGGTGTGCAAGCTGTTCAACCAGGTGCAGCCCGATATCGCGCTGTTCGGCGAGAAGGATTTTCAGCAGCTCGCCGTAATCCGGGCAATGGCGCGCGATCTCGACCTCATTCGTCCGCATGTCGATGCGATCATCGGCGTTCCGACCGTGCGCGAAGCGGATGGCTTGGCTATGAGCAGCCGCAACCGCTACCTTTTGCCCGAACAACGCACGCAGGTAGCCGCCCTGCCCCGCGCCATGCGAGCGGCAGTTGTGGATCTGGAAAGCGGTGCGCCGGTTGCCGATAGGCTCGCCACGCTGGAAGCAGATCTGGTCGCGGCAGGTTTTGCCAGCGTCGATTACGCGGTGCTGGCGGATGCGGTGTCGCTCACCCCGTTGTCCGCACTGGTCGCTGGCCCCGCTCGCCTGCTGGTCGCTGCGCGGATCGGCGGGACGCGGCTGATCGACAATATGGCAGTGTATCCCGAACGCGAATAGCCAAGCGTCTTGGCGACAAGATTTCCCACGCAAGAATCGTTGACGCGCGCCCATCCGTAGTGGCATTGGCACTCCCGGAGCCCAAGCGGGTATAGCTTAGTGGTAAAGCTCCAGCCTTCCAAGCTGGCTATGCGGGTTCGATTCCCGCTACCCGCTCCACTCTCCCTCACCGAAAAGCCCATTAAATCCGCAGGAATTTGCGCAAGTGGTTTGGCGTGAAGCCCACTCTTGCTGCGCTCAACGGCTCGCGGGGTCGAATTCTTCTCTGGGTGTTCCTGCGGGGGAATACAGTCGTTCGGCCGGCAGTTTCACCACCAGTTGAGAATTGGGCAGGCGTTCATCGTAGATCGCGCCCAGCAAGCCGGCCATGCGGGTGCCTTCGATCGTCGCCCCGATCGCATCCAGACCGATCGCCAGGCCTTCACCCATGCTGCCCGTCCAGCGGCCCACACGGACGGTAATTGGCCCCGAGTGATATTTGCCCGCACGTGGTAGCACTTGCTCGATCCACTGACGGGCGATTCCGGTCCGGCGCATTTCTGCGGGAAGCTGATGGATCTGATAAGCCGTCGGCTGCTGGACGAACCAGCCCATGATCGCGCGGGCAACGACCGTGTTTCCTCCGCTGGCGGTGTCGGTCAGATCGATGATGACATGCTGCCCCTGTTCGGCCTCGGCCATGGCCGCGTCGAAGGCTGCAATTGCCGCAGTCTGACCCAGCGAATCATGGAATTTGATAATCAAGTCATCATTCTGTCTGCCTGCTGACAGCATCGGCTTTTCCGGTTCGTCGACCGAATAGAGGCTGGGCAACTGCAGCTTGCGCGGCTGATCCGATCCTCGCTGCAAGGTCAGGTTTCGCGGCCGATCGCGTTTGCCTGCGGCAAGGATACGGGCCGCGAACGCGCCGTCGCCGCTTGCGTCTGTCACCCCAAGATCGCGCCAGAAATTCTCGACCGCGTTCTTGGACTTCTCATCTCCAATACCGACAAGACGATCGCCCGCCAGGATGCCAGCGCGTGCCGCCGGGCTGTCTTCGCGGACCTGCTCCACGACATAATCATCACCGCGCCGCTCGATCCACAAGTCGCCAAAACTGGGGAACACGGCCCAGCTATCTGACAATGAAGCGCCGGTGATGGCATGATGATCTTCCAGAAGCAGCAGCGCCCGCTCTGCAAAGCGGATCAATTCGGCTCTGGTCCGGACTTGAGCTGCTTCTGACTTCAGCGTCTCGGTCAATGCGAAATCGCCGTCCGGCAATCTATCGAGATAGGCGTATTGGTAATCGACCAGCCGTTCCAGCAGCTCCGCATCTTCGCGAAAGCCGTCCGGCTCCGACGCGAACGAAACTGTGGCGGTGAGCGCAACGAGGCATGTCACAATCCATCTCATCCGGGATGCAATGGCATCAAGCCCGGTTGGTCGCAATTGTGCGGCTAGCCCAGCGGCAGCGACTGCGCGAGGCGCGGCCGGACAAGCGCGACAAGAGAGCAGGCGCTCAGGTGTTCTTGGAAGCCTCCGTCTCGGTTGTCGTTTCCTCGATGACCCGGCGGTACCGTTCCTCGCTCTGGCGCAGTTCCTCCTGTGCCATCAGACGCTGCGTGATGTCGATGAAGCTGACGACAATCCCGTCGATCCGGTCTTCCACCGTGCGATAGGGACGCAGCCGCATCAGCAGCCAGCGACCGGCCTTGGTCTTCACTTCCTTCTCGAACGGGACGAGATCACGCAGCACCATGCCGGCATCGTCCTCGATCGAGGCGTAGTCGAGCTTGTTGCTGAAATCGGTGATTGGCCGCCCGATGTCGGCATCGGTGACGCTGAACAATTCCTCGACCGCCGGGGTCAGCATCTTGATCCTGAGGTCCGGGTCGAGAAACAAAGTGCCGATATCGGTGGTGTTGATCAGGTTCTGCAGATCGCTGTGGGCGCTCGCCAGCCCGGCCAGCTTGCTTTTCAGCTCGCTGTTGACGGTCCGTAGCTCCTCGTTGATCGACTGCATTTCCTCCTTGCTGGTTTCCAGCTCCTCGGCGGTGGAGCGATATTCCTCGTTGACCGATTGCAGTTCCTCGTTGGCGATCCGCAGTTCCTGAATCGCGCCTTCGTGCTCGCGCCGGCTGGAACTCAGCCGCTCCTGCGCATGGCGCAACTCCTGACGCAGCCGCTGAACCTCGCTCGCTCCGAAGGTTTCGTCGCCCGTCAGTTCATCATCGGCGGGCATGATCGGCCCGCCATCCATGAACACCACCAGCATCAGCGGCGCGGAATGCGCCTCGACCGGGGTGCGCCCGACATATAGGGCCACCCGGTGGCGCGCACCGTCGAAAGCGACGCTGATCGGCAAGGTGATGCACGGCTCGCCGGTCGCAGCGACGCTGTGCAGGACGTTGCGCAATTCGGCGCGCAGTTCGGCGCGCACGATATCGGGCAATTCGGCGCTCAGCGGCCCCTCGGGCGGGGCGATGTAGCGGCCGGCATTGGCGGAAAGGTGAACCACCCGCATGTCTTCATCGACCAGCGCGCTGGGCGGCCCGGCATGTTCCAGCGCCGCCAGATGCAGCGCCCCGAGAACAGGTTCGCTGCGGACGCGGCTTTCGCGCGCCTGCGGCAGATGGGGGCGGTGTTCTGCGGGAAGATCGTCCAGCAACTCCACCTTGCGCCCGGTGCGCGGCTTGGCGGAGTAGATCCGCGCCTCGCGATCGATCGGCGCAAACAGCTCCGTCCGACTGTCGGCGGTTTCGGCCGATCCCAGATACAGATAGCGGCCGGGCCGCAGGGCATAGTGGAACAGCGCCAGCAGTTGCGCCTGCAATTCGCGTTCGAGATAGATCAGCAGGTTGCGGCAGGTGATCAGATCCAGCCGCATGAAAGGCGGATCCTTCATCGCGCTGTGATTGGCAAACAGCACCATGTCGCGCACGTCCTTGCGGATGCGGTAATGTGCCACTTCCTCGACGAAGAACCGGCGCAGGCGTTCTTCGCTGACGTCCCCTTCGATCGCGCGCGGATAACGCCCTTCGCGTGCGGTGGCGAGCGCCCCGTCATCGAGATCGCTGGCGAAAATCTGCACATTGGGCGCCACCTGCCGCCGTTCGGCTTCTTCCAGCAGCAGCATCGCCAGGCTGTAGGCTTCCTCGCCCGTCGCACAGCCGACCACCCAGATGCGGATCGGCTCGCCCGCCTCCTGCGCCTCGAACAGTGCGGGGATCACATCCTTGGCCAGCGCGTCGAATGCGGCCGTGTCGCGGAAGAACGAGGTTACGGAGATCAGCAGGTCGCCGAACAACTCCTTGGCTTCTTCCGGATTGGCGACCAGATAATCGGCATAGCCGGCAAGGCTCGGCTGCTGCGTCACCTGCATCCGCCGCCCGATTCTGCGCCGCACGGTGGCGGTCTTGTAGCTGGCGAAATCGTGCCCGGTTCGCGAGCGCAGGAACGACAGGATCTGCGTGACCGATCGTTCCGCTTCGGCGTTGGTGGTGTGGGCCAGCGCCGCCTTGGCCTTCAGCGTTTGCGCGATCCGCGCCGGAATGTCGGCGAGCGGCTCGACGAAATCCGCGACCCCGGTGGCGATCGCGCTGCGCGGCATCATCGCGAATTCCGCCTCGCGCGGGTCCTGCACCAGCACCAGTCCGCCCGCCTCGGCCACCTTGCGCACTCCGACCGCACCGTCTGCCCCCGCGCCGGTCAGCACCACCGCAAAGCCGTCATTGCGGGCGTGGGCAACCGAGCGGAAGAGCCGGTCGATCGGCGCCCGCAATCCGCGCGGTTCGGTGAATTTGCGCGACATGATGCGGTTGCCTTCGATCACCAGCTCGCGATCGGGCGGGATGACATAGACGTGATCGGGCTTGAGCGTAGGCGAATCGTTGACCTGCAGAATCGGCATGGAGGTGCAGTGCTGGAGGATCTCGGCCAGATGGCTCGGATGATCGGGGGCGAGATGGACGATCACCACATAGGCGAGGCCCAGATCGGTCTCGATCGCGCCGAACAGCGTCTGCAGCGCCTTGATCCCGCCGGCGGAGGCACCGATCGCACAGACCGGAGTGAGCCCCTGTTCGGACCCTGCTGCCTGCTCTCCTGTCTCGCTCATGCGGCCTTCATCCTGTATCAAAAAGCAATATCGTCATTGGTTGGTCGACCGTAGGCCACGGTCTGGCGCAGATCCCGCTCCCACATATCATGTAGGGTTGGCATCAACCCCTGATCGGCTGACCTTGCAACATATGCAATCGGGAGGAAACCATTGTGGCACTCTTCTTTTTCCACTTTTACGACGGTGCGGGCCTGAGCCCGGACGAAACAGGAACCGAGCTCGCCAACGTAGAAATGGCGTGTCTCGAAGCGAGCCGGACCGCGTTGGCGATGTGGCCGGAATTGCTAGCGGATCGGATCAACCCGCTCGGCTGCTCGTTCGAAGTCGCCAATGCGACCGGCACGATCCTGCTGAGGCTCGACTTTTCGGAATTGCTCGACACGAAGGGCGCGGGTGCGCCGCAGCCGTCGCAACCGCTTGAAACGATGTGTTCTTCGATCGCCAATACGCATCGCCGCGCAATGCGCGCCAAGGCGGAACTTGACGAGGCGATCACAGGCGCAAGGCAATCGCTGGAGGAAGTGAGAACCTTGCTGGCGCAGATGGCCGCCTGACGCGGTGCACCTGCACGGCGCGGAAGCAGCGTACCAATCCCGCCCCCGCAAAGCAGCGGGGCCTTTGTCACACAAAGGCTTGCGCCCCCGCCCCTCCCATGCGCTAGGAGCGTCCGGAACACGCGACAGGGGATGATGCATCCATGAACTTCCAGCTGACCGACGAGCAGCGCGCGCTGCAGGACACCGCACGCAAGTTCGCGCGCGCCGAATTGCCCGCTTTGGCGCGCGACATGGAGGAAAAGGACTACCCCGTCCCGCACGATATGCTGCGCACCTATGGCGAAATGGGTTTTCTGGGGGTCAACCTGCCGACCGAATATGGCGGGCTCGGGCTCGGTCATGTCGAGGCGCTGCTGGTGCTGGAGGAATTCGCCAAGATTTCCAACGCGGTCGCTTTCCCCGTGTTCGAGGCGCTGGTCGGCCCGGTGCGCACCATCGAACGTTTCGGCTCGGCTGAAATGAAAGCGCGCATCCTGCCCGAGGTAATCCGGGGCGAGAAGGTGGTGGCGGTGTCGATGTCCGAACCCGACGCCGGAACCGCGCTGACCGATCTGAAAACCCGCGCGGTGATCGACGGCAATCATTACCGCGTCAACGGCTACAAGCGCTGGACATCCGGCGGCGGGCATTCGGATTACTACGTCACCTATTGCCGGTTTTCAGATGAACCGGGCGCCAAGGGGATCGGCGCGATCCTGCTTGAAAAAGACCTGCCGGGAATGCAGTTCGGCAAGCGCGAGGAGCTGATGGGCTTTCGCGGCATCGCCACTGCCGATTACGCGATCGAGGATGTGCGGGTGCCTGCAGGCAATGTCATCATCGGCGCGGGCGGGTTCGGCAAGCTGATGAGCGCGTTCGGGCTGGAACGCTGCGGCAATGCCACCCAGAGCCTCGGCGTCGCCGCAGCCGCGCTGGAAGCCGCGACCCAATATGTTCAGGAACGCGAGGCGTTCGGCAAGCCGATCATCGAGTTTCAGGCGGTGCAGTTGAAACTCGCCGAGATGGCAATGAAGGTCGAGGCCAGCCGCCTGCTGATCCACCGCGCCGCCGCCAACGCTGCGCATCAGCCCGATGGTCTGCCGACCGTCTACGAAAGCAGCGTGGCGAAATGTTATGCCAATGAAATCGTGCGCGACGTGACCGCGATGGGGATGCAGGTGATGGGCGGTTACGGCTATCACAAGGATTACGGGATGGAGCAGCGGCTGCGTGACGGGTTTGCGTGGGGCATCGCGGGCGGATCGATCGACGTGCAAAAGACCAACATCGCCGCCGCGCTGGTGGGCCGCCGGTTCGATCAGCGGCGGTAGCTTGGCGAAAATCCTTGCGCGGGCCCGAATCCCCTTGCGCGAAGATAGTGTATTGCGCCAGTAATTCACCATGGATCACTCTCCCGCAATCGCTCCCGCCGGCCTGTCGCTCGATGATGATGCCGAGCTGACACGGTTGCATCCGAACTACACCCATTCGCTGCGGGTGCAGGCCGCGTTGATGGCGATCCCTTTCCTGATTGCCGCGCTGGTGCTGGAGGCGGTCAGCCGGGATGCGGGCTTTCTTCCGCCGGGCGTGATCGCAGGGCCGGTGCTGCTGATTGCGCTGGCGCTGGTGATCCGCGTGCCGACCCGCCGCTATAACGCGCGCGGATACCAGATCAGCCCCGACCGGCTGCGGGTGGTGCGCGGCCTCCTGTGGCGGTCCGACACCGTGGTGCCGTTCGGTCGGGTGCAGCATATCGATGTCGATCAAGGCCCGCTCGAACGTTTCTTCGGCATCGCTACCCTCACGCTGCACACTGCGGGCAATCACAATGCCAGCGTCTCGCTGCCGGGGCTTGGCGAGGAGCTGGCGCGCGAGATGCGCGAGGACATCCGCGCTCATATCCGCCGGGAAAGTCTGTGAGCACGTCGCGATGAACGAGCCACGCCATACCGCGCCGCTCAGCGTCGCCATCGGCGCGTTGGGGGCGATCCGCAGCGCGATCATTCCCGCAATCGCCATCGCCTTTTCGGGGATCGGTGGATCGGGGCGCTATCTGATCGCGATCGGCGTTGCAGCGGCCTCGATCGTGATCGGCACGATCTTCAGCTATATCGGCTGGCGCCGGTTGACCTATACCATCGGCGCGCAGGATATCCGCGTCGAAAGCGGCGTGTTGAGCCGTGCGGCACGATCGGTGCCGTATGAGCGCATTCAGGATGTCAGTCTCGAAGCCAAGCTTCTGCCGCGTGTGTTCGGGCTGGTCGCAGTCAAGTTCGAAACAGGCGCGGGCGGGGGCGAGGACCTGGCGTTGCAATATCTCTCGCAACCCGAAGGCGAACGCCTGCGGCAATTGGTGCGCGAACGGCGGGACGAGGAACGGGTCGCAGAACCCGGTACAAACCCGGAGGCGGTCTTGCCCGCCGGCGCGGACGACGGTGACGTGCTGTTCGCCATGGGGCCGCGCCGCCTGCTGCGCTTCGGCCTGTTCGAGTTCTCGCTTGCAGTTTTCGCGCTGCTCGGCGGCGCTTTGCAATATGTCGACACCGTCACCAATGTCGACGTCTGGAACGTCGACCTGTGGCGCGGCTGGCTGGACGAGCAGGGCAGCACCGTCGCCCGGCTCGGCCCCTATGCGCAGGCGGCTGGCGCGCTTGCCGGCCTGATCGGGCTGGTCTTCATCGGCATGGCGACCGGCATCGCCCGCACTTTCGCGCGCGAATGGGGCTTTGTTCTCTCGCGCTCACCGCGCGGCTTCCGGCGGCAACGTGGGCTGTTCACCCGCACCGACGTGGTGATGCCCCCGCACCGGGTGCAGGCGTTGGTGATCGGCACCGGGCTGCTGCGTTACCGCTTCGGCTGGCACGGATTGAGCTTCGTCAGCCTCGCGCAGGATGCGGGAAGCGCCAGCCATGTGGTCGCGCCGTTCGCAAAAATGGAGGAAATCGCCCCGATCATCCGATCCGCCGGGTTTCACCTGCCCGACGCAGAAACCAGCTGGCACCGCGCGAGCAGGCGGCACCTGACGGACAGGATCGTGTTCGATTCGGCGGTGCTTGGCATGGCCGCGATTCTGGCGGCGATCTTTGCACCGTTCGGCGTTGCCTTACTGCCGATCGGACTAGCAGTGCTGGCGGCCGGGGCGAATATGTATGCGTGGGAGTTTCGGCGCCACGCGCTCGATGATCTGCAGGTGTTTGCGAGCCACGGGCTGCTATCGCCCACCAGCCAGATCGCCACCCGGCTCAAACTCCATTCGGTCGAGATCGCGCAGGGGCCGATTGCCCGGTGGCGCGGCTATGCGACGGTGCATCTGGGGCTGGCAGGGGGCGAGTTCGCCATCCGCGGCGTCCCGATCGAAGAGGCACGCAGCTTGCGTGCCAGCGTGCTCGAAACCATCGCCGCGACCGATTATTCACGGCTCGATGCGGCTCCGGCCCGCGATCAGGCCTTGAGCGCGGCCCAGTCCGGATTTTCTTCGAATTTGGCTGCGACATAGGAACAGTCGGGGCGAATCAGGAAGCCGAGCCGCTCTGCATCCGCCACCAGACGCCCGACCAGCTGCGCCGCGACGCCGCGACCGCTGATCGCTTGCGGCACCACCGTGTGAGCGGCGATGCGCACCTCCTTGCCATTCTTGATGCCGCCCGGCTCCCACTTGAGATAGGCCTCCTGCGTGGAGTCCTCGACCACGGCGACGTAAGAGCCGCCTTGCCCCTGCACGTGATGGGTGATGGTGACTTCGGCGCGCTGTTCGCCCATGTTTGCTGCTCCCGCTTGTGTTGGCGACCGATGCTGGCCGCTTGCCTTGGCCGCGTGGCGCTCTAGAGGCGTTTCCATCATGACACTCGCAAAACCGTTCCTGTCCGACAATGCCGCCGCCGTCCACCCCAAGGTCTGGGAAGCGATGCGCAGTGCCGACCAACCGGACAATCCCTACGACGGGGATGCTCTGTCGAAAGAACTCGATGCGCGCTTCACCGCGCTGTTCGGGCGCGAATGCGCTGCGCTGTGGGTGGCGACGGGCACGGCGGCCAATTGCCTCGCGCTCGCCACCATGTGTCAGCCGCACGGCGGAGTGGTGTGTCACAGCGAGGCGCATATCGAGGTGGACGAAGGCGGCGCGCCGGGGTTCTACCTCCATGGTGCCAAGCTGATGCTGGCGGACGGCGAAGGCGCGAAACTGACGCCCGCCAATCTTGCTGCGCTGATCGACCCGATCCGTGACGATGTGCATCAGGTGCAACCGCATGCCATCGCCATAACGCAGGCATCGGAATACGGGCGGAGCTATCGTCCCGACGAACTCGCGGCGCTCGGCGATTTCGCCAAGCAGCGCAAGCTCGGCCTGCACATGGACGGCGCGCGGTTCGCCAATGCGGCGGCGTTTCTGGGCGGCAGCGCCGAGCAGGCGGCCCGGGCGGCCAGCGGACCAGTCGACAGCCTTGCCTTCGGGTTCATCAAGAACGGCGGCATGGGGGCGGAAGCCGTTGTGCTGTTCAATCCCGAAGCTGCGATGCAGGTGCGTTATCGTCGCAAGCGTGCAGGCCACCTGCAATGCAAGGGGCGCTATCTGGCCGCGCAGATCCTCGCGATGCTCGATGACGACCTGTGGCTCGCCAATGCCGCCCATGCCAATGCGGCGGCGCAGGAAGTTGCAGCAGGCTGCGGTGATCGCCTGCTGCACCCGGTCGAGGCAAACGAGCTGTTCGTGCGCCTGAGCGAGCCCGAACGTGCGGCGCTGCGCACGCAGGATTTCGCTTTCTACGACTGGGGCGCCGAGGCCGCCCGTTTCGTCACCGCGTGGAACACCAAGGCAGATGACGCACAGGCACTCGGCAAGGCTATCGCCGCCCTATGACAACGCTGGCCGCGCCGTCGATGCTCAGCCCCCGCGTGCTGATCCCCTTCATGCTGACCGGCACGATCTGGGGGTCGACCTGGTTCGTCATCACCGGGCAGATCGACGTGGTGCCGGCGGCGTGGAGCGTGTTCTACCGTTTCGCGCTCGCCACCCCGGCGCTGTTTCTGGTGGCGTTGCTGATGGGCCGGAGGCTGCGGCTGACGCGGCCCGAGCAAATGCTCGCCATCGGTGTCGGCATCGCGCAGTTCAGCGGCAATTTCCTGTTCGTCTATCATGCCGAACTGCACATCACCTCGGGCATTGTCGCGGTGATGTTCGCGCTGCTGATGGTGCCCAATGCGCTGTTTGCACGGGCGTTCATCGGCGAGCGGGTGCAGGGCGGCTTCATTGGTGGCAGCATGGTGGCGATTGCCGGTGTGGCACTGCTGCTGGTGCACGAATGGCGCGCCGCGCCGCTGGACGGCAATGTGGGATTAGGCATCGTGCTGGCAATCGGCGGGATGCTGGCCGCCTCGATCGCCAATGTGGTGCAAGCCAACCCGACCGGACGCGGCGTGCCGATGGTGAGCCTGCTGGCTTGGGCGATGCTGTACGGCACGATCTTCGATCTCGGTTTTGCGGCTGTCACCGCAGGCCCGCCGCCAATCCCCGATAAATGGCAGTTCTGGGCCGGGACGGCCTATCTGGCGCTGATCGGATCGGTGGTGACCTTCCCGCTGCACTACAATCTGGTGCGCGAGATCGGCGCGGGGCGCACCGCCTATAACGGGATCGTCACGGTGTGCGTGGCGATGCTGCTGTCGACCGCGTTCGAAGGCTATCGCTGGACGCCGCTCACCGCGAGCGGGGCGGCGCTGGCGCTGCTCGGCATGGCGCTGGCGCTGAGGGCGCGGCGGGTGAAGGCGGTGCAGGTGCAGCAGGGCGGCGCGCTCAGGCGTTAGTTTTGCCTCGCGGCCCTTCGGCCCGTTCCCCGCGGGTTACAGGAGCGCCGCCAGCCCCTCGACATAGGTGGGGAAGCGCGGCTGCCACCCGAGCATCTGCTCGGCCTTGCCGTTGGCGACGCGGCGGTTCTCCATGTAGAACCCGCGCGCCATGTCGGAGAGGTTAGCCTCTTCCAGGGTCTCGAGCGGCGGCGGTTCTACACCCAGCAAGCGGCAAGCATGCTCTGTCACCGCGTTGCCGCTGGCGGGCAGATCATCGCCGATATTGTATGCCCCCGGCGGCGCGTCCTGCGTCAGAGCAGCCACGACCCCGCTCACGATATCGTCGACATGGACGCGGCTGAACACCTGATCCGGCAAGTCGATCCGCCGCGCCTTTCCTTCCCGCACCCGGTCCAATGCGCTGCGACCGGGGCCGTAAATACCTGGCAGGCGGAACACTCTTGCGCCCATGTTGAGCCACGCGAGGTCCGCCTCGGCACGGGCGTTCCTGCGCCCCTCTCCGCTTTGCGCGATGGTCGGGGTAGCCTCGTCCACCCATGCGCCTTGCCGATCGCCATAGACGCCGGTTGAGGAGAGATATCCGATCCGCTTTCCCGCAATGTCCTGCCCGTAGCGTTCCAGCACCGGGTCGGCACCCGATCCACGCTCCGGCGGGACGGACGAGAGAACATGGATGCAGCCATCGAGCGCCGCACGCACGGCATCGGGGTTGTCAAAATCGATATTGCCCGCGCTTCCGGTAGCGTCGATCTGCCAACCGTCAGCGCGCAACGCATCGGCAATCCGGCTTGCGGTGTATCCAAGGCCAAAGATGAACAATCGCGCCATGTGGGCAACCTAACCATTGGACCCGCGCCCGAATCAACCTAAATCGGCTGCTATGGACATCGCAACCACCCCGACGAACCCCGAAGGCAACCCCGAACTTGCGGATGCCGCGCCCAGTCCGCAGCAGCCGCCCGTCATCCTGCGTGAGGATTATCGCCCGTTCGGCTGGTTGATCCGGGAGGTCTCACTGCATTTCGATCTCGGCGTCACGCGCACCCGCGTGCGCGCCGAACTGGCTGTTCAGCGCAACGCCCGTGCCGACCGGGCGGATATGATCCGCCTCAACGGGGATAGCCTCAAGCCGGTGTCCGTCGTGGTCGACGGCGCAGCTGCCGACTGGCGCATGGACGGGGCCGATCTGATGGTGCCGTTGCACGGCGACAGTCACCTGATCGTTATCGAAACCGAAATCGATCCCAGCGCCAATACCCAGCTGATGGGCCTCTATGCCTCGGGCGGGATGCTGTGCACCCAGTGCGAGGCCGAGGGCTTCCGCCGCATCACCTTCTTCCCTGATCGGCCCGACGTGCTGTCGGTCTATACCGTGCGCATGGAAGGCCCGAAGGCAGCTTTCCCGGTGTTGCTGTGCAACGGCAACAAGGTGGCCGAGGGGGAGGGCGAGGACAGCACCCACTGGGCCGAATGGCACGATCCTTGGCCCAAGCCGTCCTATCTGTTCGCGCTGGTGGCGGGCGATCTGGTGGCGAACTCCAAGCCCTTCACCACCCGCTCGGGCCGTGAGGTCGAATGCAATATCTGGGTACGGCCCGAAGACCTCGCCCGCACCGACCACGCGCTCGAATCGCTCCACCGCTCGATGAAGTGGGACGAGGAAACCTTCGGCCGCGAATACGACCTCGATCTCTACAACATCGTTGCGGTCAGCGACTTCAACATGGGGGCGATGGAGAACAAGGGGCTCAACGTCTTCAACACGAAATACGTGCTGGCCGATCCCGACACGGCCACCGACGCCGATTTCGACGCGGTCGAGGGCGTTATCGCCCACGAATATTTCCACAACTGGTCGGGCAACCGCGTGACCTGCCGCGACTGGTTCCAGCTCAGCCTCAAGGAAGGCTTCACCGTGCTGCGCGACCAATTGTTCAGTCAGGACATGCGCGGCGAGGCGGTCAAGCGGATCGAGGATGTGCGCATTCTGCGCGCGGCGCAGTTCCCCGAGGATGCGGGGCCGCTCGCCCACCCGATCCGGCCCGACAGCTACCGCGAGATCAGCAATTTCTACACCGCGACCGTCTATAACAAGGGCGCAGAGGTGATCCGCATGATGCGCTCGATGGCGGGGGTCGATCGCTTCCGGGCCGGCACCGACCTTTATTTCGATCGCCATGACGGCGAAGCGGCCACCTGCGAGGATTTCGTCAAGGCGATCGAGGACGGGGCGGGGATCGATCTTGGTCAGTTCCGCCGGTGGTATTCGCAGGCCGGCACCCCGCGCGTTAACGTGTCGCAGGCGGTCGAAGGCGGCAGCCTGACCCTCACGCTCAAACAGCGAGTCCCCGCCACCCCCGGACAGCCCGACAAGCTGCCGATGCCCATCCCGCTCAGGGTTGCAGTGCATTTGCGGGCCACGGGCGCACTCGGCGCCGAGCAACTGATCGTCCTGACCGAAGCCGAGCAGAGCTTCACCCTGCCGCTGGCCGGCCCCGATCCGGTCGTGTCGATAAATCGCGGCTTCACCGCTCCGGTGGTGATCGACCGCACACTGGCGCGCGAGGACCTCGTGTTCCTCGCCGCCTACGACGATGATCCCTTCGCCCGCTACGAAGCGTTGCAGGAGCTTGCCGTCGGCCACCTCGTCGCACAGGCGCGCGGGGAAGCGCCCGGCGATGGCGAAAGCGCGGTCGTCGGGGCGTTCCGCGCGATCCTGACGGACACTGATCTCGATGATTCGATGCGCGGCGAATTGATGGTGTTGCCGTCGGAAACCTATCTGTTCGAGGTGATGGCGAGCGGCGACCGCAAAGCCGACCCCGGCGCGATCCATGCAGCTCGCGAAGGACTGAAAGCCGCCATCGGCATCGGGCTGGCCGACGAACTGGACGCGCTCCATGCGCGAACCAGTGCGGTTGCGCTGGACGATCCGGCAGGGCGCGGGGCGCGCAAGGTCAAGACGCAAGCGCTCGCCCTGATCGCCGCCGCCGATCCCGCCCGCGCCGCCACGCTCGCCGCGCAGCAATATGACGCTGCCGACAATATGACCGACAGGCAGGGTGCGCTGATGGTCCTGTGTGGGCTCGACTGCCCCGAACGCGCGGAGCGGCTCGCCGCGTTCCATAATCGCTATCGCGACAATGCGTTGGTCGTGGACAAGTGGTTCACCTTGCAAGCGCTATCGCTCCACCCGGATGTGATCGCGCAGGTGCGCGAATTGGCGCAGCACCCTGACTTCACCTTGCGCAATCCCAACCGCGTGCGCTCGCTCCACATGGCGTTTGCGGGCAATCCGCAAGGTTTCCATGATGCGAGCGGTGAAGGCTATCGGATGGTTGCTGACGTGATCCTCGCCCTCGATCCGATCAACCCGCAGACTGCAGCGCGGTTCGTGCCCTCGCTGGGACGTTGGCGGAGGATCGAGCCGGGCCGGGCGGCGCTGATGAAGGCGGAGCTGGAGCGCATCGCGGCCGCAGGCAACCTGTCGCGCGACACGTTCGAACAGGTCAGCCGCAGTCTCGATGGATAAAGGCACCCCCTTCGCGATCGAGCGCAGTGCCGTTCTGGAAGGGGTGCGCCACGGCTTTTTCGGCAGCGCGGGCGGCGCGCACCAGTTCGGATTCGGCGGGCCGGGTGATGCGCAGGCGGTGCGGGCCCTGCGCGCAGCGGCAGCGGAAGCGATTCGGCCCGGCGGCCGAATCGCCGCGCCGCATCAGGTGCATTCGCCCGATGTGGTGGTCGTCGACGCTGGCTGGGACGACGCCGCAGCGGGCCGCCCCGTCGCCGATGCGGTGGTAACCGCAACTCCCGGTATCGTGCTGGGGATCGTCACCGCAGACTGCGGGCCGGTGCTTTTCGCCGACGCGGAGGCGGGTGTGGTGGGTGCGGCCCATGCGGGCTGGCGCGGTGCGGTGGACGGGGTGATCGAGAATACGGTCGCCGCAATGGAAAGCCTCGGCGCGCGGCGCGGACATATCGCTGCCGCACTCGGGCCGACCATCGCACAGCCGAGCTACGAGGTCGATGCGCCGTTCTTGGCGTGCTTTCAATCTGAAGATAAACGCTTTTTTGCCGACGCAGGCATGCGCGTCGGGGCGCGCCGCTGGCACTTCGATCTCCCCGGCTACATCACCACCCGGCTGGAGCAGACAGGCATCATCAAAATTGCTGATCTTGGCCGGGATACTTTTTCTCATGTCGTGCGTTACCATTCGCATCGCAGGGCCAAGCAGGCGCGCGAGGCGGATTATGGCAGGCAGATCAGCATGATCGCGCTTGATTGACCCCGCCTTGCGCAAGGGCGAACGGGTCTTGTTCAAAACACGGTTGGTTTTTCGCTGGATTGCCGTTAATTGCCCCCACGCTGCGGGCGAGGTGCACGAACAAAAGCACCCCGCATCTCGGCAGGATCAATCGACGGACTCTTATGGGGCAAAAGCCCCGCCACTGAAACAGCACGCCGCGCAGAGCGTTTCTCCGGCGCGGCAAGACGAGCAGGGTAAGACACAATGGCTTCTGACACGGCCGCTATCAGCGACACGGGCACCGAAGACGGCGTCCGCCGCCGCGACTGGATTCACATTGCCGCACTCAGCACGGCCGGCGTCGGCGCCGCATCGGTGCTGATCCCGTTGATCACCCAGATGGCCCCTTCGGCAGATGTGCTCGCCGCCAGCACCACCGAAGTCGATGTCAGCGCGATTCAGCCCGGACAGGGGATCAAGGCGGTGTTCCGCAAGCAGCCGCTGTTCGTCAAGCGACTGACGCCCGAGGAAATTGCGTCTGCCAAGGCTCAGGACGCGGCCGACATGCGCGATCCCCAAACCCTCGCGGAGCGTACCAAGGAAGGCCACGAAGACATTCTGGTCACCATGGGCGTTTGCACCCACCTCGGCTGCGTGCCGCTGGGCGCGGCCGAAGGCGAGAACAAGGGTGAGTTCGGCGGCTATTTCTGCCCCTGCCACGGTTCGCACTACGATGTCGCAGGCCGCATCCGCAAAGGCCCGGCGCCGCTCAATCTGCTGGTGCCGGAATACGAGTTCACCTCCGACGCCGTCATCCGTGTCGGCTGAGCTTTCGTAGCTGAACGACAACGATAATCGTCCCGATCTGACCATTTCGATCAAACCCGAGAGAACGCCATGAGTTTTGCCTGGGCCAAGCAGTATGAACCGCAGTCCGCTTTCACCAAGTGGATCGACGAGAAATTGCCGCTTCCGCGGCTCGTCTACAATGCGGTCGGGGCCGGTTATCCGGTGCCGCGCAACCTTAACTACATGTGGAATTTCGGCGTGCTCGCCGGGTTCTTCCTGGTGGTGCAGATCGTCACCGGCGTTGTTCTGGCGATGCACTACGCGGCGAATGCGCAGGTCGCGTTCGGCACGGTCGAACACATCATGCGCAACGTCAACTATGGCTGGATGCTGCGCTACGCCCACGCAAACGGGGCGAGTTTCTTCTTCATTGTCATCTACCTGCACATCTTCCGCGGCCTGTTCTACTCGTCCTACAAGGCGCCGCGCGAGATGATCTGGCTGCTCGGCGTGGTGATCTTCCTGCTGATGATGGCGACCGCCTTCATGGGTTACGTGCTGCCGTGGGGCCAGATGAGCTTCTGGGGCGCGCAGGTGATCACCGGCCTGTTCAGCGCACTTCCGCTGATCGGCGAACCGCTGCAGGTGTGGCTGCTGGGCGGGTTCGCGCCGGACAACGCCGCGCTCAACCGCTTCTTCTCGCTCCACTTCCTGTTGCCCTTCGTGATTGCGGGCGTAGTGATCCTGCACATCTGGGCGCTGCACATTCCCGGTTCGTCCAACCCGACCGGCGTCGAAGTGAAGCAGGAAAGCGACACGGTTCCGTTCCATCCCTATTACACATCGAAGGACGGGTTCGGGCTCGGTGTCGTGCTGATCCTGTTCACCACCTTCGTGTTTTTCCTGCCGAACGTTCTGGGGCACCCGGACAACTACATCGAAGCGAACCCGCTCTCGACCCCGGCACACATCGTTCCGGAATGGTACTTCCTGCCGTTCTACGCGATCCTGCGTGCCTTCACCGGTGACCTTGCGCTGTTCGGAATCACCTTCGTTCCGGCGAAGCTGCTGGGGGTGATTGCGATGTTCGCCTCGATCCTGGTGTGGTTCATCCTGCCATGGCTGGACAAGAGCCCGGTCCGTTCGGGCCACTATCGCCCCATGTTCCGCCGGTTCTTCTGGTTCGGCCTGATCCCGACGATGATCGTTCTGACCATCTGTGGCGGCGCTCCGGCAGAAGAGCCCTATGTGATCCTCAGCCAGGTGGCGACGGCATATTACTTCCTGCACTTCCTGGTGATCCTGCCGATCATCAGCCAGATCGAAGTGCCCAAGCCCCTGCCCTTCTCGATCACCGAGGCGGTGATCGGCTCGGACAAGCCCGGCACCACGTCAGGCGGCGGCAAGGTCGATCCGGAAGGTGTGGTTCAGGGCCTGCCCGGCACTTCGTCCGATGGTTCGCTGCAACCGGCCGAGTAATCGGCCGGCCTCAGCCCCAAGCAATTTGACCCGATAACGAGAAAGAGTTCGGTCATGACTATTCGTCTCGGAGGCATCATTGTCGGCCTCGCCATCACCGCAATTCTGGTGCTGTGGTCGCTGGTTCCTGGCTTCATCAATTTCGCCTTCGGCCCGCCGGCTGAAAAGCAGGCATCCTATGCCTTCTACGAGCACGGCGACGGTCCGGAAGGCGGCTTCGCGTTCGACGGCCCGCTCGGCACCTGGGACGTCGCCCAGTTGCAGCGCGGCTATCAGGTCTACAAGGAAGTCTGCTCGGCCTGCCACGGCCTGAAGTTCGTGGCGTTCCGCAACCTCCAGCAGCTCGGTTACACCGAAGCCGAAGTGGATGCCGAGGCGGCTAGCTGGACTGTGCCGGGGATCGACCCGAACACCGGTGAAACGACCACCCGCCCGGGCGAGCCGACCGACTTTTTCCCCAAGCCGTTCGCCAATGACATCGCGGCCGCCGCGGCCAACAACAACGCGATCCCGCCCGACCTTTCGCTGATGACAAAGGCGCGCGGTGATGGGTCGAACTACGTCTATGACCTGCTGACCGGATACGGCGAGCCTGACCCTGAACTGGCAGCGAAGGTGGGCTTCGAAACCCCTCCCGGCCTGTATTTCAACGAGCACTTCCCCAACGTGAACATCGCCATGGCGCCGCCGTTGGTGATCGATGGCCAGGTGTCCTACGCCGATGGCACCGAAGCAACCGTCCCGCAGATGTCCAAGGACGTTGCCGCTTTCCTGACCTGGACCGCCGAACCTTCGCTGGTGCAGCGCAAGCAGACAGGCTGGTTCGTGATCGGCTTCCTTATCTTCGCGACGGCGCTGGCCTTCCTGTCCTACAAGCAAATCTGGGCAGGCATGAAGCCGAAGAAGAAGTAAGCTTCCCTCGCGCGTTCGATACGGGCGCCCCGTCATCCCTTGCGGATGGCGGGGCGCTCTGCTTTTACGGTGACAAAGGGGCCTTACGACATGACCGCACCGCATCTCTCCCGCGAACAGCTCAAGGCGCTGGTGCGCACCATCCCTGACTTCCCGCACCCCGGAATCCAGTTCCGCGACATCACCACCTTGATCGGCCATCATCAGGGCATGGCGGCGAGCGTGCACCACCTTGCCCAGCTGGCAGACAGCGCAGGGGCACACAAGATAGCCGGAATGGAAGCGCGCGGCTTCATCTTCGGCGCAGCCGTGGCAGTGCAGCTCGGCATCGGCTTCGTTCCTGTGCGCAAGCCCGGCAAGCTGCCGATGCAGACTATCGGCATCGACTATGCGCTGGAATACGGCAGCGACCGGCTGGAGATAGATCCGGGCGCGATCGAACCGGGGCAAAGGATCGTGATGGTCGACGATCTCATCGCCACCGGGGGCACCGCGCTTGCCTCGGCCGAACTCCTGCGAAGGGCCGGAGCCGTGATCGAACACGCGCTGTTCGTGATCGACCTGCCCGATCTTGGCGGAGCGGCCCGCTTGCGAGAGGCGGGAATTGACGTGTGCACGCTGATGGAATTCGAAGGCGACTGACCGATCACGCGCACAGAGGCGGCAACCTGCCCCGGGAACACCGCAGACAAACGGCACGTTTGGTGCAAGCGCTTGTCCTGTGACAAAAGCCTCGTCTATGGCAGGCGCACGCGCAACAGACGCGATCGCAACGTCAATTCTGGCAAAAAGGGCCACCGGAACCGCCAATGGCTTATGCCTTGACGCTATTTACACTGGTGGCGCTGCCCTTTGCCGCCGCCCTTGTGATCGCGCTTGTCGCGAACGGGTCGCGTGCGCTCCACTCCGGCATCGCTGCTGCGGCAAGCGCTGCAGGCTTGATCCTGCTGGCGAGCATGGCCGGGCCGGTGATCGGCGGCGCGGTGCCTTCCGCCACGGTCAGCTGGGTGCCGACGCTGGGGCTGGACCTGACCCTGATGGTCGATGCCCTCGGCCTGATGTTTGCCGGGCTGATCCTCGGCATCGGCCTGCTGGTGGTGATCTTCGGGCATTTTTACCTCTACAAGGGCGAGGCGACCGGGCGCTTTTTCGCTAGCCTGATGCTGTTTCAGGGTGCGATGCTGGGCATCGTGCTGGCGGGCAATGTCCTGCTGCTGCTGGTTTTCTGGGAGCTGACCAGCCTCTCGTCCTTCCTCCTCATCGGGTTCTGGCAGCACAAGGCCGAAGGGCGGCAGGGCGCGCGCATGGCACTCGCGGTGACCGGCGGCGGTGGGCTGGCGCTGATCGGGGGCATGGTGCTGCTCGGGCTGGCGGCAGGATCGTTCGACCTTGCCACGATTCTCGAACGCGGTGCGCAGGTTCAGGCCTCGCCGCTCTATCCGGTGCTGCTGGGCCTGATCCTGATCGGGTGCTTTACCAAGTCGGCGCAGTTCCCGTTCCATTTCTGGCTGCCGCACGCGATGGCCGCACCGACCCCGGTGAGCGCCTATCTGCATTCCGCGACGATGGTGAAGGCGGGCGTGTTTCTGCTCGCGCGGCTGTGGCCGGTGCTGGCGGGGACGGAAGCCTACACCGTGATCGTCAGCAGCGTCGGTCTGATCACGATGGTGTTCGCCGCCACCGTGGCGCTGTTCCGGCATGATCTGAAAAGCATCCTCGCATATTCCACCATCAGTCAACTGGGCCTGCTGGTGATGCTGCTCGGCTTTTCGCTGGAGATGGCGGCGCTGGCGGCGGTGCTGCACATCCTCAACCATGCCGCGTTCAAGGCGGCGCTGTTCATGGTCGCAGGCATTGTCGACCACGAAACCGGCACGCGCGATATCCGGCGGCTGGGCGGGCTGGCCAAGGCGATGCCGGTGACAGCGCTGATCGCGACACTCGCGGCGGCTTCGATGGCGGGGCTGCCACCGATGGGCGGGTTCATTTCCAAGGAGCTGATGCTCTACGAAACGCCCAATATCGCGCTGTTCGGCCTGCCGTGGCTGGTGCCGCTGCTGGCCACTGTGGGCGCGACCTTCTCGGTCGGTTATTCGCTAAGGCTCGCATGGCACCTGTTCTTCGGCCAGCCGCGCAAGGCGGAGCCGCACGAACGCGCGCATGATCCGTCCGTCGGCATGTGGGCACCTTCCGCGCTGCTGACAGCGCTGGCTGTGCTGCTTGGCCTCGTGCCGATGCTGCTGGCCGGGCCGCTTGTGGGCGCGGTGACGGGCGCGGTGATCGGCGGCGCAGCGCCCGAATTCGATCTGGCGCTGTGGCACGGGGTCAATCTGGCGCTGATCCTCAGCATGATCGCGGTCGCGGGCGGGGTCTTGCTGCTGTGGCGGCACGCAGGCTTGCTCAGGGCGTGGGACAGCATCGCACACAGCGATGCCAAGCGCATGTTCGAAACCACCTTGGCCTTCGCCGATATCTGGGTGCGCAAGGCCATCGTCGCCGTCCACACGCCTTCGCTCCAGCGAATGCTGCTGATGACCTTCGGGGTGGTGGTGGCCTTCATCATCGATGGCGCGCTGGAAGGCGGCGGGGCAATCACAGGGGTGCAGCCGGGCATTCCCGCTTCAGCGCCCGCAATCGTCGCCTGGGCGCTGATGATCGCGGCGACGGCGGCGGTGGTGAACGATTCGCGCCAGCGTTTCCGGGTGCTGATCTATATCAGCGTGATCGGGCTGGTGGTCAGTCTTGCCTTCGTGCGCTTCTCGGCGCCCGATCTGGCGCTGACCCAGATTTCGGTCGAGGTGGTGACGATCCTGCTGCTGCTGCTCGCGCTCAACCTGCTGCCCAAGGCACCGCCGCTGATCTCCTCCTCCCCGCGCAAGTGGCGCGACGGCGCGCTGGCGACGGCCGGCGGCGTGTTGATCGGCGGGTTGGCCTGGGCGATGCTCACGCGCGGCGCGGGGGAGACGATTTCCGCCTTCCATCTCGCCAACTCCAAACCCGGCGGCGGCGGCACCAATGTCGTCAACGTCATCCTGGTCGATTTCCGCGCCTTCGATACGCTGGGCGAGATCATCGTGCTGGGCATTGCCGGCCTAGCCATCTTCGCTCTGCTCGACAGCGCCGCGCGCGGCAGTGCCGGCGCGCGGCTCGCCCGCTGGCAGGAAGATATGCCCCATTCGCCCGAGAGCCACCCGATGATGTTCGTCATGGCCAGCAGGATCGCCCTGCCGTTGACGCTGACCGTGGGCATCTACCTGTTCCTGCGCGGCCACAACCAGCCCGGCGGCGGGTTCATTGCCGCGCTGGTGGTGGCGATCGCCTTCCTGCTGCAATATCTCGCAGCAGGCTATGACTGGACCGACCGGCGGCGGCGGTTCAGCGAGCACCGGATGATCGCGTGGGGCGTGCTGGTGGCAATGGCGACTGGATTGGGTGCAATGGCATTCGGCGCGCCGTTCCTCACTTCGACCTTCGAATATTTCACCCTGCCGCTGATCGGCACCTTCGAGCTGGCGAGCGCGATGCTGTTCGATACCGGCGTGTTCCTGACGGTGCTGGGCGCGGTCTTGCTTGCGCTCGCGCAGTTGAGCCACATTTCCCAGCGCGCCGCCCGCGCCTATGCCGAAGGGCTGGATGCCGAAACTGGCGAACCGGACGACGCGGCGCAGGGGGTTGCGCCATGACCTACGAATTCCTCGTCGCCAGCGCGATCGGCGTATTGGTGGCAGGCGGCATCTATCTCGCCTTGCGCGCCCGCACCTTTCAGGTGGTGCTGGGCCTCACGCTGTTTTCCTATGCGGTGAACCTGTTCCTGTTCGCCTCCGGGCGGCTGGTGCTGAACCGCCCGCCGATCTGGGACAAGGCAGTGACCGAATATACCGATCCGCTGCCGCAGGCGCTGGTGCTGACCGCAATCGTCATCACCTTCGGCATGACCGCATTCGTGGTGATCCTCGCGCTGCGCAGCTTCCTCGAAACCGGCAGCGACCATGTCGATGGCGACAATGTGCCGTGCGACGGGGATGATGGCGAAGCGGGGAGAGGCGAATGACGCTTGTCGATCATCTCCCGGTCCTGTCGATCGCAATTCCGGCGGTGGCGGCGCCGTTCACCCTGCTGTTGATGCGCCGCCATCCGGGCTGGGCGATCGGGGTCGCCTTCACCTCGTCCGCGGCGATGCTGGGGTGCGCGCTGGCGCTGCTCGCACAGGCGGGTGATGGCACTGTTCAGGCCTACGCGCTGGGCGGATGGCCCGCGCCGTTCGGCATCTCGCTGGTGGCAGACCGGCTCGCGGCGATCATGCTGACGCTGGCCGCCACGCTGGCGCTGATCGCGCTGCTGCACGCGGTCGTCACCGGAGCGGACCGCAAGGGCTGGCATTTCCACCCGCTGTTTCAGTTCCAGCTGATGGGGTTGAATGGCGCATTCCTGACCGGCGACCTGTTCAACCTGTTCGTGTTCTTCGAAGTGCTGCTGATCGCCTCCTACGGCCTGCTGCTGCACGGGCAAGGACCAGCGCGGCTGAAGGCGGGGGTGCAATATGTGGTGGTCAATCTGGTCGGATCGTCGCTGTTCCTGATCGCGCTGGGCCTGCTTTATGCGCTGACCGGCACGCTCAACATGGCTGACATGGGGCTGCGCGTGGCAGCGCTCGCGCCCGAGGATCAGGGGCTGATCCGCATCGCCGCCATGCTGCTGGCATCGGTGTTCGCGATCAAGGCGGCAGTGGTGCCGCTGCACCTGTGGCTGCCGCGCACCTATGATGTGGCGACGCCGGCGGTGGCGGCGCTGTTTGCAATCATGACCAAGGTCGGGGTCTACTCGCTGGTCAGGGTCGTGCCGCAGGTGTTCGGTGAGGGTGCCGGGGCGGCCGCCTGGGCGCCTGCACCGTACCTGCTCCCAGCGGCGCTGGTGACGGCGGCAGTCGGCTTCGCGGGCGTGTTCGTCGCCCGCACATTGTCCGAACAGGCATCATACGCGGTGATCGGATCGACCGGTACGCTGCTGATCGCGGTGGCAGGCTGGCAGGAAGCGACGCTGGGCGCGGCGCTCTATTACCTCGTCCATTCGACGGTTGCCGGGGCGGCGCTGTTCCTTGTCAGCGACATCGTGGCGCGGCGGCGGGCGGGCTTTACGGATAACTGCAGCCCCGGCCCCGATTTCGCCGACCGGCAAGGCGTGGGTCTGATCTTCATGGCCGCCGCCATCGCGGTGACCGGCCTGCCGCCGCTGTCGGGCTTCATCGGCAAGCTGCTGATCCTGACATCGGTGACGGGCCTGACGAACTGGGGCTGGTCGTGGGGCGTGATCCTTGTCACCACGCTGATCGGGGTGATCGGCTTTGCCCGCGCGGGCAGTGCGATTTTCTGGAAGGCCGCCGAAACCGAAGGCAAGGGCGCGACCGAAACTTTCGCCCGCACCGATATGGCCCCCGCCATGATCGCGCTGGCGCTGCTGGCAGCGCTATCCGCTGGGGCAGGCTGGGCCACTGCCTACGCTGAAGCCGCCGCAGCGCAGGTGCTCGATCCTGCTATTGCCGCACGCGCGGTGCTGGGGGAGAACGGCTCATGATGAACCGGCTGATCCCCCATCCCGGCCTGTCGGCGCTGCTGGTGATTATGTGGGTGGTGATGGTCAACGACCTCACCTTCGGCGCGCTTTTTCTCGGGCTGATCTTCGGTCTGTTTGTACCGCTGTTCACCGCCGCCTACTGGCCCGGCCGGCCGAAGGTGAAATTCGCCGTCGGTTTCGCCTATATCGGCCTTGTGCTGTGGGACATCATCGTAGCCAATTTCGAAGTCGCGGCGATCATCCTGTTCAAGCCCAATCACAAACTCCAGCCCGCCTGGTTGTCGATCCCGCTCGATCTCGATACGCCCGAAGCAATCACCGTGTTCGCCGGCACCATCAGCCTCACACCGGGCACGGTCTCCGCCGACGTCTCGGCCTGCGGCACTTGGCTGTTGGTGCACGCACTTCACGCGCCCGATCCCGCCGCAGAAGTGGCGCGGGTCAAGCAGCGCTACGAAGCGCGGTTGAAGAGGGTTTTCGCATGATCGAATATGCTCTCGCTTTCGCATTCGTGGCGTTGGCCATCGCTCTGGCCATGAACCTGTGGCGACTGCTGCGGGGGCCGGGCGTGGGCGACCGCATCCTCGCGCTCGATACGATGGTGATCAACGCAATCGGGATCATCGTGCTGGCGGGGATTGCCGACGGTTCGGGCACCAGCTTCGAAGCGGCGATGCTGCTGGCGATGGTCGGCTTCGTCGGCACGGTCGCCTACTGCAAATTCCTTTTGCGCGGAGACATCATCGAATGATCGGGAATTTCGCCTTCGCCGAACTGCTCGCCAGCGCGCTGATCGTGCTTGGAGGCGCCTTCGCGCTGATCGGCAGCTGGGGGCTGGTGCGCCTGCCTTCGCTGATGGAGCGGCTGCACGGGCCGACCAAGGCCAGCACGTTGGGGCTGGGCGGGATGCTGCTGGGATCGGTGGCGTTCTTCCAACTGGTCGAGGGCGCGTGGACGACCCACGAATTGCTGGTGTCGGTGTTCCTGTTCGTCACCGCCCCAATTGCCGCCAACATGATCGCCAAGGTGCATCTGCATCAGCTCAAGCTGGGAAAGACGCCCGGCCCGGCAGGCCCGCCGGCCGAACCGGGGCCGGACAGTTTGTGGGCGACCTACGAGGCCCCGCACGAAGGCACGCCCGGCTGCTTCGCCGAGGACTAGGCAGTCAGCGCCGCCCTGCCGGACGGTGAGCGATTGACCCTCCGGCAATGCCGCCCCACAAGGCTTGCCGAAGAATAATCTGCCGAGGAGACGGATGAATGCCCCAGCCGTGGGTCGCAATTGCACTCGCCCCTGTATTCGCCCCAGTGTTCGCTTTCGCGCTCGCGCCGGTATCCGCGTCCGCCCAGTCACAGGGCGCCGACACTGATGCCAGCGTGCCCGCCGGGCCGGAGCGGCGCTTTACCGCGCAGGACCTGTTTCATCTTTCCTCCGCCGCCGATCCGCAGATCAGCCCGGATGGCAGCCGCATCGCGTATGTCCGGCGCAGCCATGACATCATGGCGGACCGTGCGCGCTCCGCGATCTGGCTGATCGACACGCGCACCGGCGAGGAAATGCCGCTGGCGGGCGGCCCAGATGGCGATGCCTTCGCGCCGCGCTGGTCGCCCGATGGCACCCGGCTGGCCTATGTCTCCAGCCGCAGCGGCGGAGCGCAATTGTGGGTCAAGTGGCTGAAGGGAGGCGAGGCGGTACGCCTGACGGGGCTGCCGCAAAGCCCGTCCAACATCACTTGGTCGCCCGATGGCAACATGATCGCCTACACCATGCTGGTTGCGAACGAGGGGCTGACGCTCGGCTCACCCCCGTCCGGCAAGCCCGAAGGCGCTGAATGGGCAGAACCGCTGGAGGTCTACGACCTCATCACCTACCGCGCCGACGGGGCGGGATACCTGAAGCCGGGTTTCGAGAAAATCTTCACGATCCCGGCCACCGGCGGCGCGCCGCGTCAACTGACCTTCGGCGATTATCATGACGGGGGGCCGCTCGCCTTTTCACGGGATGCAAGCCGGCTGTATTTCAGTGCCAACCGCCAGCCCGACTGGCAGACCGATCCAGTCGAAAGCGAAGTCCACGCGCTCGATATCGCCAGCGGGAACATCACCGCGCTCACCAGCCGCGACGGGCCGGATCACAGCCCGCGAGTCTCGCCCGATGGCAGGCTGATCGCCTTTTTGGGCTTCGACGATGCGGGCCGCGCGTATGAGGATGACGATCTCTACGTGATGGCGCCTGACGGCACCGGTCGCCGCAATCTCACCGAAAGCTGGGGTTTCAGCCCCTCCGGGATCGTCTGGGATGCCGATGGCAAGGCGATTTACGCGCAATACGACGTCAGCGGCGAGGTGCGCGTTGCACGTATCGGTCTCGACGGGTCGATCCGCGACGTGGTGGAAGGCGTCACCGGCGGCGGGCTCGACCGGCCCTATACCGGCGGCAGTTTCTCGGTCGCGGCCAATGATGCGATTGCCTTTACCGGCGGCGAACCGACTTTCCCCGCCGAAGTGCGCCTGACGAACGCGGGCAAGGCACGCATGCTGACCGACCTCAACGCATCGCTCCGCAGCGTCAAGACGATGGGCACAGTGCGCAAGATCACCGCGCAATCGAGCCACGATGGGCTTGCAATCGAAGGCTGGCTGACCTTGCCGCCCGGTTATATCGAAGGCACACGCGTGCCGCTGATCCTCGAAATCCACGGCGGGCCATTTGCCGCATACGGCCCCCATTTCGCCACCGACAACCAGCTTTACGCCGCCGCAGGCTATGCCGTGCTGTCCGCCAATCCGCGCGGATCGACCAGCTATGGCGAGGATTTCGCCAACCGGATCGACAAGGCCTATCCCGGCAATGATTACGACGACCTCATCAGCATCGTCGACGCAGCGATCGCGCAGGGCGTGGCTGACCCCGATGCCCTGTTCGTCACCGGCGGATCGGGCGGCGGGGTGCTGACCAGCTGGATCGTCGGCAAGACCAATCGCTTCAAGGCCGCGGTGACACAGAAGCCGGTCATCAACTGGACGACGCAGGTGCTAACCGCCGACAACGCAGCGTACTTCGGGCGCTACTGGCTTGGCATGCAGCCTTGGGAGAATCCCGAATTCTACTGGCAGCAATCGCCGCTTTCGCTGGTGGGCAATGTCGAAACCCCGACGCTGGTAGTGGTCGGCGCGGAGGATTACCGCACCCCGGTGAGCGAATCCGAGCAGTATTACACCGCGCTGCGCCTTCGCGGCGTGCCGACCGCGCTGGTCAAGGTACCCGGCGCAAGTCACGGCAGCATCGCCGCCCGCCCTTCGCAAAGCGCGGCCAAGGCGGCGGCGATCCTCGCCTGGTTCGAAAAGTACAAGGACGGCTGGACACGGCCGGAATAGGCCTGCCAAGTCAGGGGTGCGGCGTTGGGGGCTTTACCTCCGCGGCCGATGCCCCGAAGGTGACAGCTGCGTAAAAGGCCCGCGCGAAACGACGCGGGCTTCGGGAAGGGATCGAGATGGCGCATTCGAGCGTGGCACCGCCGCTGCGGAAAGGCACGGCGGCCGACGGATTTGGCTCCGCAGGTTACCGGGGCTATGTGCTCGGCACACTGCTGGTGGTCTACATCTTCAATTTCATCGACCGCACCATCGTCAACATCCTGACCGAGCCGATCAAGCGCAGTTTCGGGCTTGAAGACTGGCAGATGGGGCTGCTCGGCGGTCCGGCCTTCGCGGTGCTCTACACCTTCCTCGGTATCCCGATCGCGCGGCTGGCGGAGCGGCACAACCGCGTCATCATCATCGCATCCGCGGTCGCGATCTGGAGCCTGTTCACCGCTTTGTGCGGGTTTGCGGTGTCGTTCCTCACATTGTTCCTGTTCCGCATCGGCGTCAGCATTGGCGAGGCCGGCTGCACCCCGCCTGCTCAATCGCTGATCGCCGACTATTTCAAGCCGTCGAGCCGCGCCACGGCGGTTTCGATCTATGCCCTCGGCGTGCCTTTGGGCGGGATGATGGCTTCGATCTTCGGCGGGCAGCTGGCCGGGCTCGACGGAGCGGCTTTCGGAGCATGGGTCAATGCCGCCGGCCTGGGCTGGATGTTCGGAAGCCTCGATTGGTCGCAAGTCGAAGGCTGGCGCGTCGCCTTCGTCGTCGTAGGCCTGCCGGGGCTGCTGTTGTCACTGCTGGTCTGGCGCTCCGTCAAGGAACCGCCGCGCGGCTATACCGATCCGGCGGCGCTGCAGGGGCTGGCGCGCGCCAGTTTCGGTGAGGCGCTGGGCGTGCTGATGAAGAAGCCCGCCTATCGCCAGGTGGTGATGGGCGCGACGGTAGCGTCCTTCGTCGGTTACGGGATCGGACAGTTCACCACATCGTTTTTGATCCGCACCCACGAGCTGTCGATCGGCGATGCCTCGCTGTTGTTCGGGATCATTCTGGGCGTGATGGCGGCGATCGGAGTGTTTGCTTCCGGGTGGCTGGCCGACCGGATGTCGGTACGCTATCCCAAGGCGCTGTCATGGCTGCCCGCCATCGGCATGGGAGCATCCGTGCCGCTATATGTTTTCGGGTTCCTTGCCGACAGCCTGTGGTACGCCATGCCCGCGCTGATGATCGCGGCGATGATCCACTATTTCTACCTTGGCCCGATGTATGCGGTATCGGGCGGCGTGGTCGACAGCCGGATGCGCGCGACCGCGGTGGCGATCACGTTGTTCGTGGTCAATCTGCTGGGTTACGGGCTCGGCCCGCTGGTGATCGGCATCCTCTCGACCGTGCTGAAGTCGATGTTCCTCGGCGGAGCAGATGCCGCACTGACGCTGGAGGCGTGCAAGCCGCTGCTGGCGTTGACGCCCGATGCGCGGGCAGTGTTGGCAGGCACCGAACTGCAACGGCTCACCGCCTGCGCCAGCGCCGAGGCGCGCGGCCTGCAATGGTCGATCGTGATCTTCGCCTGCGGTTATGGCTGGGCGGCGCTGCATTACCTGCTGGCCGGACGCACGCTGCTGACCGACATGATAGCGCATAATGCGCAGCCAGCGAAGTAACGGAGGTTTTGCCGAAACACCGGTAAACCATTCCCGCCGTCGTGCGGGAATGGTGCTGCTGGGGAGGATTGAACTCCCGACCTCACCCTTACCAAGGGTGCGCTCTACCACTGAGCTACAGCAGCGCCGGTATGGGCGCGCGCTATTGTCGCGCGGGCGGGCAATGTCAAGCGCAGGCTTTTCGTCCGCGCGATCTACTGACGCATTGCCACTTGAGCGCATCGCTGCTTACCGGCAAGGAGTTGCCCATGAATGAAGGCAGCGCCAAGAATGGGTCGCGCGAGGAACGGCTCGCGGCAAAGCTGCGCGAAAACCTGCGGCGCAGAAAGGCGCAGGCCCGCGCAGCGTCAGGCGCACCGGACGAATCGGATGGGCCTGCGCCGACAGAATCACTTCCCAATCCGCCGCGCGGTAGCTAACCCCCCGCGCTCCACCGCAGAGACGAAAGCCGCCATGCCCAAGCTCATCCTCGTTCGCCACGGCCAGAGCCAGTGGAACCTCGAAAACCGCTTCACCGGCTGGTGGGATGTCAATCTGACCGATCAGGGCGTGGCTGAAGCCAAAGCGGCAGGCGTGCTGCTGAAAGATCGGGGCGTGCTGCCGACCCGCGCTTTCACCTCGCTCCAGACCCGCGCGATCCTGACGCTGCATCTGGCGCTGGAACAAGCCGGTCGGCTGTGGATTCCGGAGATCAAGGACTGGCGGCTGAACGAGCGCCACTATGGCGGGCTGACCGGGCTGGACAAGCAGGAAACCCGCGAGAAGCACGGCGACGAACAGGTGCACATCTGGCGCCGCAGTTTCGACGTGCCGCCGCCCGAAATGGAAGCCGGAAGCCCGTTCGATCTCGCATCCGACCCGCGCTATGCCGGGATCGACATCCCGCGCACCGAAAGCCTCAAGCTGACGATTGAACGCGTGCTGCCCTATTGGAAAGCTGCGATCCTGCCGGTGCTGGCAAGCGGCGAGACAGTGATCATTTCCGCCCACGGCAACAGCTTGCGCGCGCTGGTCAAGCACCTGTCGGGCATTTCGGACGATGACATCACCGGCCTCGAGATTCCCACCGGGCAGCCGATCATCTATGACTTCGATGCGAACATGGTGCCGGGGACGCGCTATTACCTGAAGGACGCATGATGGATACCACGGGGGGACGCGTCGCGATCGTCATGGGCAGCCAGTCGGACTGGCCGACCATGAAAGCCGCAGCCGAGGTGCTCGACGAGCTGGAAGTGCCCCATGAGGCGCGAATCGTCTCCGCCCATCGCACCCCCGACCGGATGACTGCATTCGCCAAGGGGGCCGAGGGCGAAGGCTTCGATGTCGTCATCGCGGGCGCGGGCGGCGCGGCGCATCTCCCCGGAATGATCGCCAGCATGACCCACCTGCCGGTGCTGGGCGTGCCGGTGCAGTCGCGGGCGCTGTCGGGCATGGATAGCCTGCTCTCGATCGTGCAGATGCCTGCGGGCATCCCCGTCGGTACGCTCGCAATCGGAGAGGCGGGCGCCAAGAACGCCGCGCTGCTGGCTGCCGCGATCCTCGCGCTGTCGGACAAGGACCTATCCGAACGCCTGCAGGATTGGCGCGCCGCCAAAAGCGCCGCCGTGGCCGAAACGCCGGAGGATTGATGCTGCTCCCCGGCTCCACCATCGGCATTCTCGGCGGCGGCCAGCTGGGCCGGATGATGGCGATGGCCGCGATGCAGCTGGGCTACCGCTGCATCGCCTATGCCCCGCCGGGCGACAATGTCGCGGCCGATGCCTGTGTCGACTTTTTTGAGAACGGCTGGGGCGACCGCGCAGCGCTCGCCGCCTTCGCCGCGAAGTGCGATGTTGTGACCTGGGAGTTCGAGAACGTCCCGCTGAGCGCCGTCGCCGCCATCCCCGACCACCTGCTCGCCTGCCCTCTGCGCGCGTTGGAAGTGGCGCAGGACCGGCTGAACGAGAAAGGCTTCATCGCGCAGCTGGACGGTAGGTCGGCACCCTATGTGCGGGTCGAGAGCGACGGGGACTTCGCCCGCGCGCTGGAACAGATCGGCACCCCCGGCATCCTCAAGACCGCGCGCGAAGGTTATGACGGCAAGGGCCAGTGGCGCATCGCCTCGGCCCACGAGGCTGGCGGCGTGCGCTTTCCGGGGCAGGCTTGCATCTACGAAGGGCTGGTCGCGTTCGAGGCCGAGTTCTCCGTGATCCTCGTGCGCAACCGCGAGGGCGAGGTGCAGTTCTGGGATTCGACCGCGAACCATCATGAAGGCGGGATGCTCGCGCAATCGCTGCTGCCTGCGGGCGCGGCGATCGAGGCGCAGGTGCCCGCCGCCCGCGAACTCGCGGCAAAAACGGCGCAGGCGCTCGGCTATGTCGGTGTGCTGACGCTCGAATTCTTCGCCACCGCGCAAGGTCCGGTGTTCAACGAGATGGCCCCGCGGGTGCACAATTCGGGCCACTGGACCATCGAAGGCGCAGCCACCAGTCAGTTCGAGAACCACATCCGCGCCATCGCCGGTCTGCCGCTGGGGGCGACCGCGACCCGCTTCGCCAGCATCGACATGCGCAATATCGTCGGCGAGGATGCCTTGTCCGCCCACGCCATTCTCGCCGAGGCGGGCGAGCCGCACCTGCACCTTTATGGCAAGCGCGAGGCGCGTAGCGGGCGCAAGATGGGCCATGTCACCCGCGTGGGGCACGCGCTGCCGTGAACACCCCAGCCGCGCCTGAAATCGTTCTGATCTATGCCCGCGCCGCCAATGGCGCTATCGGCAACCGGGGCGACCTGCCGTGGCGGCTGCCCGCCGATTTGAAGCGGTTCAAGGCGCTGACGATGGGCAAGCCTATGGTGATGGGCCGCAAGACCTTCGAAAGCCTGCCCGGCCTGCTGCCCGGCCGCCGTCATATTGTCCTGACCCGGCGCGAGCGCTGGGATCACGAAGGCGCGGAACTGGCGCATGATCGCGATACGGCGCTGGCTTTGGCCAGGGCGGACAACGAGACAGGCGAAATCGCGGTTGTCGGCGGCGCGGCGATCTTCGACGTGTTCATGCCGCTCGCGCACCGGATCGAGCTGACCCAGATCCATGCCGATTATCCGGGCGATACCTTCATGTCCGAACCGGGGCGCGAATGGGCGGAAGTGGCGCGTGAGGATCATGGTGCGGAAGGCGACAAGCCGGCTTTCTCCTTCGTAACCTACCGCCGCAGGGACCCGGCCTGATGCGCTGGCTCGATCACCGCGACCCTGTGCCCGGCGCGCTGCGCGGCGCGGTCATCGCGCTCGGCAATTTCGACGGGTTTCATCGCGGCCATCAGGCGGTGGCGGGCGAAGCGATTCGCTGGGCGCATGCCGAAGGTCGCCCCTCGATCATCGCCACCTTCGATCCGCATCCGGTGCGCTTCTTCAAGCCGGACGTGCCGCCGTTCCGGCTGACGACGCTGGAGCAGCGGCAGGAACTGTATCTCGAAGCTGGCGCGACCGCGATGCTGGTGTTCCACTTCGACGCCGATCTGGCGGGCACCAGCGCCGAGGATTTCATCGCACAAATCCTGATCGAGCGTTTCGGCGCGCACGGCTTGGTGACGGGCGGCGATTTCACCTTCGGCAAAGGTGCGAAGGGCAATGTCGACCTGCTGCGCACGCTCGGCGGCGAACTCGGCCTCGAATCGCGGGTGGTCGAGCCGGTCGCGGGCGCAGGCGCAGTCGTGTCCTCCAGCCGCATCCGCGAGGCACTGCGTGACGGCGACCCGCAACTGGCGGCGCAATTGCTCACACGGCCTTTCGCGATCCGCGGCATTGTCGAACACGGCGACAAGCGCGGGCGCACCATCGGTTATCCCACTGCAAACGTCGCGATCGACAGCTACCTGCGTCCGAAATATGGCATCTACGCCGTGACGGGCCGGATTCTGGCCACCGGCGAAGTGCTGCAAGGCGCGGCGAATATCGGCATCCGTCCGCAGTTCGAACCGCCCAAGGAGCTGCTGGAACCGTTCTTCTTCGATTTCTCCGGCGACCTGTATGGGCAGGAGATCGAAGTCGCATTCCACCATTTCCTGCGCGGCGAGGCAAAGTTCGACAGTCTCGATGCGCTGATCGAACAGATGGACAGGGATTGCGAGCGGGCGCGCCGATTGCTTGCTTCGTCATTGCGAGCGTAGCGCGGCAATCCAGAGCGGCACGCACTGCGCTCTGGATTGCCGCGTCGCCTTCGGCTCCTCGCAATGACGAGTCTTTGCAGTCGCAGCACTTACCGCTAAGGCCCCGCGCAACATGACAGACGAAACTAAGCGCGATTACCGGGACACCGTCTTCCTGCCGAAGACCGATTTCCCGATGAAGGCCGGCCTTCCGCAGAAGGAGCCGGGCATTGCCGCGCGCTGGGAGCAGATCGGGCTGTATAATGCCCTTCGCACCGCCCGCCGGGGCCGCGAGAAGTTCATCCTCCACGATGGCCCGCCCTACGCCAATGGCGACATGCATATCGGCCATGCGCTGAACCATATCCTGAAAGACATGGTATGCCGGACGCAGAACCTGCTGGGCAAGGACGCGCCTTACGTGCCGGGCTGGGATTGCCACGGCCTGCCGATCGAATGGAAGGTCGAGGAGCAGTATCGTAAGAAGAAGCTCAACAAGGACGAGGTTCCGGCCAAGGAGTTCCGCGCCGAATGCCGCGCCTACGCCCAAAACTGGGTGAACGTGCAGCGCGAGCAGCTCAAGCGGCTCGGCATCATGGGCGATTGGGACCACCCCTATCTCACCATGGACCCGCAGGCCGAAGGCACGATCGTCGCCGAGCTGCTGAAGTTTGCCGAGGCCGGAAACCTCTATCGCGGCTCCAAGCCGGTGATGTGGTCCCCGGTTGAAAAGACCGCCTTGGCCGAGGCGGAGGTCGAATACGAGGACATCACTTCGACCCAGATCGACGTGGCGTTCGAGATTGTTGAGTCGCCGATTGCGGAACTGGTCGGCGCGCACGCGGTGATCTGGACGACGACACCGTGGACGATCCCGGTTAACCAGGCTTTGGCCTATGGGCCGGAGGTTGAGTATACAATTATCAGCCTCCGGGGAGCTGGCTTCCATGCCGATGAGCCCGATCCAATCGACATCACTGCGCATCCGCTCTTCAAGTTCCTGAAGTATGGGAAGTTCTTGGTCGCTAAGGAGTTGCTCGGTCAGTTTATGAATCGAGTGACTTTTGCTTTCTCGAAGGCCTCTGAAGAGGTCTATCGAGACAAAGAGAAGGCCAAGCCCTTCTTCGAGTATTCTGCTGACACTATCAAAGGGTCCGACCTCGCCGGCACCCTCGCCCGCCACCCGATGCACGCATTGGGCGGGTTCTACGCGGCCCCGCGCCCGCTGCTCCCCGGCGACTTCGTCACCACCGATAGCGGCACTGGCCTCGTCCACATGGCACCCGATCATGGCGAGGACGACTTCGACCTCTGCAAATCGGCCGGCATCGCCCCCGTCTTCGCGGTGATGGACGACGGGCGCTACCGCGACGACTGGGGCTGGCTGGGCGCTGCCGACGAGCGCCGCATGAGCGTCATCAACCCCAAGTTCAACGCGCCCGACGGCCCGATCTGCTCCGACCTGCGCGAAACCGGCGCACTGCTCGCCGCGAGCGCGGATTACGCGCATTCCTACCCGCATTCATGGCGCTCCAAGGCCAAGGTGATCTTCCGCTGCACGCCGCAATGGTTTGTGCCGATGGACCGCGTAATGGACTGGATCGAACCCAAGAGCGCCGCAGACAAGCGCTGGGAATCCGAAGGCGGCGCGATCGACCCCTCAGAAGAAACCCTCTGCGCCTCGCCCACACTGCGTGAACGCGCGGTCGAGGAAATCGCCCGCGTTGAATTCATCCCCGAGAAGGGCCGCAACCGCATCGGCGCGATGGTCGAGGGGCGGCCCGACTGGGTGCTCAGCCGCCAGCGCGCATGGGGCGTGCCGATCACGCTGTTCGTGCGGCCCGATGGCACCTATCTTCAAGACCCTGAAGTCAACGCCCGCATCGTCGCAGCCGTCATGCAGGAAGGCGTCGATGCGTGGGACGAGGCGCGCAAGGCGGAATATCTTGGGCCCGATCACAACCCCGAAGACTTCGAGATGGTCACCGACATTCTCGACGTCTGGTTCGATAGCGGCTGCACCCATGCCTTCGTGCTGGAATCCGGGCGCTGGCCTGACCTGACATGGCCCGCCAACCTCTACCTCGAAGGCAGCGACCAGCATCGCGGGTGGTTCCAGTCCTCGCTGCTGCAGAGCTGCGCCACGCGGGGCCGCGCGCCTTACGATCAGGTGCTGACCCACGGCTTCACAATGGATGCCAAGGGCAAGAAGATGTCCAAGAGCCTCGGCAACACCATCAGCCCGATCACGGTTATGGAGCAGACCGGCGCGGACATCATCCGCCTGTGGGCGCTGAGCGTCGATTTCACCGAAGATCACCGCATCGGCGATGAAATCCTGAAAGGTGTGGGCGACCAGTACCGCAAGCTGCGCAACACCTTCCGCTATCTGCTGGGGGCGCTGGACGGCTTCGTCGGCGATATGAGCGACGGCGGGGAACTGCCGGAGCTGGAGGTCTATGTCCTTGCGCTGCTCGCCGAACTCGACGGGAAGCTGAAGGCGGCGGCAGAAAGCTACGATTTCAACCTCTACACCCGCCTGCTGGTCGATTTCTGCAACGAGGATCTCAGCGCGTTCTTCTTCGATATCCGCAAGGATTCGCTCTATTGCGACGGGCCCGGCAGCACCACGCGCAATGCCTATCGCACCGTGCTCGACCTGCTGTTCCACGCCCTGGTGCGCTACGCCGCGCCGGTGCTGGTGTTCACGGCAGAGGAAGTGTGGCTGACCCGCTATCCGCAGGACGGCGAAGCCGACGAGGAAGGCCAGCGCGGCAGCGTCCACCTGCTCGAATGGCCGAGCGTGCCGGGCGTGCCGGTCGACGGCGCCAAATGGGCGATGCTGCGCGCCCTGCGTGAGCGGGTCAACGAAGCGATTGAACCGCTGCGGCGCGACAAGACCATCCGCTCCAGCCTCGAAGCCGAAGTGGTTGTGCCCGCCAGCGCCGTGCCCGAAGGCGTCTCGGACGCACAACTCGCCGAGCTGTTCATCACCGCGACAGTCACGCGCGGGCAGGGCGACGGCGTGATCGTGACCAAGACCGCCCACCACAAATGCGGCCGCTGCTGGCGGCTGCTGCCCGATGTGGCCGACGATGGCGCATTGTGCGGCCGGTGCGATGATGTGGTGGCGCAGCTGGACGTGGTCGCATGAGCGCGCTTCTCACCCGCAACCGCCTGATCGGCCTCGCCATTGCGGCGTTCATCGCGATTATCGATCAGGTGGTGAAATGGTACGTGATCGGCCCGCTGGCGCTGCGGCAGGTCGGCAATATCGACCTGCTGCCGTTCTTCGATCTCACCTACACCGAAAATCGCGGCATTTCGCTGGGTATGCTGCAGGCGACCAATATGGAAACCCGCTGGCTGCTGGTGCTGATGACAGCGGTGATCGCGCTCGTGGTGCTGGTGTGGATGCTGCGCGAAAAGGCGATGGGCGACATTTTCGGCCTTGCGCTGATCCTCGGCGGGGCGGTGGGGAACATCCGTGATCGGTACGACTTGGGCTATGTCATCGACTATGCCGACTTTCATATCGGGACATTCCGCCCGTTCCTGATCTTCAATATCGCCGACGCCGCGATTACCATCGGCGTCGTCATTATCCTTGCCCGCAGTCTGTTCGTGCGCGACAAGGAGGAAACCGAAACCAGCGTGCCGCCTCCGGAAAAACCGGATGCGCGGCCCCGTGGAGAGCCAAGTGATGCGTAACCTCAAGCCTCTTATCCTGCTGGCCAGTGCTTCGGCGATGCTGGCAGCCTGCGGCGGCGGCGGCGGTGTGTTCAACCGCGAGCGGCCCGATGAATTCGCGGTGCAGCGGCAGGCCCCGCTGGTGGTGCCGCCCGACTTTACCCTCACCCCGCCCGCCCCCGGCGCGCCGCGTCCGGCTGAAGGGACTGCGTCCGAGCAGGCCCTGGAAGCGCTGTTCGGCGGCCCCGCCCCGCGCAGCCGGATCGAAGCCAGCCTGATCGACCGTGCCGGCAGCGCCGCGCCGGGTATCCGCAGCACAGTGGGCGACACCGGCACCAACACCGTTGCCAAGGGCCGCACCACTCGCGACATCATCGCCGCGCCCGAAGGCGACGGGCAGTCGGCGACGACGGTGATACCGTCTTGATTGTTCCGCACGCCGTCCGGCGTGCGAAATCCTCGCTCATGCGATCTGAAGATCGCGTCGCTGCGGGCGCGCGGTCGCGCTTGCGGTCGCTTCGCGACCGTTTCCTGCACTGACATTGAGGTGTTGGAGGCGAACGCTTTTCGGCACTTCGCTAATCTTCGCCCGCATCGGCTCGGCTCACCAGCAGCTTGTCGATCCGGCGGCCGTCCATGTCGACAACTTCGATGCGCCAGCCTTGATCGGTAAAATACTCGCCCTCCGCCGGCAGCTTCTTCAGCACCGACAGGACATACCCCGCCGCCGTGCCAAATTCGCGGTCCTCACCGTAGTCTAGACCGAGCCGATCAGCGAGCGCATCGGCGGATAGCGATCCGGCCACCAGCAACGACCCGTCCTCGCGCTCCACCACCTGCGGCTGATCGCCTTCGTCCTGATCGCTCGCAAAGGTGCCGACAATCGCGGTCAGCAGGTCGACGGGGGTGACGATCCCCTCGAAATGCCCGTATTCGTCGTGCACCAGCGCCATCGCCACTTCGGCAGCTTGCAGCACCCGCAATGCGTCCATGGCGTCGAGCTGATCGGGCACCACTTCGACCCGCCGCATCATTGTGCGGATTGAAACTGCATCGCCTGCCACCAGCGCCGCCAGCACTTCGCGAACCTTGACCACGCCGAGGATGACATCGGGCGATCCTTCGGCGACCGGCAGCAGCGAATGCGGGCTTTCCTCGATCGTCTGCTGGATTTCTTTGGCGTCGGCGTCGGCTTCGATCCAGTCGACTTCGGTGCGCGGCGTCATCATCTCGCGCACCGGGCGTTCGGCCAGCCGCACCACGCCGGTCAGGATCTGGCGTTGCTCGGCCTCGATCACCCCGGAACGCGTCGCCTCGGCGAAGATCATCTGCAATTCCTCGGCGGTAACCGATGCCTCGCCCTTGGCGCGGATGCCGAACAGCGCCATCACGGCCGCAGAGCTGCTGTCGAGCAACCATACCAGCGGTGCAGCCGCGCGAGCGATGAAGGCCATCGGCCGGGCCATCACCAACGACACCGGCACCGCCGCACGCAACGCCATCTGTTTGGGAACCAGTTCCCCGATGATCAGGCTGAGATAGGTGGTCAAGGCGATCACCACCGCGAACCCGGCCTCGTCGGCGTACCGGGCGGGCAGGCCGAGCCATGCCAGCCGCTCTCCCACCGGCCCGCCCAGGCTCGCGCCCGAATAGGCTCCGGCGATGATGCCGATAAGGGTGATGCCGATCTGCACGGTCGACAGGAACTTGCCCGGATCCGCCGCCAGCCCGATGGCGATGCGAGCGCTGTCCGACCCCGCCTCGGCCCGTGCCTCCAGCGCGCTGGTCTTGGCGGAAACGATGGCGAGTTCGGACATCGCGAAAACGCCGTTGATCACGACCAGCGCGAAAATGATGGCGAGATCAGTCCATGGAAAGGGTGTCACGCCCTACCCGCTAGCACAAAAGCCCATCTGTGCCAGCCGCATGATTGGGTAGGCGCGGCGAACCTGTTCAAGCGAGGGCAATGACAGGCACGCCAAGGCGTGGCCGAGAAGCGACATTATTCCTTGTCGGCTCTCCGGCGGCATGCCATTCTTGCCGCTTGAATTGAGGGAGGTTTCACCATGACTTTTTCGCGTATCCTGCTTTCCGGCACCGCCGCGCTGGCCTTGATGGGCACCAGCGCCTGCGTGACCGATCCCAACACGGGCGAGAAGAAGATTTCGCGGACCGCGATCGGCACCGGTCTCGGCGGCACGCTCGGTTACCTCCTGGGCGGCGCAATCGGCGGCGATGCCGGGCGTATCATCGGCGCCGGCGTGGGCGGCACGGCGGGCGCCGTCCTTGGCAAGCAGTATGACGACCAGATCAAGACCCTGCGCGAACAGACCGCCGGGAGCGGCGTCGAAGTCGAGGAAGTGGGCGATCAGGACGCGATCCTCGTGCGCCTGCCCGACGGCGTGACCTTCGCCACCGGTTCGGCTTCGATCAATCCCGGCTTCTATGAAACCCTCAACAATGTCTCGGAAAGCCTGATCAATTACCCCAACAGCCTGATCGACGTTTACGGCTTCACCGATACCACTGGAGCGAACGCGACCAATCAGCGCTTGTCGGAACAGCGCGCACAGGCAGTGGCCGATTATCTCGCGGCGCGCGGGGTGGCGCGCTCGCGGATCGCCACGCAGGGCTTCGGCGAACAATATGACTATCTGCGCGTCAAGACCGCCGACGGGGTGAACGAACCGATGAATCGCCGAGTCGAGATCAAGATCATCCCGATCAGTCAGGATGATGTGAACGCAGCGCGTACGCAGTAATATTGGCGGGGCCGCCTCCGCGGCCCCGCATCCTCGCTCACTTCGGTCGCTGCGGGCGGGGTCTTCTCAGCCTATCGCTTCGCTATTTGAGGCCGGTCGGCCTTGCGGGCTGCCCTTGCGGGCAGCCCGTTGTGGTTCTGCGCCGCTCGGCTAGGAATGACGCTTGCCTCTTACCGCAGCGCTTCGGCCCGTTCCGCCAGCCGCTCGACCGCAGCTGCGTGGATGGCGGGCGAGCACACCAGCACACCGAAATCGCGCGGGTCGTGCTTGTTATAGGCGAGTGGCCGACCGAAGGCATCGCTGACCTGCGCTCCGGCCTCGCGCGCAATCAGCGTCGCGGCAGCGATATCCCATTCGAACCCCCAGCGCAGCGTCGCCACCAGATCGGCGCGGTCATCGGCGACCATCGCGATCCGCAAGGCAATCGAATTGGGCTGTTCCACCGCGACCAGATCAGTATCCTCCATCGGCAGAGAGTGCACCGGCACCCGCGCGCCTGAAAACTGCGTGCGCGTGCTGGCCTTGAGCGGGAGGCCGTTGAGCGTTGCCCCCTGCCCGGCCACCGCCAGCCACTCTTCGTCCCGCGCAGGCGCGGCCAGCATTCCGACCAGCGGCCTTCCGGAGCTCACCAGCGCGACCGACACCGCCCAGCCGGGCCGACCGCGTACGAAATCGCGGGTACCGTCGATCGGATCGACCAGCCAGATCAGCCCGCTGGCGGTGCGCGCTTTGTCGTCGGCGGTTTCTTCGGAAAGCCACGCCGCCGAAGGCAGCAACCGCTTCAGTTCGCGCGTCAGGAACCGGTCGACCTCCAGATCGGCCTCGCTCACCAGATTGCCGGGAGTCTTGTCCCAGCTGTGCAGGGCATGGCCCGCCCCCGGCCAGCGCGAATGGGCGATCCTGCCCGCCTCGCGGACGATTGCTTGAAGGCGATCCGTGTCAATCATGAGATGCCTGCTGTTGCGCTTGCACACAGCACTTTTCAAGAGGATCGATCCGTGCTTAGGCCCGCCGCAAACAAACCTCTCCCCCGGAATCGCAAGAAGGGATCGATACGCCATGAATGTCCACGAATATCAGGCCAAGGAACTGCTCGCCGAGCACGGCATCGCAGTGCCCGCCGGACACGCCGCGCTGAACGTTGCCGAGGCGGTCGAAGCCGCCAAGAAGCTGCCCGGACCGCTCTATGTGGTCAAGGCGCAGATTCACGCCGGTGGCCGCGGCAAGGGCAAGTTCAAGGAACTCGGCCCCGACGCCAAGGGCGGCGTGCGCCTCGCCAAGAGCCTTGAGGAAGTCGAATCCCACGCCAAGGAAATGCTCGGCAACACGCTGGTCACCATCCAGACCGGGGACGCGGGCAAGCAGGTCAACCGGCTTTACGTCACCGACGGGGTGGACATCGCCAAGGAATATTACCTGTCACTGCTGGTCGACCGCGCCACCGGACGCGTCGCTTTCGTCGTTTCGACCGAAGGCGGGATGGATATCGAAACCGTGGCGCATGACACGCCCGAACTGATCACCACCTTTAGCGTCGACCCCGCGCAGGGCTTCCAGCCGCACCACGGCCGCGCGGTGGCGTTTGCCCTGAAGCTGACGGGCGATCTTAACAAGCAGGCGCAGAAGCTGTCGAAGCAGCTTTATGACGCCTTCCTCGCCACTGATTGCGAAATGCTCGAGATCAACCCGCTGGTCGAAAGCGAAGACGGCAAGCTGCTGGTGCTCGATGCCAAGATGAGCTTCGACGGCAACGCGCTTTACCGCCACCCCGCGATCGAAGCGCTGCGCGACGTGACCGAGGAAGACCCGGCCGAAGTCGAAGCATCCGAATACGACCTCGCCTACATCAAGCTGGACGGCAATATCGGCTGCATGGTCAACGGCGCAGGCCTCGCCATGGCGACGATGGACATCATCAAGCTGAACGGCGCCTTCCCGGCGAACTTCCTCGATGTCGGCGGCGGCGCCACCACCGAGAAGGTGACGGCTGCGTTCAAGATCATCCTGAAAGACCCGGCGGTGGAAGGCATCCTCGTCAACATCTTCGGCGGGATTATGAAATGCGACGTGATCGCCAATGGCATCGTGCAGGCGGCCAAGGACGTGAACCTGCAGGTTCCGCTGGTGGTGCGTCTGGAAGGCACCAATGTGGCCGAAGGCAAGGCGATCCTGAACAATTCGGGTCTCGCCATCGTCAGCGCCGACAATCTCGGCGATGCCGCGCAGAAGATCGTGGCCGAGGTGAAGAAGGCCGCCTGATCGCCGGGGTATTGTTGAGCAAGTACATCCTGGGCGGGGTTGGCCGCGTATCAACCTCGTCCGGTCCCACACCGCCCTGCCTCACTTGACGTTTACGTAAACGCAAGCTAGGCGGAGCGCCAATATGCCAGTGATTCTTTGAGAGGAAGGAACGCCCCATGAAGATCCTCGTCCCCGTCAAGCGGGTGATCGATTACAACGTCAAGCCGCGGGTCAAGGCCGACGGCACCGGCGTTGATCTTGCCAACGTCAAGATGAGCATGAACCCGTTCGACGAAATCGCCGTCGAAGAGGCCATCCGTTTAAAGGAAAAGGGCGCAGCGACCGAAATCGTTGCTGTCTCCATCGGTCCGGCCAAGGCGCAGGAAACGCTGCGCACCGCGCTCGCCATGGGCGCTGACCGGGCGATCCTGGTCGAGAGCGAAGACGAGGTCGAGCCGCTGGCGGTCGCCAAGATCCTCAAGGCCATAGCCGATGAAGAACAGCCCGGCCTGATTATCCTCGGCAAGCAGTCGATTTCGGACGATTCGAACCAGACCGGCCAGATGCTCGCCGCGCTGATGGGCCGCCCACAAGGCACCTTCGCCAACACCGTCGAAGTCGATGGGGACAGCGTCACCGTAAAGCGCGAAGTCGATGGGGGCCTCCAGACCGTGAAGCTGACGATGCCCGCCATCGTCACCACCGACCTGCGCCTGAATGAGCCGCGCTACGCCTCCCTGCCCAACATCATGAAGGCCAAGCAGAAGCCGCTCGCGAACAAGACCGCTGCCGATTACGGCGTCGACATTGCCCCGCGCCTCACAACCCTCAAGGTCGCTGAGCCGCCGGTGCGTCAGGCGGGCGAAAAGGTCGCCGACGTTGCCGCGCTGGTCGAGAAGGTCAAGGCGCTCGGCATCGCTTGAATTTCAACCATACCCGTTCGTGCTGAGCTTGTCGAAGCACCGTCCTTCTTAAGGCGCGCGGGTGAAAGAAAGTGCAGCCCTTCGACAAGCTCAGGGCGAACGGAATTTGAGAGGTAAGTTCAATGAAGACTCTGGTTCTCGTCGAACATGACAACACCAAGGTGAATGACGCGACGCTCGCGGTCGTCACCGCAGCCGGGAAGCTCGGCGAAGTGCACCTGCTGGTCGCGGGCCACAATTGCGGCTCGGTTGCCGAAGCGGCTGCCAAGATCGCTGGCGTCGGCAAGGTCCACGTCGCCGATGATGCGGCTTACGCCAACGGCCTCGCTGAAAACGTCGCCCCGCTCGCAGCCGACCTGATGGGCCACCACGACGCGTTTCTCGCGGCGGCCACCACGCAGGGCAAGAACGTCGCCCCGCGTGTCGCCGCGCATCTCGATGTGATGCAGGTGTCCGAAATCCTCTCGATTGAAGGCCCCAAGACCTTCACCCGTCCGATCTACGCCGGCAACGCCATCGCCACGGTCGAATCGACCGATGCCAAGCTGGTCATCACCGTGCGCGGCACCGCGTTCGAAAAGGCCGCGACCGAAGGCGGCTCGGCTGAGATTGAGAATGTTTCGGGCGCAGGCGATGCCGGTATATCGACCTTCGTCAGCTCGGAAATCGCCAAGAGCGAACGTCCCGAACTGACCAGCGCCAAGATCATCGTTTCGGGTGGCCGCGCGCTGAAGGATAGCGAAACCTTCGAAAGCATGATCACCCCGCTCGCCGACAAGCTCGGCGCCGCCATCGGCGCGAGCCGCGCCGCGGTCGATGCGGGCTATGTGCCGAACGATTATCAGGTCGGCCAGACCGGCAAGATCGTCGCCCCCGAAGTGTACTTCGCCATCGGTATCTCGGGCGCGATCCAGCACCTTGCCGGGATGAAGGATTCCAAGGTCATCATCGCCATCAACAAGGACGAAGACGCGCCGATCTTCCAGGTCGCGGATATCGGTCTGGTGGCGGATCTGTATACCGCAGTGCCGGAGCTGACGAACGCCCTGTAAACGCTTTATCGCAAGCGACTTTATTTCGAAACGAACCTCCGGCAGGCTGCATGTCTGTCGGAGGTTTTTCTATGCGTCTTGCCATCCTCACCGTCGCTGCCGCTTTCACTGCACTTGCCACCGCCCCGGCGCGGGCGGAACCACTGGTGCTCAACCCAAGCACTACCTGGACTTTGGACTACGCTGAGGACAAATGCAGACTGATCCGCAAGTTCGGTAGCGGCGAGACCGAAGTGGAACTTCATATAGAACAATCTGGAACCGGACCGTTTTATAACTTGGCCCTGTTCGGCAAGCCTGCCCGCAAGGACGTCGGCGACGTCATGCGAATTGCGTTCGGTCCGAATGAAGGCCCATCGGAGCGGAGCTACTTGGGTGGAAGGATCAAATCGAGCAAAACGCCCTTTGTCATGATGCACGGCATTCACCTCGCTCCCGTCGCGCGAAACGCTGACCAAGGCGAGTTCGAGGTGACTGAGATTGGCCCTGACCGCGAAAGGGCCATCACCTCGTTGACCCTAACCAAAGGACTTAGGCGACCCCTTCAGCTTCAGATCGAATCCATGGAAGCGCCATTGAACGCGATGAGGGCATGCGTTGCCGACTTGATCCAGACTTTAAAACTCGACGAGAACGGTCTCGCTCAAATAGTCACACCGCCAGAACCCAAAAACGCGATGGAATTCGCCCGGTTCATGCAGGAGCGCTATCCACCACAGCAAATTCGAAACGAGCAAGGCGGCACAGTGGCAGTCCAGTTAACAATAAATGATAAGGGCGAAGCTACTGCCTGCCAGATCGCCGCTTCTGATCGCCCTGCGGTCTTCGACGATGCCGTTTGTTTCGGCTTGATGCGAATGGCCGAGTTTGAACCTGCTGTTGGTCCGGATGGAAAGCCGCGTTTCAGCTTCTGGAGGACCCGAGTCACCTACAGAATGAACTGAAACCGCGGAGCGGCGGTGACAATATTCGGCCGTCGCAGATCGATCATTCCAATTCCTTCCTCTTCACACGCCCCCTCACATCACCGTCGTAAGGAAATGCAGCGCCACCCCCGATGACATTGCGCCCAATCGCCCTCAAGCCAGCTTTCAAACGTCACACCGCGCCAGAGCCTCTTGGCCGCCGGGCATCCTGTCAGCCGCGATCCAGAGGCTTTCAACGCAAGCCGTGTATCCCCGCGCCTCCAGATGCCACGCGGCGAGCCAATGCGCGCCGAGCGGAAACACGATCACGAAGGGCAGCAGACAGGCGGACAGCACCAGCAGGCGCTTGATCCGGTCGCTGCGCGGCCCGTCAACATCCGGTCCCTGATAGCGGCCGATATACAGGCCCAGCGCAAGCACAAGCAGCGCGAGCGCGATGGGGAGTGCAATCCAGCCGCCAGTATCCCAGAGAATGATCGGGGCGCTGGCTGCAACGGCATCGACAAATTCGTAAATCGTGATCGCGGAGAAGCCCAGTAGCGCCGCTCCTGCCAAGCCGAGGCCCCAGGCAAGCCGAAGGCCGGAGCCTTGCGTGCCGCTGTCACCCGACTTGCTGACCACGCCGATCCCTTATCGCATCGGTCCCGATCACAACACCCCGGTGAGAAAGTGTAGCGTCATCCCCACCAGCCCGCCGACCAGCGTGCCGTTGATGCGGATGAACTGGAGGTCGCGGCCGACCGCGCCTTCGACCCGGTCGGTGATCGTCCCTGCATCCCAGCGCTTCACCGTTTCCGACACCAGCCGCACGATCTGGTCGCCGTAGCGGGTGGCCACGCCGACGGCGGTGCGGCGGGCGAAGCGGTTGATCTGGTGCTGCAAGCGTTCGTCCGCTTGCAGCGCCGCGCCCAGTTCGGCGAGCATGGTGCGCATATCCTCGCCCATCCCGCTTTCGGGATCGCGCGCGCGGGCGATCAGGGATCGGCGGATGCGTTCCCACACCCCGGTCCACCACACCGCCACCGCCGGATTGGCAATCAGATCGCGCTTCATCGATTCCACCCGCTCGCGGGTTTCGGGGTCGTGCTGCAAATCCTGTCCGAGCTTGGCCAGCCCTTCCTCGATCTTCCCGCGCAGCGGGTGATCGGGGTTGACCAGCACCTCGGCCAGCAGCTTGTACAGACCGTCGAGCACGCTGGAGGAGATCGTCTTGTCGATCCCGGCCCAGCGCAGCACCCCTGCCACGCGCTGATGGATGATCTCGCGCAGGGTGTCCTCGTTGTCCTCGATCGTCAGGCCCGCCCAGCGCACGAATCCGTCGATCAGCGGCTGGTGGCGCTTGTCCGCCATCGTGGTCTCGATCATCCGGCCTGCCAGCGGCGCGATGTCGAGCTTGGATAGCTGCCCCGCCAGCCCGGCGCGCACCTGATTGCCGAGCCGGTCCGGATCGAGCGATTCGAGCACTTCGGCCAGCAGCTCCGCCGCGGCCGATGTGATGCGCGAGCGTTCGTCGGGCGCCCCGCGTTCAGGCGACGCGGCGAGGAATTCGCCCGCCGCCTTGGCGATATTCATCCCCGCCATGCGCCGTGCAACCACGGCCGGGGTGAGGAAGTTCTCGCGCAGGAAGGCCGCCATGGTGTCGGCGATGCGGTCCTTGTTTTCGGGAATGATCGCGGTGTGCGGGATCGGCAGCCCGAGCGGATGGCGGAACAAGGCGGTCACCGCGAACCAATCGGCCAGGCCGCCCACCATCGCGGCTTCGGCAAAGGCGTTGATATATCCCCACGCCGGATGCGCGGCGACAAGGCCGTGGGTGGCGATGAACACCACCGCCATTGCGGCGAGCATCCCCGTCGCCGTCCAGCGCATCCGGCGCGCACGGTCGACGGTCAGCGGTTCGCCGCCAAAGGTCAGGGGTCTTGCAGGGCGCATCGCCATGGTGCGGTTCTAGCCCCTTCAGAGCGGCCGCGTCACCCTTTTGTCGCTCATTCGGCCGGTTCGCTGCCCGGCGGGACGCGCCGCGCAGGCGTGGGCCGCACGCCGCCCGGCAAGCCGGGGAACGGCAAGTCAGGCTCGCCCTCACCATGCGGACGGGTATCGTCGCCCGGCTTGTAGGTCAGCATCCGATCGCGCAACCACGGCCCGACCCGCTTTTCGAAACCGTCGGCAAGACTGAAACCTGCCGGCACGATCAGCAGCGTCAGCAGCGTCGAACATAGCAGCCCGCCGATCACCACGATGCCCATCGGCTGCCGCCATGCGCCATCGCCGCTCAGCGACAGCGCGACGGGCACCATCCCGGCGGTCATCGCCACGGTGGTCATGACGATCGGCTGCGCCCGCTTGTGCCCAGCATCAAGGATCGCCTCAAGCTTGCCGACGCCCTTGTTCATCTCCTCGATCGCGAAGTCGATCAGCAGGATCGAGTTCTTGGACACGATCCCGAGCAGCAGCAGGATGCCGATATAGACCGGCATTGATTGCGGCTGGCCGAGCAACCAGATCAGCAGCACGCCGCCAAGCGGAGCAAGCAACAGCGAGGTCATGTTGACCAGCGGGCTCATCAACCGCTTGTAGAGCAGCACCAGCACCGCGAACACCAGCAGGAACCCGGCGACGATCGCGATCATCAGGTTGACCTGCAGTTCGGCCTGCCACTCTTCCTCACCCACCACATCGCGGATCACGCCGGTGGGCAGGTTCTGCAGCACCGGCAGCGCGTCGATCTGGGCCTGCGCCTCGCCCTTGAGCACGCCCGCGGCAAGATCGGCGCCCACCAGCACGCGGCGGTTCTGGTTGTAGCGCTGGATTGCAGTCGGCCCCGAACCGAAGCTGATCTCCGCCACCCGGCTCAGCGGCACCGAACCGCCACTGGCGGTTTGCACCGGCAGGTTTTCGATGGTGCGGAAATCGGCGCGGGCTTCCTCCGACAGGCGCACCACGATCGGGATCTGGCGGTCGGACAGCGAGAAGCGTGCAGCGTTCTGCTCGATCTCGCCCAGCGTCGCGATGCGGATCGTCTGCGACAGGGCGGCGGTGGTCACGCCCAGTTCGGCGGCGATCTGGTCGCGCGGGGTGATGATGATTTCCGGGCGGTTGAGATCGGCGCTAATGCGCGGGGCGATCAGCGTTCGCAGGCCCTTCATCTGTTCCACCAGAGTGGTTGCGGTCTGATCGAGAATCTCGGGATCGGATCCCGCCAGCATCACCGTCATGTCGCGGCCCGATCCGAAGCCTGCGCTTTGCGACTGGAACCGCACGCGCGCATCGGGGAATTGCGCCAGCACCGGCGCAAGTTCGCGTTCGAATTGGATCGAACTGCGCGCGCGGTCCTCCTTCAGCTTGATGAAGATCGACGAGGTCTCGCCCAGCCGGATACGTTCGAGCAGACGCTCGACCTCGGGCTCAGCGCGTATCTGGTCGGCGACATCGTTCACGATCCGCTTCGTCTGCGCCAGCGTTGTGCCGGGCACGGTCTCGATTTCGATGCGGCTATTCTCGTCATCGATGGTCGGTTGGAACTGCGCCGGAGACTGGCCGAACAGCAGGATCGTGACCAGAAGCGAAAACCAGCCGATGCCCAGCATCCACACACGGTGATCGTAAAAGCGCGCGGTCATCCAGCGAATGCCATTCGCCAACCGGCTGTTACCGCCAGCGGGCGCTTCGATCAGCTTGAAGGTCAGCAAACCGGCAAGGAAGGTGATCCCCGATACCAGCAGCACCTGAACGACATCGAAAATCTTGTACACCAGCTTGTAGATGAAGCCGTTGCTGTCGCTCGACACGGCGCTGGCCACCGATTTGGGAACTTCCAGCCCGGCAATGCCGCCCCACGGCGGAGCAGCGCCCATGCCTCCGGCAATCGCCGCCGAAACCGAGCCGCCAAAGCTTTCGAACATGGTAACCCCGGTCACCACCAGCAATGCGATGACGGTCAGCAGCAACGAGGGGACGTAGAGGATGCGGCTGCGCGGGCCGTCGATCCCGGCGCGGCGCGCGGCCATCTTTCCGGTGTCGAGCGTCCAGGCGAGCACCTGCATGTAACGGTCGATCATCGCGCCTTCGCCATGTTCGGCGTGGCCCTGGGCCTTGAGGAAATAGGCTGCCATCAACGGCGTGATCATGCGCGCGACCGCAAGGCTCATCAGCACGGCGATGACCACGGTGATCCCGAAGTTCTGGAAGAACTGCCCCGAAACCCCCGGCATCAGACCGACCGGCAGGAACACCGCCACGATGCAGAAGCTGGTGGCGACCACCGGCAGGCCGATCTCGTCGGCGGCGTCGATGCTGGCCTGATAGGCGGATTTGCCCATCCGCATGTGGCGCACGATATTCTCGATCTCCACGATCGCATCATCGACCAGCACGCCTGCCACCAGCGCCAGCGCGAGCAGCGAGAGGAAATTGAGGTTGAAGCCGAGCAGATCCATGAACCAAAAGGTCGGGATCGCGGACAACGGGATGGCGACCGCGCTGATGAAGGTCGCGCGCCAATCGCGCAGGAACAGGAACACCACGACCACCGCCAGCACCGCGCCTTCGATCAGTGCCCACATCGAGGATTCGTATTGTCCGCGGGTATAGGTAGTGCTGGTCGAAAGCTTGATAAATTCGATGCCGGGGTTTTCGGCCTCGATCGCGTCCATTTCGGCGAGAGCTGCGTCATAGACAGTCAGGTCGGACGACCCGCGCGCGCGGCTCATCGCGAAATTGACGACTTCCTTGCCATTCACCTCGCTGATCGAGTTGCGTTCGGAATAGCCGTCGCGCACCTTGGCGACGTCGGCCAGCCGCACCGTCCGCCCGCCGCCCAGCTGAATCTGGGTCTGCGACAGCGCATAGGCATCGTCCGAATTGCCGAGCACGCGGAGCGACTGACGGGTGCCGCCGATTTCGGCGAGACCGCCTGCGGCATCGAGATTGTTCTGGCGCAGCACGGCGTTGATCTGCGAGGCGGTGACGCCCAAAGATTGCATCCGCGCCGGATCGAGGATCACTTCGATTTCGCGGTCGACCCCGCCGAAGCGGCTGACTTCGGCCATGCCTTCGATCTTCAGCAGACGCTTGGCCACGGTATCGTCGATGAACCAGCTCAACTGCTCGATCGTCATGTCGTCGGCTTCGACTGCGGTGTAGCCGATCGGCTCACCGACGACGTTGACCTTGCGCACCTGCGGTTCGAGAATACCGTCGGGCAGGTTGCCGCGCACGCCGTCGATAGCGGTTTCGACTTCGTTCACCGCCTCGATCAGATTGGTGCCGATCTCGAATTCGACGAAGGTCTGCGAACTGCCCTCGCGCGCGGTCGACTGGATCGAATTGACCCCGGCGATCGATCGCAGCGCGCTTTCCACGCGCTGGGTGATCTGGTTCTCGATCTCGGTCGGGGAAGCGCCCGGCTGGGCGATCTGGACGATCACCGCCGGGAACTCGACATCCGGATTATTGGTCACGTCCATGCGCAGAAAGCTGACGATCCCGGCAAACAACAGCCCGGTGAACAGCACCAGGGGGATCACCGGGTTGCGGATCGACCAGGCCGAGATGTTGCGTAAACTCATGATTGTCCTAGCTGCGCCTTCATGTCTTTCGCTTCTCGTCCGTCAGTTACGCAAGTGTTTTGCGCATTGATGCCGGATTACTTCTGCTGGGCTTGCGGGTTGATCGTCTCGCCCGCGTTCAGGAACCCGCCCGCGCGCAGCACCACTTGCTCGGTGCCCGAAAGCCCCTCGGTAATGGCGATGCCCTGCTCGGTCACCGATCCGATCGTGACCGCGCGGCGCACGGTCTTGTTGTCCTCGCCCACGATATACACAAAGCTGCCTTCCTCGTCGGCCAGCACCGCGCTTTCGGGAAGCACGGTTGCGGTCAGGCTGCCGCCGTTGATGCGCGCGGTGGCAAAGCCGCCGGGGCGCAGCGCGGGCGCGAATGGCAGGGCAATGCGGGCCGTGCCCTGGCGTGAGGCCTGATCGATCACCGGCGACAGCTGCCACACCTGTCCGGAAAATTCCTCGTCCGAGCCTGTGGGGATCACCGTCGCCATGGTGCCGACACTCAGTCCGGCGAGCTGTTCCTCGCTCAACTGGGCGAGCATTTCCATCTCGCCGCCGCTGGCGATGGTGAACAATGCGCCCGTGCCGGGGCCGACTGTCTGTCCGGGTTCGACATTGCGTTGCAGCACATAGCCCGAAGCCGGGGCGACCACGTTGAGCCGGTCATTGCGGGCGCGCAGTTCGCGCAGCTGCGCCTCGGCCACCTTGACCCGCGCCGCGGCGGCATCACGCGTCGCGGTCAGCCGGTCGACATCGGCCTTGGAAATGAAGCCGCGCTCCACCAGTTGCAGCGCGCGGTCGAGGTTCGCCTGCGCGATATTGGCGTCTGCGCGCGCGACCTCGATCTGCGCGGCCTGCGCTTCGGCCTGCTGCACCTGCACGCTGCGGTCGATCACCGCCAGCACCTGGCCTTGTTGCACCCAGTCCCCGGCATCGACGGTAACGCGCACCACCTGTCCGCCCTCGCCAACCGAGCCGACCGGCATCGGGCGGCGCGCAGCCAGCGATCCGGGCGCTTCGATCGTGGCGGAAACCGTGGTTTTGCCGGGCGTGATAACCGTCACCACCGGGGCTTGGGAATTGTCGTCGCCGACAGCCACCGGCTCGCCGCCGGCCAGCGCGAAATAGGCGCCGATCGCCAGCAGCAGCCCGAACAGGCCCAGCCCGCCGACGATCAGCCAACGCGGGACGCGCGGCGTGGAAAGCGTCCGTGCGCCGGTGTATTCCGTGGTCACTCCGTCGGCAGCCTCGGCCCGGATGGAGGTTTCGTAGTTCATTGCCATTCCCTCGTCGGAACCTGCAGCCTGCGCGGTTGTCATGGTTCCTGAGTGTATTATCTCGATAAGTCACCGTGCGCAACGACCGATAGGCCGCTTGGTGCCGGCGGGCAATGCCTGCATCGACGGGTGACTTGGGTTCTAGACGAAGGACACTCCGACCGGTTCCCCGGCCGGAGCGTTAGGCACCTTCAGCGCAGACGCCCACGCTGGATCAGATTGACGACCCCGAGCAGGACAACCGCACCCAGCAGGGCGACCAGAAGGCCCCTGATCGAGAATTCCTGAACGCTGCCACCGATGCCGAGCAGCGGGCCGGCAATCAGGTTGCCGACAACCGAGCCGACGCAACCGACCACGATATTCCAGAAAATGCCCATCGAGGCATCGCGATTCATCACCAGACTGGCGAGCCAGCCCGCCACGCCGCCGACGATCAGTGCGATTATCAATCCCATGGCAATACTCCCTGCGCGGCAGAGCCGATCAAAGATGGCCGTCCGCTCGCAAGGGGCTGTTAACAGGTATGGACAGGCTTAGCGAATCGCGGTCGCAGCAGCGCGGCTCAGTATTTGAGCTGGCGCTGGTAGAGATCGCGGTAATGCTGAATCTTGGTGACGCGCAGACCATGCATGCCCGAACGATCGACCGCGCGCTGCCACGAGGCAAATTCCTCGAGCGTCAGGCCATAACGCGCCAGCGCCTCATCGAGCGTCAGCAGGCCGCCATTTACGGCAGCGACCACTTCGGCCTTGCGCCGCACCACCCAGCGCCGGGTGTCGGGCGCGGGAAGATCGGCAAGCGTCAGCGGCTCACCGAGGGGGCCGATTACCTGTGCGGGGCGAATGTCCTGATTTTCAATCATGTTATGTCTCTCGCATCGCCTCCAGGCGCGTCCGTCACAGGCCCGGTATCGTCCAGCGATACCGCGTCGTGCCGGATTGCCGCGCGTGCGCAATTCCTATCGTCCCAGCCTTTAGAGCACTCTAAAGCACCAAGGTTAATACCGGGTTCGTTTTCGTCGATCATGGCGAAATAGCTTGCTGCCGCATCGCCGAAACTGGCCCCGACCGCATCGATCTGGCCACGCGATTCGTCGCGTAGTAACAGGCGCAGATCACGCGCAGCGTTGAGCCGGGCAGTAATTTCGCTCCATTCGACGGCGCGCAGCGCATCGCCCGAACGCCTTGCAGCGCGCGATTCGAATCGCTCGGCCACAGGCGCGCCAGCGCTGCGCCGCAGGCGTGCGCCATCCTCTGCACGCCGGTTGAGCGGGGGGCGAAGCGATGCATAAACGGGGTCGGTCTTTTCGAACATGATGGCCTGTCATAAGGCGATTGCGTCAAGATCGGGTAAAACTGCCATTTACTCCAGCTTAGGAATAGTCCGGGTCGGGCAGGAACCTTGGTAAACGGCGCAGGCGAATTCGGCGCAGCCCTGCGGCACTGGCGAAACCGGGGAGGCGTCGCTATATCGCGCCCGCATTCTCATGGATTTGCCGACTCTCTCGCAGGCCGGCCCGCTGACCGGGCCCGATGCCGCCGCCCTGTTCGACCTGCCACGCGCAGCTTCGGATTGCCGGATCGTCGTGGCGATGAGCGGCGGGGTCGATTCGTCCGTGGTCGCCGCAATCGCCGCCGCGAGCGGAGCCGAAGTGATCGGCATCACGCTCCAGCTGTATGATTACGGCGCGGCGACGGGACGCAAGGGCGCGTGCTGCGCGGGCGACGATATCCGCGATGCCCGCGCCGTGGCCGACCGGCTGGGCATTGCGCATTACGTGTTCGACCATGAAAGCGCGTTTCGCGAAGAGGTGGTCGAACAGTTCGCCGACGAATATCTCGCCGGTCGCACGCCGGTGCCCTGCATACGCTGCAATATGGGGCCCAAGTTCACCGACCTGTTCCGCATGGCGCGCGAGCTTGGCGCGGACTGCCTCGCCACCGGGCATTATGTTCGGCGGGTGATGACCACGGGAGGCACACCGCAACTCCACCGCGCCTTCGATCCGGCGCGCGATCAGTCGTACTTCCTTTATGGCACCACCGAAGCGCAGCTCGATTACCTGCGCTTTCCGCTCGGCGGTATGCCCAAGGTGCAGGTGCGCGAGCTGGCCGACGCGGCGGGGCTGAGGAACGCGGCCAAGCCCGACAGTCAGGACATCTGCTTCGTGCCGGATGGCAACTACGCCAAGATCGTGACCAAGGTGCGGCCCGAAGGCGCAGCGCCCGGCAAGATCGTGCACGCCGCGACCGGCCAGACGCTCGGCCAGCACAAGGGCATCGTCCACTTCACCGTCGGCCAGCGCAAGGGGCTGGAGATCGGCGGCCAGCCCGAACCGCTCTATGTGATCGGCCTCGACGCAGGCCTGCGCGAAGTGCGCGTCGGGCCGAAGCGGATGCTGGCGGTGAACGCCGCACGCCTGACCGAAACCAACCGGATCGGGCCGCTGCCCGACGAACCGCTGACGGCCAAGGTGCGCAGCCTCGCCAAGCCGGTGCCGATCACGCTCGAAGGCCCATTGGGTGACGACGCGGCGGTGACGATCCGGTTTGCCGCGCCCGAATACGGCGTCGCGCCGGGTCAGGCGGCGGTGATCTATGCCGGGGAGCGGGTCATCGGCGGCGGGTGGATCGATTCGACCGAGAAGGTTGCGGGTTAACCCTCCCACGTCTCCAGCACGCAGCCATAGCCTTCGCGGTAGGTCGCAGTCGCCTCGGCCACCAATGGGAAGCGGGCGGTGACGCTTTTGGTCTCGATATCCTCGACCAGCGTGACCGCCTCCATGCCCGCCAGCTTGTCCTTGGTGCAATCCTGCAGGCTGCGCCCGGCGACGAAGCGGCACGAACACCCGACCCGCGCCGAATAGGCCGATGCGACGCTGCCATAACCGGCGATGGGTTCACGGAAGACCCAGACTGTTGCAGCGAATGCGACGATCGACAGGCCGACCACCCACAGCACCAGCCGCCGCCAGTGGATGCCGGACGATTTGGCTGCCGAACGGGCATACGGGTTCGCTTTCACCATTGCCAAGCCTCCATCCATCGGGAATTGGGGGCCGCATGACCCCTTCGCAGACGCCCCCTAGCCGCGCAGTCGTGCTTGCGCCAGCCCTGCTCATGCTCGCCGCCTGCGGCGCTGCGCCGCCTGCCCAGACACCGTTGAGCGATGCGGCGCTGGCCGCTGTCACCGCCGATGCGGGCGCGCCGAAAGACCAGCTCGCACGCCAAATCGACGATCTGTTCACCCAGCCCGGCCTCGGCGAAACGCGCGCCGTGGTGGTGATGGCGGACGGCGATCTCGCCGCCGAACGTTACGCGCCCGGTTATGACGCCGACACGCGGTTCATCAGCTGGTCGATGGCCAAGACGGTCACCGGCGTGCTGATCGGAATGCTGGCGGCCGACGGGTTGCTGGCGCTCGACGAACCGGCGCCGGTTCCCTTGTGGCAGCGCCCCGGCGATCCGCGGGCCGAGATCACCTTGCGCCACCTGCTGCAGATGCGCAGCGGATTGCGCCATACCGAAGCAGGCGATCCGCCCTACGAATCGAGCGAGGTCAGGATGCTGTTCCTCGACGGGCGCGACGACATGGCGCGCTGGGCGGAGGAGCAGCCGCTGGAGGCCGAACCGGGCGAGCGGTTCGAATATTCCTCCAACACCAGCGTGATCCTCGCCGATATCGCTGCGCGCGCGCTGACCGACAGCACCAAGCCCGAAGCGCGGCGCAAGGCGGTGGCCAATTACCTGCAAGAGCGCCTGTTCGAACCGCTCGGCATGACCAGCATGGTGCCCGAATTCGACGCATCGGGCACGCTGATCGGCGGCAGCCTGATGCACGCGACCGCGCGCGACTGGGCGAAGCTGGGCGAGATGCTGCGCCGCAAGGGCCGCGCACCGGGCGGCGAGCAACTGGTGCCGAGCCGCTGGGTCGAAGCGATGGTGACGCCCAGCCCCGCCAGTCCGCATTATGGCTTCCAGACCTGGCTCAACCGTCCGATTCCCGGCGCGGAAGCGGGCCAGCACCCGCTGTTCCCCGACCGCGCGCCCGAAAGCCTGTTCTCGCTGATCGGGCATATGGGGCAGTATGTCCTCGTTTCGCCCAGCCAGCGCGTCACGCTGGTGCGGCTCGGCCATTCGGACAGTGCGCAGCGCCCGCCGATGTTGCAGCAGGCGGCGGATGTGCTGGAATTGTATCCCGTTCGCTGACCTTTGTGCGCTCCCGCGAAGGCGGGAGCCTCCCGATAGTGGGCGCGATCCGACCGAGACCCCCGCCTGCGCGGGGGATCACGCGAACTCACAGATAAAAGCTGCCCTCGACCACGGTGACGCACGGCCCGCCGAGCCATGCCTTGTCGCCCCGCTCGTCTTTGGCCAGCCGCAGCGTCAGGTCTCCGCCGCGCGTGCTTGCCTGATGTCCGGTGAAGCTCTCCCGCCCCAGCCGCTTCGCCCAATAGGGGGTGAGCGCCGCGTGGGCCGATCCGGTGACGCTGTCCTCGTCCACCCCGCCGCCGGGCACGAACACGCGGCTGACGATGTCGGATTTCTCGCCCGGTCCGGTGGCGATGAACTGGTCTTTGCCGAGTGCCTCCAGCCCGCGAATGTCGGGCGAAAGGCCGCGCACTGCCGCTTCATCGGCATAGAGGTAGATATTGTAGCCCAGCTCCGAGCGAACCACCTCCAGCGGCTCCGCCCCCAGCAGCCGGATCGCTTCGGCCTGGTTGTCCGCCGTGTCGGGCGCAGTGACAATCGCGGGAAGCGCCAGTTCATAGGCATCGCCCGCGCGCACCACTTCCAGCACGCCCGATTGGCGCGTGCGGAACGTCACGCGCCCCTGCCCGTTGCCGACGCCATCCCGCGTCAGCAACACATGCCCGCTCGCCAGCGTCGCATGGCCGCACAACGCGATCTCGTAGGTCGGCGTGCACCAGCGCAGCTCCCAATCCGCCTCACCGGTCGCATCGCGCACCACGAAGGCGGTTTCGGCAAACAGGTTCTCGGCCCCGATCGCGACCAGCACATCGTCCGGGAGCCATTCGTCCAGCACCATCACCGCCGCCTGATTGCCACCGAAGGGCCGGGCGCTGAAGGCATCGACGTGCCAGTAGGGAATTCTCTGCGGCATCTTTGGGGTTCCTCAGGGGTAAAGGAGAGTATCCGCCCACGATGCATCCGCGCTTTCACGGAGAAACTCGCGGCGGTCGTGCAGCCGGTTGTCGCGGTCGATCCAGAACTCGATCCGGCGCGGGGAGAGTGTGAAGCCGGTCCAGTGCGGCGGGCGCGGCACCTTGCCTGTCCTCTCGTGCGCACCCCAGATTTCCTGCACACGGTCGAGATAGGTCTGGCGGTCGGGCAGCGGGCGCGACTGGTCGGACGCTGCGCTGCCGACCTGGCTTTTGAACGGGCGCGATTGGAAATAGGCGTCGGCGGCTTCGGGCGTCACTTCGGTCAGCGGGCCTTCGATCCGGATCTGACGGCGCAGCGATTTCCAGTGGAACAGCAGCGCGGCCTGCATATTGGCGCGGATCTGCCCGCCCTTGCGGCTCTCGGCATTGGTGAAGAAGGTGAAACCGCCGCCCGTGATCTGATCGGCGCCGTGGCCCTTTAACAGCACCATCCGCACCGAGGGCGCAGCGTCCGGCGTGGCGGTGGCGAGCGCCATGGCATTGGGATCGTTGATTTCGGCGGCTTGCGCATCGGCGAACCATTCATCGAACAGCGCAAAGGGATCGGCCCTGGCGCGAATCACGCTATCCGCCAGCTGGGCATCATCGAGCGCGCTGGATTCGAGCGGGGCGTGACTGGATTCGTTCATCAAAATGCCCTTCAAACTGAAGTAGGAGACAGATGAGACACTGTCCAGAAGCGCAAAAACCGCCCGCCCCTCAGGATCGTTCCCGCGCCTGCGCTATCTAGGCAGGCAGCCGCCACGGCGCAACGGTGATGCGCCCTCGGCAGCGGGTAGGAAAGCGGGGTGTTTGCCCGCTGTGTCGGTCTGGCCGCAACGCCGGATTCCGCCCGCAGCGCCCTGATGGTGAATTTTGCCTGACGACTCCGCCTGCTCCCCGCTTGCGCAAGGCGACTGTCTCACCTAGCTAATACGCCATGCGCGATCCCTACAGCACGCTCGGCATTGCCCGCACCGCTTCCGAAGCGGACATCAAAAGCGCCTATCGCAAGCTCGCCAAGGAGCTGCACCCGGATCGCAACAAGGATAATCCCAACGCGTCCGAGAAATTCTCCGATGCCACCCGCGCCTATGATCTGTTGTCGGACAAGGCCAAGCGCGCCCAGTTCGACCGGGGCGAGATCGATGCCGAGGGCAATCCCGCCAATCCCTTCGCCGGCATGGGCGCTCGCGGCAGCTATGGCCGGGGCAATTACGGTGCCGGGCCGGGTGCCGGCGGGCCGGGTGGGCCGAACGGCGGCGATTTCGGCGGGTTCAATCCGGACGATGTCGATCTGGGCGATCTGTTCGAAGGCCTGTTCGGCGGCCGAGCGCGCCAGCAGCCGCCGCCAAATGCGCGCCGCGGCTTTGGTCGACAGGCCCCACCGCCGCCGCCCCGGCGCGGCGCGGACATCCAGTACCGGCTCGCCGTGCCCTTCGTCGAGGCTGCTGCGGGCCGCGATCAGCGCATCACGCTGGCTGATGGCAAGGCGATCAGCCTGAAACTGCCCGCCGGGGTCGAGGACGGCACGATGATGCGCCTCAAGGACAAGGGCCATCCGGGCACTGGCGGCCCGGGCGACGGAATAGTGATGGTCGAAGTGGGCGCTCACCCCTTCTTCAGCCGCGAAGGCGACAATATCCGCATGGACCTGCCGATCACGCTGGACGAGGCGGTGCGCGGGGCCAAGGTCAAATGCCCGACGGTGGATGGCCCGGTGATGTTGACGATCAGGCCCGGCACCAGCGGCGGCACGGTGCTGCGGCTGGCGGGCAAGGGGTGGACGAAGAAGACCGGCGGCAAGACCGCCGATGGCAAGCCCGAACGCGGCGATCAGCTGGTGACGCTGGAAATCCAGCTTCCCGCCGATCTGGCCGCGCTTGAAGAACGGCTCGACGGATGGGTTGATACCGCACGCCCGCGGGAGAAGTTCGGCCTGTAGAGTCCGGACGTCAGGAAGCATATCGACCATGAGCGCCAACCAACTTCCGCCTCCAGACGAGCGGGAAGTGCGCTCGCATTCGCCCGAAGCGCGGCGCAAGGCACGGGCGCGCGGCGAGGACCGGAACAAAGGGCTGAAGGCACGGCTGCGGCGGCGGCTGGGGCCGGGCACCAAGGTGTTCGAAGTGGCAGGCCGGGTGGCGGCGGGCACCTATACCGAAGGGTTCATTCATGCCGGGAACCTCGCCTATCTCGCCATGCTGGCGATCTTCCCCTTCTTCATCCTCGGCGCAGCGCTGTTCGAACTGATCGGCGGGCGCGAGAGCGCGGAAGGGATGATCGACGCGATCAGCGTGACCCTTCCGCCGACTGTCTCCGGGGTGATCACGCCGGTCGCCGAGGACGTGATCTATGCGCGGTCGGGCTGGCTGCTGTGGGCGGGCGCGGGTGTGGCGTTATGGACCGTGACCAGCCTGATCGAAACGATCCGCGACATTCTGCGCCGCGCCTACGGCACCAAGGCGACGGCGGCGTTCTGGAAAACCCGGCTCTTGTCGGCGGGGTTGATCCTGGCGGCGGTGCTCGTGCTGATGATCTCGCTGTTCGCGCAGGTAATGATCGGCGCCGCGCAGGAGGTGATCCTGGCGTTCTTCCCGCAACTGGCCGAACTGATCGATACCTTGCGCCTGTCGCGCATTGTCCCGACGCTGGGGCTGGCGGGATCGCTGTGGGTATTGTTCTACACGCTCACCCCGCACACCTATCGCGCGCGCCGCTATCCCAAGTGGCCCGGATCGCTGTTCACCACCGCGTGGTGGCTGGGCGTCACCGCCGCGCTGCCGGCGGTGCTGCGCAGCTTTTTTACCTATGATCTGACCTATGGCAGCCTTGCCGGGATCATGGTGACCTTGTTCTTTTTCTGGCTCGTCGGGCTCGGGCTCGTTATCGGCGCACAATTGAATGCGGCGCTGACCGAGCCAGAGCGCGAGGAACAGCCCCAAGCCGAGGAGATGGCAGGATGAACGACACCACGGGCGATCAGAATCGGGGGCAGGATCGGGGGCAGGATCGGGGCGGCACCCTGATGCAGGGCAAGCGCGGCCTGATCATGGGGCTTGCCAACGACAAGTCGCTCGCTTGGGGCATTGCCAAGAAGCTGGCCGAACACGGCGCACAGCTGGCGTTTTCCTATCAGGGCGAGGCGCTGGCCAAGCGGGTGAAGCCGCTGGCGGAACAGCTGGGCAGCGATTTCACCTTCGAATGCGACGTTTCCAGCATGGAATCGCTCGATGCGGCCTTTGCAACGCTGAAGGAACGCTGGGACAGCATCGATTTTGTCGTCCACGCGATCGGCTATTCGGACAAGAACGAACTGCGCGGGCACTATGTCGACACCAGCCTCGACAACTTCCTGATGACGATGAACATTTCCGCCTATTCGCTGGTGGCGATCACCCAGCGCGCAGCGGCGATGATGCCGGAAAGCGGCGGCACGATCCTGACGCTGAGTTACTACGGCGCGGAAAAGGTGATCCCGCATTACAACGTGATGGGCGTGGCCAAGGCGGCGCTGGAAACCAGCGTCAAATATCTCGCCAACGACCTCGGCCCGCGCAATATCCGCGTCAACGCGATCAGCGCGGGGCCGATCAAGACGTTGGCCGCCAGCGGCATCGGCGACTTCCGCTACATTCTCAAGTGGAACGAACTGAACGCGCCGCTGCGCCGCAATGTCACGATCGACGATGTCGGCGGCGCGGGGCTTTACCTACTGTCCGACCTGTCATCGGGCGTCACCGGGGAAACGCATCATGTCGATGCAGGGTACCACGTGATCGGGATGAAGCAGGAAGACGCGCCCGATATCGCCCTGTCCTAGGCTGAAGCTGGCCTAGGCTGAAGCTGTCCTAGGCTTGTCTGCGGGCGGGCGCACGGGCGCGCACCAGCAGCGCGATCACCGCCATCAGCCAGACGGCGGCGGCGGCGGTAAAAATGGTCAGCGCCGCTGTGACCCATCCCAGCGCAATCGTCACCGCCAGAAACAGGCAGTAGAAATCGCGCATGGTGAGATAGCGCAGCCAGCGGGTAAGCGCGGTTTCGCGGCCCGCCAGCAACGCTTTTGCCCCGTCGAAATTGAGCGGTTCGCCGCGTGCACGCGCATACTGGCCGAGCAGCCCCATGCCGAGCGCGAGGATGCCCAGCCCCGCCAGCCCGATCAGCGCCACAGCGGTCTGTCCGCGCAAGGCAAGATTGGCGATCACTCCGCCCAGAAACCCCAGATTGGTCGCCGCATCCACCGCGCTGTCCCACGCCGCGCCGCTGGGCGAGGTGCGGTAGGTGGCGCGCGCGATCTCCCCGTCGATCCCGTCGGCGATAGAGGCGATCTGGAACAATACCGCGCCCGCCACCAGTCCGGCAAAGGTACCCGTCAGCAGACAGGCCGCCATCGTCAGCGCAATTGCGCCGGTCAGCGCGGTCGCTTGGCCGGGCCGCACCCAGTCGAACCGCAGCAGCAGGGCCGAAACCGCTTGTGAAAGCGGACGGTTGAGGCGGCGTGACACGATCCCGTCCCCCGGCTTGGCGGTGGCGCGGATGATCTTGCGATTCGCCTGCTCCAGCGTCGCATCGGGATCGGCCGGCGACGGCAGAACCGGCGCAGCCTCCGCGATCAGTGCAGCGATGGCCGCCGCATCGGGCAATGTCTCCCCCGGGATTGCATCCTGCCGCGCCCCACTCTCGACCACCGCCGCAACGCTGGGAGCAAGCCGTGCGATTTCGGCGCGGGCAAAGGGGCTGAGGTCGCCGCCATCCTCCAGCACAAGCACCAGTACCGGCATCGGCACCGATGGCGCGCCCGCCCGCACCTCGGCATAGGCGCGCGCGATCCGTGCCGCAGCCGGAACCCCGGCAACCAGACGGTTGGCGGTGCGGGCAGAAACGAAGCGGAATGCGGCGGTATCAATCATGCATCCCCGTACCATCGCGGATTTGCGCTGTAAATCAGTCCTCTATATGGACGATCAAGCCAAGGCAGAGCAAGCCCGCTCGCCTTCCGAACCGGTGATGCGTGATGGACCCCGCCTGCCTTGCTGCCCCGACAAAGCGGCCCACACGCCCGGCGGAGCTGGAAGACACGCTCAACGCCCGCCTCTACCACCCGCTGTCGTGGCGGCTGGCGCGGCGGCTCGCGCCGACTGCGATCACGCCCGACATGGTCTCGGCAGCGGGCGCGCTGGCGATCATTCTGGCGGCGGTCGCCTATAGCCAGCTGGCATGGCCATGGGGCGTCATGCTGGGGCTGGGGCTGCACATGGGCTGGCACGTGCTCGACGGGGCGGACGGCGATCTGGCGCGGCTGACGGGGCGCAGTTCCCCGCATGGCGAGCTGGTTGACGGGATCTGCGATTATGTCGGGCATATCGTGCTGTATGTGACGATGGGCTTCATCGCGGCGAGCCAGATCGGCGGTTGGGGTTGGGCGCTGATGTGGGCGGCGGGCGCCAGTCGGGTGGTGCAGGCCGCGCATTACGAAGGCGCGCGGCGGCAATACCAACTGGCCGTTTACGGCACCCCATGGATGGCGAGCGAAGCGCCGGTTGTCTCGGCATCGGGGCGGCGGCATCCTTTCGTAGTCTATTACCTGTGGCTGACCGGCATTATCGTGCCGCATGGCCCCGCCCTGACCGCCGCCGCGCAGGACCCCGCCCATGCGGAGGCGCTCCGCACGGCGATGCGATCGCGCGGGAGCGAATGGCTCGGCCGCATCAGTCCGCTCAGCGCCAATTACCGCACGCTGGCGGTCGGCGCGGCGATGCTGGCGGGCAGGCCGCACTGGTATTTCCTGTTCGAGGTGCTGCTGCTGGGCGGGGTGCTGGCCGCATCCTTGTGGCGGGTGCGGCGCGTGTTCGGCGGAGTGCTGGATCAGGCCGCGCCTGCCAACACGCGGTCGTAAAGCGACAAATTGGCGGCGGCGAAGGCCCGCCAGTCAAGTTCGGCAGCGCGGGCCAGCCCCCGGGCGCGCAGATCGGCGGCGAGCGCCGGGTCGTCCACCACCCGCTTCAGCGCGGCGGCGATTGCGCCCGGATCGCAGGGATCGGCCAGCAGCGCCGCCCCGCCGGTGACTTCGGGCATGGCCGAACAATCGCTGGTGACCACCGGGCAGCCGCAGGCCATCGCCTCGGCCAGGGGGTTGCCGAAACCTTCGACGAAGGATGGGTGCAGCAACGCTGCAGCCCCCGCATAAAGCTGCACCAGCGCAGGCCGATCGACCGGGCGGAGAAAATGCACCCGCTCCACCATCCCGAGCCTGCGCGCCAGCCGCTCCAGCGCCGGCCCGGTGTCGCCGCGCCGCCGCACCAGCACCAGATCGATATCGGGCACCGCTGCGAAGGCCAGCGCAAAGGCGCGCAACGCGCCCTCGTGGTTCTTGTACGGCGCGCCCTGCCCGACGATCAGGCAATAGCGCCGCCCGGCTGGCACTCCGATAGCCGCGAGCGCGCCCGCATCGCGTGGCACGAGGCGGAAATCCGCGGCCACGCCCGACGGGGTGACGATCACGCGATCCGCCGCTGCGGGCGCGATGCCGAGGATTGCGGCGCGGCTGGCGGCGCTCACCGTGGTCACCAGCGCGGAAGCGGACAGCGCACGGCGGATTCCGTGGCCATAGAAATGCCGCTCGATGCGGCCCCACGGCGAGGGATTGCACCAATGTGGATGCGTCAGCCACATCACGTCGTGCACGGTGGTGATCGCAGGCATTTTCAGCCCACCGGGCAGGATGTTGGCGGGCGCGTGGAACAGGTCGATACCCGCAAGATCGACCGCCAGCGGCAGGTGCAGCATCGTCACCGGGCCATTCGCCGGGCTGCGCACCACGACCTCGCGGACATTGGCGGCATCGCTCAGCGGCTGATCCCGCACCGGATTGCGCAGGAGCGTGAATTCGTATTCGGGCGCCAGCACCGGCAGGTGCCGCACCAGCGCCGCCACCACCTCGCCGATACCACTGGGACGGGCGCCCACGTAGCGGCAATCGATGACTATGCGCGGACGGCGAGGCGGTTGCACTTTATTCATATATGACAGGTTGTTGACACGCCTCGGCTCGCCGCAAAAATGGCGCGGATCGCCGCACCGCCTGCTCGTTCGTCGGCCGCGCTGAAGCTGTTGCGGAACTCCTACGTATCAACCCTGAGAGAGCGTGCGAAACACGGGGAATTCCGAGGGTGCGGGGTGGGCAGATCACAACCATTTTCCAGTCAGTTGCCGTAGCGGGAAGTGAACTCTGCCGATACGCGAAGGGTTTGGGGAAGGATTTCGTTAGACTTGACAAGCGCTTGGTTTGCCGTGATTCGCCATGGGTAATATTGAGGAAATATCGATGAATCGCGTACGGGTCGCAATCGTAGGCGTGGGTAATTGCGCCTGCTCCTTGATACAAGGTGGTGCCTTTTATCGGCGCACGAAGTCAAGTGGCGGACTAATCCACAAGTCAATCGGGCCTTACGAGGTCAGCGATGTCGAATTTGTTCTCGGGATCGATATCGATCAGCGCAAAGTCGGCAAGCCTCTTGTTGAAGCGATTTTCGCTGCCCCAAACAATACTCAGGTGTTCGAGCCTGATGTTGCGCTAACACAGGCTAACGTCATCATGGGCCGATTGCTCGACGGCGTGGCTCCGCACATGCGGGAAGCTGGCGAGCGCGGTTTTCAGCCGTCCTCCGCGCCCGAGCCTTCGCAGCAGGACATTGTCGAGGCGCTGCGGCGCGAGCGGGTCGATGTGCTGGTCAATTTCCTTCCCGTCGGATCACAGCAGGCGAGCGAATTCTACATGGAATGCGCGCTGGAAGCGGGCGTGGGCGTGGTCAACGCGATCCCCGTGTTCATCGCCAGCGACGCCGCATGGGAAGCGCGCTTCCGCCAGCGCGGCCTGCCGATCGTGGGCGACGACATCAAGGCGCAGGTGGGCGCGACCATCATCCACCGCACGCTGTCCAGCCTGTTCTCCACCCGCGGCGTCACGGTGGAGCGGACATACCAGCTCAACACCGGCGGCAATACCGACTTCATGAACATGCTCGATGCCGAGCGCCTGACCCAGAAAAAGCTGTCCAAGACCGAAGCCGTGCAAGCGGCGTTGGCCGAGCGGCTGGATGACGAGAACATCCGCATCGGCCCGTCCGAATATGTGCCGTGGCAAAAGGACAACAAAATCGCCTTCGTCCGGCTCGAAGGCGCGCAATGGGGCGGAGTGCCGATGAACCTCGAACTGCGCCTCTCGGTCGAGGACAGCCCCAATGCTGCCGCCTGCGTGATGGACGCCATCCGGTTCTGCAAGCTCGCCCGCGATCGCGGCGAAGGCGGCGCGCTGACCGCCGAATCCGCCTATTACTGCAAGCACCCCTCGCAGCAGATGGGCGAGGAATCCGCGCTGACCCTGCTCGATGCCCGGGCCGCGCCGCAACTGGACGCCGCCGAATAATTCGCCCGATCATCGCCTTCACGCAACTGCACAAGCTTCCGCCGCCCTTCCTCTCCCTCCCGCCGGTTGATGCCTCCGATGAACGCACTGATCCTCGCCGCTGGATATGGCAGCCGCCTTGCCGCGCTCGGCGCGCCCAAACCGCTGGTGACAGTGGCAGGGGTTTCGCTGCTCGAATGGTCGGTGCGGCAGGCCGCCAGCGTCGGTGTGCGCCATGCCGTGGTGGTCACCGGGCACCGCGCGGCTGATATCGAAGCGCGCCTGCCGGGGATTGCCTACCGCACCGGCGTCACCATCGAAGCCTGCCGCGTCGCGGACTGGTCGCGGCCCAATGGCTATTCGGTGCTGGCCGGAGCTGCCCGGATCGAAGGCAATTATCTCCTGATGATGGCCGATCACCTGTTGTCCGCCGGCCTGCTGGAGGTGCTCGCGCAGGACATGCACCGCCCACATGGCGCGGCGCTGGCGATCGATCGCAACGTCGTCGGGCCAGCCATCGATCCCGGCGATGCCACTTGGGTAAGCCGCCGTGCCGACGGGCATATTGCAGCGATCGGCAAGCAGCTTGCCTGCTATGACGCGGTCGATTGCGGCGCCTTCATCGCCACGCCCGATCTGGCGCGCGCGATTGTCGCCGCCATGGCCGGTGGCGCTGCGGGCAGCCTGTCGCAGGGCATGCAGCGCCTCGCCGATAATGGCATGGCAGCCACCGTCGACGTCACCGGCCACTGGTGGATCGATGTCGACGATCCGCACATGCTGGCGCTGGCCGAACGGATGGCGCCGCTGTTCATGCCCGCGGGCGCGGATAGCTTGCGCAAGGCCGTGGCATGACCAGCGGAAAGCCCATCCTGCTCGATTGCACGCGTCTGGTGGCGCATCGCTGGTCGGGCAGCATGCCGACCGGGATCGACCGCGTGTGCGAAGCATACCGCGCGCACTTCGCGCCGCGCGCGCAGGCGGTGGTGCAGTTGCGCGGGCGGGCGCGGGTGCTGACCCGCACCCAGTCCGACAGCCTGTTCGCGATGCTCGCAGGCCCCCGCACGGCTTTTCGCCGACGGTTCGCAGGCCTGGCGGCGATGGTGGGCGCAGGCCGCGGACGGACCGACGCGGCAGGCGCGATCTACCTCAATGTCTCGCACACCGACTTCGATCTCGACCGGCATCTGGGCTGGGTTCACGACAGCGGGGTGCGCCCGGTCTATCTGGTCCACGATCTGATCCCGATCGAGCATCCGCACTTCACCACCCCGCACAAGGCCCAGCGCCATGCCGGACGGGTGCGCCGCGCGCTGGAGTCGGCAAGCGGTATCATCGCCAATTCGCAGACCACCGCCCGCGCCCTTGGCGCCTTCGCCGCAGCGCAGGGGGTGGAGCCGCCGCCGATCCTGGGCGCACCGCTGGGTAGCCCGGAACTGCCGGTCCCGCCGCAATCCGGGCCACGGCGGCGCGCGACCTTCGTGTGCGTCAGCACCATCGAGCGGCGCAAGAACCACATGCTGCTGCTCGACGTGTGGCAGCGCCTGATCGAACGCCATGGCGATCAGACGCCGCGGCTCGTCCTGATCGGCCGCTGGGGCGTGGGCGCGCAGGACGTGCAGCAACGCTATCGTGCCGATCCGCGGCTGCATCGCTTCGTCACCATCGACAATGATTGTCCGGATGCCGAGATTGCCCGCCACCTTCGCTCGGCCAGTGCGCTGCTCGCGCCCTCGCGCGCCGAAGGGTTCGGCCTGCCGGTGGTCGAGGCGCTGGGAATGGGCGTGCCGGTGATCGCCAGCGACATCCCGGCGTTCCGCGAAGTGGGCGCAGGCATCCCGACCTTCCTTGATCCTTGCGCGACCGAGGCGTGGCTGGCGCACATCGAGGAATTCGCCGCCAACGGTCGGGAGCGCAGGCGCCAGCTTGCCGCGCTGGACGGCTACCGCGCGCCCGAATGGCGCGATCATTTCGCGCTGGTCGACGACTGGCTGACCCGACTGCCCGCAGTCCGGCAGCTGAGCGCATCGTCTAATCTCGTCGGGGGCATTCATGCCGGGCAAGCCGCACAGCAAATGGTTGCGGGAGCATTGCCATGACCCGGATGGATCCGATCGCCGAACCGCTGCAACTGGAGCAGCCCGAACCCGAGCCGCAGCCCGTCCGGCACAGCCTGCTGGCCCGGCTGCGGTCGCTCAATCCGCTGTTCGTGGCCTTCGTGATCGTGCCGACCCTGATCGCCGGCCTCTATTTCGGCATCTTCGCCAGCGACGTCTATGTCTCGGAAAGCCGCTTTATCGTGCGCAGTCCGTCAAAGCCCAACCTGTCGCCGCTGGGCGTGGTGCTGGGCGGCGGCAGCCTGGTGGGTGCGAGCGAGGAAAGCGAGGCGGTGACCGAGTTTCTCGGTTCGCGTCAGGCGCTGGGCGCCATCAATCAGGATGGCTACGCGACCCGCGCATGGGGCAATTCGGAGATTTTCCTGTTCGACCGCTTTGGCGTGCTGGGATCGGATACGGGCGAGGACCTGTTCGAATATTACCTCGACAAGGTCATGGCCGAGGATTCGACGACCACCATGGTAACCGTGCTGACGGTGCAGTCGTTCAATCCACAAAGCGCGCAGGTGATCAACCGGCGGCTGCTCGAACAATCCGAGGTGCTGGTCAACGAATTGTCCGACCGCGCACGCGGCGATGCGATCGGGTTTGCCGAGGCCGAACTGGCGCGCGCGCGTGACCAGGCGCAGGCGGCGGCGCTGGCGCTGGCGACCTTCCGCGACCGCGAAGGCCTGATCGATCCCGAGTTGCAGGCCAGCGCCGGGCTGCAGATGATCGGGAAGTTACAGGACCAGCTGATCGCCGCGCAGACCCAGCTGCTACAGTTGCAGACCTACACCCCGCAGGCTTCGCAGATTCCCTATCTGCGCACGCAGATCCGCAATCTCGAACGTGAAATCGCGAGCCAGACGTCGCAGCTGGCAGGTGGGCGCGGTTCGCTGTCGTCGGCCTCGGTGCGGTTTCAGGAGCTGGCGCTGGCATCCGAATTCGCTGAAAAGCAGCTCGCCATCGCGCTGTCCGCCTATCAGGAGGCGCAGGCCGAGGCGCGCCGCAAGCAGGCCTATGTCGAGCGCATCTCCCAGCCCAGCCTGCCCGACGATCCCGCATTCCCGCGCCGGTTGCGCAACATCCTAGCCACCTTCGTGCTGGGGCTGCTGGCCTGGGGCGTGGTGTCGATGCTGCTGGTCGGCGTCCGCGAGCACCGGGATTGAGCATGGCGAGCGCGGCGCAACCCTCATTGGTCGCCAGCCTCAGGGTGCAGCGCCGAGTGCTGGGCGCGCTGCTGATCCGCGAATTGCTGACGCGCTATGGCCGCCACAATATCGGTTTTCTGTGGCTGTTCGTCGAACCGATGGTCTTCACCCTCGGCGTGACGGCGCTGTGGACCGCAACCAAATCGGTGCACGGCAGCGACCTGCCGATCGTCGCCTTCGCGCTGACCGGCTATTCCAGCGTGCTGCTGTGGCGCAACATGCCGGGGCGCTGCATCGGCGCGCTGGAGGCGAACCTTTCGCTAATGTACCACCGCAATATCAAGGCGCTCGATGTCTATATCGCACGGTTGATGATCGAGTTTTCGGGCGCGACGATCTCGTTTTTCACATTGGCGCTGTTCTTCATCATGATCGGCTGGCTGGAACCGCCCGAGGATTTCCTCAAGGTCGTGGGCGGGTGGTTGCTGATCGCCTGGTTCGGCGCCGCACTGGCGGTCGCGCTCGGGGCGCTGTCGCACGAATATGAAATCATCGACAAGCTGTGGCACCCCGCATCCTACCTGATCTTTCCGCTGTCGGGCTCGGCGTTTCTCGTCGCCGCACTGCCGCCCTTCGCGCAGGAAATCGTGCTCTATATCCCGATGGTGCACGGCGTCGAACTGGTGCGTGACGGGTTTTTCGGCAGCAAGGCGCGGGCGATCTACGATCTGTCCTACGTCATCCCGTGTTCGCTGGTGCTGTCGGTGGTCGCGCTGATGGTGGCACGCTGGGTCGAAGGCCGGGTGGTGCCGCAGTGATGAACGCGATCTTCCGCCCACCGCTCGCAAGGGAGGACAGCGCCGCCCCTTCCGCGTCTGCGTCCATGCCCGCGCCTGCCGGGCTGAGTGTCCGTGCGCTGGACAAGGCCTATGACACCCGCTTCGGCACCAAGCAGGTGCTCAAGGGGGTCAGCTTCGACCTTTCGATGGGCGAACGGCTCGGCATTCTGGGGCGCAACGGGGCCGGCAAATCGACCTTGATCCGGGTGGTCAGCGGCGCTGAACGCGCCAGCAGCGGGACGGTCGAGAGCAACATGTCGATTTCGTGGCCGCTCGCGTTCGGCGGAGCCTTCAACGCGCAACTGACCGGCGCCGACAATGTCCGCTTCATCAGCCGCGTCTACGATCAGGATATCGCGCACAACCTCGCCTTCGTCGAGGAATTCGCCGAGCTTGGCCCCTATCTGCGTGAGCCGGTGCGCAACTATTCGTCAGGGATGCGGGCGCGGCTCGCCTTTGCGATCTCGATGATCATCGAATTCGACTGCTTTCTGATCGATGAAATCGCATCGGTCGGCGATGCGCGCTTTCACGATCGCTGCAACCACGAATTGTTCGAGAAGCGCGGCGACCGGGCGATGGTGATCGTCAGCCACGATGCCGCCTACATCCGCGACAATTGCAACCGCTGGGCGATCCTGCACGAAGGCGAGTTCGTGCCGTACGACGATTTCGAGGTCGCTTACGCCATCTTCAAGGACCTGATCGGCTGGAAGCCGCCGCCGGGCTGGTCCCCGCATGAGCCGACCACGGCGTGAGGACCGGAGCCATGTGGAACCCACTCAAGCGTATCGGCCGTTCCGTCACAGCCGCGCCATCCCTGCGCGATCCGCTGTCGCAGGCATGCACCCAGGCGCAGATGGATGAGCCCGCCTATGCCTATTGGTGCGCAGCGATCGGCGAAGTGCCGCGCACCCACCGCAAGCAGTGGGAGTTCTGCTACATCCTGCAGGCGCTGGCCCGCAACGGGATGCTGGCGCCGGGTCTGCGCGGTCTGGGGTTCGGCGTGGGCGGGGAGCCGCTGGCGGCATTGCTGGCGCAGCGCGGGGCGGCGATAGTCGCGACCGATCTTGACCAGACCGAGGCGCAGGCGCTGGGCTGGGTCGATACCGATCAGCACGCCGCCAGCAAGGCCGCGCTCAACGCCCGCGCCCTGTGCGAACCCGAAGCGTTTGACCGCCTCGTCGATTTCCGCGTGGTCGACATGAACGCCATTCCCGCCGACCTTGCCGGACAATTCGATTTCTGCTGGTCGGCCTGCGCACTGGAACACCTCGGCTCGATTGAGCAGGGACTTGCCTTCATCGAACAGTCGGTCGAATGCCTCGTCCCCGGCGGGGTGGCGGTGCATACCACCGAATTCAACTGCTCCTCCGATGACGACACGCTCGACAACGCCAGTACGGTGCTATTCCGCCAGCGCGATTTTCTGCAGTTGGCCGCGACGCTGCGGGCGCGTGGTCACAGCATCGACATCACCTTCGATCTCGGGGATCAGCCACTCGACCAGCATGTCGACGTCGCCCCCTATTCCGCCGACAAGCACCTGAAACTCCAGATCGAGCAATGGGTGACGACCTCGTTCGGCCTGATCGTTCGCAAGGCGGGGGGCTAACCGATGGAACCTTCTGGGCAAAGCACCGGGACCCCCGCCGGGTGGCCTGGTCACGGAGGTCGACGATGAAGGGGGGCAAGGACATGTTTGCTATGGCGCGGCGCGGGGCAGCGCGGGCAGGGGCAGCGGCGACAACGTTAGGCAGGACCGTGGCACTTTCGCGCGCCAGCCGTCACGACCTGCTCGAAACCTCACATGAGGCGGCGCTGGCTGACCCGCGCTTTCGCGAAGGCATTGAGCGAGGCGACCGCGCGCGCGATCTGAGCAACTGGGCCGAGGCTGAGGCAGCATTCGCTGCAGCCCTCGATATCTACCCCTACGAACGCAGCTACTGGACCCAGTTGGGACACATGGCCAAAGAGCAAGGGCGCTTTGTCGCAGCCGAAATTGCATATCGCACTGCCTGTGCATTCGGCGCGCCGCCGCAGGATGTCCATTCTCATCTGCGGTTCGTACTGGCGCGGCAGGGCCTAGACGAACACCGTCACCCGATCCGATATCACGAAGCAGGCCCGCAGCCGCGACAGGTGCCGGGCGGCCCTGATGTTATTGCCGGTGCCCGCCTGCTGTGGGGAGCGCTGGGCGTGGATGATAATGACCTCGTCGCCTTGCTTCGCCACTGCGCCACACTTGACGCGTTGACCGCGGCGATGATCCGCGACCCCCGCTTCGAAAGGGCTAACCGGCCCTGGCTTGAACTGGTGTGGGAGGATGAATTGTGATTCGCTTCCTCCCGGATGCCCAGTCGCCGCCAATCTCGGTTGTGATCAACACGCTCAACCGTGCCGAACTGCTCGATGATGCGATCACCGGCGTCATGCAACTGGATTATCCGAATTACGAACTGGTGGTGGTCAACGGACCATCTACCGATCATTCAGAGGAGGTGCTGGCCCGCTGGCAGGGCCAGATCAAGCATTTGCGCTGCGACGTGCCCAATCTCTCCGTGTCGCGCAATTTCGGGATTGAAGGCGCGGTGGGGGAGATCGTCGCCTTCCTCGATGACGACGCCGTGCCGCACCCTCATTGGCTGCGCTATCTTGCGCGCAATTTCGCCGACCCCTCGATCGGCGGGGTGGGCGGCTTCACGGTCGACAATACCGGGGTGCGCTGGCAGGTGCGCAAGACGGTGTGCGACCGCTTCGGCAATGCCAATTTCCCGGCGGATTGCTTCGACGAACGGGTGCTGAACTGGCCAGGTACGCCGCTCTATCCTAGCCTGCTCGGCACCAATTCGAGCTTTCGCATGGCGGCACTGCGCGAGATCGGCGGGTTCGATCACACCTTCGCCTATCTGCTCGATGAGACCGACGTCTGCCTGCGGATGGTCGATGCCGGGTGGAACGTCGTCTACGAACCAGCGGCACTCATCTTCCACCAGTTCGCTGCCAGCCATATCCGTTCCAGCACGCGCAAGGCCAAAACGCTCTATCCGTCGGTGGTGAGCAAGACCTACTTCATAAATCACCACGGCCGGACCGAGGGCTATGGCAAGGTCGCGCAGGCGCTGCAGGACTACCGCAGCGAACTGCTGCGGGCCAATGCCTGGCTGGAGGAGCATGGCGAGATCTCACCGCACCATCGCCAGGCGCTCGACAGTGACGTGGAGGCGGGGACTGAGGCGGGAATGGAAGCGAGCAGCCGCGCCCTGCTCGAACGCAAGACCCGCGGCGACATGGTGCCCGAACCCGCACCCGCCCCGTTCCTTGCCCACGAAACGCCGCGCCCGCTGCGGGTCGTGCTGGTCTCGCAGGGACTGCCGCCCGATAACGAAGCGGGGATCGCCCGCTGGACAATGTTGCTGGCCGAAGGGCTGCGCGACTCCGGGATAGCAGTCCACGTCATCACGCGCACCCGCGACCTGCCCAGTCGCCGCTTCCGCGATGGCATCTGGTATCACAAAGTCGCCGCCGCTGGCGAGGATGCCGATGCCCTAGCCGCCGCCTACCGGGTGCCGCGCAGCGGGGTGGCCGACTGGATGGCCGGAGTGATGCGCGAAATCGCCTTTCTCAAGACCTTCGGGATCGATCTGGTGTCCTTCCCAGTCTGGGATCTGGAGGCGCTGCCCGTGCTTGATGATCCCGAGGTGGCGAGCGTGCTGAGCCTGCACACCACCTACAAACTTGCCCGCCCGTTCAAACCGGAGTGGAATTCGCGCATCATTTACGGGCGCAGTTTCGTTGAACCGATGATCGAGGCCGAGCGCGCGGCACTGGCCCGCGCGCCGCATATCCTTGCCAACAGCCGCGCCGTGATTGACCAGATCGAAAGTGAATATGGCGTCACGCTGGGGGAGCGGGCGCGGATTGTGCCGCACGGCACGCCCGATATTCTCGCGCGGCTCGGCGTCACATTGGCGGACAAGCTTGCCCGCCAGCGCAAGGGCGACGCCCTGCACGTGCTGTTCGCCGGACGATTCGAACCGCGCAAGGGCTATGACCTTGCGCTGAGAGTGGCGGCGCAGCTGCGCAGCGACGGACGGCTTTGCTTCGATTTTGCCGGAGCAACGCCAGACGCCGCCCTGCTCGACCGGATCAAGGCAGAACACGGCATCGATCCGGCGCACGATCCGGCTGTCCGCTTCCATGGCGAGGTCGATCGCGCCGCGCTCGAACGGCTCTATTACGATGCCGACGTGGTGCTGATGCCGAGCCGGTTCGAATCTTTCGGTCTTGTCGCGATCGAGGCGATGTCGGCGGCGACTCCAGTGCTCGCGCTGGCGCAGGGCGGGCTGTCCGAAGTGGTCGAAGAGGGTGTCTCGGGCTTCCTGTTCGCCGACGAAAACGCCTTCGTAAAGGGTGCAACGCAGCGTCTCGGCGCACTCGCCGGCGACCGTGCGCTGCTTGGCCGACTGGCGCAATCCAGTCATGCCGCCTTCGCCGCGCGCTTCTCGGATGCGGTGATGGCGCACGACGTGGCGGATTTCTACCGCAGTATTCTTGCAGCTTCAGGAGGCGATTATGATTGATCCCGAATGGGTCGCCCACGCAGCGATGCTGGCCGAAACCCCGCTTGCCGGGGGGGAGGCGGGCGGGCTTGCGCAGGAACTCGGGGACGAGCGCGAACTACTGCCATGGCTGCTGGTAACACGCGGAGGCTTTGCCGACTGGCCGGAAACGCGAGCAGCGCTAGCCGAGGCGGGCAAGGCGGTGATCCGCCCGCGCGCGCTGCTGCAGGCGGCCCGCAGCGGCGCCGCGCAGGAACAGCGCGAAGCATGCCGGGAGGCGTTGATGCGGGCCATCACCAAGAGCGATCAAGGCGAATGCTCGGCGGTGGACGACATGATTCGCGTCCGCCAGCACGTGTCGCGCCGCCCGCAACCCAATGATTTCATTTCAGCGAGTTGAACCCCAAAACCGGAGCGCGGCCGACGTGTCCCGCTTTAGCGAAACGAGTACCGAGAACAGCGTGACCAGCATCATCAACTATCATCGGGTAAACACCAGCAACATCGGCGACCTGATCTGTGCGCCCGCCCTGTGGTTTCCTGAGCTAGCCGAGGTCGGTCGGGAGGAAATCCTCGGCTTCAAGCGCGACGAGAGTCCGTCAATCGAAGCGGTGGCTGCGTGGAAGGAACGGCTGGGCAATGCCGATCTGCTGATCGTCGGCGGGGGCGGCTTGCTCGAAATCGATTTTTTCCGGCGCGGCCTGCAATTTCTAGCTGAGAACCGCAAGTCGACCAGCCGCTTTGTGTTGTGGGGAGCGGGTCATAACAATTGGCAGGTGGGTGATTGGCGCAAGCTCAAACAAAATCTGGAACTTGCGAACTACGGCTTCGACCTCGTTGGCGTGCGTGATTTCGGCTGCGGTTATGAATGGGTGCCGTGCGCGTCATGCATGGCACCCGATCTGGACGAGCCGCCCGAGCCGCTGTTCGATGTAGTAATGTACGCTCACGCAGGCACAATCAGCAATTCGGCGCGCGCCGCAACTCTGCCTGCCGGGATGCCGATGCTCGATAATTCCGCGCCGTTCGAGCAGGTAATCCCATTCCTCGCCAGCGGCGATCTGGTACTGACCGACAGTTTCCACGGTATGTATTGGGCCACGCTGATGGGGCGGCGGGTGATCGCCTTTCCCTCATCCTCCAAGTTCTACAGCATGAAGCATCCTGTGCCCTTGTGCGATCCGGGCGACTGGCAGCGGTTCGAGCCGCTCGCCCGGCGCTATCCTGGGGCGCTGGAAGAATGCCGCGCAAGCAATCGCGCCTTTGCCGACAAGGTGTTGAACTTGCTCCATGGCTAAGCTCCTCATCGACGCCTACAATATTGCGCGCCCGCATGGCACGGGGGTGGCGACCTATGGTCGTAACCTTGCGCGGGCGGCGGCGGGGGTAGGGCATAAGGTGAGCCTGCTGTTCGGCACTCGTGCGGGCCATTCGGCCAAGCAGCCGCTGCTTAACGAGATCGCGCTGGCCGAGGGGGACGAGGGTCAGGCGGATGCCCGCAAACGCCTTGCACCCGTTCTGCCGGGACAGGTCGCCAAGGCCGCAGGCGGTATTCTCGCCACGCGCGAGGCGCGAGAGATCGCGCTGACGGGCGAGGTGATCCTGCCGTCCGCGCTGCGAATCGCCGGGGCGCGGTACTGGAACACGCCGCAGCTTTATTCGCTCGCGCACGGCGCCTTCAAGGTGACGGGGCAGCTGACCAAGGTGGCAGTGCCGGGCACGGATGTGGCCCACTGGACCTATCCGCTGCCGGTGAAGATGCCGGGCGCAGCCAATATCTACACGCTGCACGATCTGGTGCCGCTGCGGCTGCCCTACACCACGGCAGACCGCAAGAAGACCTATCTCGCCCTGTGCCAGCGCATCGCGCGCGAGGCCGACCATATCGTCACCGTATCCGAACATTCGCGCACCGACATCATCCGCATCCTCGGGGTGGAGGAGGCGCGCGTCACCAACCTCTACCAGTCGACCGATATCGCCGCGCTGGTCGACGGCGTCCCGCGCGAACAGATCGCACGCGAAGTCGAAGGGCTGCTGGGGGTCGCGATGCGCGGCTATTACCTGTTTTTCGGCGCGCTTGAACCCAAGAAGAACCTCGCCCGGCTGCTCGAAGCCCATCTGGCGAGCGGATCGCCGCATCCGCTGGTGATCGTCGGCGCGCCCGGCTGGGGGAGCGAGCGCGATGTGGCGCTGCTGAAACAGCTGGCCGATCTCGACCGGCGCAAACGCATCAAATGGCTCGGCTACCTGCCGCGCCAGACGCTGGCGACGGTGATTGCCGGGGCGCGTGCGGTGGTGTTCCCGTCGCTGTATGAAGGTTTCGGTCTGCCGGTGCTGGAGGCGATGTCGCTCGGCACGCCGGTGATCACCGCCGACACGTCCTCGCTGCCCGAAGTGGCGGGCAAGGCGGCGCTGCTGGTCGATCCGATGGACGTGCGCGCCATTGCCCGCGCGATCAATGCAATGGACGATGACGACCGGATGGTGGAAGACCTGTCGCAGCGCGGGCGGGTGCAGGCGGAACGCTTCAGCGCCGCGGCCTATCGCGCGCGATTGACGGAATTCTATGCCAAGCTCGGCATCGCCTCTTCGTCTGCGACGGCGCATCCCGCCCAATTCCCCGATACAGCCCTGCCAAAGGTTCCCGTTTGATGTTCGCTCCGCAATTTTCTCTCACCGCCCTGCCCCGACTCGCACTGGCCGCACTGCTCGCGTCGGTGCTGGCCGGATGCACCACGCTGGGCGCAGCCGGGCCATCCTCCGGGCAGGTGCGCAAGATCGAAGGCGGCGATTATGCCGGCGGGCAGATCGCGCTGGTCGAACTCGATCCGGAAATCTGGCGCCGGGTATCGGCCTTCGAACAATCGCAAAGCCTCGCTCAGCGGCTCGGGCAGAGCGGCGCGGGGGAGATCGTGATCGGGCCGGGCGATGTGCTCGACGTCGCACTGTGGGAAGCGCCCCCTGCGGTGCTGTTCGGCGGCGGCGCGGTGATCCCCGGGCTCGATGCCGGGGCGCAGAACCGCGCGGTGTTGCAGCAGGTGGTCGATGGCACCGGCGCGATCACCATTCCCTTTGCCGGAACGATTCCCGCAGGCGGACGCACGCCTGCCGAAGTCGAACGCATGATCGTGGCGCGGCTGGCGGGCCGGGCCAATGATCCGCAGGTCAGCGTGCGCCTGATCCAGAACGATTCGCGCAATGTGACCGTGCTGGGCGAAGTGACGCAAAGCCGCCGCGTGCCGCTCGGCCCGCGCGGGGAGCGCCTGCTCGATATCATCGCCAGCGCGGGCGGAACCCGCGCCCCGGTGCACCAGACCACCGTGCAGGTGAGCCGCGAGGGCACATCGGCGGTGATGCCACTCGAAGCGATCATCGCCGATCCGGCGCAGAACATCCGGATGCGGCCCGAAGACGTGGTGACGGTACTGCACCAGCCCTACAGCTTCATCGCGCTGGGCGCGGTTGCCACGAGCGCGGAAATCCCGTTCGAGGGGCGCGGCATCTCGCTGGCGCAGGCGCTGGCACGCACCGGGGGTCTGCGCGACAACAAGGCCAATATCCGCGGCGTGTTCGTGTTCCGGCTGGAGGACCCGGCGGCGCTGACTCCGGCGATGCGCGGCGCCACCCCGGCAACCGAGGATGGGCGCATACCGGTGGTCTACCGGCTCGACCTGTCGGACGCGCGCGGGTTCTTCGTGGCGCAGGATTTCATGATCCGCGATCAGGACGTGGTCTATGTCGCGACCGCTCCGGGTGCCGAAATCCGCGAATTCCTCGCCACGGTGACGAGCCTCGCATTCTCTGCCATTGCAATCGGCAACGTCGTTACGTCGAACAACAACTAGGGCGGGCCGCGCAGGCCTGCGGGCAGGGCAGGAAAGCATGCGCACCGTATTCGTCACCGGATCGGCCGGGTTCATCGGCTTTCACCTGGCGCAATTGCTGCTGGACGAAGGTTTCCGCGTGGTCGGCTATGACGGGATGACCGATTACTATGACGTGCGGATCAAGCAGCGGCGCCACCAGATGCTGCTGCAACACCCGCATTTCACCTGTACCGAAGGCATGCTGGAGGATTTCGAGGCGCTTCATTCGCTGGCGCTGGCGGAACAGCCCGACGTGATCGTGCATTTGGCGGCGCAGGCGGGGGTGCGTTACTCGCTGGAAAACCCGCGCGCCTATGTGGATGCCAACCTTATCGGCACCTTCAACGTGATGGAATGCGCGCGCGAATTGGGCGTGGATCACCTGTTGATGGCTTCGACCAGCTCGGTCTACGGCGCGAATACCGATATGCCGTTTGGCGAAGGGCAGAAATGCGACACACCGCTGACCCTGTATGCCGCGACCAAGAAGGCGAACGAGGCGATGGCGCATTCCTATGCCCATCTGTGGAACCTGCCGACCACGATGTTCCGGTTCTTCACGGTTTACGGCCCGTGGGGGCGGCCCGACATGGCGCTGTTCAAATTCACTCGCGGCATCCTCGAAGGGACGCCGATCGACATCTATAATGACGGGGAAATGTACCGCGATTTCACTTATGTGGCCGATCTGGTGCGCGGCATCCGCCTGCTGATCGACGCCGCGCCGGTGCGGCCCGACAGCCCCGAGGACATTGCCGAAGGCGACAGTCTGTCGCCCGCAGCCCCGTTCCGGGTGGTCAATATCGGCAATGGCGAGAAAGTGCGGCTGATGGACTTCATCACCGCGATCGAGTCCGAATGCGGGCGCGAGGCCATCAAGAACTTCATGCCGATGCAGCAGGGCGATGTGCCCGCGACCTGGGCCGATGCGTCCCTGCTCCAATCGCTTACCGGCTACGCTCCGCAGACCTCTTTTCGTGAAGGGGTGGCGCAGTTCGTTGCGTGGTATCGGGATTATTACCGGGTTTAGGTGCCGGGCGGGGACTCGGCCGGTGGAATGGCATCGATCGGCACCTGCTCGTCGTCGCCATCGTCAAACGGGCCGGGCTTCGACGGTGCGACCGGGGGCTGGCGCGCTTCGGTGTCGATCGGCGGCGGGGTGAGCGAAGGATCGCGCGCGGCCGGCAGTTCTCCAGAGCGCTCGCGTTCGAGCCGCTCCATATATTCGCGCTCGATCATCTCGACCCGCTCCTGCTCGGCGGCGGCATCGGCATCGATGGTCGAAAGGCGTTCGGCCCTCGCTTCCTCGATCAACGCGCTGAAGCGCACGTTGTCGGCTTCGGCGCGGTCCTTGTAGGCGGCTTCGATGAACTTCTGGGTGCAGCCGGTGAAGCCGCCGAGACCGGCCGGGCTACAGCTCATCGCGCCGAAATCGCCGACATACTTGATCGACTCGACCCGCTCTGCCCACGCGGTGTTCTCTGGCGAATTGCTCTGGCGCAGGTTCGCCGGGATGCGATAGCGGTCCGCTTCGACCAGAATTTCGCAGATCACCACTTCACCGGGCTGCGCCGCCGGGCATTCATCCTCACTATAGGCGATCACCATGTTGATCTTCTCGTCCGCGCTCTGTGCCGAGACCGGAGCCGCGAAAGCCAGCGCCGCGGTGGCAGCGAGAAAGGTGGAGGCGAGCAGGTGCTTCATCGCGATACGTCCTTTGTCCGGCCCAGCGCCGTTACGGGCACAGCGGTCTGTCCCTGCCATGCCTTCGGGCGGGCATGCTTGTCTAGAGCGCTTGCGCTGAACCGCCCGTGAAGCGGTGCGCTGCGGCGGGCGCGGTTAGCGAAAAATTGAGTCCCGCTAAGCTAGGCGGCGTGCATGGACGGGAATATCGCAGTCGTGGGGCTTGGCTATGTCGGCCTGCCGGTTGCCGTGGCGCTGGCCGAACGGTGCGGCGGGAACGGGCGCAAGGTGGTGGGCTTCGACATTTCGGCCCACCGCATCGCCGCGTTGCATGCCGGGCATGACGCAACCCGAGAGATTTCCGATGACCGGCTGACGTCATGCGGTCTTGAAGTCTCCGACGATCCGGCAGCGATGGAGGGCGCGAGCGTCTTTATCGTCACGGTCCCCACCCCGATCACCGAGGAACGCCGCCCCGATCTCACGCCCTTGTGCAAGGCCTGCGAAACCATCGGCCCGCGCCTGACCAAGGGCGCGCTGGTGGTGTTCGAATCGACCGTCTTCCCCGGCGTGACAGAGGATATCTGCGGTCCTTGGCTCGCCGAACTGTCGGGGCTTCGGCAAGGCCGCGACTTTGCGCTCGGCTATAGTCCCGAACGCATCAATCCCGGCGATCAGGTGCACCGGCTCGAAACCATCACCAAGATCATCGCCGCCGATAGCGAAGCGGCGCTTGCCCGGATGCGCGCGATCTATGGCGCGATTGTCGACGCGGGGCTGCACGAAGCGCCCTCGATCAAGGTGGCCGAGGCGGCGAAAGTGATCGAGAACACCCAGCGCGACCTCAACATCGCGCTGATGAACGAAATCGCGCTGATTTTCGACCGGATGGGCATCGCCACACGTGACGTCCTGGCGGCAGCAGGGACGAAGTGGAACTTCCTGCCCTTTACCCCAGGGCTGGTCGGCGGGCACTGTATCGGGGTCGATCCGTTCTACCTGACGGCGGCGGCAGAAAAGCTCGGCTACCGGCCCGAGGTCATTCTGGCGGGCCGGCGGATCAACGATTCGATGGGGCAGGCGATCGCGCAGAAGCTGGTCAAACTGATGATTGCGAACGGGGTTTCTCCATGCCGCGCGCGGGTTGGCGTCATGGGGCTGACCTTCAAGCAGGACGTGCCCGATATCCGCAATTCCAAGGTGCCCGATATCCTCGCCGAACTGCGCGAATACGGGATCGAAGCGCTGGTGAGCGATCCGCTCGCCGAACCGGCAGCTGCGCTGCACGAATATGGCATCGCACTGAGCCCGCCCGAGGATCTGGTCGGACTCGATGCGCTGGTGCTGGCGGTGAACCACGCCAGCTATCTCGCCGACCCGGCAGACCTGATCGCCCGGGTACGCGAAGGAGGTGTGCTGGTTGACGTGAAAAGCGCGCTCGACCGGACGGGGCTGCCACAGGAACTGGTGTACTGGAGTTTGTAAAGACTGTGCAGTCGGAGAGCCTCGGTCGCGCAGCGACCGCAAGGCCGACCGGCCGCCCGCAGGCGCCCGGAGCGTAGCGGAGGAACAGCGCCGAGGACGCACCGGCGGAGGCCGGTGCGAAGAACTAAAGGCGCTCGCTCACCTTGATCGCAAGACGACAACCGAGCCGGATGGCTCCGGCCAGCAAGGGATAGCCGGGCGCGCGTTCGGCGCCGTTCGCCAGCGCGGCATCGCGATGTTCGCGCTCGTCTTCGCGGAACGCCTCAATCATGTCGGCCAGTTCGGGATCCTCACCGCTCTCGCTCAGTTTATCCAACTGGTCGCTGTAATGCTTGTCGATCTCGGTCTCGACCGCGGCGGTGCAGGCCATCGCGGCTTCCGGGCCGAGCAGCGCGGTGCCTGCGCCGAGCGCATAGCCCGCCGCCGACCAGAACGGATGCAGTATGGTGGGACGCACCCCGCGCCTGACCAGCAGTTCATCGAACTTGGCGCGGTGTTCGCGCTCCTGCTCGGCCATGTGGCGGATTTCCGCGGAATGCGGCGCGCGGTCGCCCATCACCGCCAGCTGGCCTTCGTAGATGCGGGTCGCGCCGAATTCGCCGGCCTGATCGACCCGGATCATGCGGTGGAGTTCATCGCGTTGCATAATCGGCTCCTTTCGCTCCTGCCTACTTCCTATACGCCGCGAGCGCCACAATGGCCGCACCCGCCGTGCAGGAAATCAGGAAATTGAACCCCGCCAGCGAGACACCAAACAGCGTCCAGGGGGCGACATCGCAGCGGATCAACGGCGCGGCGGAGACATTCATCACATCCACGCTTGACGGCAGGGTGGAACAGCCGGTGATCCCCTCCCACCAGCCATATTCGACCCCGGCATGAAAACCACCGATAAACCCCGACGTGATGATCGCAAATCCCGCCAACGCTACCCAGACCCGCGCGGGCTGGATCACGAAAGAAAGCCCCGCAATCCCCAGCGCCGCGAAATGCGGATAGCGCTGCCACCAGCACATTTCGCACGGCGGCAGGCCGAAGCTGTATTGCGCCACATACGCCCCGCCAAGCAGGGCGGCGGGAACCAGCACGGCCAGCAGCCGCGCCTTGCCGAGACTGTCCATGCCTTGCGCCTTAACGCTTGGCCGGTCGCAGCGCTGGCCTCAGGGCGACCGTGCTCTTGGTGGTGCGGCGCAGGGTTTCCAGCGCATAGTGCAGCTGGAAATCCTCGACGCCCTGATCCTTCAGCTCGTCGGCGGTCAGCTGGAAACGCGGATCGGCGATGGTATCGGCCTCCATCTCCTCGTCCTTGATGCCGAGTTCGTTGATCAGGTGCCCGCGCAGATCGCTTTCGCGGGTCTGGTACTTCATCCGCAGCACAAGATCGGGATCGGACAGCTGCGGCACCGCGATATCGGGCTTGATCCCGCCTTCCTGCACCGAATTGCCTGCGGGCGTGAAATAGCGAGCGGTCGTCAGTTTCAGCGCCGCATCCCGGCCCAGCGGCAACAGCGACTGCACCGAACCCTTGCCGAAGCTGCGCTCGCCCATGATCAGCGCGCGGCGGTGATCCTGCAACGCGCCCGCGACGATTTCCGAAGCGGAAGCCGACCCTGCATTGATCAGCACGATCACCGGCACACCTTCGGCCATGTCGCCGCGATAGGCGGTTTCGGCATCGTAGAGAATGGTTTCGCCGCGCGCGCGCCCGCGCTGGCTGACGATCCGGCCATCGGTCAGGAACAGATCGGCCAGCTCCACCGATTCGTCCAGACTGCCGCCCGGATTGTTGCGCAGGTCGAGCACCAGACCGCTGACGCGCCCCGTCGCCTCTTCGCGAATCGCCTGCCAAGCGGCGTACACATCCGCGCCGACATCGGCGGAGAATTCGTTGACGGTGATGACACCAATATTGCCCGCGGACAGCTCATGCTTGACCGGTTCCAGTTCGATCACGCCGCGGGTCACGTCCACTTCCAGCGGCTCGTCGCGGCCGGGGCGGAAGATCGTAAGTTGGATTGTGGTGCCCGAAGGCCCGCGCATCTGCGCCACGGCGTCATCCAGACTGCCGCCATAGATCAGCTTGCCATCGAGATGGGTGATGAAGTCGCCGGCCTTGATCCCGGCATTATCCGCCGGACTGCCATTGAACGGCGAGATCACCTTGACCGCGCCGTCTTCCAGCACGACCGAAAGGCCGAGACCGGCGTAATTGCCCTCGATCATGGTTTCGAGCCGTTGCAGATCGCCGCCGTCGAGATAGGCCGAATGCGGATCGAGCGCCGCCAGCATCCCGTCGATCGCGCCGCGGATCAACACGTCATCCTCGACCGGCTCGACATAGCTGGCCTTCACCCGCTGGAACACCGCGAACAGCTTCGCGAATTCAGGGCCGGCGCGACCATCGACCTGGGCCATGGTGGCGGTGGTGGCGGGGATCAGCGCCACCGCGGTGACAAGCGCGGCGCTGCGCAGGAGAGCGGCGAATTTCATGGGTTGTGCAAGGCTCCTTCGGGAAGCGAATGTATAGGTTCTGCTGGCTTAACGCCAGATGAGAGCGTGCATGTGGGCACCCCGCGTATCCGGACGGGACAGATGCGGCTGCATTCCTGCTGTCCAGATCGGCGCTATCGCAGGTATTGCAAGGGGTTGACCGGTTCGCCGTCGCGGCGCAGTTCGAAGCTTACCGGGTCTTCCCGCCCGCTTGCGACACCGATCGGGCTACCGCCGATCACGCTATCGCCGACCACGGCATCGACCCGCGCAAGGCCGGTGACGAGGCTGGCCCAGCCACCTTCATGTTCGATGATGACGATTCGCCCGAACCCGCGATACGGCCCGGCAAAGGCGATGCGGCCACCGGCAGGAGCGACCACCTGCGCGCCGTCGGCAGGCGCGAGGACCAGCCCGGTGCTGGCGATGCCGCTGTCGCGCTTGGCGCCGAAGCCAATCAGCGTGCGACCGTCGACCGGCAGTTGCAACCCCGGCGGCGGCCGGGTGCTTGTGACAGGGGTCGGAACCGAAGGCGCCGGTAACGGGCCGGACGCCGCCGGACGCACCCCGGCAAGATCGGCGGCAAGATCGGCGGCAAGATCGGCGGGGCGTGGTACCGGGCCGGACAGCGCCGCCAGTTCGCGCCGCAGTGCCGCCACTTCGCCAAGCCGTGCCACCAGTCCATCGAGATCGCGCGCTTCCTCGCCCAGCGCCAGCGCGCGCTCGGCCTCACGCGATGCCGCTCCGCGTGCGGCGCGCGAGGCGATCCGCTGCCGGTTTTCGAGCGCGGCAAGCTGCGTGCGGCGTTCACGCAAGGCCTGCTCACCCGCGCGGACTTCGGCCAGCGTCCGCCCCGCCTCGGCCTCCAACGCGCGCCCGCGATCCAGTTCGGCGCGCAGACCGGCGGTGCGGGCGCGGATCTGCGGCACCGCACTGTCGAGAACGGCGCGGACATAGACGACCTCCTTGAGCGAACCGGGTTGCAGCGCGGACAGGGCGAGCGGACGGCGTGACGCCGTCTGCAGCGCGGCGGCAAGGCGGGCGGTCGGCTCCTGCTTTTCGGCCAGCCGCGCAGTCAGCGCCGCACGTTCGGCCCGGGTCAGGGAATAGCGCGCGCGGGCGACTTCGATATCGGCCTCGGCCTGCTGGATGCGGGCGGCGAGCGCGGCGGCCTCGCGCGCGGTCCGGCTGGCGGCTTCGGTGGCGACCTCGGCCTCGCGGGTCAGGCGCGCGGCGCGGATATCGGCGCGGCGGCTTTCACGGGCCGCGCGGGCAAGCTGGGCCTCGGCCTCGGCAGGCTCCAGCAGCAGCGGCGTTCGCGCCGCGCGCGTTTCGGGCAGGGCCACGGCCATCGCAGCCGTCAGCACGATGGCGAGGCACAGTATCGGGATCGCGGGGCGGTTCATGATCCTATCCTGCCCGATGATAGGGATGCCCTGCAAGGATGGTGACAGCGCGGTAGAGCTGCTCCATCAGCATTGCGCGGGCCAGCATATGCGGCCAGGTGGCGGGGCCGAAGGCGAGCAGCAGGTCGGCAGAGGCGCGTTCGGCATCCGAATGCCCGTCCGCCGCGCCGAGCATGAAGCGGGTTTCGCGCACGCCTTCATCGCGCCAGCGGCCGAGCAGGGCGGCAAAATTCTCCGACGTCATGGCCTTGCCGCGTTCATCGAGCAGCACGGTGCGGCAGGGGGTAAGCGGATCGGCGATTTTGCCCACGCCGGTATCGGGCCACTCGGTCAGCTTCACCGGCCACGTCATCCGCTTGGCATAGCGATCCACCAGCTCGCCCTCAGGCGAGCGGCCGATCTTACCCCGGGCGATGACGTGGAGGAGAATGTTGACCACCTCGAGGAAACGGAGCCAAACGGGCCGCAGCGCGGCCCGCAAGGGCGACCGCCCACCCGCAGCGACGCGGCCTTCAGGCCGCATGAGCGAGGATTTCGCAGCCCGGAGGGGCTGCGGAACTCAAATTACGCGCGCCCGGTTGCTGCCGTATCGCTCCCCTCGAACGACCACATGCGCTCAAGGTTGTAGAAGCTGCGCACTTCGGGGCGGAACAGGTGCACCACCACGTCGCCCGCATCGATCAGCACCCAGTCGGCGGCGGGCAGACCTTCGATCCGCACGTGACCGAATCCGGCCTTCTTGATCGCTTCGCCCAGCTTCTGCGCCATCGCGGCGACCTGCCGGGTGGAGCGGCCGCTGGCGATCACCATGTGATCGGCGATCGAGCTTTTTCCCTCGAGCGGGATCGAGACGATCTCCTGCGCCTGATCGTCGTCAAGCTGGGTCATCACCAACTGGTGCAAGGGATGATCGCTCATCTCAGAGTGCGCCAGCGATTGGGCCGTCTGCGCCGCGGCTTGCGCCGGGGCGAGCGGAATGGATGCAACAAATGCCTCGGTCATCGGCAATCGGGTATCTCCAGAGTTCAGGGCGATGAAGGCTGACAGGACGCAGACGGAAAGCGGGACGAGACGAAACGCGGGACAAGCGCTTCATGCCTCTTCCTCTGTCCGGATGCTGCGAAATGTCAGCCGGTCTCGCAACGGCGTGTCAGGTCCATTATCGCCACGATCCGTGCCGAGGATATCCTCGACCCACCCGGCATTGGCACTGCGAAGTGCCGTGGCCGAGCGGTGATCCGGATCGAAACGCAATAACACCAGAGCCGGTGCGCTCCATTGCCCCCGTTTCCGAAAACTGGCGGCAGGAACACGGTAGCGCCTGAGCCAGGCCATGGCGGGGCTCGTCATGGCGGTTCTATCATAGCCCGGACGGGCGATCACCGCAATCGGCATTGTCCGGGCGATTCTCCGCCAGTCCTTCCAGCGGTGCAACTCGGCGAGGTTATCGGCCCCCATCAGCCACACGAAGCGCCGCTTGGGATAGCGGCGGGTAAGCGCGCGCAGCGTGTCGGCGGTGTAGCGCGTGCCCAGCTGCTGCTCGATCGCGGTCGGCACGATTGGCGCACGGCGGGCCTGTTGCTTGGCGGAATGCAGCCGCGCTGTCAGCGGCGCCATCCCGGCCCGCGGCTTGAGCGGATTGCCGGGCGAAACCAGCCACCACACCTCATCCAGCCCGAGCGCGTCGGCCGCGAACAGGCTGATTCGCCGGTGCCCGCCATGCGCAGGGTTGAAGCTGCCCCCCAGCAGCCCCGTCGTGACCGGGCGTGAGTTCAAGCGCTGTTGTCCCTTGCGCCGTCAGGGCCGGACCGTCACGGGCGCACCTGGCCTGCGCCGCGCACCTGCCACTTGTAGGTGGTAAGCCCTTCGAGCGCGACCGGTCCGCGCGCGTGCAACCGCCCGGTGGCGATGCCGATCTCCGCGCCGAGGCCGAATTCGCCCCCGTCGGCGAATTGCGAGGAGGCGTTGTGCATCACGATGGCGCTGTCGACCTGCGTCAGGAACCGTTCGGCCACGTCCTCATCCGACGTCACGATGGCATCGGTATGGCCCGAGGAGTGGCGCGCAACGTGGGCGAGCGCCGCGTCCAGATCGTCGACCATGGCGACCGACAGCACGGCGTCGAGATATTCGGTGTCCCAGTCATTGGCGCTGGCGGGAGTGACGCGCTGGTCGAGCGCGCGGATGCGATCATCGCCGCGCACTTCGCAGCCCTTGTCGATCAGAGCGGCGACCAGCTTTTCGCTCTCAGGGAAATTGGCGTCGATCAGCAGCGTTTCCATCGCCCCGCAGATGCCGGTGCGGCGCAGCTTGGCATTGAGCGCAATCGCCTGCGCCATCTCGGGATCGGCGGCGGCGTGGACATAGGTGTGGCAGATGCCATCTAGATGCGCGAGCACCGGCACCCGCGCATCGGCCTGCACCCGCGCGACGAGGCTCTTGCCCCCGCGCGGCACGATCATGTCGATCAACCCGCTGGCGGCCAGCATCGCGCCGACGGCGGCGCGGTCCTGCGTCGGCAGCAGCTGCACCGCATCGGCAGGTACACCGCCATCTTCCAGCCCGGCCACCAGCGCGGCGTGGATCGCGCGGTTGGAATGCACCGCCTCGCTCCCCCCGCGCAGCAGCGCCGCATTGCCCGCGCGTACGCACAGCGCGGCGGCATCGGCGGTGACGTTGGGGCGGCTTTCGTAGATGATGCCGATGGTGCCGATCGGCACGCGGATGCGCTGCAGGTGCAGGCCGTTGGGCCGCTCGGCCGTGTCGATCACCTCGCCCACCGGATCGGGCAGATCGGCAACCGCGCGCACGGCTGCGGCAATCCCGGCAAGCCGCGCTTCGTCGAGCGCCAGCCGGTCGAGCATCGCCCTGGCAATGCCGCGCGCCTCGCCTGCGGCGATGTCCTTGGCATTGGCGGTGAGAATCGCCGGGGCCGAGGCTTCGAGCCGGTCAGCGGCAAGATGAAGTGCGGCGGCACGAGCCTCGCTGGTCATGGCGGCAAGCTGGCGCTGCGCCAATCGGGCGGCGCGGGCGAGCGCGCCGATCAGTTCTGCGGGATCGTGGGTTTCGGAGTTCTTTTGTTGTGTCGCTGTCTGGGTCATAGCCGCCCCATAGCAGCCGCGCCGTGCGCTGTCAGGCCCGCGCAGAAAGCGTACGCCGCCGCCAAGGCACGAATCAGGAACAGAAGCATCGCGGGAACGCAACTTTCGGCGAATTGCGCGCAGCATTTGTGGAACATGGCGCGCAGATGAACCACTCGCCGCAATTCCGCTTCGGTTCACCCCTTGCGGCGCGTTGCCAATCGACCCTTAAGGATTGCGCTGATAGCAACATGGGTGTGGGGCATAGATAATAAAATCGGGGCCGCAGTGTCAGACAGTATTTCCACACGTAAGTGGAGCCAGCAGCTTCGGCAGTGGTTCCCCGATCGCGAATTTTTCATGCGCTCCGATGGTCAGGTGCGTTTCATCAAGATCTCGTCGACGCTCCAGATCCGCGCCGCGGCCACGGTGGTCGCGCTTGTGCTGGGCTGGCTGATTGCCCTGGCCATGATGGCCTGGGGCCAGTACCGCGCCGAAGCCGATCTCGCATCGTTCGAACAGCAGCGCGCACGGGTCGCCAAGTCGCAGGAACGGCTCGAAGCCTATGGCGGCGATATCGACCGGGTCGTGGACGACCTCCAGCAGCGGCAGGCATACCTGGAAGACATGGCGCGGATGCTGCCCGAGGATATCGTGGCCGAAGGTGCCGCCGCCGGCACGGTGACCGACTCGACCGCCGAGGCGGCCAAGACAATCGAGAAAGTCAGCCAATCTTTCCCGCAGGCGCGCGGGCTTGCCGAAGTCGAGGCGCGCCAGCTTGCCGTGGTCGAACGCCTGACCCGCTTCGCCGACGCCCGGTCGCGCCGTGCCGAAGCGGCAATGCGCAAACTCAACCTTGATCCCGGTGCGCTCAGCCGGAAGGCACAACAGTCAATGGGGCAGGCGATGGGCGGCCCATTCGAGGCGCTGTCCGGGTCATCGGCAGGCGGGATTGATTCGCGATTCGAACGGCTCGGGCTCAGCCTCGCACGGATGGCGGCTCTCGAGCGCGCTCTCGACGGAATTCCGCAGGTCGTGCCAGCGACGGCCGAGAACATCACTTCTGGCTTCGGCTATCGACGCGACCCGTTCAACGGGCGCGCCGCGATGCATTCGGGGATCGATTTCAAAGGCGCGGTCGGCTCGCCGATCTTCGCGGCCGCCGATGGCCGTGTCACCTTCGCCGGGCGCAAAGGCGGCTACGGCAAAGCGGTCGAGGTCACCCACGCGAATGGGCTGATGACCCGCTACGCCCACTTGTCGCGGGTCGACGTGAAACCGGGCCAACTGGTGGAAGCCGGCGCGACACTCGGTGGGCTCGGCAGTACCGGCCGTTCCACGGGGCCGCATCTGCATTTCGAGGTTCGCATCAATAATCGCGCGATCAATCCGCGCCCCTTCCTGGAGACCGCTCCCGATGTTCTCAAAGAAGTCCGCTCCGGCAGACCGGACCCCGCCCCCGGCGCCGTCGCGGCCAGTAAGTAAAGGCAACGCAATGGCCTCGGGCTCGACCTTCTCGGTGATCGGCGCGGATGTGGTGATCAAGGGCGATATCGCCGCCACCGCCGATCTGCATGTCGACGGCACGATAGAGGGCGACATCAAATGCGCATCGCTCGTTCAGGGCGAATCGAGCAGCATCAGCGGCGCTGTGACCGCCGAAAGTGCGCGCATGGCCGGCACGGTGACGGGTTCTATCACCGCGCGCGATCTGGTGATCCTCAAAACTGCCCGGATCGAAGGCGATGTGCATTATGATGCCCTGACCATCGAACAGGGCGCGCAGGTCGATGGCCGATTCGCGCCAAACGCGCGACCAGCGGTCAAGGCCGTGTCGAGCGTGCCGAGCGTCGAAGCCGCGGAATAAGGTCTGGCTGCCTCGGCCCGTTCGAGCGAACGGTTCCTTCCTACAGCACTTCCGCCCGCAGCGCCTTGCGGTCGAGTTTGCCGATGATGGTGCGCGGCAATTCGCTGCGGATCACCACCTGATCGACGCGTTCGTGCTTGCCGATCTTCGCGTTGAGCCAGCCCGCCAGTTCGTCTGCCGTGGCGGTCGCGCCGTCGTGTAACGTTATGTAGGCGCGCGGAACCTCGCCGCGGTATTCCTCGGGCACGCCGATGACCAGCGCTTCCTTCACCGCCGGATGTTCGAGGATCACGTCCTCGACCACGCTGGGGAACACCTTGAACCCGCCCACCGCGATCATGTCCTTGATCCGGTCGACGATCTCGAGGAACCCGTCCTCGTCCACCCGCGCGACATCGCCGGTGCGCAGGTAACGTTTGCCATCGCGCTCAACAAAGGTGTCGGCGTCGGTCTCGGGCCGGTTCCAGTAGCCGCGCATGACCTGCGGGCCGTGGACGGCAAGCTCGCCCGGCTCGCCTTCAGGGGCGAGCTGTTCGGGATGCTCCTTGTCGAGCAGGATCACTTCGGTGCCGGGGACCAGTTGCCCGATGGTGCCGCGCTTGCGGGTGCTTTCGTAAGGATTGACCGAGACCACGCCCGCGCTTTCGGTGAGGCCGTAACCTTCGACCAGCCGCACCCCGGTCGCCTCCTCGAACCGGACGTGCACCGGGCCGGGCATCGGCGCGCCACCCGAGATGCAGACTTTCAGGCTCGACAGGTCGGTCTTGGCGAGATCGGGATGATCGAGCATCGCCTGAAACATCGTCGGCACGCCGGGAAAGCCGGTGCAGCGATATTTCTGGATCGTTTCCAGCACCTGCTTGGTCTCGAACCGCGGCACCATGGCGATCGAGGCGCCGGTAAAGACCGCGTGATTGAGCAGCGCTGTGTTCGCAAAGACATGGAAGAACGGCAGCGCCCCCATGAACACTTCATCGCTGGCATCACCGAAGGGATTGATCCCGGCGACCTGCTGCGCATTTATGCTCAGCTGGTCGTGGCCTAGCATCGCACCCTTGGGCCGTCCGGTGGTGCCGCCGGTATATTGCAGCAGGGCGAGGTCCTGCGGAGTGACCTCGACCGGCGCGACCGCACGGGCCGGGGTCATTGCGTCCCAGCTCAAGATGTTCGGACCATAGGCGACTTCGGCAATCTGGCTGCGCTTCAGCAGCTTCAGTGCGATGCCCTTGTACCATGGCAGCATCTCGGCGAGGCTGCCCACCACCAGCGTCTCCAGCGCCGATCCGTCCAGCACCTTGCGCGCAGTCTGATAGAGTTCGGGCACATCCAGCGCCACCAGCACGCGAGTGCCGGAATCGTTCACCTGCCAGCTCAGTTCCTCGACCGAATAGAGCGGCGAGAAATTGACCACCACCGCCCCCGCCATCATCGCCCCGTAATAGGCGGCAGCGTAGATCGGGACATTGGGCAGGAACAGGCCGACCCGGTCGCCCTTCTGGATGCCGAGCATATCCTGCAAGCCGGCGGCGAAGCAGCAGGCCTGAACATAAATGTCGCTGTAGCTGTAGGTCCGCCCGAGGAAGTGCAGGAACGGCGCGCTCTTGTTCTTGCGCCAGGTGCGCTCGAACATGTCCGGCAGGCTCAGCGCCTCGAAACTGGTGTCGAGCGGGGTCGGGTGATGGTAGGCAGCGTTACTGACAAGCATGTCAGTAATCTTGGCCGACAATGCGGGCGCGCACAAGTGAAACCCGCGCCGGAACCGCTAATTTCGCGCAACTGCGGCCAGTTGCCGCGGCCGGAGCGTTTGGCGCGCTCCGGCCGGCAGGACTCAGTCCTTGAACCCGCTTTCGGGGTCGATCTTTTCTTCGTTCGCTTCGGCGGCGCGGCGGGCGGCGAGCCAGGCTTCGGCCTCGGCTTCCTGCGCGGCATCGGCAGCGGCCTTGTGGGTGGCGTCGCGTTCGGCGCGCAGTTCCGCAATCAGATTTTCGCGATCATTGCGCTCGGGCTTCACGACCGGCTCGGCGTCCTCGGTGATCCCGGCACGCTTGGCAGCCTTGGCCACCATCGCATCCAGTTCGCGCTGCGAACACAGGCCCAGGGTCACCGGGTCTTTTGGCTGGATGTTCTGGATGTTCCAGTGCGACCGCTCGCGGATCGCGCCGATGGTGTTGCGGGTGGTGCCGATCAGCTTGGAGATCTGCGCATCCGACACTTCGGGATGGCTGCGCAGGATCCACGCGATACCATCGGGCTTGTCCTGCCGCTTCGACACCGGGGTGTAACGCGGGCCCTTGGTGCGCGTGACCTCGACCGGGGCTTTGTGCATCCGCAGCGAATAGCTCGCGTCGGCTTGACCCGCCTCGATCTCGCCCTGGGTCAGCTCACCGGAATGGACCGGATCGCGGCCAGTATACTTGCTGCCTGCCAGATCGTCGGCCATCGCCTGCACTTCGAGAATATGCAGGCCGCAGAATTCGGCAATCTGCTCGAACGACAATGCGGTGTTGTCCACCAGCCAGGTCGCGGTGGCGTGCGGCATCAGCGGCTTGGGCTGATCCTTGATAGCCATGGGAAATCTCCGTTCAAAATAGAAGGGCCGCCCCTCACGGAGCGGCCACCTTGACAGCCTAGATAGGCGATGGCGCATCAAACGGCAAGGAAAAGGGTGCGGGGCGGCGGCCAGTGTTCCGCACGCGGCCGATGCGGCCTATAACGCGGGTATCGCCTGTAGCGAGACTGCTTCGCCCTGCTCCAGCGCGACCAATCCCGATAGGAACTGCCGCGTCGCCGCTTCCCACGAAAAGCTCGCGCCGTAGGCAGCGCAGGCGGTGCGATCGCAATAGCGGGCGGCGTCGATCGCGCGGGTAAGATCCTCGGACAGCGCGCCCACCTGGGGCGTCACGATATCGAGCGGCCCGGCCACCGGAAAAGCGGCCACCGGCGTCCCGCAGGCGAGCGCCTCGATCATCACGAGGCCGAAGGTATCGGTGCGGCTCGGGAACACGAACACATCGGCCCCGGCATAACAGCCTGCCAAATCCGCCCCGGTGCGTTTACCGAGGAACAGCGCGCCCGGAAATTTCGCCGCCAGCGCCGCGCGCGCCGGGCCGTCACCGACCACCACCTTGGTGCCGGGATAATCGCAGGCGAGGAAGGCTTCGATGTTCTTTTCGACCGCGATGCGCCCGACATAAAGCAGGATCGGGCCTTCGATACCGGCATATTCGGGCGGCGCGGGTGCAGTGGGAGAAAAGCACGCGAGATCGACGCCGCGGCTCCAGTGGGTCAATTGCGTCAGCCCCTGTTCGCGCAACTGCGCACGGATCGTTTCGGTCGCCACCATGATCGCCTCCGCCGGGCGGTGGAACCAGCGGATATAGGGCCAGAACACGCTTGCGGGCAGGCCGGTGCGGCGCGCAAGATAATCGGGAAACTGGGTGTGATAGGCGGTGGTGAACGGCACCTTGCGGCGCATGCAATAGGCCCGCGCGGCAAAGCCCAGCGGGCCTTCGGTGGCGATATGCACCGCGTCCGGCGCGACTTTCGCCAGCCGCCGCCCGACTCCACCGGGGGCGGTCAGCGCCAGGCGGATCTCGGGATAGGTCGGGGCGGGCATCGAGGGATATCCCTCGGGCGAGATCACCGTGACGTCATGCCCCCAGCCGCGCAGTACCTCGCAGGTGGTGGACAATGTGCGCACCACGCCGTTGGTCTGCGGGTGCCAGGCATCGGTGACGATTGCAATCGATCCGGGTGCGCCGGGCGCAATCGCTGCGGCGGCGGTGTCCGACAGGATCGTCGTGTGCCTGTTCACGCCGCCTCGCGTGCGGGATCGGCCGGTGCGGGTGCGGGCGCGGGCGCTTCCTCACCGCCTTCTTCCACGATCCGGCGCTTCATTTCATCGGCCCAGTGGAGGATTTCCATCCGGCCATCGTGATGTTCGACCAGCGCATTGCAGCCCTCCACCCAATCGCCATCGTTCCAGTATTCGATGCGCCGCCCGTTGTGATCGAAATGGCGGAACTCGGCGGTGTGGATGTGGCCGCACACCACCCCGTCAACCCCGCGTTCGCCAGCCGCGCGGGCGACGACTTCCTCGTATTTGCCGATGAATTCGACCGCGTTCTTGACCTTGTGCTTGGCCGCCTTGCTCAATGACCAATAGGGTTTGCCCAGCCAGCGCCGCACGGTGTTGACCGTGACGTTCAGCTTCATCATCAGGTGGTAGGCATGATCGCCGACGAAGGCGAGCCAGCGGTGCGACAGCATCACCGCATCGAATTCGTCGCCGTGCAGCACCATCAACCGGCGGCCGTCAGCGGTGTCGTGAAAAGCAGCGCGGCGAATTTCGATCCCGCCGAAATTGAGGCCGGTGAACTGCCGGAACATCTCGTCATGATTGCCGGGGATATAGACCACCCGGGTCCCGCGCCGGGCGCGCTTCATGATGCGCCACACGATGTCGTTGTGGGCAGAGGGCCAGTAGAACTTCTTCTTCAGCCGCCAGCCGTCGATGATGTCGCCGACCAGATACATCACCTCGCTATCGGTGCGGTCGAGGAAGTCGATCAGCATGTCGGCATTGCAGCCCTTGGTGCCCAAGTGCACGTCGCTGATCCAGATGGTGCGAAAGCTGCGCCGCTCGGCCCCCTCGGGCTCGGGAATGCGCGGCGCGCTCAACGGAAAGGTGGCAACGTTGTCGCTGATGATGTCGGTGAGGTCGGCAGCCGTCATGCAAAATCCCCGGATGTCATGTCTCGCTGAAACGACCCCATGGCAGGCAATTGTTACAGGGGACTCACAGGGGAGTGACGGTTTCGGGTCAGTTTCTGGTCAAGCCAGCGTCAATCCATCGGGACAAAGCCGGGGAGCGCCTGCACCCTTGCGATCCAGCTGAGGATATGCGGATAATCGCCGAGGCCGAAACCGCCCTCCTCGGCGACATGGGTGTAGGCGAACAGCGCAATGTCCGCGAGACACACCGCGCCGCCGCAGAAAAACGCATTGTCGACGAGATGCCGGTTCATCAGGTCGAGCGCGCCGCAGCCCGCCATCCGCTTGGGCATGATCTGCGCGCGTTGCTCGGCCGAAAGGTTCGCCTCCCCGACAAACCGCAGCCAGAACCGCAAGGTGGCGACATTTGGTTCGTGGTTGTACTGTTCGAAGAACATCCAGCGCAGCATGTCGGCCTGCGCGAAGCGTTCCTGTGGGATCAGCGCAGAGCCGTGAGCCAGATACCAGCACGCTGCGTTGCTTTCGGGCAGGAACCGCGCAGCCCCGCCCTCACCGATCTGGAGCACCGGGATGCGCCCGTTGGCATTGACGCTGGCGAGGAACTCCGGCGTGCGGGTTTCGCCTTTCATGATGTCATAGGCGCGGGTTGCGAGCGGCACGCCGAGCAGCGCGGCGGTCAGCTTGATCTTGTAGCAATTGCCGCTGCGGGGATCTTCGTGGAGGGTCAGCGGGTCAGCCATTGTCCGCTTCTCCGGCCACCTCCAGCACGATCTTACCGATATGTTCGCCCGCTTCCATGCGCGCATGGGCAGCGGCGGCTTCGGCAAGGGGGAAGGTCATGTCCATCACCGGCGACAGCTCGCCGCTGGCGAACATCGGCCAGGCATTATCGGCGATCTCGTCCGCCAGCGCAGCCTTGAACGCGTCCGAGCGCGGGCGCAAAGTCGATCCGGTCAGGGTCAGCCGCCGCATCATCACCACCGCCATGTTCAGATCGGCCTTGGCCCCGCCCAGCACCGCAATAGTGACGTGGCGGCCATCTTCGGCAAGGCATTTGAGATTGCGCGGCACATAATCGCCCGACACCATGTCCAGCACCACGTGCACGCCCTTGCCCCCGGTGTGGGCCATCACCGCCTCGACGAAATCGTCCTCGCGGTAATTGATCGCCAGATCCGCGCCGATGCGGGTGGCGGCGGCGCATTTGGCATCGTCGCCGCAGGTCACGATGACCTGCATGCCGAACGCCTTGGCGAGCATGATCGCCATCGTCCCGATGCCCGATGTTCCGCCGTGCACCAGCACTGTCTCGTCATCGCGCGCAAGCCCGCGTTCGAACAGGTTGTGCCACACGGTGAACAGCGTTTCGGGCAGAGCGGCGGCATCGGCCAGCATCATGCCTTCGGGAACGGGAAGGCAGTGCTGCCAGTGCGCGGCGCAATATTCGGCGTAGCCCCCGCCCGGCGTGAGCGCGGCGACCATCTGCCCGATCATCTCGCGCGGGACTTCGGTGCCGACCGCCACGATCTCGCCCGAAACTTCCAGCCCGAGCAGCGGCGAAGCCCCCGGCGGCGCCGGATAGGCGCCCGCGCGCTGGAGGCAATCGGGACGGTTGACCCCGGCATAGGCGACGCGGATCAGCACATCATCGGGGCGCAGGCGCGGCAGGGGCGCGCTTTCGGGCCGCAGCACATCCGGCCCGCCGGGCGCATCGAAGCCGATCGCGGCCATGCTTTCGGGAAGGTTTGCTGCGCGCTGTCCAACCATTCTTTACCCCCTGCAAAGGCTTAATTAACTATCCTGCCTAGTCCAATCGACCGGGCAATTACCTGCCTTGCCGATTGACAGCAAGCCGCTTGGCTTGCGATGCTGTGTTCCGATGGAAGAGCCCGATCGACCACGCCCGACAGGAGATGCGGCATCCCGCCTCGCGGCAGAGGATCTCGGCCCCTATTCGCAGGCCGAACTTCAGGCGCGGATCGCGCTGCTCGAAGCAGAGATCGCGCGGGTGAAGGCCCATCACGCGAAGACCGCCGCTCATCGTGCTGCCGCCGAATCGCTGTTCGGAAGGCCGGGTGGGTGAACCGAGGCGGTTTTCCTACGGCGCCTGCGCAAACGGATTCGCAATTTTTGCAGACCATCCCATATACCCCTCGAACGATTCCCGCCGCCTCCCCTGCCGCCCCCTCGTCCGGGGCATTCCCCGCCCTCTCATGGAGATTTCCCATGCCCAGCTTTGCACAGAACCTCGAACGGACCCTGCACAATGCGCTCGGCAATGCCTCCGAACGCAAGCACGAATACGCGACGCTGGAGCACCTGCTGCTGGCGCTGATCGACGATGAGGACGCCGCACAGGTGATGGCGGCCTGCGGAGTCGACCTGGCCGAGCTGGGCGAGGTGGTGAAACAGTATCTCGATCAGGAATATCAATCACTTAAGACCGAAGACGGAGCCGATCCGCAGCCGACCGCCGGTTTCCAGCGGGTGATCCAGCGCGCGATTTTGCACGTCCAGTCTTCTGGCAAGGACACCGTTACCGGTGCCAACGTGCTGGTCGCGCTGTTTTCCGAACGCGATAGCTACGCGGTCTATTTCCTCCAGCAGCAGGACATGAGCCGGCTGGATGCGGTCAGCTATATCAGCCACGGCATCGGCAAGGGCGGCCGCCAGATCGAAAGCAAGACCCCGCAAGGCGCGGACAAGGCCGACGAACCGGCGCAGACTAAGGAAAGCGGCGGCAACAAGAAGGAAACCGCGCTCGACCAATTCACCGTCAACCTCAACGTCAAGGCGGAAAACGGCAAGATCGATCCGCTGATCGGCCGCGGGCCGGAGGTCGACCGGACAATCCAGATCCTGTGCCGCCGGTCGAAGAACAACCCGCTCTACGTGGGCGATCCCGGCGTCGGCAAGACCGCGATTGCCGAAGGGCTGGCGCGCAAGATCATCGAAGGCGACGTGCCCGAAGTGCTGGGCGAAGCGGTGATCTACTCGCTCGACATGGGTGCGCTGCTGGCGGGCACCCGCTATCGCGGCGACTTCGAAGAACGGCTCAAGCAGGTCGTCACCGAATTGGAAGCGATGCCGCACGCGGTGCTGTTCATCGACGAAATCCACACCGTGATCGGCGCAGGCGCAACCAGCGGCGGGGCGATGGATGCCTCCAACCTGCTCAAGCCCGCGCTTTCCAGCGGTGCCATCCGCTGTATCGGCAGCACCACCTACAAGGAATTCCGCAACCACTTCGAAAAGGACCGTGCGCTGCTGCGCCGGTTCCAGAAGATCGACGTGAACGAGCCGACCATCGAGGACACGATCAAGATTCTCAAGGGCCTGCGTTCTGCGTTCGAGGATCACCACAAGGTGAAATACACCCCGGACGCGATCAAGACCGCGGTGGAACTGTCGGCGCGCTACATCAACGACCGCAAGCTGCCCGACAAGGCGATCGACGTGATCGACGAAGTCGGCGCGATGCAGATGCTGGTGCCTCCCAGCCGCCGCAAGAAGACCATCACCGCGCGCGAGATCGAAATGGTGATCGCGACGATGGCACGCATCCCCCCCAAGTCTGTGTCGAAGGACGACAAGAAGGCGCTCGAAAACCTCGAACGCGATCTGAAGCACGTCGTTTTCGGCCAGGACGAGGCGATCCAACGGCTTTCGACTGCGATGAAGCTGAGCCGCGCTGGGCTTCGCGATCCGGACAAGCCCATCGGCAGCTTCCTGTTCTCCGGCCCCACTGGCGTCGGCAAGACCGAAGTAGCGCGCCAGCTCGCCAGCATCATGGGGATCGAGCTGAAGCGGTTCGACATGTCCGAATATATGGAGCGCCACTCTGTTTCGCGTCTGATCGGCGCGCCTCCGGGCTATGTCGGCTACGATCAGGGCGGCTTGTTGACCGATGCGATCGACCAGAACCCGCATTGCGTGCTGCTGCTCGACGAGATCGAGAAGGCCCACCCCGACCTGTTCAACATACTGTTGCAGGTGATGGATAATGGCCGCCTGACCGATCACCACGGCAAGACGGTCGATTTCCGCAACGTGGTGCTGATTATGACCACTAATGCCGGCGCATCCGACATGGCGCGCAGCGGGATCGGGTTCGGCAACGTGTCCAAGGAAGATGCCGGGACCGAGGCGGTGCAGAAGATGTTCACGCCTGAATTCCGCAACCGTCTCGATGCGATCGTGCCGTTTGCCTATCTCGGCAAATCCACGGTTGCCCGCGTTGTCGATAAGTTCATCCTCGAACTCGAACTCCAGCTGGCCGAACAGAACGTCCACATCCAGTTCGACAGCGATGCGCGCAGCTGGCTGGGGGACAAGGGTTACGACAAGCTCTATGGCGCCCGTCCGATGAGCCGCCTGATCCAGGACAAGATCAAGCAGCCGCTCGCCGAAGAACTCCTGTTCGGCAAGCTTTCCGACGGCGGCGAGGTGCACGTCACCGTGAGGGACGGCAAGCCGAGCTTCGAAATGACCCCGGCCCCGCCCAAGGTGAAGCCCAAGCGCAAAGCCCCGCCAAAGAAGAAACCCGCCGCCAAAAAGCCCGCGTCCGAGGCCGGCGAAGGCTGAGGCCGCGGTTCGGATCGGTAGCCATGTCGGGGGCGCGGACGGGAAGACCTGTCCGCGCCCTTCGCTTTTTGTGCCCCTACCGTTCCGCGGACCCGCGCGGTCCACGGCGCGGCCCTTTCGCACATCTGAACAGCGCCACCGTAGTTTCGCGAGATTGTGGAAGACGCCCTCAGCAGCCAATTCTAACCTTAGAATCTGGCAGAGAAACCGCCCGGGATTACGCCAGGCGGTCGGCGCTCTGCCCGCAACGGCCCACGGGGCACGAGGACAAGCCATGCTGGTTTCCAAACTTCAGTATCAGCCGCCGCGCCTCAAGGTCTTCGGCAGCACGCGCGATGTGCTGCTGTCGGATGCGAGCCCGCAGGTCAGGCAGGCGGTGCGCGAGCTGTCCGATGAAGGCCGCAAGATCCTGCGATCCGGGAACACCGAGCAAGTCTAGCCTGCGCGCCGTCGCGGCGGTCTGGACAGCGGCCCGGTCACTGCCCATCTCGCACGGATGACAGCCCCCTTCGCCTGGATCCGGCCCGAACCGTGGGGCATCCACATCGTTCCTGCCGATATCTGGGTTGATCCCTCGCGCCCCGTACCGCGTGCGCTGGTGACACATGGCCACGCCGATCACGCCCGCGGCGGGCACGGCGCAACTTTCGCTACCCCGGCGACCCTTGCGATCATGAAGTTGCGCTACGCGACTTCGGACGGCGCGGTGCCGGTAGAATATGGCGAGAGCATCGCGCTGGGCGGCGGGGTCAGCGCCACCTTCCTGCCCGCCGGTCACGTGCTCGGCAGCGCGCAAATCCTGCTGGAACACGCAGGCGAGCGAGTGATCATAACCGGCGATTACAAGCGCGCGCTCGATCCCACATGCGCACCGTTCGAAGTCACCCCTTGCGATGTCTTCATCACCGAGGCGACCTTCGGCCTGCCGGTCTTTACCCATCCGCCGATCGCCGAGGAAATCGGTAAACTGCTCAGGGCGCGCAGCGACAATCCCGATGCCTGCGTGCTGGTGGGTGCCTATGCGCTGGGCAAGGCGCAGCGGGTGATCGCAGAATTGCGCGCCGCAGGCCATACGAACACGATCTGGCTGCACGGAGCGATGGAGGCGATGTGCCATCTGTACGAGGAGCACGGCATCCCGCTCGGCGATCTGCGACTGGTCAGCGATGCGGGGAAGGACGACATGCGCGGGAGCATCGTCGTCGCCCCGCCGTCTGCACTCAACGACCGCTGGAGCCGCCGCCTGCCCGATCCCGTCACCGCCATGGCAAGCGGGTGGATGCGGGTGCGCGCCCGCGCCAGGCAGCGGGGCGTGGAACTGCCGCTGGTGATCTCCGACCATGCCGACTGGAACGAGCTGACCCGCACCATCGGCGAAGTGAATCCGCAGGAAACCTGGATCACCCACGGCCGCGAAGAGGCGCTGCTGCGCTGGTGCCAGCTGGGCCAGCGCCGCGCCCGCGCGCTGGCGCTGGTCGGCTACGAGGACGAGGACGACTGATGGAGGAATTCGCCGCCCTCCTCGATGCGCTGATCTATACCACCAGCCGCAACCGCAAGCTGGCGCTGATCGCGGATTACCTGCGTGGCCAACCCGATCCCGATCGCGGCTGGGCGCTCGCGGCGCTGACCGGCGGGCTCGAGTTTCCGGCGGTAAAATCGTCCACCATCCGCAACCTGATGATGGAGCGGGTCGATCCGGTGCTGTGGGCGCTCAGCCGCGATTTCGTCGGCGATACGGCCGAAACCGCGAGCCTGCTGTGGCCCGAGCCCGACACGCAAGCTGTTCAAGGTGATCTGTCGTTGGCAGAGGTGGTGGAACACCTCGCCACACTCACCCGTGCCACCGCGCCGAAAGAACTGCCCGGCCTGCTCGACCGGCTCGATGCCAAGGGGCGCTATGCCCTGATCAAGCTCGCCACCGGCGGAATGCGCGTCGGCGTGTCGGCGCGGCTGGCCAAGACTGCCTTCGCGCAGGCCTTCGATGTCGCGGTGGATGCGGTCGAGGAATATTGGCACGCGCTCGCCCCGCCCTACGGCGAACTGTTCGATTGGGCCGCAAAGGGCGGACCCGCCCCGGATCTCGCCGATGTCCCGCATTTTCGCCCCTTCATGCTCGCGCATCCGCTGGAGGACGGCGAAGTGGACCTCGCCGATTATGCCGCGGAGTGGAAATGGGACGGCATCCGGGTGCAACTGGTGCGCGCCGGGGGTCAGACGCGGGTCTATTCACGCTCGGGCGACGATATCTCGGCGACCTTCCCTGAACTGCTCGACGTGCTGCCGTTCGATGGAGTGCTGGACGGCGAGTTGCTGGTGCGAGGGGTCACGCAAGGCGGAGAAGCGGGCGGTGCTGCAAGTTTCAACGCGCTGCAGCAGCGCTTGGGTCGCAAGACGGTATCGGCCAAGATGCTGCGCGAGTTTCCGGCCTTCGTGCGCCTTTATGATGTGCTCATCCTCGAAGGCGAGGACCGGCGCGAACAGCCGTGGGAGTCGCGCCGCGCAACTCTGGAGGCGCTGATGGCGCGCCTGCCCGCCAGCCATTTCGATCTGTCGACGCTGGTCGCCGCCGATGATTTTGCGCAGCTTGCCGCGATCCGCGAAACCGCACGCGACGAGGCGATCGAAGGGCTGATGCTCAAGCACCGGACGAGCCCCTATCTCGCCGGGCGCAAGGTCGGGCTGTGGTACAAGTGGAAGCGCGATCCGCTGCTGATCGACTGCGTGCTGATGTATGCCCAGCGCGGCAGCGGCAAGCGGTCGAGCTTTTATTCGGACTACACCTTTGGCTGCTGGGCCGGGGATCCCGATGCGGGCGCGGACTTGTTACCGGTGGGCAAGGCCTATTCGGGCTTCACCGACGCTGAGCTGAAGGCCATCGACCGCTTCGTACGGCAGAACACGCTCAACCGCTTCGGCCCGGTGCGCGAGGTGGAACGCAAGCTGGTGTTCGAGGTTGCCTTCGACTCCGTCCACAGCTCGAAGCGCCACAAGAGCGGCCTCGCCATGCGCTTTCCCCGCATCCACCGCATCCGCTGGGACAAGCCCGCGCACGAGGCCGACCTGATCGCCAGCCTGCGGGCTTTGGCGCAAGACTAATTTGATTGATTCAAGCAGTTAAGCGCCAATCTGCGCGCGTTCCGAGCCGTCGCGGGGAACCCACAGCTGGGCGCGAAACCGGAACATGGGCACGGCGGTGTCCGTTGATCTCATATATATGAGCAATCGGAGACCGACCATGAAAACCAGCACAATACTCGCCGCCGCCGTCGCGGCCACGACCCTCGGCGCAGCCCCCGCCTTTGCGCAGACCGATATGCGCGCGGCGCAGGCCGATTACGACCGTGCGATGAGCGAAAACGCCAGCGCCGAACGGATGTTGAGCGGCGATGTCACGCACGCGTTTCGCCAGATGGGCGAGGTGACAGACCTCATTCTCGATCCCTACGGACGACGGGTCGAGTATATCCTCTACGAGACCCCTACCATCGCTAGGATCTACGGCGACGATGATGGTTTCGTGCGGTGGGACAATATTGAGATCGAGCGCGGTGTCGGAGCCGGTCTCGACCTCAGGATCGACGACCCGGCCAGTGCCGAGGGTAAGGACAGACTGCAGCTCACCAGAGCCGAGGCCAACGACCGGATGGTTAGCAGGATCATCGGCGGCAACATGATGTTCGCGGATGGGCAGATGCGCGAGATTGACGACATCCTGTTCGATCCGGACACCGGCATGGTGAAGCATTTCGTCATCGAGTTCGACACCGACAGCGTCTACACCGAGGATACTCGGCTGATCCCGGCCGCGATGGTGAGCCTCGACGAGCAGCGCGGCTACTGGATGGCCTCCCAGCCGGTAAACTACACCTACGAAAGCTGGATTTACTGATCCAGCGACCGGCCAAGGCACGGTGGGCTGCATTCCGCAGGATGCGGCCCTTTCGGTCTTGCGCCGCGCACCGAGGTGAAGGCGACGCCGCCCTGATCCGCGCACAGTGCGGACTGTAGCGAAAGCTTGCGGGCTAATATCTCATTTTAGGGTGCTTCAACAAAAAACCCGCAGGCTCCGCAGAATGTCCGCGCAGTGCCGGACAATTCAGATGGCTGGAAACGGCCATGAGACGAAGAGGATTCCTTATGACACCCCCAAAATGGACGATGATCGCTCTGGCCGCAGCCGGGCTTGGTATGGTTGCTCCGGCAATGGCCCAGAACAATGACTGGGCCATGCAACGCGAACAGCAGCGGCAGGCCAACATGGCCGAACGCGTGAGCGCGGAGGAAATGCTCGATGGCGATATCTCGAACGGCTTCAACCCGATCGCCTCGGTCGATGACCTGATCCTGTCGCCCGATGGTCGGCAGGTGCAATATGTGCTGTTCGACCAGCGCGGGCTCTACTTCCCGCTCAACAGCGGCAACGGCTTTGTCGAATGGTCGAATGTCGATGTGAGGCCGGGCTTCGGGTTCGATCCCGAACTGGTTGTCAGCGATGTGGAGAGCGGGAAGGAGCCGCAGGAAATCGCGTTGACGCGGTCGCAGGCCAACCGCCGCATGGTTTCGAACCTGCTGGATTCGAGCCTGACCTTTACCGACGGGCGCACCTTGCCGGTCAGCGACATCCTGTTCCACCCCGACACCGGCATGCTGAGCGACTACGTCGTGCAGATGAACGCGGATTCGCTGTTTGACGATGACCAGCGCCGCGTTCCGGCCAGCATGGTCACGGTCGATGCGAACGGCGGATTGCGCGTCAACCAGCCGACGAATTATCGCTACGAAGTCTGGGTTCTATAAGCAACGCGAGCCGCCCGAAGCGCCGGTCGGGATCGATCGGCGCTAAAGGCCGCTTGCTGCCACCGCTTTGGCGTGATCCTTGGCGTTTTCGGCATAGTGGATCACGCCCGCCCGCATTCCGGCAATCGCGGCGTCGCTCAGGTCCTTCATGCGGGTCGCCGGGCGGCCCGCCCACAATTCGCGCGGTCCCATCGCCTTGCGCTCGGTCAGCATCGCACCGGCCGCCAGCATCGCGTCGGAACCGACCACCGCCTTGTTCATGACAATCGCACCGAGGCCCACGAAGCCGCGATCGTGAATGGTGCAGCCGTGCACCATCGCCATGTGACCGATCAGCACATCGTCGCCGATCACCAGCGGGCAGCCATCGGGATCGCCGGGCCGCGGCGGATCGCAGTGGAGGATGCTGCCGTCCTGCACATTGGTACGTTCGCCGATGCGGATGCTGAACACATCGGCGCGCAGAACGCAATTGTACCAGATCGACGAGCCCGCTCCGATCACGACATCGCCGATTATCGTGCTGCCGGGCGCGATGAAGGCGGTTTCGTGGATCTGCGGAGTCTTCCCATGGATCGGAATGATGTTGACGCCGGGGCGTGTCGGATGTGAGGTCATGGTCTGGCCTTGTCTTGCGTATCAACTACCTAAAGCATTCCACCGGAAATGCGGCAAAGTCGATGCATATTGATCGCTCCACACGGTTTGCGCAGGGGTGACAGGCTTGCGCCATGTCGCTGCTGGGCTGGCAGCGGTGATCGCCTGCAGGGTCGCCTCGCGCGGGCTCATCACCACCCAGATCGAAGGCGTAAGGCCCTGAACCGAATTCGGAAAATCGGCCCGCACAGCCGCAAACATACCCGCGTCGCGCACCAGCGCCGCTAACACCGGTTCAAGATCGATGAAGCGGTTGGAAATGTGAATCGCAATTGCCCCGTCTTTCCTGATCGAACGGCGATAGGTCTGCAAGGCCTCGCGCGTCAGCAGGTGCAGCGGGATTGAATCTGACGAGAAGGCGTCCACCACCAGCACATCATACTGAGCCCCGGTTTCCTGCTCCAGCGCGATCCGGGCGTCGCCAATCACGGTTTCGCTGTCGGGCGCACAGTCGGACAGGAAGGTGAACTTGCCGACGGTGGAGAATTCGAGAATCGCCGGGTCGATCTCGTAGAAGCGATAGGTCTGGTCCGGCTCGCGGTAGCAGGCGAGCGTACCTGCCCCCAGCCCGACAATGCCAATGTCGGCGCCCTTGCCCATCAGCCCGGATGCGCCGCCCAGTAGCAGGCCGACGCCGGCATTCGGCCCGTAATAGGCGGTCGGCTGACGCCGCTTTTCCGGCTTCAGGAACTGACGGCCATGATCGGTGGTGCCATGCGCCAGCATCCGGAAGCCCGCCTCGTCATTGTCGCTCACAGTGTAGACACCGAAATAGCTACGCACGCGCTCGCCATGGGCGTAAGCGCTGCCGTGACCTTCCAGACTGGTGCCGATCATCATGCAGGCAAACACCGCCAGCAGCGCCGCGCGGTTGAAGGTCAGTACCAGGGCGATCACGGCCAGCGCAACATAGATCGCCATCGCCAACCCATCAGCATCGCGCAGAGTCGCATTGACCAGCACTAACGCCAGCCCGAAAGCCAGCAGCAGCCCGCCGCCCAGCACGACGATGCGCTGCATGTCGCCGGTGACGAACCGCAGCTGCCACGTTGCAAACCGGCCGAGCGGGATCAGCGCGGCGGCGGCCAGCACCAGCAGCGGATGCTCCCACACCCAGTCGAACAGCAGGGGCGCGAACAGTGCGGTGAACAGCCCGCCCAGCACGCCGCCTGCCGACATAACAAGATAAAACAGCGTAAGGCGCGAAGGATCGGGCCGCAATTCGTACATCCGGCTGTGCAGCGCGACCGAGATCACGAATAACAGCGCCACCGAAGCGAACAGCAGCCACACCCCGCCTTCCGACTGCGAGATCATCGCCATCCCGCCTGCCAGCAGTAACACCACCGGTGCCGCGCGGGTTATGATCTGCGCCAGCGCGCGGTTTTCGGCGAAGGCGACGCTGAAGCTCAGCAGATACAACCCAAGCGGGATCACCCATAGGAGCGGCATAGCGACAATATCGGTCGTCAGGTGCGTCGTGGTCGACAGCATCAGGCCCGAAGGCACCGCCGCCAGCACCAGCCACAAGCCCATGCGCCGCCAGCCGATCGGATCGCGGCCGGCTGCGGCTGCCTGCGTGCTCCTGCCGTTATCGTCCGGCGCGATGGTCTGCCACCGGGCGCGCACGACAAACAGCAGCAGCACAATCAACGCGCAATAGCCAAAGCTCCAGATCAGGCTTTGCCGGCCCAGAGGCAGCATCGGCTCGATTAGGATCGGATAGCTGATCAGCCCTGCAAAGCTGCCGAAGTTCGATGCGGCATAAAGCGGATAGGGATCGCCGGCGGCCGGATCGGCGGAGTACCAGCGCTGGATCAGCGGCGCTTGCGCCGAAATCAGAAAGAACACCGGCCCGACCGATGCGAACAGCAATGCCGGCACCCAGAAGACCTCCAGGCCGGGGCCGAAATCGGGCAAATCCGCCAGTGTCAGCGGCAAGGTCAGCGCCGCCACCGCCAGCAGCCCGGTGTGTAGCACCAGCTGGCGCCGGAGTGTGAACCTGCCGATCACGTGGGCATAGGCATAACCGCCCAGCAGCAGCGCCTGATAAACCAGCATGGCGCTGTTCCAGACATTGGGCGCGCCGCCCAAACGAGGGAGCGCCAGCCGCGCCATCAAGGGCTGCACCAGAAATAGCAGAAAACTGCCGACCAGAATTGCCGTGACAAATAGTGGGCGGCGGGAGGATGTCATGATCGACCTGGTCTATTGTTGACGGGTGATCGCGAATACAATGTTATGGTTAAGATCCGGTCTCTCGCCTCGTTTCTCCGGCGAATCCGGAAAATCGAGATCACGCCGACGCTCCAATCCGAGCCGTTCCATCAGCCGCCAACTGCCGACATTCGCCTCGCAGGTTATCGCGACGATCCGCTGCGCGCCGATGACGGCAAAGCCCCAGCCCATCACCGCGCGCATGGCTTCGAGGGCATAGCCCCGCCGCCAGCGATCCTCGCGCACCAGCCACCCGATTTCGTGATCGGAGGGAACGGGATAAAGCGGGTGGGCGGCCCGTCGCAGCCCGCAATGACCGACGATTTCGCCTGTGGCTCGCTCCTCCATCATCATGAAGCCGAACCCTTCGGCCGCGAAACTGGCACGCGACGCGGCGTGCTTGGCGGCCATCACTGCGCGCGGTTGCACCCCGCCCAGATATTGCATTACCGCCGGAGTGTTGAGCAGCGCCATATGCGGATCGAGATCGTCTTCGCCGATCTGCCGCAGCACCAGCCGCGGCGTGGCGAGCACCGGTTCACTCACGCGTTCGCGCCCACACTTCTGCGGCGATCGAATAGACGATCTGGTTGCGCATTTCTCCGGTGAAGCGCTGGTCGGCATAGTCGCATTCCGCACGCCGCTCCATGCCCAGCCGCAGCATCAGCCCCCAACTGGCCGTATTGCCCGGAACGGTGATGGCGAACACCTCGCGCGCACCGAAATGATCGAACGCGAGATCCAGCGCCGCAGTGGCGGCTTCCTTTGCATAGCCGTGTCCCCACGCCTCCTCGCGCAGGCGCCAGCCGATCTCGAACTCTCCGGCAATCGTGCCGCCCGGCGCATCGGCTTTCTTCAGCCCGCAGAAACCCAGCATTTCGCCCGATAGGTGCCCGCTGTCGGTGCGGCGCTCCACCACCCAGAAACAATGGCCGTTGCGCGCCTGGCAATCGGTGACGCGCTGACGCTGGAGCATGCGCCCCTGCTCGCCGAGCGGGCCGTTCAGCCAGCGCATCACTGCGGGCGTATCGGTAATTCTGAAGAATTCGGGCCAATCCTCCGCGCGCCAGTCGCGCAGGATCAGGCGCGCGGTTTCGTGCCGGAAATCAGCCCCGGATCGGGCCATGCTGTCACCCATTCAGCAGGCGGGCGACATGCGCGGCGTGATAGGTCAGGATGCCGCTGCACCCAGCGCGCTTGAAGGCGATCAGCTTTTCCAGCACCAGCGCATCGCGGTCCCCGATACCAGCCGCCTGCGCGGCTTCGATCATCGCGTATTCGCCGCTCACCTGATAAGCGAACACCGGCACGTCGAACCGCTGGCGGACCCGGTAGATGATGTCGAGATAGGCGAGGCCCGGCTTCACCATCACGCTGTCCGCGCCCTCGGCAATGTCGAGCGCGACTTCGCGCAGCGCCTCGTCGCCGTTGGCCGGGTCCATCTGATAGGTTTTCTTGTCACCCTTCAGCAGCCCACCGCTGCCGACTGCGTCACGGAACGGGCCGTAGAAGGCGCTGGCATATTTGGCGGCGTAGCTCATGATCTGGACATTGGGATGCCCGTTCATCTCCAGCGCCACGCGGATCGCATGGATACGCCCGTCCATCATGTCGGACGGCGCAATGATGTCCGCCCCGGCATTGGCCTGGTTGACCGCCTGATCGACCAGCACCGCCACGGTAGCGTCGTTCACGACATAGCCCGCATCATCGATCAATCCATCCTGCCCGTGGGAGGTATAGGGATCGAGCGCCACATCGGTCAGCACGCCGATGGAATCGCCGCACGCATCCTTGATCGCGCGGATCGCCTGACACATCAGGTTGTCGGGATTGTGCGCCTCGGCCCCGTCTTCGCTCCGCAATCCGTGCGGAGTGTTGGGGAACAGCGCGATGACCGGGATGCCCAGCGCGACCGCCTCTTTGGCGCGCGCCGCGATTCCGTCGGCCGACCAGCGCGATACACCTGGCAGGGTGGCGACCGGTTCCTCCACGCCCTTTCCGGCGGTGACGAACAGCGGCCAGATCAGGTCGGCCGGGGTGAGGATGGTTTCGCGGTGGAGCGTCCGGCTCCACGCGGTAGCGCGGGTGCGGCGCAGGCGGGTGTTGGGAAAATGTCCGGTCATGGCTGCGGATTTGGCGCAATCGTACGCCCGCGACAAGCTCTCGTTACAGCGCGCGGGTCTGGCCGCCGCTTCTGGCGATGTCGATCTTCTCGATCTCGCGCAGCGGCTCCTGCACCTCGGTCGGCAACGGTTCGAGGTCCTTGAGCGCGGCTCCGGTCTCTACTTCCTTCAGGCGGATCAGCTGACGGCGGAAATCGATCAGTTCAGTGCCCGACAGTTCGGCGCGGGTGACAAAGGCGACGCTGGACGGATTGATCGCCCGTCCGCCGCGAAACATTTCGTAATGGAGGTGCGCGCCGGTCGAAAGTCCGGTGGAACCGACATAGCCGATCACCTGCCCGCGCCGCACCTGCTGGCCGCGGCTCACCGCCATCCGGCTCATGTGACAGTAACGCGTGGACAGCCCGCTGCCATGCTCCAGCCGCACCGCGATGCCGCAGCCGCCCGCGCGCCCGGCGGAACTCACCCGGCCATCGCTGACCGCGACGATCGGCGTGCCGTGACGCGCCCTGAAATCTATCCCCGCATGCAACCGGCGATAACCGAGGATCGGGTGCCGCCGCATTCCAAAGCCCGAGGTGATCCCGCCCGGCACCGGCGCCAGCAAACCATTGCGCTGTTCGCCCACGCCCGAAGCTTCGTAGAACCGCCCGTCGCTGCCCCAGCGCATCAGCTGCGTCTTCGGCTGCCCACCGCGCTCGATCCCGGCATAGAGCAATTGTCCGGCCTGCCGTTCGCCGGTGGCAGCGCGGCGATAGGAAAGGATGATGTCGAATTCGTCGCTGGAACGCAGTTCGCGGTCCATGTCGATCTGCGCATTCAGCGCCTTGAGATAGTCCTGCACCGCGCTGGCCGGAACACCCGCTTGTCGCATCGAGCGGTAGAGGCTGGAGCCGACCGTGCCGCGCACCCGCAGCGGTGTATCATCGACGCGGATGATGTTGCGTTTGAGCGCCAGCGGCCCGCTGGGAACCATCGGCGTTCCATCTTCGGCGATCTCGCCCACCCCCGGCCGGGTCAGTTCGAGCTCGAGATCGAAGCGCGCGCGAAACGCGAGGCTATCGAGCGGGCGCGGCTGCCCCGGCGCAGTCCGGCGGCCAAGCAGCACGTCGATCTGCGTGCCCGGCGCAATATCGGTCAGCGGTACCGTCTGCCCGATCAGCGCGGCGGCGCGATCGATATCGCCCGCCGAAAGCCCGGCGCGGCGCAGCATCGTCACGAAGCTGTCCCCCGGCGTCAGCGTGACAAGCATTTGAATCTGCGGGCGTTCGGGCGCGCTCTTCAGCGGGATCACCTGCCCCGTCGGTCCCATGCGGCGGCCCGAATCCGCGCCCAGCGCCAGCGGCAGTATCATCTGGCTGCGCAGTTCGCTGGTGACTTCCTCGTCCTGCGGCATGGCAGGGCGGGCTTCCAGCGGGGTCAGATCGGGCCAGAACGCCAGCGCCAGCGCACCTAGCGCGACCATCGTGCCCAGACCCCGAAACCAGCGGCGGCTGCCGACATTCTCGGCCAGATCGGGCGCCAGATCGAGTCCCTGGAACCAGCGCGAGGCGGCCAGCTTCCATTCGTCATGACGCTCGCTGAAGCCGTTGACCCGCGCGATAACCTTGCGCTTCGCCTTCTGCGCCGTGGTCGGCGGGGCGAGTTTCTTCGAATTGCGCAGGTACGGAAGCAGCTCGCGCGCGGTCTCCTTGTCGAGCGAGACCGGTGCGGCAACCGCCAGAGCGCGTGCGTCCTCATCGGCGCATGGTTCACCCTCTGCCTCGGGCAGATCGCTCAGATTGCGAACATGGTTCAACATCAATGCCCCGATAGCCGCACCCCTTGCGGGCATGACCGGCTGCAGCCTTGTCGCATTTCTCTGCCCGATCAAAGTAAAGACGGCATTAACCAGCGGCCAACTGCATCATGGGTGCGATGAGTTGCTTCGCATAAGCCCGTGCGTGCGTGGTGCGCGGTCTTGCTCCGCCGGGTCAAGCCTGCGACAACCGCCGCGTCGTGACCTTCCCCCCCAGTGACCGTGCCGTCGCCCTGCGCGACAAATCCTCCGCCCCGGACGAGCGTGTGCGCGCCGTGCTCGGCCCGACCAACACCGGCAAGACCCACCTCGCGATCGAACGGATGTGCGGCCATTCCAGCGGCATGATGGGCTTTCCGCTGCGGCTGCTGGCGCGCGAAGTCTATGACCGGGTGCGCAGCCTCAAGGGCGACAAGCAGGTGGCCCTCATCACCGGAGAGGAGCGGATCGAGCCGCCCGACGCCCGCTATTTCCTCTGCACCGCCGAAGCGATGCCCCGCACCATGGGCGAACACGCCTTTGTCGCCATCGACGAAGCGCAACTGGGCGCTGACCCCGAACGCGGGCATATCTTCACCGACCGGCTGCTGCACGCACGCGGGCGGGAGGAGACAATGATCCTCGGAAGCGCCACGCTGGAACCGATGGTCAAGGCGCTGATCCCCAAGGCGGAGATCACCACCCGACCCCGGTTCTCCACGCTCAGCCACGCGGGCATCTGCAAGCTGTCGCGCCTGCCCAAGCGTTCTGCGGTGGTCGCGTTCTCGGTCGAGCAGGTGTACGCCATGGCCGAGGCCTTGCGGCGGTTCAGGGGCGGCGCGGCGGTAGTGATGGGCGCGCTTTCGCCCGAAACCCGCAACAAACAGGTCGAATTGTTTCAGTCGGGCGAGGTCGATTACATCGTGGCCACCGATGCCATCGGCATGGGGCTCAACCTCGATCTCGATCACGTGGCATTCGCGGCGCTCAGCAAGTTCGACGGGCGGCGCAAGCGGCGGCTGACCCCTTCGGAAATGGCGCAGATCGCCGGGCGCGCCGGGCGGCACCAGCGCGATGGCACCTTCGGCACGCTGTCGGGAATGGGCGCAGTGCAGCAGGGCGAACCGCTCGCCTTCACCGATGAAGAAGTTTACGCGATCGAGGAACATCGGTTCGCGCCGTTGACCCACCTGTTCTGGCGTGAGGCGGAACCCCGCTTCGATACGCTGGGCACACTGATCGCCGATCTCGAATCCCGCCCCGACCACGCCGTGCTGCGCGGCGCGCCCGAAGCGATCGATCTCGCCGTGCTGAAACGGCTTGCGGACGATCCCGTTGCCACACGCGTGCGCGGCGCGGGCAGCGTGCGGCGGTTTTGGGAGGCGTGCTCGCTGCCCGATTTCCGCAATCTTGGGGTGGAGCAGCACGCGCGGTTCGTGGCGCGGCTGTGGCAGGACTTGGGCGAAGGCTATCTCGGTGCGGATTTCGTCGCCGCGCGCATCGCCGAGCTTGACCGGATGCAGGGCGACATCGACACGCTGCAAGGGCGAATCGCAGCGATTCGCAGCTGGGCTTACATCTGCCAGCGGCCCGATTGGGTGCTGGCTCGCGACGAAATGGCCGCGCGGGCACGCGCGGTAGAGGCAAAGCTTTCGGATGCGCTGCACGCGCGACTGACCGAGCGCTTCGTGAACCGGAGGACGACACTCTTGATGAAATCGCTGGGGCAGGATGCAAGCGCACTGCCCGTCACCCTCGAACCCGATGGCCACCTGACCGTGGAGGGCGAAAGCATCGGACGGCTCGAGGGCTTCCGCTTCACTGTCGACCCGTCTGCAGGCGTGGCCGACCGGCGGATGCTGCTGGCGGCGGGAGAGAAGGCGCTGCCCGCGCTGCTCGCAGGGCGCGCGGAATGGCTGCTAACCCAAGGGCTGGGGGAGCTGGAAATTTCCGGCGGCGCGATCCGCTGGCAGGGCCAAGGACAGGGACGTGCGCTGGCGGACATCACCTTCCCGGGCCATCCGGGCGCGGGCAATTTCGGTTCGCCCCGTCTCGCGCTGACCCGCGATTTGGCACTGTTGCCCGAAGCTGCGCGGGCGAGCCTTGAAGCGGGGCTGACCGCTTGGCTGGAGGCGCAGCTCGAACCGCTCGCCCCCTTGCGCAAGCTGGCCGATGCCGCGCGCGATCCCGAGGCCGGGTCGCAGGCGCGGGCGCTGGTCATCACCCTGATCGAAGCGCGCGGCGTGATTTCGCGCGAGGAAGCGGGGCTGGAACACCTGCCCAAGGAAATGCGCCCCTATCTGCGCAAGCTGGGGATCACCTTCGGCGCGCTCGACATCTTCGCCGCGCCCTTGCTCAAGCCTGCACCGCGCCGGTTGCTGCACGCGCTTGGGCTCGACCCGCGCCCGCTCAACGAAGCGATGCTGCCGGTGCTGGCCGAGGGTGCGTGGACCAAGGGGCGGCTGCCGGCCGGTTACCGTTACGCGGGCATGCAGGCGATCCGGGTCGATCTGGCGGAAAAAATCCTGCGCGCCGCGTTCGAGATGCGCGCCGTCGCAACCGCTGCCCATCCGAAGGAACGCAACCGCGCGTTCAGGCTCGATTTGGCGCTCAGCGTGTCGATCGGGCTGGAGGCGGAGAACGCTCGCCGCCTGCTGGGCAGCGCAGGTTTCCGCTGTGATCGTGCGCGCGCCTTGCCCGAAGGCGCGCAGGGTGCGCCCGCCCCCGACCGTTGGCACTGGCGCCCACGCCGCCCCGGAGAACAGGGGCGCGAACGTGACGAAAAGCGCAGCGAGCGGCAACGCCATCCGCGCGCCAAGCCCGCACAGGCGCGCCCGCCAAGAGACAAGGATCAGGCTGAAGGCACCGTACCTGCCAAGGGCAAGGCCCATTCTGATAATCGCCCAGACAACCGACCCGGCAAACGCCCGGAAAGAGGCGACCGCCGTCCCGACCGGCCACCTCGCCCTGCGCCGCCCAAGCCCGATACCGGCCCCGCCCGCGCCGGCGGCGCCTTCGACAAGCTGTCGGACCTGCTCAAGGGATGAAGTCTGCGGGCGCGGAGGCGGGCACATCGGGGTCGATCCGTATCGACCGCCTGCTGGTCTATCTGCGCTTCGCCCGCACGCGCTCTGCCGCGCAGGCGCTGATCGACAATCACGCTTTGCGCCGCAACAGAAAACATGTGCTGCGCGGGGCCGATCAGGCGCGTATCGGCGACGTGTTGACGATTGCGCTGGGCGACCGGGTGCGGGTGATCGAACTGGTCGCCCTGCCCGACCGGCGCGGCCCGCCCAGCCACGCGCGGTCGCATTACCGCGAGGTCGAGCTTTTTGGAGAGGTTGACCCAGACAGTCTTGACCCTCAAGGGCAAATCGCCATAGCAACCTCGCCTCGCACGGCGGCCCGTCCGCCCGATGATTCCGAAGATCCGCATCTGAAAGAGCCGCAATGACTTACGTCGTCACCGAAGACTGCATCAAGTGCAAGTACACAGACTGCGTGGAAGTGTGCCCGGTCGATTGCTTCTATGAAGGCGAGAACATGCTGGTGATCAATCCCAGCGAATGCATCGATTGCGGCGTGTGCGAACCCGAATGCCCGGCCGAGGCGATCCTGCCCGATACCGAGGACGGACTGGAAAAGTGGCTTGAGCTGAACACCAAGTTTTCAGCGCAGTGGCCCAATATCACCAGCCAGAAATCCCCGCCTGACGATGCCGACGAATTCAAGGGCGAGAAGGACAAGTTCGAGAAATATTTCAGCACCGAACCGGGCGAAGGCGACTGATCGCCCCCTGAACGGGACAAATCATGGAACGCGCCGGACGCCGTCCGGTTGATGGTTCATGCATCCGATTCTTCCCTCGCTTCGCGCAGGCTGGTCGCAAGCCAATGATGGCCATGTCGGCATCATCGCCGCCGGGGTCGCCTATTACGGTTTCCTCGCGCTGGTCCCGCTGCTGGCCGCTGCGATCCTCACCTACGGGTTGGTGGTCGACCCCTCCACTATCGCCGAACACGGCGAAGCGCTGGCGCGCGACCTGCCGGGTTCCGCAGGCGATCTGGTGGCCGAACAATTGCGCGATGTCGCCGATAGCCGCGGCGGGGCGCAGGGGCTGGGGCTGGTGCTTGCGCTCGTCCTGTCGCTGATCAGCGCGCGGGCGGCGGCAGGTGCACTGATCACCGCGCTCAACATCGCGTTCGAGGTCGAGGAGGAACGCGGATTTGTCGCGGCCAACCTGCTGGCGCTGGCGATCACGTTGGGCGCGGTGCTGGCGCTGGGCCTGATGGTGGGCGTTACAACGCTGGTCTCGACCGTGTTCACAGGCTTTGCCGGCGCTTTGGCGAGTTACGTCGTAGTCGGCCTTGCCGGGCTCGGCGGGGCCATGGTGGCCTACCGGGTGGTTCCGCATGACGCTACGGTCGGACGTGCCCCTGCCCTGCGCGGCGGCGCGCTGTTCGCGGTCGGCTGGCTCGCGGCGAGTGCGGGGTTCGGCTTTTATGCAAGCAATTTCGGCAATTACGGCACGACCTACGGATCGCTCGGCGCGGTGGTGGTGTTCCTGACCTGGCTGTGGCTCAGCGCCTGGCTGTTGCTGCTCGGCGCGCATTTTGCCGCCGCGAGTTCGGACGGGCATGGCTGACAGGTTGGACTCGCAATTTTGTTGCCAACGTGCTATATAATACGCGAGCGCGTTGGCCCTGATCGGTAATCGGGGCCTGCCGCACGCGTCGAAACCAGGAAGGCCACACACCAGCAACCCCCCCTCCGGACAATCCGCTCCCGGTGCTTTCCCTCTAACGGGGTGGGTCGCGCCGCCGGGATGATTCTCCCCCCCCCCCCCCTGTTGCCGGTTGGCCCACAGAAAGGAACTTGCATGGCAAGCACCGCAAACGCATTCACCGTTGGCGATTATGTTGTCTACCCCAAGCACGGCGTTGGCCGCGTGATCGAGTTGCAGAGCGAGGAAATCGCCGGAATGCAGCTCGAACTCTACGTGCTGCGCTTCGAAAAGGAGCGGATGACGCTCCGCGTACCGGTGGGCAAGGTCGAATCGATCGGGATGCGCAAGCTATCGTCCGACAAGACGCTGAAGCAGGCGATGGAAACCCTCAAGGGCAAGCCCAAGGTCAAGCGCACCATGTGGTCGCGCCGTGCGCAGGAATACGAAGCGAAGATCAACTCGGGCGACCTGGTGTCGATCGCCGAAGTGACCCGCGACTTGTTCCGGCCCGAAGACCAGCCCGAACAGTCCTATTCCGAACGCCAAATCTTCGAAGCAGCCTCCAGCCGCCTCGCCCGCGAACTCGCGGCGATGGAAGAAACGGATGAACCGACCGCGCTGAACAAGATTCTCGACGTACTGCGCGAACACGCGCCGCAATATTACGACAGCGCCGAGGAAGCCTAGGCTTTCAGGGCCAGTTGCCAGCATCAAGGGCTGCCCTTCGGGGTGGCCCTTTTTGTTTGTGCGGATCGCACAGGCACGTGCGCTTGCTTCCGGCGGCATGGTGTATTATGTCAGCAACACGCTAATCACGTCCCGGAGGGAAAAACATGATCAACCAGTTCTTCAGGCGCATGGCCCCGGTCGCCGCGCTCGCGCTCGGCACCGCGCTTTCGGGCTGCAACGGCGCGGATATCAGCATCAACGGCGAAAAGGGAGTACCGCTGGCCGAATTGGACATGAGCGGCCCGGCGCCCACCGAACTGGTGCTGTCCTCGGGCGACACCGTGATCCTGACCGAGGGCGAGACCTTCGATCTCACCGTCGAAGGCGAAGGCACCGACGCCCTGCGCTTCGTCCGCGACGACGAGGTGATCGGGATCACCCGTGAAAACGGCTGGGACGGCAACGGCAAGGCGACCATCCGGATCACCATGCCCCCGCCTGCCGAAGTGGTGATCGCGGGCAGCGGCACCGTAAAGGCGCAGTCGCTCGCCAGCGCCAGTTCCGTGAATATCGGCGGGTCGGGGGATGTCGAATTCACCACCGTCGCCGCCGAAACCTTCGAAGTGAATATCGGCGGTAGCGGCCGGATCAAGGGCGCCGGCACGGCCAGGCGGCTCGAAATCAATATCGGCGGGTCGGGGGATGTCGATCTCGCCGCGCTCAAGGCCGACCGCGCCGACGTGAATATCGGCGGATCGGGCGACGTCGCCTTCACTTCGGACGGCACGGTCGAGGCCACGATCGCCGGCGCAGGCGATGTCAGGGTGACGGGCAGCGCCAAGTGCACGGTGAAGGCGTTCGGTTCGGGCACGCTGACCTGCAACCCGGCAGCCGCGGATACCCCAACTGCGCTACCTGCGACAGAACCCGCAGAATAGGTTTGCTTTTCAGGCAGGAGCGCGCAAGATAACCCCATCATGCGCGCGCTTCAGCTTGTGGCTCTCGGCCTCGCTTCGCTTGCCCTGCAGGGCTGCCTCGCCCGTGCGGCGGTGGATGTCGTCACCCTGCCGGTCAGGGCGGTGAGCAAGGGCGTCGATCTCGCCACCACCAGCCAGTCCGAAGCCGACGAGAATCGCGGTCGCGAAATCCGCAAGCGCGAGGAACAGCTCGGCAAGCTCGAACGGGAATATGATCAGGCGATGGAACGCTGCGGCGACGGGGACGATGCCGCGTGCGACCGTGCGCAGGCGATCCGCGCCGAACAGCGCGCACTGATGCAGGGCGTGCCGGTGGAGCCGGAGGAAGATTAACTCGCGGGAGTGGCCGCCCGCCGCAGCCGATCGTTGATCGCCCGGCCCACGCCTGCTTCCGGCACCGGGGCAACCGCGATCCGGGGATGAGCCGCGCGGGCGGCTTCGTGAAGGCAGGCATAGAGCCGCGCCGCCGCTTCATCGACGTCACCACTCGCCGACAGCGTGCAGTCACCCTCAATCGCGCCGAAGCCGATCAGGAATTCGTCCGGCTCGGCCTCGCTCGCATCCAGCCGCACCGGCTTGCCCGGCGCATAGTGGCTGGCGAGCTGGCCGGGAGCTTCGATACCCCGCTCCTCTTTCGCGCGACGAATCTCGACGGGCTTGTGGGGATCGAAGTGAATATCGTTCAGGGCGGGAAGCCAGATCGGCCCGGGCCTGAGCTCGTACCATACGCCCGCAGTATCGATCAGCAGGATCGTCGATTCCACGCCGTCCTCGCACGGGCCGCCATCCAGCACGAGGTCGATCCGCCCGTCGAGCGAGGCAAGGACGTGCTCGGCGCAAGTGGGGCTGATGAAGCCGCTGCGGTTGGCCGAAGGCGCGGCAAGCGGGAAGTTCACCGCCTGAAGCAGGGCGCGCATCACCGGATGCTGTGGCGCGCGTATGGCGATGGTCGGCAAGCCTGCCGTGACGGCGGGGGCGAGCCCGGAGTCGCCGCGGCGCGGCACCACCAGGGTAAGCGGTCCCGGCCACTCGCGCTCCGCCAGCCGGCGCGCGGCTCCGGAAAATTCCCCGAACCGCTCCGCCTGCGCCGCATCCCGCACATGCACGATCAGCGGATTGACATCCGGACGTCCCTTTGCGGCGTAGATCTTCGCTACAGCGTCGGCGCTATCCGCCCGCGCAGCAAGGCCATAGACCGTCTCGGTCGGCACCGCGACCAGCCCGCCCGATTCGAGGATTCGGGCCGCGCGCGCTATCCCTGCGGCGTCTGCCAGCACCATGTCCGTAACGTTCTTGCCGCTCATGCCCCTCGCGCTATAGACTGGCGGCCGCCCTGCCAAGTGCGGGGCACTCATCGCCTCCCTCACGCCAGCTTCACAGGACACCCCCGAAGTGACCCCCTATACCCCGCCGACCGCCGACCAGCTGCTCGCCATCCGCGTTAATGCCGGAATCGAGGAACTGGCGCAAAGCGAACGCTTCGCCCATGCCGAGCCCGATCTGGTCGAAGCCATCGTCGAAGGCGTGGGGCAATTCGCGGCAGGCGAATTCGCTCCGCTCAACCGCGTCGGCGATCTCGAAGGCGCGAAGCTCGAAAACGGCGTGGTGCGCCTGCCGGACGGGTTCCGGGAAGCCTATAACGCCTATGTCGAGCAGGGCTGGAACGCGATTGCCTCGCCCGAAGCATTCGGCGGACAGGGCTTGCCCTTCACGCTGTCGTGCAACGTGCTGGAGAACCTCGGCGCGGCCAATATGGCGTTCACGCTGCTCCCCATGCTCTCGGTCGGCGCAATCGAGGCGCTGGAGCATCACGGGTCGAAGGATCAGCAGGCAAAGTACCTTCCCGATCTCGTCAGCGGGCGCTGGTCGGGAACGATGAACCTGACCGAGCCGGGTGCAGGCAGCGATGTCGGCGCGCTGCGGACCACGGCCGAACCGATCACGGAGGGGCCTTACGCGGGCCAGTACAAGATCACCGGGCAGAAGATCTACATCACCTGGGGCGAGCATGATCTCGCGGACAATATTATCCATCTGGTGCTGGCGCGGCTGCCCGGCGCGCCCGAGGGGTCGCGCGGGATCAGCCTGTTCGTCGTGCCCAAGTATCATGTGAACCACGACGGATCGCTCGGGCCGCATAATGACCTGCGCTGCGTCAGCATCGAACACAAGCTGGGCATCAACGCCTCGCCCACCTGCGTCATGAGCTACGGCGACAACGGAGACTGCATCGGCGAGCTGGTCGGCCACGAAAACAAGGGGCTGGCGGCGATGTTCACGATGATGAACAACGCCCGCATCAATGTCGGCAACCAGGGCGTGCAGATTGGCGAGCGCGCCACGCAGCAGGCGCTCGCCTATGCCCGCGACCGGGTGCAATCGGCGCGCGCCGGCGCGCCCGACAAGACCGCTGTGGCAATCATCGAGCATCCCGACGTGCGCCGCATGATCCTGCGGATGAAGGCGCTGACCGAGGGCAGCCGCGCGCTACTGTACTACTGCGCTGGCCAGGTCGATCGCGGCACTCTGGGTGATGCGGCGGCGAAGAACCGCGCCGAGATCGTCGTGCCGCTGATCAAGGCGTGGGGCACCGATATCGGCGTGGAGGTGGCGGGCATCGGCATCCAGATCCACGGCGGGATGGGCTTCGTCGAGGAAACCGGCGCAGCGCAACACTGGCGCGATTCGCGCATTGCTCCGATCTATGAAGGCACCAACGGAATCCAGGCCGCCGATCTCGTGACCCGCAAGCTGGGCCTCGACGGGGGCGAGGCAATGGTGACGCTGTTCGAAACCATCGCCCGCGAAGCCGTCGGGGAAGCGGCGCTAGCGTCCATCGCCAAGGATTGCGCCGCCATCGCGCGCTGGATGCAGAGCGAAGCGAGCCTCGACGATCGGCTTGCAGGCAGCGTGCCGTTCTGCACCATGGCCGCGGTTACGGTCGCAGGCTGGCAGCTGATGAAGCAGGCCGCAGCGGTGGCGGCAGGCGCAGCCCCGGCTCTGGCCGCGAGCAAGCCGGTTACGGTGCGGTTCTTCCTCGACCGGATCGTGCCCGAAGCGGCGGGTCTGAAGGCAGGCGCAACCGCAGGAGCCGATGGCCTTTACGCGCTCCCGGCCGAAGCGCTGGTGGGCTAAGGTGGCCGAAGGGGCCGAGGTTTGGGAACGGATCGCCGCTGCGCTGGAGCGCATGGCGCCCCCGCCTTTGCCACCGACCGACTGGCTCGCGCATCCCGCCTATGTGTGGGAAGGCGAGCGGGCGCGGGCCGTGCCGTCGATGGACGCGCTACCGTTGGAGGGACTGCACGGGATCGACGCGCAGAAAGTCGCGCTGCGCAACAATTGCGCCCGGCTCGCGAGGGGCGCGGCGGCGCATGACGTGCTGCTATGGCGCGCGCGCGGTATGGGCAAATCGGCACTCGTGCGCGCCGCTGTGGCCGATGTGCAGGCGGAGAGCCCGCAGGCGCTGGCACTGGTGCAGCTTGCCCCGAGCACGCTGGCCAGCTTTCCGGCGCTGATCGCCGAACTGGCGCAGCAACCCCGCGCCTTTCTGCTGTTCATCGACGATCTGGGCTTCGGCGACAATGACCGGGCCGAGATGCTGGCTCTGCGCAGCCTGCTCGACGGCGGCGTCGCCCCGCGTCCGGCGCATATCCGGATTGCGATAACCGCGAACCGCCGAGCGATCACCATGCGTGAGGATACATCCGCCGCGCTACACGAACGCGACGAGCGTGACGATGCGCTGGCGCTGGCCGACCGGTTCGGGCTGACGCTGGGCTTCCACCCGGCGGACAAGGACACCTATCTTGCGATCCTCGCAGGCTACACCACCCCGCTTGGCCTCAGCTTCGACGCGGAGGAGGCGATGGCCTTTGCGATTCAGCGCGGCAATCGATCCGGCCGCACGGCGCTGCAATTCGCCACCGAACTCGCGGGGCGGGCGGGGAAACGCCTCTAGTTAGGCTGCCCGGCCTGCTCGCGCAGGTAATCCTCCTCGAACACCGCGCGCGGATCGCGCAGCTCGCTCTGCGGACGCAGCGGATCGCTCTGCAACCGGGCAATCGCGGGCGCGGGCGAGGCCGAGGGTGAACGCACCCGCCAGATGACCCCGGCGGTATCGTCCGACACCAGCAGCGCGCCGTCTTCTGCCCATTCGACCCAGGTCGGCCGCCCTCGGGTGGTGCCCTCGCCTGTGAGGAACCCGGTCAACACCGGCTGCGGCTTACCCACCGGGTTGCCGCGCGCATCGAATTCCACATAAACCACGTCATAACCCGAAGGCGGCTTACGGTTCCAGGAACCATGCCGCGCCACGAATGCGCCGCTGGCGAAGTTTTCGCCCATCACGTGGCCTTCGCTGCTGAACACGAAGCCCAACGCCGCGACATGCGGCCCCAGCGCGTATTCGGGATTGCGGACATATTCCTGCAGAAATTGCGGCATCGGCGCTTCAACCCGGCGGTCGAAGTTGTTCTTGTAATAGATCCACGGCCAGCCGTATTGCGCGCCGACCGGGACATTGGTGAGGTAATCGGGCACCAGATCGGAACCGAGCATGTCGCGCTCGTTCACCGTGACCCACAGCTCGCCGGTCCAGGGGCTGAAATCCATCCCGTTGGGATTGCGCAGGCCGACGGCGAACTGGCGCTGGCGACCGGCCTCCAGATCATATTCCCAGATCATCGCGCGGCCCGCTTCGATGTCCATCCCCTGCTCGCCGATATTGCTGACCGATCCGACCGCGACGAACAGGCTGCTGGCGTCGGGCGAAAGCGCAAGATTGCGCATCCAGTGGCCGCCGCCGCCGGGCAGGTCCATCAACTTGCGCGGGGTGCTGGTGACCCGGTCGGTGCCGAGCGTGTAGGGAAACGCCAGCACGGCGTTGTGATTGGCAACATACAGCGTGCCGTCGTGGTAGGCCATCCCCGACGGCGAATCGAGACCTTCTTCGAGCAGCACCTGCTGCGTTTCGGCAGCGCCATCGCCGTCGGTGTCGCGCAGCAGCAGGATCTGGTTGGCAGATTCGCCCGCCGATCCGGCTTTGGCGAACAAAATGCCTTCGATCCAGCCACGGATCGTCGCCATAATGCCGCTGGCCTCGTTCTCCCTCGCCGGAGCGCGGGTCAGCGTAATCAGCACATCGCCATTGGGCAGGGTGTAGATCACGCGCGGATGATCCAGCCCCTCGGCAAAGCGCATGACCTCCAGCCCGGCGGCGGCTTCCGGCTTTTCGTCCGCGGCCCAGCCCACCGGCTCGGCGATCTTGACGGTGGGGAAGCTTTCGGCGGCAGGTTCCTGCAAAACCGGATCCGTCCCGGCGACTTCCTCGACCGAAAGATCGGCGGTATCGCCGCGGGACAGCCAAAACAGAGCAGCGCCGACCAGCAGGACGACGACGACGACAGCGATTGCGATTTTGCGGGAGAGTGCCATGTGGAGGGAGATAGAGCCGCCGTGCCCCGGCGGCAACTGGCAAGCGATGGAAAAGGCCCGCTGACGATGTATGATTTCAAGCCCGATGCTGCACTTGACCCGGCAGAGGTCCACCGCGAACTGCTCCGCGCGGCCGATGCGCTGACCGCGGGCGAGCCGGACGGGATCGCCAACATGGCCAATGTCGCCGCGCTGTTGTGGGAGTTTCTGCCCGATCTCAACTGGGCCGGGTTCTACCGCACCGCGCCAACCAAAGTCGGATCAGGCAGTGAGTTGGTGCTCGGCCCGTTCGTAGGCCGCCCCGCCTGCATCCGCATCCCGTTTGGCGCAGGGGTATGCGGCGCGGCGGCGGAAAGTCGCGCAACGCAACTTGTCGCGGATGTCCACGCCTTCCCCGGCCACATTGCCTGCGACGCGGCGAGCCGATCGGAACTGGTGGTGCCGGTGCTGCGCGACGGGGCGGTGATCGCGGTGATCGATCTCGACAGCCCCTCGCCTGCCCGCTTCGGCGCGATTGATGCCGAAGGGATCGAGGGACTGGCTGCGTTGCTTTCCGACCGTATCTGACAGAATTCCCGTAATTAACGGCCCGAAACGGGACAGCGCCCTCAGCACTGCTTGGGGACGGGCGCGAGTCGATGGTAAGGTTTTGCTAACCATCGGTTTGCGCGCCATGTCCGCGCGCGGCCGCTTCAGGGGGAATCTGCCAATGCCCACGCGCCTGCCCATCCGTCCGCTCACAATGCTTGGATTCATGCTGCCTGCGCTTGCCCTTTCGGGAACAGCAAATGCGCAGAATTACAGCGATTTGCCGCCGCTGGCACCAATGGATCAGGCTGAGGTTCAGGCGCTGCCGGCAGAATACCGTACCGCTCCGGTGATGACCGCCACCACTGAGACCGAAACCATCGTCGGAATTGACGGGGTGGAGACCATCACCCGCACCCGCCGGATCGATGCGCCGCGCGCGGCTCCGGCGGCGGCGCAGGCAGCAATGGCGCAGGGTTACGCGCAAACAGCGCCGGTGCATTATGCGCCCGCTGCTGCCTATACGCCCGCAGTGTTCGAACGCGATCAGTGGGTCGAGGAATGCCGCCGCCGCACCGCAGGGCACAACCGCGACGATACCGGCCGCATCATCGGCGGCCTTCTCGGCGCGGTGGCAGGCGGATTTGCCGGTTACGAGATCGCCGGTGCAGGCGACCGCGTTCTCGGGACGGTGCTCGGCGTTGGCGGCGGGGGCCTGCTCGGCGGATTGATCGGCAGCCTGTTCGGCGGGGATCGCGACAAGAACCGCTACGATTGCGAAGCCGCGCTCGACAGCTACCTGTCGCAATACGGCGCGCCGGGCCCGCGCATCGCCGCACGCGAGATCCCCTATGCGCCGGCGCCGGGCTATGCTTACAATTATGGCTACCCGGCCAGCTACGGCTATTCCTATGCCCCGCCGCAGCAGGTCGTGATGGTGCCGGTGCGCAGCGAACAGCAGCAGCAGGTGGTGGTGCGCGAGACGGTGCGATACGAGAACTACACTGTTCCCGGCACTGTCCGCGAGATCCCGGCAGCGCGCCCCTCGCCCAAACTGATCAAGGCCGACCGCTAACCTCTTTCCTCTGCCACGACGGCAGGCACAGGAAGCCCCGAAAGTCGCACCGTGCGACTTTCGGGGCTTTTGGCCATGCGGAAGGCGGCGTGGGCGTGCTTAGAACTCGCCGCCGGTGAGGCGCTGGCACACCAGATCGAGCTGATCGAGCGTGGTGTAGCGGATCGTGATCGTGCCCTTGCGCGGATCGACTTCGGGTTTGATCCGCACGCCAAGTCCTAGAAATTCCTCAAGATGATGCTGCACGGCGAGGATGTCGGCGTTTTCCGCCGGGTCGGCGCGGGGGCCGGCAGCGCGGGCAGCGGTGGCCTTGCCGGCCTTGCGGGTCAGGCCTTCCATGTCGCGCACGGACAGCCCCTCGGCCACTGCGATTTCCGCCAGATGCGCGGCATCGGGCCGCCCGATAAGCGCGCGGACATGGCCCGTGCTGAGCTTGCCCTGCTCGACCAGATCGAGCACCGGATCGGGCAGCGTCATCAGCCGCATCATGTTGGCGACATGGCTGCGCGATTTTTCGACCATTTTGGCGATGTCGACCTGGATCATTCCCTCATCCTCGGACAGACGATGATAGGCGCGCGCTTCCTCAACCGGGTTGAGATCCTCGCGTTGGAGGTTCTCGATCAGCGCCAGCGCCATCACCTCGCGGTCCGTCAGGGTGCGGACCAGCGCCGGAATCTCGTGCAGACGCGCCTTCTGCGCCGCACGCCAGCGGCGCTCGCCCGCCACCAGCTGGTAGCCGGTGCCTTGGGGATGGGGCCGCACGATGATCGGCTGAATCACCCCACGTGTTGCGATCGAAGCTGCCAGTTCATCCAGCGCGGTCTCGTCGAAATGCTTGCGCGGGTTGCCCGGCAGCGGCTTGATCGTGGCAAGCGCCAGCATCCGCAAGGCCGTAGTCCCCGGTGCGGCCGCATCGGCCGGTTCCTCGCGCCGGACCAGCGGCTCCTCGCGCCGGGTCTCGCCCAGCAGTGCACCGAGCCCCTTGCCAAGTCGCCTCGGCTTGTCCGCCGGAGCGCGCGATGTTGGGGCAATATCAACGGTTTGGTTGGTATCTTCGCTCATGCGGCTTGCCTTTCTGCGGGGAAGCGCCCGATCAATTCGCGCGCCAATGCCATATAGGCGCGGCTGCCGGTGCAATGCTGGTCATAGATCAGTGCGGGCAGCCCGTGGCTCGGCGCTTCGGACAGACGCACATTGCGGGGGATGACGGTTTCGAACACCAGCTTGCCGAGACAATCGCGCACATCGTCGGACACCTGATCGGTCAGCCGGTTGCGGCGATCGAACATTGTCAGGGCAATGCCAATAATACCCAGCCGCGGATTAAAACGCTGCTGCACCTGATCGACTGTCTGGAGCAGCTGGCTCAATCCCTCCAGCGCGAAAAATTCGCACTGCAGCGGCACCAGCAGCGTATCGGCGGCGCACAGCGCGTTGAGCGTCAGCAGGCCCAGCGAAGGCGGGCAGTCAATGAACGCGATATCATGGCCGGAGTGGTTTTCCAGCGCATGGCGCAGACGCGAAGTGCGATCCTCGACCGATACCAATTCCACTTCGGCCCCGCTGAGGTCCACTGTTGCGGGTACGATGTCGAGCCGCGGAATGCTGGTCGGGACGATGGCATCACATAGCGCGACCTCATCGACCAGCAGGTCATAACTCGAAACTTCACGCGAAGCGGCCTGCACGCCCAGCCCGGTCGAGGCGTTGCCCTGCGGATCGAGATCGATCAGCAGCGTGCGCCAGCCCGTAGCCGCCATGGCCGTGGCGATGTTGATCGCGGTGGTGGTCTTGCCCACGCCGCCCTTCTGATTGGCAATCGCGATAGTGAGCATGGCTATTCCATCCTTCCCGCAGCCGAAATCGCCTTGAATCGGGCGCTTCGGGCATGTGCAGCGTGTCAGACCTTCACAATGATTCCCGCATCGGGATCGGTCAAGGAATGTTTCACGTGAAACATTGCTCGAATCGAAGGTTTCAGCGCCTCCAACTCCTGCGCCGCAGAGCGCCCCTTGGGCAAGACATAAGCAGTCGTCGCAGTGGAGAAGGGTGCGGACAAGCTGAGGAGCTTCGGCAAGGGGGCGAATGCACGGGCGGAAATGGCGCGGGCGGCGAAGGGTGTTACCCGCTCCAGCCGTTGGCCCTCGACCCGGCATTTCCGCAGTTCGAGCGCCGCGATGCATTTTTCGAGGAATTCCACGCGCCGCGCACGAGACTCAACCAGCACCACAGGCATATTCGGACACAGCGACGCGATCACCAGCCCTGGAAACCCCGGCCCGCTTCCCAGGTCGAGCCAAGGTCCGGCAGCGTTCGGGCCCAATGTTTCACGTGAAACATTTGCGATCAGCTGCGCCGAATCGGCAATATGGCGCCGCCAGATATGTGGCTCGGTGGGTTTGGCGATCAGGTTCTGACGCTGGTTCTCGTCAAGCACCAATGCGGCGAAGGCCTCGAGCCGGACCATGCCCGCATCATCGGTCAGTCCGGCGACATATGCGCTGGCCTCTGCTTCGGTGGCGATCACGCGGCACGCTGTCCGTTCGCAAGGTGGCGCCGAGCATGGACCAGCAGGGCCGAGAGCGCCGCCGGCGTCACCCCCGGCACCCTGCCCGCCGCAGCCAGTGTCCCTGGTGCAGCCTTGGTCAGGCGCTCGATCATCTCGTTGGAGAGGCCCGGCACCTCGGCATAGGGGAAGTCCAATGCCAAGGGCAGCGCCTCACTGGCGCGCAGATCGCGCAGTTCGGAATCCTGCCGGGCAAGGTAGGGCGCATAGGCCGCATCCTCGGCCATTTCCTCGGCCAGCAGCGGGTCGAGCGCCGTGACTTCGCCCAGCCAAGGGGCGAGTCCTGCGGGTGTCACCCCATCGTAGCGCAGCCATTCGGCGAGCGGCTTCTCACCATGATCGCGGCGCACCGGCAGGCCGGCATCGGCAAGTTCGCGCGCGTGGACCTTCTGCGAATGTTTCACGTGAAACATTGCGCGCATTTCTTCACGCCGTTCGAACCACGCGCGGCGTTCTTTACCCACGCAACCCGCCGCGATCCCCACTCCGGTCAGACGGGTCGCCGCGTTGTTAGCCCGCAGGCGGAGACGGTATTCGGCGCGGGCGGTGAGCATACGGTAGGGTTCCGACACGCCCTGCAAGGTCAGATCATCGACCATCACCGCGATATAGGCGTTGGCCCGGTCGAGCACAGGTGCCGCCTTGCCGAGCGCCGCAGCGGCCGCCTCGAAACCCGCAACGAGGCCCTGCGCGGCAGCCTCCTCGTAACCGGTGGTGCCGTTGATCTGCCCTGCGCAATAGAGGCCAGGAATCGCCCGCACCTGCAGATCGGGAGTCAGCGCACGAGGATCGATGTGATCATATTCCACCGCATAACCCGGTTGCACGATTTGGGCCTGCGCACAGCCCGGCATGGTGCGCACCACTTTCTCCTGCACATCAACCGGCAGCGAGGTGCTGATGCCGTTGGGGTAGACGATGTGCGTATCCAACCCCTCCGGCTCCAGAAACACCTGATGGCCCTCGCGGTCGCCGAAGCGGTGGATCTTGTCCTCGATCGAGGGGCAGTAGCGCGGCCCGGCAGCCCCGATCGCGCCGGAAAACAGCGGCGACCGATGGAGATTGGCGCGGATGGCAGCATGCCCCGCCTGCGTGGTGCGGGTGATTGCACAAAACACCTGCGGGTTAATCCGGCGCGGAGTGAGCGGAGACATTGTCCAGCTCTCGCTATCCGAAGGCTGTTCCTCCAGCACTGCCCAATCGATAGTGCGCCCGTCGAGCCGGGGCGGTGTACCGGTCTTGAGCCGCGCCATCGGCAAATCGGCAGCGCGAAGCTGCTGTGCAAGCCTCTTGGCCGCATTCTCGCCGATGCGTCCTCCCTCGAAACGCTCCTCGCCCCGGAACAGCACCCCGCCAAGGAAAGTGCCGGTGCACAGGATGACCCGCCCGGATTCCAAGATTGTGCCGTCGGCGAGTTCCAGTCCGGCGACCACCCCGCCCTTCAGCACCAGCGCGGCAGCCTCGCCCTCGATCAGCGTCAGGTTTGTCTGCGCGCGCACAATTCCCTGCACCGCCCCCTTGAAGCGCACCCGGTCGGCCTGCACGCGCGGACCCCATACAGCGCTGCCCTTGGACCGGTTGAGCATCCGGTAATGGATTGCGCCCGCATCCGCCGCACGCCCGATCACCCCGTCGAGCGCATCGACCTCGCGCACCAGATGGCCCTTGCCCAAGCCGCCGATCGCCGGGTTGCAGCTCATTGCGCCTATCGCGTGCAGATCGAAGCTGACCAGTGCCGTGCGCGCACCCATCCGCGCCGCTGCACAAGCGGCCTCGACCCCGGCGTGACCGCCGCCGATAACAAGAACATCAAAAGGGTGCATGACGGCGCGAATAGGGCCTGTTAGCGACATCGTCAAAGCCGTTTCACTGGTCAAAATGTTTCACGTGAAACATTGGCGGTTTGGGCTGGCGAAATGTTTCACGTGAAACATTGCGTGTCGTGCCGTTCACTTGCCGATGCAGAAGCGCCCGAACAGCGTGTCGAGCATATCCTCGGTGGTCGCGCGGCCAATCAGGCGATCAAGGGCGAGCCGCGCGCGGCGCAGTTCTTCCGCGATCAGCAGCGGGTCGGTGAGCCTCTCCGCCGCCGCCAACGCCTCGGCCGTTTCAGCCAACCGCACATGCTGGCGAGCATTGAGCGCGGCTTCGCCGGGCTTGGGCAGAGCTCCCCGCGCCACATCGACCAGGGCCGACTTTAGGGCTCCGAGCCCCCCACCGGTTGTCGCCGAAACCGTAAACCGCGCTGTCGCCTTGCCCTCGAAGTCTGAGCGGTCAGCCTGCGCGGCGATCTCCCAGCCACCATCGGGACCTTCGCCCTCTGGCCCCAACCAAAGCACCAGATCGGCACGCGCCAGTTCGGCACGCGCACGGTCAATACCGATAGCCTCAATGTTGTCCGACACGGCCCCATCCCGCAGGCCCGCCGTGTCGACGAAAGTCAACGGGACGCCCCCAATGCCCACCGACCGTTCGATCACATCGCGTGTCGTCCCGGCGATGGGCGACGTTATCGCCGCCTCACTCTCGATCAGAGCGTTAAATAAAGTCGATTTTCCCGCGTTGGGCGGTCCAGCCAAGACCACCCGGAACCCCTCCCCCAACCGTTCCGAGCGCGGGCGAGCCAGCCATTCGCCCAGCGCGGTTGCCAGTGCGGCAATATTCCACGTGAAACTTTCCGGGAGGTCGAGTGCGTCCTCCTCGTCCGAAAAGTCCAGCACCGCCTCGATTTCGGCGGACAGCGCCAGCACGTGAGCGCGCCAATCCTCCACCTGCCGCGACAAGGCCCCGCCCGCATTCGCCAGCGCGGCAGCGCGCTGCAGTTCGGTTTCGGCGGTGAGCAGATCGGCCAGCCCCTCGGCTTCAGCGAGATCAATCCGGCCGTTGGCGAAGGCACGGCGGGTGAATTCACCCGGTTCGGCACGGCGCAAGCCGGGGAGCGCCGCCAGCGCCGCCTCCACTGCAGCGATCACCGCCCGCCCGCCGTGGCAGTGCAATTCAGCCAGATCCTCGCCTGTCGCGGTGTTCGGGCCCGGAAACCACAGCGCCAGCGCCTCGTCGAGCAAGGCCCCGTCCGCATCGCGCAGTTTGACCAGCGAAGCACGGCGCGGCTCCGGCAACCTGCCCGCCAGCGCCGTCAATGCCGCCCTCGCCTGCGGCCCGGACATCCGGACCACGCCGATGGCCGAAGGCGGCGCACCGCTCGACAGCGCGAAAATCGTCGGGAATGCATTCATCGTCGCGGAACTAGTCGGCGCCCTTTGGCCCATCGCCGGAGCGCCCGCTGGAACCGGACGCGGCCTTCATCCCGCTTTCGACGAAGCTCTGGAACATCTTCAGGCCCACCTGCCCCATCGGCGCCAGTGCCTGCGCATATTGCTGCAACTGATCGGGGTTGGAGACACCCTGCATGGCTTTGGCGATATTCTCGACATAGACATTGTTGGCCGCGCTCACGTCGGGCAGCCCCATGAAACTGCGGGCTTCCTCGGGCGTGCAGTCGACTTCGATCGTGATCTTCATGGCGCATCCTCCTGTCTCCCTGTCCATTTGGGCTTGGCAGCCCAGCAAGGCAAGAGATAGGGTTCGGCCCACACCATTCCCCCCGTGACGGAGAGAGACATCATGAGCCTCAACGAGACCATCCCCACCCTTGAAGGCGCCAATGAAGATGGCGGGTCCAGTTTCGGTGCCTATGTCGCCCGGCCCGAAGGCACACCCAAGGCCGCCATCATCGTCATTCAGGAGATTTTCGGGGTGAACCCCGGCATCCGCAGAAAGTGCGACAAGCTGGCAGCGGACGGATACCTCGCAGTTGCGCCGGATCTGTTCTGGCGGCTTGAACCCGGCGTCGAATTCGATCCCGACGTCGAGGCCGAGTTCCAGACGGCGCTCGAGATGATGGGCAAATTCAACCAGGACGCCGGCATCCGCGATATCGAGGCGACCATCCACCACATCCGGCGTTCGTTGGGCGTGGTGAAGGTTGGCTGTGTCGGCTACTGCCTCGGAGGGCGGCTCGCTTACATGACCGCAGCGCGCACCGATATCGATGCGAGCGTCGGCTATTACGGCGTCGGGATCGACGGATTGCTGGGCGAGAAGCACGCCATCGCCAATCCGCTGATGCTGCACGTCCCGACCGAAGACGGCTTTGTTTCACGTGAAACACAGGCGGCGATGCATGCGGGATTGGACGATCACCCGCGCGTGACTCTGCACGATTACGAGGGGCTCGACCACGGCTTCGCCACCGAGACCGGCAAACGCCGGGACGAAGCCGCCGCCACCCTCGCCGACAGCCGGACTGCCGCCTTCTTTGCCGATCATCTGGGGTGAGCACGGACGACAAGCAGCACGAGGGGCTCACCCGCTGGCACGCCTATATGGAGGGTGGGAGCGATCCTGCCCTCCTGTCAGCGCTGCTCGCCGATGATGCGGTGTTCCATTCGCCGGTGGTCCACACCCCGCAGGTCGGCAAGCCGGTGGTGCTGGCCTACCTCGCCGCCGCCGCGCAGGTGCTGGGGAACGATGCTTTCCGCTATGTCCGCGAGCTGGTGGACGGGGACGAGGTGATGCTCGAATTTGTCACCGCGATCGATGGCATCGCGATCAACGGGGTCGATATCATCCGCTTCGACGAAAATGGGAAGATCAGCGATTTTAAGGTGATGGTACGACCGCTGAAGGCGATCAACAAGGTCTGGGACGTGATGGCAGCGCAGTTGGAGGCGCCGAAGGTATCAAATCCTGTCGAGCAGGAACGCTAGGCGCTCGGCCACCGGAGCAAGTGGCAAGTCCTCGATGGTGTAGCCGTAACGTCGCCACGCCGCTGTAACCGCCGCGTCACTCTCCACCGCCTCGGCGAAGTCCTGTATCCGTTCGCTATCCGACCGGTAGATTTCCTCCCATGCCGGAGCGCGCAGAATCAAACCATTGTATCGCACCTGGCGGCAAGCCTCATCGATGGAGCGCGGCACAGCCAAACCCGCAACGTCGAGAAAACCCGCCACATCCGGAAAACCGCGGTCGAAAACAACAGGCTCCCTATAGTCGGCAAACCGATCGAATTCACGGAGATGCGCGGTCAGCATCGCATCTGCAAATGCCAGCGGATCATCGGCCCGCAACGCCATCCCGCCCGGTACCTTCAGCAAATCGCGAGCAACTTCGGGCGAAGTCGCAAGGCCCGCATCCGCTGCGGCCTGTAACAAGGTGGTTTTGCCCGCTCCCGGTGCGCCCGTCAGAACAACGTGCCGCACCAGCATTAGCCGCTAGTTCAGCACCGCAAAATTCATGATCATCTTGCGCACTTCGGGATCGAGGCCCTCGGGCAGCTCGCCTTCGAGCATTTCGCGTCGGCTGGCGATGCTTTCGGCGATCATCACGCGCTTCATCGCCCAGTCCGGACAGGTGCGCTGCGCGATCCCGCGCCGGTCGAGCACCGAGACGCCGCTGTGCCGCGGATCGGCAAAGATCGTCTCCATCAGCGCATTGACCTCACCCTCCGGCCCTTCGAGCAACTGAAGAAAGTTGCGACCGTTGAACAGCAGCAGCCCGGTGATACCGCGCGCCGGATTGTTGCGCTCGCTGGTAGCGAGGATCGCGTCGACTTCTTCGCGCAGCAGAGTCGGCGCGGTGCTGATATAGAGATACTGGCTTAGCACTTTTCCCGACCCGTCCGTTGTCGTCCCGATGGCACGCCCCCCGGCGTGCACTTGCCTATTGATTCATCGTATCGAAGAAATCGTCGTTGGTCTTGGAATCCTTCATCTTGTCGAGCAAGAATTCCATCGCATCTACGGTGCCCATCTGCATCAGGATGCGACGCAGCACCCACATTTTGGACATCTTGTCCTTTTCGACCAGCAGTTCTTCCTTGCGGGTGCCGGATTTGCCGACATCCAATGCGGGGAAGATGCGCTTGTCCGAAACCTTCCGGTCGAGCACGATTTCCGAGTTGCCGGTACCCTTGAACTCTTCGAAGATGACCTCGTCCATCCGGCTGCCGGTGTCGATCAGCGCGGTGGCGATGATCGAGAGACTGCCGCCTTCCTCGATGTTACGCGCCGCGCCGAAGAACCGCTTGGGACGCTGGAGCGCGTTGGCATCCACACCGCCGGTCAGCACCTTGCCTGAAGAGGGAACCACGGTGTTGTAGGCCCGGCCCAGACGCGTGATCGAATCGAGCAGGATCACCACGTCCTGCTTGTGTTCGACCAGACGCTTGGCCTTTTCGATCACCATTTCAGCAACCTGCACGTGGCGGTTGGCGGGTTCGTCAAAGGTCGAGGAGATCACCTCGCCCTTCACGCTCCGCTGCATGTCGGTAACTTCCTCGGGCCGTTCGTCGACCAGCAGGACGATCAGGAACACCTCGGGGTGGTTGTCGGTGATCGCCTTGGCAATGTTCTGCAGCAGCACGGTCTTACCCGTCCGCGGCGGGGCGACGATCAGCGCGCGCTGGCCCTTGCCCTGCGGCGCGATGATGTCGATGACACGGGCGCTCTTGTCCTTCACCGTCGGGTCGAGGCTGTCGAGCGTCAGCTTCTCGTCCGGATAGAGCGGCGTGAGGTTATCGAAATTGGTGCGCAGGCGCACCGCATCGGGATCGTCGAAATTGACTTTGGCGAGGGTGGTGAGCGCAAAATAGCGTTCGCCTTCGCGCGGGGCGCGGATTTCGCCTTCGACCGTGTCACCGGTGCGCAGGCCCCAACGGCGGACCTGGTTGGGCGAGACATAGATATCGTCCGGCCCGGCGAGATAGTTCGCCTCGGGCGAGCGCAGGAAGCCGAAACCGTCCTGCAGCACCTCGATGGTGCCGATGCCCATGATCTTTTCTTCGTATTCCTCGTCCTCGGCCAGTTCGCGCAGGATGCTGAACAACAGATCCTGGCGGCGCATGGTCGAGGCGCCTTCGACGCCCAGTTCCTCGGCCATCTGGACCAGTTCGGCCGGGGTCTTTCGCTTGAGGTCTTTGAGATGCATAGGTATTTTCCGAAAGCAGGAGTGGCCGGATGGTCAGTACCTCTTTGGAGAAAAGAGGCGCCCCGTGTGGCGGGGCCGGGCTTGGAGAAAGCAGACCTTCGGAAGGCGGGATACCGCTCCGATCACCGGATGAACAAGCGCGGGATAGAACCGCCGTGCGGTCCGGTCAATCGCGGAAATGAGCGGACGGCACCGCCCGTCTCAGAACGGCTTCAGATAGACCAGTGCGACGATCAGCACGAGCAGCAGGCCGGGAACCTCGCCGATCATTCGCAGCCGCCCTTCAGTGAGCGGACGCTCGCCTCGCGCCATCTTCTTGGTTTGCGCCACCAGCCAGCCGTGATAGCCCGTCAGCACCAGCACCAACGTCAGCTTGGCGTGGAGCCAGCCGTCGCTGAACCAGCCGCCCGACCACGCCATCGCCAGCCCCAGCACCCAGACGATGATCAGGCTGGGAGTGAGGATGATCTTGCGCAATTTGCCCATCCGGGTCGCCCACTTGGCCTCGCCTTCCGAACCCGGCGCGTGATCGAGCATGTAGATGCACTGGCGCGGCAGCATGAACAGGCCCGCCAGCCAGAACACCATGAAGATGACATGGCCAATCTTGAGGAACGGATAGATGGTGAGGAAGACGGATTGCATCAGTGCTTAACCTCTCAGAGCCGCAAGCAGTTCCTCGACATGCGGGATCGGCGTGAACTGTCCGATCCCATGGCCGAGATTGAACACATGCGGACGATCCTCGAACGCGGCGACGATGGCGCGCACCCGCTCGGCCATGGCCGGACCGCCGGCTTCGAGCAGCAGCGGATCGAAGTTGCCCTGCACCGGCATGCCTGCAGGCAGGCTGGCATGCGCCCAAGCCGGATCGAGCGTTTCGTCCAGCCCCACCGCGTCCACACCGGTTTCGCGCGCATAGGACGGCAGTTTTGCGCCCGCGCCCTTGGGAAAGCCGATCACCGGGGTATCGGGATGCGAAGCCTTAAGCTGCGCAGTGATCGCCGCATTGGGCGCGACCACCCACTTTTCGAACTGGTCGGGGGCAAGGCTACCCGCCCAGCTATCGAACAATTGCACCGCTTCGGCCCCGGCATCGATCTGTCCGCGCAGATAGGTCACCGAAACTTCGACGATGGCGTCCACGATCGCCTGCATATGCGCCGGATCGCGGTACGCCAGCAGCCGCGCCGGGCCCTGATCCTTCGACCCCTGCCCTGCGATCATGTAGGTCGCGACGGTCCACGGACTGCCCGCAAAGCCGAGCATCGTCACCTCAGGTCCGATCAGCGCCCGCGTGCGGCGCACGGTCTCGTACACCGGATCGAAGCGCTCGAACGCAGGCGTGAAGCTATCGAGCCCGGTCTCCAGCAGTGTCGGCGAAAGGTGCGGCCCTTCGCCCGCCTGAAAGGTCAGCCCCTGCCCCATTGCGTGCGGCACGATCAGGATATCGGAAAACAGGATCGCGCCATCGAACCCGAACCGCCGGATCGGCTGCACAGTGATCTCGGCCGCGGCTTCGCTATCATAAACCAATTCGAGGAAGCCGCCCTTCTCGGCCCGAAGTTCCCGATATTCAGGCAGATAGCGTCCCGCTTGGCGCATCAGCCAGACAGGGGCAACGTCCTGACGGACACCTTTGAGCGTATCGAGAAGCGGACCGGGCATGGCGTTCCTTTAAACAAAACTAATCTAATTATAAAAGGATTGATGGAGTCTGTTGGCCCTGTGGATAGCGGGAATTACCGGCAATTGCCGGATTGTGCCCAAGCTGAACAGGACCGAATGCCCCCACCGAATCCGCAAGGGACCGACGTCAAGCAGGCTTTATCCCCACTCTTCCCAGCCTGTCGACAAGACTTGTCCCCTGTGCGCAAATACCCCCCACCAAATGCCTGTCAGCGGGGAGTATAATCGCTCCCCTGCTTGTTAGCCCTGCTCTCCCGTGGTTTATGCAGGGTTCTGTCCACAGCCCCACGTCTGGCCCGAGCACCGACCGCGAGCGCGAATCTGCATGAACCGACTCAATCTGCATCTGGTATCGGATTCGACCGGCGAGACGCTGGAAATGATCGCGAAAGCGGCGCTGGCCCAGTTCGACGATCCCGATGTCAGCCGCCATTTCTGGCCGATGGTCCGCTCGCTTCAGCATCTCGACCGGATCGTGCCGGATCTCGCCGCGCATCCGGGGCTGGTGCTCTACACGCTGGTCAATCCCGAGACCCGCAAGCGGCTGGAGGAGCATTGCCGCCATCTCGGCCTGCCAGCGGTCGCGGTGCTCGATCAGGTGACCGCCGCGTTGGAAGCGCAGCTGGGGCAGGAGGCGCATGGCCGTCCGGGCCGTCAGCACATGATGGACGAAAGCTATTTCAAGCGCGTCGACGCGATCCAGTACACCATCGCCCATGATGACGGGATCGGGTACGAGGATTGGGAAGAGGCCGATATCATGCTGGTCGGCGTGTCGCGGTCGTCCAAGACCCCGACCAGCATCTATCTCGCCAATCGCGGCTACAAGGTCGCCAATATTCCGCTGGTGGTGGAAAGCCCGCCGCCGCCTGCGCTGTTCGGGCTGCGGCATCCGCTGGTCGTCGGCCTCACCACCAGCCCCGAACGGCTGGTGCAGATCCGCCGCAACCGGCTTTTGTCGCTGAACGAGGCGACCGAGACCGCCTATGTCGATAATGACCGAGTCAAGGCTGAGCTGCAGTTCGCGCGGCGGATGTTCGCCGATCATGGCTGGCCGGTGATCGACGTCACCCGCCGCTCGATCGAGGAGACCGCGGCGGCAATCATCCGGCTGGCGCAGGAGCGCCACCGCCGCCCGCCGAGCGAAGGCGGCGTGGGGAAACCGATATGAGCGGAGAGACGGCGCCGCGCCTGATCCTCGCCAGCAAATCCGCCTCGCGCCGGGCGATGCTGGATGCCGCCGGTGTGGCTTACGAAGCGGTGCCTGCCGACATTGACGAACGCGCGGTTGAGGTGGGCCTTGCGGGCGCGGCTCCCGGTGAGGTGGCCGAGGCGCTGGCTGTCGCCAAGGCGGCGGCGGTGGCCGCGCTGCATTCCGGCGCACTGGTGCTGGGGTCGGATTCGCTGGTGGTCGCTGGTGGTCGGCGGTTCGACAAGCCGCGCTCGGCCGAGGAAGCGGGCGAGCATCTGCGGTTCTTCTCGGGCAAGGTGATGGAGCTCCACAGCGCCGCCGCTCTGGTGAAAGACGGCGGATGCGAGTGGAGCCATGCCAGCATTGCGCGCCTGCACGTGCGCGATCTGTCGGAGGATTTCATCGCGCACTACCTGAGCCTCGAGTGGCCCGAAATCGGCCACACAGTCGGCGCGTTCCGGATCGAGGGGCCGGGGGTGCAATTGTTCGACCGGATCGAGGGCGACCAGTTCACGGTACTCGGGATGCCGCTACTGCCGCTGCTGGGCGCACTGCGCGAGGCGGGAGTGTTGCTCGCATGACCCGCCCCTATGCCGAAGTCATCGGCGACCCCATCGCTCAGTCCAAATCGCCGACGATCCACAATTTCTGGCTCGGCAAGCTCGGGATCGACGCCGAATACAGAGCATTTCTGGTCGAGAAACAAATGGAGGCTCTTGAGGCATACTTCCCTTTAGCCTCGACCGATGGCGACTGGGTCGGTTGCAACGTCACCATGCCGCACAAGCAGGCCGTAATGCCGTTACTTGATCGGATCGACCCGCTTGCCCAGAGCATCGGGGCCGTCAACACTGTGGTGCGCGAGGGCTTGAAGCTAGTCGGCTACAACACCGATGCAGCAGGCTTCCTTGAACCACTGTCCGCAGACCTCGCGCAAACCCACTACTTCCGCATGGCCCGGATCCTCGGCACTGGCGGCGCGGCGCGAGCGATCATTACTGCGCTGGCGGGCCACGGCTTCACGCTCGTGGTGGCAGGCCGCGATCCTGCCAAGGCGCGCGCGCTGCTCGATGAACTGGCGCCCAAGGGCGAGCATCACGCGATTGACCTCGCCCATTTCGCGGACCCGACCGATTTCCCCTTCGACGACCGCGAAGCGTGCTGCGATCTCGTCATCAACGCTTCGTCGCTGGGGATGCAGGGGCAACCGCCGCTCGCCTTCGACTGGAGCCATGCCCCGCCGGGCAGCATCGCCTATGATATCGTCACCGCCCCGCTCGACACCGCGTTCCTGCAAGGCGCGCGGGCAATCGGCCACCGTACCATCGACGGGCTTTCGATGCTGATCGGACAGGCGGCGGTCGCCTTTGAACGCTTCTTCGGACAGCCCGCTCCGCGCGATCACGATGCCGAATTGCGCGAGATCCTGACCCGATGACTCGCCCTGCGATCATCGGCCTTACCGGTAGTATCGGCATGGGCAAGTCGACCGTCGCGCAGATGTTTGCCGATGCCGGAATCCCGGTATTCGACGCCGATGCCGAGGTGCGCGCGATGCAGGGAGCGGGCGGCGCGCTTGTCCCTGCGATCGAAGCTGCCTTTCCCGGATCGACGTGCGAGCAAGGGGTCGACCGCGACCGCCTCGGGCAACAGGTCTTCGCCGACAAGGATGCCCTCGCCCGATTGGAAGCCATCGTCCACCCGGCGGTGGCGGCCAGACGCGCGTCCTTTCTCGAACGGTACCACGACAAGCCCGCGGTTGTGTTCGATATCCCGCTCCTGTTCGAACGCGGCGGGCACGAAAGCGTCGACATGGTGGTGGTCGTCTCCGCGCCCGAGGACGTGCAGCGCGCCCGCGTGCTCGCCCGTCCCGGCATGACCCCGCAGAAGTTCGAACATATTCTCGGTCTGCAGCTCCCCGATGCGGACAAGCGCGCACGCGCCGATTACGTGATCGACACCGGCACGTCGCTCGATGAAACCCGTGCCGAAGTTGCTGCGCTGATTGCTTCAGTTTGATGGCAAGCGGCTCTTGCCAGCGGCGGAGCATGAGAGGATAGTGCCACCAATGCGCGAGATAATTTTCGACACCGAAACCACCGGGCTCGATCCCAAGAGCGGCGATCGCATGGTGGAAATCGGCTGCATCGAGATGGTCGGGCGGGTCGAGACGGGCCGCACCTTCCACGCCTATTTCAATCCCGAACGCGATATGCCGATGGAAGCCGAACGGGTTCACGGCCTCAGCGCCGCCTTCCTCGCCACCAAGCCGCGGTTTGCCGAAAGCGCAGATGAACTGCTCGCATTTCTCGGCGATTCGCCGCTGGTGGCGCATAATGCGGGCTTCGACTTCGGTTTTCTCAACAACGAGCTGGAACGCATCGGCCGCGCAGCCATCAGCCTCGATCGGATGGTCGACACCGTCGCGCTCGCCCGTAAGAAGCACCCCGGAGCGAAGAATTCGCTCGATGCGCTGTGCACCCGTTACGGCATCGACCGCAGCCACCGGGTCAAGCATGGCGCGCTGCTCGATGCCGAATTGCTGGCGCAGGTCTATGTCGAACTGACCGGCGGGCGGCAGATCGGGCTGGAACTGGCGGCGGTGCACAGCGTGACCGTGGCTGCTGCGGTGGTGAGCGTCAGTGAAACGTCCGCCCCCAGCCGCCCGGTGCGTCCACCGCGTCCGCACACCGCTTCGGCGGAAGAACTGGGGCGGCACAGCGAATTCATCGCCGGAATCGATAACGCAATCTGGGCGCGCTGACACCAGAGCACGCTCCAGGATCGCCAGGATCCTCAACCCCACACGGAGGACAATGCCATGGATATTCGGATTTCGGGCCACCAGATGGAAACCGGCAGCGCCCTGCAGGAACACGCAGCTGACCGGCTGGGCACGGTTGTCGACAAGTATTTCGACAAGGCGCTGTCCAGCCACGTCACCTTCGGCAAGGCGCCCGCCGGGGCGTTCACCTGCGACATCGTGACCCACGTGATGCAGGGCCTGATCCTCAAGGCGCAAGGCTCCGCCCCGGATGCGCATATCGCGCTCGACGATGCGGCGGCAAAGATCGACAAGCAGCTGCGCCGCTACAAACGCCGCCTGACCGATCGCCACGAACAGACCAGCCACTCGCGCGCTGAGGAAGAAGCCGCATACACTATCTTCGCCCCCATCGAGCAGGACGAGGAGGAGGAAGCGACATCCGATGACGCTCCGCTGGTGATTGCAGAGACGCGCGTTGATATCCCCACCGCCAGCGTGGCAGATGCGGTAATGATGATGGACCTGCGGCACACCACTGCCCTGTTTTTCAAAAACGCTGGCACCGGCAGACATAATATGGTTTATCGCCGTGCCGATGGTTCGATCGGTTGGGTCGAACCGCGATAGAGTCAAAGTCAGGCCGGTTGGAACGGCAAGATCACTGGCACGGCTCACGCGGCAGCAGCAGGAGGGGCATCCGCCCCGGTCGGCAGGAGCTATTCTCTCGTGTCGGACCGGACATCGACTGCGCACGCATTTCATTTCGGGATTCGCAACAGGATGGACGTTAACCTCGCACTTTCGCCGCAGGCCATTGCGTTTGATCATATCGACAGCAAAGCGAAGGTGCTCGGCGCGATCGCGCAATTGCTGGCCGACGCCTATGGGCTCGACCGCAGCGAAGTGCTGGAAAGCCTCGAAGCGCGCGAGGCGCTGGGCAGCACCGGGTTCGGACGCGGCGTGGCGATCCCGCATTGTCGCAGCAAGGATGTGCGCAAGCCCAGCCTCGCGCTGATCCGCCTCGAACAGCCGCTCGATTTCGCCGCTGCCGATGCGCAACCGGTCACGTTGATCTGCGGGCTGGTCTCGCCCGAGAATGCCGGGGCGACGCACCTGCACGCGCTCGCAGCGATTTCGCGCCTGGCGCGGGATGAAGCGAAGTTGCAGATGCTGGCCGACGCCCCCGATGCCGAGGCGGTCTATGCCCTGCTCACCAACCAGTTCGAGCGTAATGCCGCCTGACGCACACCGCCTGAGATCATGACCGCAGACGAGCACGATTCTCCCGCCACCGGTGCCGATGGACATTACCGCGCGCTGGAGCGGCTCTATGCCTCCGCGCCGGTCAACCGCAAATTCGCCTCATCGCTGCATATTCCGGGCGAAGGCCGATCACGGTTGAGTTTCACCGTGACCGAGGCGGATTACCACGCAGCGGGCGCGGCGCACGGAACGATCTATTTCAAGATGCTCGACGATGCGGCGTTTTATGCCGCGAACACGATGGCGACCGATCGTTTCCTGCTCACCACCAGTTTCAACCTGCACTTTACCAAGCCGGTGCGCGCCGGAACCGTGACTGCCGAAGGGCGCTGGGTTTCGGGCCGGCGCCGCGTGTTCGTCGCCGAAGCGCGGCTCGTGGACGAGGAGGGCGAGGAAATCGGCCGCGGAACGGGCACTTTCATGCGCTCGCACATCGCGCTGTCGGGCCTGCCGGGCTACACGGCCCAGTCATGAGCACGCGCCTGCCCGCGCATCTGGAGGCCGGGGCGATCATGCGGCTGGCCGAAACCCAGGGCGGGTTCGCCACGGTTCTGGCCAAGGGCGAGCGCGATGCCGGGACCGTGCTGATCGTAACGACCTATCGCGGCGAGCCGTCTGTGCTTTACGAAAGGATGCCTGCGATCGACGGTTCGCGCAGCTTTGTTGCTTCCAAACACGAAGATCATGAAAACAAGCAAGAATTTTCCGAGTATTTGGCGCGGCGACGGCGTCAGGACCCTGATATCTGGCTGATTGAGGTGGATATCGCCGATGCGGAACGTTTCATCGCGCAATTGTCGGGTTTTGCTTGACCCTGATCCGCGCGTAGCTATTTGCCCGCGCACTTCCTGGCGCAGGCTGACGGGGCGGCAATTCGGTCGTTCGATCAGCACGCAGACGGGGAGCGGCCGGCAGGCTTTTTGAACCCCCTCTTTTTTCAGCGAATAATCGCACAGGGTTTCCGCCTGCGTCGGAGCACGCTCACCGCTTGAATAGTAGATTAAATGGGTCGTAAGACTTTTTCTGTCGTCGCACTGGCCGCTGTGGCCGCCGCGACTGTGACTTTGCCCGGCCTCGACAGTGCTGCGGCGCTGGCTCAAGCAGCCGATGACAAGCTTTCGCTTTCCGGTGCGGCCGATCCGGCCCCGGCTGCGGAACTGGTTCCCGAACCCACCGTGTTCGTCTCGGAAGAAGTGGTGCAGCCGCTTCCCGAACAGCCCGAAGCGCCGGTTCTGACCGAAGCCGGTTCGCTGCGCGAACTCGTCGGCATGGTCGACACCTCCACCCCGATGAACGAAGATCTTCGCTGCCTTGCCGGCGCGGTCTATTTCGAAGCCCGCGGCGAGCCGCTGACGGGCCAGTTGGCAGTGGCGCAGGTGATCATCAACCGCAGCGAGGATAATCGCTTCCCGGGCACCTATTGCAGCGTCGTGGCGCAGAAGGGGCAGTTCTCCTTCATGCGCGGCAGCCGCATGCCGCAGCCCCGCACCGGCTCAGCCGCATGGGGCCGCGCCGTGGCGATCGCGCAGATTGCCCATCAGGGCATGTGGCAATCCGAAGCGGGCGACGCAGTGTTCTTCCACGCCAATTATGTCCGCCCCAACTGGAGCCAGCGCAAAACAAAGCTGGCGCAGATCGACACGCATATTTTCTACAGGTGATCCTCGCCGCGTTTCGCCCTTGCGGGCGAGCGGCTGCGGGCACCCGGTCGGGCTTGATGCGCTTCGCGCCGATTAGAGACAGCGGGAGTAGCGCCGCAAGGGCAATCGCCCTCAAGTAGCGCAGCGATAGGGCGACAAAGACTCGGCGAGGATCACGCCTTCAGGCGTACCCAAACAGGCGCATGATCGCTGGCCTTCTCGCGCCCGCGGTGATCCTTGTCGACACCGCAAGCTTCCAGCCGGTCGGTGCATTCGGGTGACAGCAGGATGTGGTCGATGCGGAAACCGTGGTCGCGCTGCCATGCCCCGGCCTGATAATCCCAATAGGTCCACACCCCGCCACGCGGGTTATGGGTGCGCAGCGCGTCCGTCCAGCCATCCGCCAGCATCCGGGCATAGGCAGCGCGGGATTCAGGCTGCATCAGCGCGTCGTCCTGCATTGCCTTTACCGACCACGTATCGTCATCTTCGGGGATCACGTTGAAATCGCCGAGCACCACGGCGGGCACTTCTGCGGCCCAGATGTCCGCCATGCGCGCGCGCAAGGCTTCCATCCATGCCAGCTTGTAGGTGAATTTCGGACCCGGATGCGGGTTGCCGTTGGGCAGGTACAGGCAGGCGATCCGCACGCCGCTGACATCTGCTTCCAGATAGCGCGCCTGTTCCGCATCACCTTCATTCGGACCGGGAATGCCCAAGCCGCGCTGAACCTCCGTGAGGGTGTATCCGGCCTGCGTGTCGACCAGAATGGCAACGCCATTGAAGCTTTTCTGCCCGTGCCAGATCGCGGCATAGCCCAGCGCCTCGATCTCAGTCGCCGGGAAGCCTTCGTCCTGCGATTTGATTTCCTGCAGACAGGCGACGCTGGGCCGCGTTTCGGCGAGCCATTCGAGCAGGCGCGGCAGGCGCGCCTTGATACCGTTGATGTTGAATGTGGCGATTTTCATGGGATTCGCCTTACCCGTTCGCCCTTAGCCTGTCGAAGGGCTGAACTTTCTTTTTCAGCGTTGAGTTCAAGAAGTGCAGGGCTTCGACGAGCTCAGCCCGAACGGTAGGTGTGCCTAAATCCCGAAGCTCGACCCGCAGCCGCAGCCGGCCGCCGCATTGGGGTTTTCGACCTTGAACGCCGCCCCGCCGAGCGATTCGACGAAATCTACCACGCTGCCGCCAACCAGTTCGAGGCTCATCGGATCGACCACTAGCCGCACGCCATCGGTTTCGCTGACCATGTCGTCGCCATCGGGCGCTTCGGCGAGGTCGAACTTGTACTGGAAGCCCGAACAGCCCCCACCTTCGACCGATAGCCGCAGGATCGGCGGGCGCGCCTGCTTTTCGGCGATCAACGCAATCCGCTTGGCAGCCGAAGGGGTCAAGGTCATGGTTGGGGCGGTCATGATGTTCAGATAGGGCGCGTGGCGGACAACCTCAAGCCTTTCAGACCGCCTGGATATAGTTGCGCAGCGCCGCGGCCTCGTGCTCCACTTCGTCGATCTTGCGCTTCACCAGATCGCCGATCGAGATAAAGGCGACCAGTGTGCCGTTCTCGACCACCGGAAAATGCCGGAACCGGCGGCGGGTCATCATGGCCAGCGCCTCGTCGATCGAGGTCGCAGGCTCGACCGTGACGGCGGGCGAGGTCATGATCTCTTCGACCGGCAGATCGAGACACGCTGCCCCCTTGTCGCCGAGGCAATAGATCACGTCGCGTTCCGAAATGATGCCGACCACTGCGCCATCGCGCAGCACCGGCAGCGCGCCGATGCGCCGGGCGGCGAGGATGCGGACTGCTTCGGCCACCGGGGTCGAAACGTCGCAGGCGATGATGTCGGACGCGCCGCGCTGGGCGATGATGCTGGCGATGTTCATGGCCGACTCCCTTCTCTCAGGGAGTGAAGGTGCCATGTCTGCGGCCCAAAAGCGAATCCACCCGTCGCACGACTTGCATCGCATGCGGGCAACCTTGCGGCTTTTGCGCGTTGCAATGCATGGAGGTGCGCGCCATTTGTGCGCAATGACTCGCAAATCCCCGCTCGACGATCCCGAAAACGCGGCCCACGCCTGGGCGCGTTATCGCCAGATCATGAAGCTGCTGCTGGCGGCGACTGCGCTGGTGGTGGCATTGGCGATGGGGCTGCTGTTCGTGTCCAATGGCACGGTTTCGGTGCATTTCTACATCGCGGTCGCGCTCGGCATCAGCTTTACCATGCTGCTGGGCGGCGGCTTGATGGGCCTCGCGTTCCTGTCCAACGGGACGGGGCATGACGAATCGGTCGATAACCGCTTGCCGGGCCGCGACGAGTTCTGGTCGCCTAAGGATGATTAGGTTTTTGGTTTTCGCTGACGCGAAACGCTAACCACCCGCCCCGCCTCCCCGCCCCCACCAATAGTACCACTATGTTGTGGTGGCCGGGCGGGGAGGCGGGGCGGGTGGTCTGAGCTTTATCAAGCAGGCGGTCTAAGCCTGAATTCCTCCACCGGAACGCCGCCGACCAGATGTTCCTCGATGATGCGGTCGAGCACTTGCGGGCTGCAGGAGTGATACCATACCCCGTCCGGCCACACGACCGCGATCGGCCCCGCCGCGCAGATCTGAAGGCAATCGGCCTTGCTGCGCTGGATCCCGCCGCCCGGCCCGCGCTTGCTGTCCTCGCCGCGCTGCGGGCCGACCAATCCGCGTTCCTTGAGCCGGGTCTTGAGGAATTTCCACGCGTCCTCGCCTTCCTCGCGTGAGCAGCATTTCTGTTTGTCCGAGACCGAACACAGCATGATGTGGCGCTGGATCGCGGTGCCCTTGTCCGGGTCGCCGAAATGCTTGCCGAGCGAGGTCTGGGCGGACAGCAGTTCCTTGCGGCTCATTGCGCGCGCTCCTCTGGCTTCAGCCAGCGGTCCAGCCACGCGAACACCGTGTCGTGCCATTGCAGCGAGTTCTTTGGGCTCAGCACCCAGTGATTCTCGTCCGGGAACACCAGCAATTGCGATGGAATGTCGCGTTCCTGCAGCGCGGTGAAGCTTTGCAGACCTTGGGTATAGGGGACCCGGAAATCCTTCTCGCCCGTCACGACCAGCATTGGCGTCTGCCAGTTGTCGACGTAATTGGCGGGGTTCCAGCGTTCGTAGGTGTCGCGCGCCTCGCTGTAGGAGCCGCCGAAATCCCAGCGCGGGAACCACAATTCTTCTGTAGAATAATAGAAGCTGCGCAGGTCGAACAGGCCGTCGTGCTGGACGAGGCAATCGAACCGTTCGGGCCAGCGCCCTGCGATCCAGTTGACCATGTAGCCGCCATAGCTCGCACCCATCGCGCAAGCGCGGTTGCCGTCGATCTGTGTGTCGAGCGTGAGCGCAGCGGCGAGGCCTTTCTGCAGGTCTTCCAGCGGCTTGCCGCCCCAGTCGCGGTTAATCGCATCAGTGAAGGCCTGCCCGTATCCGGTGCTGCCGTGGAAATCGACCGAGATCACCGCATAACCGTGTGATGCCACCACCCGCGGGTTCCAGCGGCTCGACCAGCTATCGTTGAAACTGCCTTGCGGCCCGCCGTGGATATACAGCACCGCCGGAATCGGCCCATCCTGATCGGCCAGCCGCGTGATCTGGCCCCACACCGTGTCTCCATCGGCGCCTGCAAAGCTGAATCGGCGCGTGATGATGGTGGCCATCTGACCCATGCGGGTGGTGGCGACATCGGTCAGCGGTCGGCCCTGTTGGCCCGCATCCGCCAGATACAACTCCGAAGGCCCGCCCAGCGAATCTCTGGTGAACAGCAGCCGGTCGCCCGGCAACGCGGCGAGGTTGGCAATATGCGCCTCGTTCCCCGCCATCAGATCGAGCCGGGAGACCTTGCCGGTAGCCGAATCGATGCGGAAAGCCGGGGTGTCGAGTACGTCCTGCGCGGTCGCAATCAGGCTTTTGCCGTCGGCGCTCCATGCCAGACTGCCGAAGCTGAGATCGGTATCGGCGGTCAGCGCGCGCGTGGTTCCGCTGGCCAGATCGCGCAATTGCACCACCAGCCGATCGGCCTCGTAGGTCGGACGCTCCATCGCCAACCATGCTACATAGCGGCCATCAGGCGACACGGCGGGCGCGGTATCCGTGGCGGCGTTGTCGGCGGTGATGTTGGTGGGCGCGCCGCCTGACAGGTCGGAGACGTAGATGTCGAGATTGGTCGAGGTCGGCTCGTCGCCATCGGCTTTGCGGGCGACGAAATAGACCTGCTGGCCATCGGGCGACCAGGCGATGTCCTCACCGCCGCCGAACGGCATGGTCGGGGTGTCGCCAGTGATGCCGGTGGCAGGATCGGTGCCATCGACCGGCACCCCCTCGCCCACCGCCTGCCCGCCGTCGATCGGGAACACGAACACGCGGTTATAGGTGCCGGGCGTCTCCCACTGATCCCAGTGGCGATAAAACCCGTCTGCACCGTCATAGAGCCGCCCGGTGCCTGGCCCCGGCAGGTGCGCCGGGGTTGCATCGGGGCATGCGAACTGCGGGCAGTCGCGCGGCACTTCGCCCCATAGCGCGATGGCCGTACCGGTCGGTGCCAGCTTGAACCCGGCGATCTCGGTGCCGGGGGTGTCGGCGACCAGTTCGGGTGTTCCGACCCGTCCATCCTTGCCCAGGCTTACCCGCCACACCCGGCTCCGCGCCTCGGCATCCGGGTCGGGATGGGCGCTGCTCAGGAAATAGAGCTGCCCGCCCGGCCCGAACGCGACCGAGGAGGCCTTCAGCCCGAAGTCGAGCGAAACTGGCACCGCGCCGGGCTGCATCAGGTCGAGCAGGTAATGCGCGGTGCTGCGCGCGAGCGTTTGCGGATCGGTGGTGGTTACGCCGTACACCGCCAGCGTGCCTGCGGCGTTGACCGCCGGTGTGCCGAGGCGCGGCATGGTGACAAGGTCACGCGCGCTCATCGGCGGGGCGGCAAGACCGGGGATGCTGGCGGTTTCAGGTGTCGCGTTTGCCGGCGGTTGCTGCGCGGCAAGCGGGGCGGCGAAAAGGGCGGCGGCGAGCGTGATCGGGATCAGGGCGCCGGAAGCAGTAAGATTACGCATGGCCGCAAGGTTAGCCTGCCGTGCGGATGTGCGCCAGTGTTACGGCCGCTTGCCGACAATCCGGGCGATTTCCGCCTGCACCAGCTTTTCCACCATCGCGGGCAGTTTCGCCTCCAGCCATTCGGCGAGCATCGGGCGCAGCAATTCGCGGGTCAGCCCTTCGAGCGAGGTTTCCCCCGAGCGTACGATCTGCGGTTTCACGCCCGGTTCTGCGAGCATCGCCAGCGCCGCGAGATTATCCTGCATCGCGCTGCGCACCGTATCGGCCAGCAGCGGGGTTTCGTCGGACGATGCCGTGCCATTGCCCAGTGGCAGCGCGCTGGTTTCGCCTTCGGGCGCGCATTCCATGTTCGCAAGATCGAGCACTTCGTTCCCGAACGTGTCCGCGTCGCGCACCTGATGCTGGGTCGAGACCTCAGGATCGGGCGCGGTCGCGTTTTCGGCCTCGTCTGAGGCGACTTCGCGGCGGCGGCGCTGCTCCAGCGCCACGGCGCGATTATCGCGCGCGATGACTTTCTTGATCGATTCGAGAATTTCCTCGACCGAAGCTTCACCTTCGTGGCCCATGTGCTGCCCTCTTCACGCTATCGGCTGTTCCCGAATCGGGACAATTCATTCAGCCGGAAGCAGTTGCGGCCCGATTGTTGCGTCAGCTGGCGGAATGTCAACGGTGCTGGTCGATTTGGCCTCAGCCGCGGGGTCGCGATCCCAGTCCCACATCTTGCTGCTGACCCGATCGGCATTGACCGTTGGGTCGTAAAGCGGGCCGCCGGTGTCGAGGTTGAGATCGCGGGCTTCGGCCTTGCCCATCAGTGCCAGCAGGTTGAATCCTGCGACATAGGCATTGCGCCGCGCGGTCACCAATTGCGCGCGGGCGTTGACCAGTTCCTGTTCGGCATTGAGCACATCGAGGATCTGGCGGTTGCCGATCGAAGCTTCGGCGCGCACGCCTTCGAGGCTGAGTTCGGCTGCCTCGACCGCCACCTGTGCGCTGCGGATGACGGCATTGGCCGCCTGCCAGTTGGAGTATGTCGACCGGGTTTCTGCAATGACCTGACGTTCGGCGGCGATCACATCTTCCAGTGCCGCGCTCTCCCGCGCGCCCGCCTGCCGCTGCCGTGCGGCAGGAAGGCCGCCCTGAAAGATCGGGATCGTGAGCTGCAACCCTGCATTACCTGTTACTTCCGCCTGAACCAGGTTCTGCCCGAACCCGCCAAGGGTGCCGAAGAAGTTGCTGTAAGTAGCGTTGGCAAAGGCAGAAAGGCGCGGAAGCCGCCCCGCGCCGGCCACCTTGGTATCATATCCCGCCGCCTCGGCACGCTGTATCGCGGCTTCGAGATTGGGATTATTATCGAGCGCGCTTACGATTGCATCTCCAACGGTATCCGGCAGGCCCGGCAGCGGGGGCGGCGCTACGAGTTCGCCCGGCGCGCTGCCGACCAGCCGAATATAGGTCTCGCGCGCGGCGATCAGGTTCGCTTCCGCCTGCTGAAGGTCACCCTCGGCCAACGCCAGACGCGAGCGCGACTGGGCAACGTCGGTGATGGTAAGATCACCGATCTGGAACCGGTCGCCGGTGGCTTCCAGATTGGTTTGCAGCACGGACACATTATTGGCGGCCAGCGCGGCGAGCGCTTCGGTGCGAAGCACGTCCATATAAGCCGCAACGACCTGACTGAAGAGAGCGCTCTCGGTATTGCGAAGGTCTGCCCGTCCAGCCTCGACCCGCTCTTTCGCCGCGGCAATCCCGTTACGCACCGCTCCGCCCGAATAGACCGGCACGAGAAACTGCGTGTCCACTCCGAGGTTCCGCTCCGGTGCAGTGAAGGCGTTTTGCGATTGCTGAACGAACTCGATGTACCTCGCGGTCGTGTTAAGACTGGGCACGCCAGGCGCCCGCTCGATCGGCACGCCCTCGTCAATCGCGCGCTGGTTGGCACGGGCGGCTTCAAGCGCAGGGTTGCTGACATAGGCGCGCGCCAGTGCCTCGCGCAGGTTGTCTGCGGCAAGAGGTGCGGCAATCAACAGCAGGCTCGCCGAACCGGCCAGCCGCAGCATGGCGGGGATGCGCGTCACCCGAAGGTCCAGCCCTTGGGTGCGATGAAAGCCTGGAGCACCGGAATGCCCATGTCCTCGAGCGGTTGCAGTGCGACCTTGCCCGCAACCTTGCGGCCGGAGGCCAGCCGCGTCACCTGCCGCAGCACGAGACCGGCAACGATCCGGCCGTTATTGGCCAGCCGTGCGACCAGCGCTTCGGGCAGCTGCTCGATCGCGCCGTCGATCACGATCAGCGTGTATTCCGCATCGCCGGTGCCATTTACCGCGTCGGCCGCGCTGGCGGTGGTCAGGTCGGCCACCAGCGGGCGGAGGAGTTCGGCGAGGTAGCCGGTGCCGCCTTCCACCACCAGCACACGGTCGGTGCGCGCGGGCGCGGCTTCCATCAGCAGCTTGCCGTAGAACAGCGGCGCGGCAAGATGGCCGTGTGCGCCGAGCGAAACCGCCCTGTCGATATAGGCGAGCGAGGCCTTTTCGGCCGGCAGGAAATCCTCGCGCGGGACGGAAATCATGCGCGCCAGCACATATTCCTCGTTCACGCCGCTGGTGCGCAGCTGGCTGTCGATCATTGCCCTTCGTGCGGACTTCGTGTCGTTGCGGGATTCACTGGTCATGGTCAGATCGGTCATGCTTGCTCCGGACGCTGTATTAGATATGTAATACAGTTGGTCAAACCTTCCTTAGACGTGCGTGAAGCGGGTTCCAAGGCCTTTGCGCCCTTTGCGATCGACTGTTGGCGGCGTTCGATTTCGGGCTTTGACCTCATGGCTCACCGGTGCTTAGGGGAGCGCGCAATCAAGCGGCATTGTATTCGACTTATGCAGGGATGGCTTCGATGAGTGACATGACGACGAGCGGACAAGATGTGCGGATCGAAACGGATTCGCTGGGCGAAGTGGCGGTGCCCGCCCACGTTCACTGGGGCGCACAGACCCAGCGCAGCATCGTCAACTTCCCTATCGGCGGCGAAAAAATGCCGCCTGCGCTGGTGCGTGCGCTGGGCATCCAGAAGCTTTCGGCGGCCAAGGCCAACATGAAACTGGGCGTGCTGGATAGCCGGCTCGGCGAAGCGATCGTGCAGGCAGCGCGCGAGGTGATCGATGGGTCGCTCGCCGATCAGTTCCCGCTGGTGGTGTGGCAAACAGGCTCCGGCACCCAGTCGAACATGAACGCCAATGAAGTGATCGCCAGCCGCGCCAACGAGATTCTCACCGGCACCAAGGGCGGCAAGGATCCGGTCCATCCCAATGATCACTGCAACATGGGACAATCATCGAACGACACCTTCCCCACCGCGATGCACATCGCCGCCGCGCACGAGGCGATCGCCAACCTGATCCCGGCGCTGAAGAAGCTGCACGGTGCGCTCGATGCCAAGACGCAGGAATTCGCCGATATCGTCAAGATCGGCCGCACTCACCTGCAGGATGCCACCCCGATGACGCTGGGGCAGGAATTCTCTGGCTATGCCAAGCAGATCGAATACGGCATCGCGCGGGTCGAAGCGACGCTGCCGCGCGTGCTTGAACTGGCACAGGGCGGCACGGCGGTCGGCACCGGAATCAATTCCAAGGTCGGTTTTGCCGAGGAATTCGCGGCGCAGGTCGCTGCCGAAACCGGCCACGCCTTCGTCACCGCGCCCAACAAGTTCGAAGCATTAGCCGCGCATGATGCGATGGTGGAGATTTCGGGCGCATTGAACGTGCTCGCGGTCAGCCTGATGAAGATCGCCAATGACATCCGCCTGCTTGGCTCCGGCCCGCGCTCAGGCCTCGGCGAACTCAGCCTTCCTGCCAACGAGCCGGGCTCCTCGATCATGCCGGGCAAGGTCAACCCGACCCAGTGCGAAGCGATGACGATGGTGTGCGCGCAGGTGATGGGCAACAACACGACCGTGACGGTGGCCGGATCGCACGGGCATCTGGAACTCAACGTCTTCAAGCCGGTGATGATCTACAACGTGCTGCAGTCGATCAAGCTGATCGGCGATGCCTCCCATGCCTTCACGGATAATTGCGTTGTCGGGATCGAAGCGAATAAAGACCGTATCAACCAGCTGCTCAATGAAAGCCTGATGCTGGTGACCGCGCTCAATCCGCATATCGGCTATGACAACGCGGCCAAGATCGCCAAGAAGGCGCACGCGGAAGGGACGACTCTGAAAGAGGCGGCACTGGAACTCGGCCTGCTGACCGAAGAACAGTTCGCCCAGTGGGTGGTGCCTGCCGACATGATCAAGCCGCGGGCGTAAGGCTGCGCTTGATTGACGCGCCTGAACGGCCGTTCATCTTTCGACCAAGGCCCGACCCTGCCCGACGACAAGCGCCCTGCCCGCTAGGATTCGTGCGGGCAGGGCGTTATCGCTGCCGGGCAACATGGCGAACAAGCAAACCACCGAAGCGGTCCCGATGGGGCAGGGCGTGACAGTCTCGTTCCGAACGGTGCTGATATCGATGCTGGTGCTGTGGGCGACCTATTTCGCTCTCACCACTTTGCGCAGCATAGTGATGGATTTCGGGCTGCAGTTCGAAATGGCCTGGCGCCGCCTGCTGGTGGTGGCGATCGGCGTGGCGCTCACCATGGTGCTGTGGCTATTGTTGCGACTCTTCGATGAGAAGCCGCTGTGGACCAAGATCGCGGCGGCGATCGCCTTTGCCTTGCCGGTGGCGCTGGCGATCGGGCAGGTCAACCAGTGGGTGTTTGAGGATATCCAGCTGGCGCAGGAAAAGGCCTATGCCAAGAAATACAATCTCAACCTAAGACGTGACGAGGCAGGGAACCTGCTTGTCGATGTGCCGGTGCGCCGGGTCAGCCCGGCCGTCTCCGGCGCGGGCCCCTCGGCCGGTCAGGAAGAAACCGAAGTGGTCGGGTCCGAAAGCGTGCTTCTTGCCCCGGCCGAGACCTATGCCGATTTCTGGCGCAAACTGCTCGACGTGGCACTGGGACGGTATTTCCTGCTGCTCGCCTGGGCCTCAACCTATTTTGCGCTGCTGGCCGGTGTGCAGGCGCGCAGTGCCGAGCGGCGCGAACAGCAGTTCCGCTCCGCCGCCAAGGCCGCCGAATTGCGAAGCCTGCGCTATCAGGTGAACCCGCATTTCCTGTTCAACACGCTGAATTCGCTTTCCGCACTGGTGATGACCGGCAAGGCCGACCGGGCCGAGAAGATGATCCAGACGATGAGCCGGTTCTACAGGCACAGCCTTGCCAATGAACCCACCGCCGATGTCGCGCTGAAGGAAGAATTCGACCTGCAGAGGCTGTATCTCGATATCGAGGCGGTGCGCTTTCCCAAACGGCTGGTATGCGTGTTCGATCTTCCGCAGGACCTTGAAGAAGCGCGGGTGCCGGGCATGATCCTGCAACCGCTGGTGGAAAACTCGGTGAAATACGCGATCTCTCCGGTCGCGCGCACCGTCACCGTGACGCTCGCCGCGCGCGAGGAATTCGATCGGCTGGTGCTGACGGTCAGCGACGATGGTCCCGGTGTGCCCCAGGGCGCAAGCCACGGTTTCGGCATTGGCCTTGCCAATGTGCGGGACCGGCTGGAAGCGCGTTTCGGCCCCGATATCGGCTTTACCTCCGCCCCCGTTCCGGGCGGCTATCGCACCGAAATCCGTATTCCCCTGACCAGATTTGCGACCCGCCATGACTAATCCCGATGCCGAACAGACCGCCTTGCGCACATTGATCGTCGATGACGAACCGCTTGCGGTCGAACGCGTGCAGGTGATCTGCGCCGAAATCCCGAACGTCCGGGTGATCGGCACCGCCAGCGACGGGGCGGCAGCGCTGCGGCTGGCGGAAAAGCTTGAACCCGATCTGGTGCTGCTGGACATGACCATGCCCGAATTGGACGGGCTGGGCGTCGCGCGCAAGCTGGCCGAGCAGGATCAGGCGCCGGTGGTGATCTTCGTCACCGCGCATGATCATTTCGCGGTCGAGGCGTTCGATTGCGATGCGGTGGACTATGTATTGAAGCCGGTCGCCGCCGACCGGCTCGAACGCGCGATCGAACGCGCGCTGGCGCGGCGCGGGCAACGGCGCCAGAAAGCCAGCCGCTTTCTCGATGAACTGTGGGTGCCGCACCGTTCCGAACTGCTGCGCATCGCGGTCAGCGAAGTCCACCAGATCGATGCCGAGCGTGACTACGTGCGACTGCATGTCGGCGGGGCCGATGCTGACAGGTCATACCTGCTGTTGCAGACCATCGCCGGGCTGGAGGCGCGGCTGGATCCCGAACAGTTCATTCGCATCCACCGTTCCACCATTCTGCGGCGCGACAATATTCGCGGGCTCCGGCACGACGGGCTCGGCGTGTGGTCGGTGGAATTGCAGAACGGGGAGGCCTTGCGGATCGGCCGCACCTATCTGGCGCGGGTCAAGTCGATGGCGGGCCGTTAGCTGTCGGCTGGGTTGACGCACCGCCCCCGGTTGCTTCCCCGAAAAAACGGCCCGAACCCCAGGGACTAAGAGGGTTCGAGCCGTATTGTCTGCACCGCGGGGTTAGGTGGTGCAGGATGGACTGCGCGATTCAGCCGCCGCGCTGCCGGTCTGCAACAAGCGCCGCGACCTGCTGGCGCGCCTGGGTCTTGGCCTCTTTCAGGCAGGCGCGTGCCTCGTAACTCCTTATCCGGGTGCCGGTCCGGACATCCTCCACGCCGCAAACGGCGCGTGCCGCCTGGTCGATTCGCCTTTCAAGGATCTTCTGGCCTTTGGCGGTTTCGAGATCGATGTCGTTGACCTTGATGTCCATCGCCATCGTCGTCGATTGTGTCGCGAAGGCAGGAGCGGTGGCAGCGGTGCAGGCAAGGCCGAACGCGGCGGCCGCAATTGCTAGGGTTTTCATAGTCATCCTCCATTGGCAGTCAGCCTGTGATCGGGCGGGGATGCCGATCCGGGGGTTGCCAGTCCGCCTGCCGAACTCAGGAATAGGCGGATTCGCCGCCGCCATCGCGTGAGACTCGATCAACCCGTTGCGTTCGCTCGACCGGCGCGGCGGTATCCGGATGGACGGTTCGCCATGCCCGACAAATGGCGGTTTCCATCCGACCGGCGCATCGGCATAGTGGCGGCGATGGGACTGGCGACAATCGTGATCTTCGTGTTGGGTGTTGCCAACTTCGCGCTCAACCGCGCGGTGTTCGACAGCGGCCACCCGCTGATGGCGCGCTTGCCGCGCTCGAGTCGCGTACTGGGCAGCCGTGCCGCGCTGGTGACGGAGTTCGCGGTGCTGTTCTTCGCGCTACTGCTGTCGGTCAGAGGCTGGCCGGGATTCGCCTGGGCTTATGCAGGTTATACCGCCTTCAGCGCGGTCGCGGCATGGCTGATCCTCACAAGGCGGGTATAGTGCCCCGGAACGGCAGAGGGATTGGCGCCTGGCATGAATGGACACCCCGATCCGGCCTGTTGGCTGATCGTCAATCCGGCGAGCGGGAGCAACGAGGCGGCTTCGGCAGAAACCGTCGCTGCCGCGCTGGGCGAACGTGGCTGGTCGGTCGGCCGCACGATCATCTTTCCCGATCAGCCCTTGCCGGACCCTGCGGCGCTGGATTCGGCCGGGATCGCAATGGCGGTCGTCTATGCGGGAGACGGCACGGTCAACACCCTGATCAACGGGCTTGCCGGATGGGGCGGCGCGGTGCTGGTCTTGCCGGGCGGGACAATGAACCTGCTGGCGCAGCGGCTGCACCGGTCGCTCGACATGGACGATATCCTCGACATTGTTACAGGTGGCGGCGCGCGCAGATGTCGCCCCGTCTGCGTCCGCTGCGACGGCCTTCTGGCGCTGGCGGGATTGCTGGTCGGGCCGGGCACGCGCTGGAACCGGGTGCGCGAATCGATGCGCGACTTCGCGCTCGCCGACATGGCGACAGAAACGATCGAGGCGATCCGGCAGAGTGCCTCCGGGCCCTATGTCGTGGCGCGGGAAAACGGGCTTGCGCGCAAGAGCGGCTATCCCCTGATCGAACTGACGCCGGGCGAACACGGCATCCAGATCGACGGTTATTATGCCGAAGACCCGCTCGATTATGCTGGGCAGGCCTGGGCGATTGTGCGGCGCCGGTTCCGCGAAGGGCCGCACGACAGGCTGGGAGTGGCCGAGGCGATCGTGCTGTCCAGCATCGAGGGCAGTCCGCTCGCCTGCCTGATCGATGGGGAACCCGCCGAATGCCCCTCGCCGTTCCGTTTCACCGTCGAGCCGTGCGCGGTGGACCTGCTGGCGAGCGCACATGACTTCTGACCGGCTCACCTTGTTTCATCTGTCCGATATTCATTTCGGGCTGGAAGACCGCGAAGCGCTCGACTGGGTCGGGCGCGAGATCGCTGAAAAGCGGCCCGATGCGGTGGTGATTACCGGCGATCACACAATGCGCGCGCGCCGCCATGAATTCGCCGCCGCAACCCGCTGGATCACGGCGCTCGATGTGCCGGTGACGATCAGCATCGGCAATCATGACATGCCCTATTTCAACCTGATCGAACGCTTCTTTGCACCCTATCGCCGGTTCGAGGGGATGCAGGCGCTGATCGAGCGCAAGATCGCCTTGCCGGGGCTGGCGATCGTGCCATTGAAGACCGTGCGGCGCTGGCAGCCGCGCTTCAACTGGTCGAAGGGGTGGGTGACACAGCCCGCGCTCGACCGCTGCCTTGCCGCGCTCGACCGGCTGCCCGAAGGCACGCGCGCGCTGGTGGCGGTGCACCATCCGCTGCGCGAGGTCGGCACGCAGGGCACCGCGCTGACCCGTCACGGCGAACGCGCCTTGCGCGAACTGGCGCAGCGGCGGGTGCTGGGGGTGCTGTCCGGCCACGTCCACGATGCCTTCGATATTGCCGAGCCGACAGCCGAAGGGGCAGTGCGGATGATCGGTGCGGGCACCTTGTCGCAGCGCATCCGCTCGACCCCGCCGAGCTTCAACGAATTGCGCTGGGACGGCGCTCGGTTGGAGGTCAAGGCGCGCAATCTCGAACATCTGCCGACCCGCGACATGATGATCGCCGACGTGCCGGAAAACGCGCTCCCGCCGCGCGGCCCGGAAGACCCGGTCGCCCCGGCCGGGCGCGTTCCGCCGGTCGATCCGCCGGTGCACTGAGACGCGCACATCGTAACTTGCGCCCCCTGCGCCTTAACCTTTTCCAGAGGGCCGGCGTTAAGACTTCATAAGTGAAACTGCGCGGGCAGACTGCGAAGCCGAATGCAGGCGATCCGCGGTGCTGCCCTGGTCATACCCTTGCCGTTTGTCATTGTGCCGGAGGTACGAAGATGGGGATGTTGAAAGCGTTCGTATTCGGCGCGCTTCTTTCTGCGGTGATCGGATTGGTGATCGGATCGCAGGGCACCAGCGCCGGACCACTGGCAATCCACATGGTCGCGATTGCCGATGCGAAGGTCTACTGGTCCTGGCCGGTATTCCTGTCGGGAAGCGGCCTTGCCTGGGCGCTGATGCTGCTGCAACGCTGAGGCGGGCCGGTGCTGCACGGCGCATGGCTCGTACCAAAAAGGGCGGCTCCCTTGCGGGGCCGCCCTTGATGTGTCCCGAAAGGGAGACGCCTGGCGCTTCGAAAACTGCCAGTCGAGGCGCGTTTAACGCTTCGAGAACTGGAAGCTGCGACGGGCCTTGGCCTTGCCGTACTTCTTGCGCTCCACCACGCGGCTGTCGCGCGTCAGGAACCCGGCGGCCTTGACGGTGCTGCGCAGTTCCGGCTCGTACTTGGTCAGGGCCTGAGCGATACCGTGCTTGACCGCGCCGGCCTGACCCGAAAGCCCGCCACCGCGCACCGTGGCGACCACGTCGTACTGGCCGCTACGATCGGTGATGGTGAAGGGCTGGTTGATGACCAGACGCAGGGTCGGACGCGCAAGATAGGTTTCCTGGTCCTTGCCGTTGATGGTGATCTTGCCGGTGCCGGGCTTGACCCACACGCGGGCAACCGCATCCTTGCGGCGACCGGTGGCATAGGCGCGGCCCTGCTTGTCAAGCTCCTGCTGGCGCAGCGGAGCGGAAACGCGGGCGATTTCGACCGCGTCACCCTGCGGCGCGTCGCCGGCGATATCCTTGAGATCGGCGAGATCGGAGACGGTGGTGGTTTCGCCAGTATTTTCCGGGGTCATTATGCGGTGACCTTGTTCTTGCGATTCATGGAAGCGACGTCGAGCACCTGCGGCTGCTGGCCGTCATGCGGATGCTCGGTGCCGACGTAGAGGTGCAGCGCCTTCATCTGCTGGCGGCCCAGCGGGCCGCGCGGAATCATGCGTTCGACAGCCTTTTCGAGCACACGTTCGGGGAACTTGCCGCCCAGCACCTTGGCCGGGGTGGTTTCCTTGATGCCGCCGGGGTGGCCGGTGTGCTTGTAATAGACCTTGTCGCCCATCTTCTTGCCGGTGAACTGCACCTTTTCGGCGTTGATGATGATGACATGATCGCCGCAATCGACATGCGGCGTGAAGCTCGGCTTGTGCTTGCCGCGCAGGATATTGGCGACGATCGCGGCGAGACGGCCGACGACGAGGCCATCGGCATCGATAATATGCCAGTTCTTTTCGACCTCGGCCGGTTTGATCGACCGGGTCTGCTTGCTGAGCGCCTTCATGGCTGTGTGTCCTTGGTTCGAAACATTGTCCGGCAAAATTCACCGGAGAATCGCCCCGCCAGCCAATCGGTCGGAGGGCAAGTGAGCGCGCAACTGTCGTTTCGGCCCCCGAAAGTCAAGCAAAAGCGCGGGTCACACGAGAGGTAAAATAATACCTTGCCGCAATCGAGTCAGGCGCGGTGGAGGCTCCAGCGCTCGCGCGAGCGGCGTTCGGTTCCGTCGATCCGGGTCACAATCTGTCGTTCGCCTTCGGCCAGCCAGCGTGCGTTCGGGGCGGCGCGGGCCTCCCACAGCAGGGTGATTTCGCCCGTCAGGCCCTCGGGCAGCGGCACGGTCTCGACCTGCCGGATCGGGGCGGCGAGCGGGAAGAACAGATCTGTCGGCAGCGTGTCGAACTGGCTGGCCCCGGCGCGGTGGACCTCCGCGAGATAGCGCAGGAGGCTATCGCGACGGGCGCCGGAGCGGGTCAGTCGTGCGATCACCCCCTCGGCCGTGCGCAGGGCAGCCGACAGGTCGGCAGGCGCTGTCGAGGCTGAGCCATGGGAGACGATCAGGCCGGTCTCCGCCAGCAGGATCGGAAACATGGCCCCCGTGTCGCGCCGCTCCTCGATCCGGGCGAGTTCGCCCAGATGCGGCGGCGCCTCGACCGTGGCAGATACCTGTGTGCCGGAAACGACGATTCCGCGCGCCTGCCGGGCAAAGCCGACTTCCCACCCGCGCCGAACGGTAATTGTCGCCTCGCCCGACAATTCGCGCACCATCTCGCGTACCAGCAGCATGGTGCCTTCGGGTAGAGCCAGCGCGCCGTCAGTCGCAGCCAGCGGACGCACGAACGGCCCGAGGCTGCCTGCCATGCTAGCCCCGATCAGCCCGGCCAACAGCGTCCGGCGGGTACTCCCGGCCATATGATATTCCCCCCGTTTGCGACCTTGCCGCCGCTTCAGTCCTTCGCCTGCGCCCCTGCGGCAAGCCCGGAGACCGCAGTGGCCAGCCATGCGCCGGTCGCCGGATGCGCAGCATCGCAGTGCCAGCCGACGATGGCGGGTGTATCATAGGGGTGCAACTTGCCCAACTGCTCCAAAGCCGCAGTCAGTCGCGCGGCGGTGGTCTTGAACAACACGCCGGTTTCGGTGCCGCTTTCGCGTTCGCCTTGCCACAGAAACACGGATTCGATCTCGCCGATGATGTTGGCGCAGGCGATGTGGCCGTGGTCGAGCATTTGCCCGGCAACCGCGCGGGCGCTGTCGCGATCGGGGAAGGGGCACCAGATCAGCGCCGCGCCATCCTCCGTGCTCACCATCAGCGCGCGGCCAGTGCGTTCTGGCGGATTAGCCCGTCACTGTGCATCGCCCACACAGTCGCCGCTACCGTCAGCGCGCCTACCAGCTGGTGCGCGGCGGCGATCCACAGCGACACTTCGCTCATCACCGTGGCAATGCCCAGCAGCACCATCGTGCCGAAAGCGGTGTGCACCGCCACCGAAGCGAAGCGATCGGCCTTGCGCACCCGCCGCGCCAGCCACACCAGCGCCGCCACCGCGACCCATGCCCACCAGCGGTGCAGGAATTGCAGCAGGAACGGATCATGCGTGAGCGTCCACAGCACGCCGTCCGACCAGTCCACTTGTGGAATCAGCCGTCCGTTCATCAGCGGCCAGTCATAGGCGGCGTGCCCTGCGTTCAGCCCCGCCACCCACGCGCCGAGCAGGAGCTGGATAAAGAGTACAAGCGCAACCAGCGCCGAGCCTGCCGTCAGCGGCGCCGGACGCGCAGCGGGATCACGAGCGAGCCGCCCGAGATCGCGCGCCGTCCATACCAGACCGCCGAGCAGGAGCAGCGCTGTCAGCAAATGCGCCGACAGGCGGAAATGGCTGACATCGGTGAGATCGGTCTGCCCCACCCCGGAGGAGACCATGTACCAGCCCAGCGCCCCCTGCCCGAGGATTAGCCCGAACATCGCCGCCAGCCGCCAGCCATAGCCAGCAGGGATCGCCCGCCGCACCGCAAACACGATCAGCGGCAGCAGAAATGCGAGTCCGATCAACCGGCCCAGAATGCGGTGAAACCATTCCCAGAAGAAGATGAACTTGAAGGCCGCCAGATCCATTCCCGCCGGGCCGCTTTCGAATCTGTACTCGGCGGTCGCGCGATACTTGGCGAATTCGGCAGCCCAGGCCGCTTCGGTCAGCGGCGGCAGGATGCCGGTGACAACGTTCCATTCGGTGATCGACAGCCCGCTTTCGGTCAGCCGGGTGATCCCGCCCACCAGCACGATGCCGACCACCATCGCCGCGACGACCATGAGCCAGCGGGCCAGCGCCAGCGGACGCGCCTTGCCGCGCGGGGCGACAGCGAAATGACTGGAGACTGAGGCGGACGTGGCCATGACGGCGCATTCCATGTGCCGGAGCGGCGGTGAGTGCAAGCCCGTTCGGCGCAAGCGCAAGTGCGATCGGCGCAATCCCGGCGGCCGCGCTTGCACAATGTAACAATATCACATAAAGGGCGGAGCGTGATGACCCAGCCCCCCGTGCCTGCCGCGAATCAGACATCGCTGCGTCCCAGCCTGCGTCGGCGCCTCGATCACCTCGGGATCGGGCTGGCTGGCCTGTGCGCGCTGCATTGTATCGCCACGTTGCTGTTGGTCTCGGCCCTGGGGCTCGGCGGGCATTTCCTTTTGGAAGAGAACATCCACCGCATCGGCCTCGCGCTGGCGCTGGTGGTGGCTGCGGTCGCTATCGGCTGGGGGCTGATGCGCCACCGCCGCCCGTTCCCTTTCGCCGTGGCGATGGCGGGGCTCGGCTTCATGTTCTGGGCGCTGATCGTGCCGCACGGAACCAATGAATTTCTGCTGACGTTGCTGGGGGTTACGCTGGTTTCCGCCGCGCACTATCTCAACCTGCGCGCCTTGCGCTGAAAGCCCCGTCAAACTGATGGTTGCACCCTCGCGTCGAGAGCCTATGTCTCGCGCCATGAGCGATCCCAAGACCATCACCCTCAACGGGGACACCCGCCGCACCGACGCCGCCACGATCGCCGATCTGGTGCGCGAGCTGGAGCTTTCGCCGGAGAAAGTCGCGGTCGAACGCAATGGCGAAATCGTGCCGCGCTCGACCTTGGGTGAAGCTTCGCTGGCCGATGGCGACACGCTGGAGATCGTCCATTTTGTCGGCGGGGGTGATCGTGGGGGCGATCATGCGGCCGATACCTGGACGGTCGCGGGCCGCACCTTCACTTCGCGGCTGATCGTCGGCACCGGCAAGTACAAGAACTTCGAACAGAACGCTGCGGCTGTCGCGGCTTCGGGCGCGGAAATCGTCACCGTGGCGGTGCGCCGCGTGAACGTCAGCGATCCCAAGGCGCCGATGCTGACCGACTATATCGACCCCAAAAAGATCACCTACCTGCCCAACACCGCAGGCTGCTTCACCGGCGAGGATGCAGTGCGCACACTGCGGCTGGCGCGCGAGGCGGGCGGCTGGGATCTGGTCAAGCTGGAGGTGCTGGGCGAGGCGCGCACGCTGTATCCCGACATGCGCGAAACGCTGAAGGCGACCGAGGTGCTGGCCAAGGAAGGCTTCCGGCCGATGGTCTACTGCGCCGATGATCCGATTGCCGCCAAGCAACTGGAAGATGCAGGCGCGGTCGCGATCATGCCGCTGGGCGCGCCGATCGGTTCGGGGCTGGGCATCCAGAATCGGGTGATGATCCGGCTGATTGTCGAAGGCGCGAAGGTGCCGGTGCTGGTCGATGCGGGCGTCGGCACAGCGTCGGATGCGGCAGTCGGCATGGAGCTGGGCTGCGACGGCATCCTGATGAACACCGCCATCGCCGAAGCCAAAGACCCGATCCGCATGGCCCGCGCGATGAAACTCGCCGTCGAAGCCGGACGCGAGGCCTATCTCGCAGGCCGCATGGCGCGGCGGATGTACGCCGATCCCAGTAGTCCGCTGGCAGGCTTGATCTAAACCCAATCGCGCATATCGCGCCACTCCGGCTGCGCAGCAGCCGCAAGCGCGACCGCGCGCCCGCAGCAACCGAAGGGCGCGAGGATTTCGCGGCCCGGACGGGCTGCGGACAACAAGAACGCGCAGCAGCCGCAAGCGCGACCGCGCGCCCGCAGCAACCGAAGGCGCGAGGATTTCGCGCGCCGGAGGCGTGCGGAACACAAAAACCTCACCTAACGCTAAATTAACCACAATCGGCGAAGTTCTCCTTGTCCGAAGGAGGCACACCATGATGACGCCGATTGCCGAGATGCGCGAATTTGCGGGCTTCGCCCCGTGTGAGCAACGTTACATCAAGCGCAGCCTCGATATCGGCCTTGCCCGCACCGACGCCTTCCGCCGCTGGGGCCGCGGCGAGGCGGAGAACGTGGCGATCCGCCGCCAATATGTCGCCTATCAGGATTTGAAGGCGCTGCGCGCGCTGGTCCCGGTGGAGGGCACCCCGAACGAAGTCGAACGCTTCCTCGGCAAGCTGGTGCGCATCGCCGCCTTCGATCTCGAACAGGAGCGGCTGGAGTGCTTTTCGGCGTTCCGCTTCCTCTATGAACGCCTGCTCGGCGCAGCGGCGCGGCCCTATTTGCCCGCTGCCTTCTGCGCCGCGAGCGCGCTCCCGGCCATCCGCCCCGAACGCCGCAAGCTGCTGCTGCAATCGCTGAGCGAAGCCGCCGCCACCGCGCCCGGCTGGTCGCAGCGCGAGCCGGGGTTCTATCCCGAGTATGTCGACGATTTCGAAGCGGCATGAGCGGGAGGGGCGCTCCGCCTTACCCCTAACCGATCACGATCCCTGCCACCTTCCACGCGCCTTCCTCCCACACCAGCGAGAGGCTCTCGACCTGATTGGTGCCGCTCGCATATCTGCTGGCGAACTTGACGAGACGATATCCTTTGGGCGGAGCGGGGACGTATTCGTTGGCGACCAGATCACGGGTCAGAAGCTGACCCAATGACGGGCGCACCTGGTCGGAGACTGCGGCCCAGCGCTCCAGAGTGTTGACGCTGCGGAACTGCGCCCCAGTGGAAGCGTAGGTGTCGGCCCAGCGGTTTTCGTCCCACAATTTCAGGAAATCTTCGGCACTGCGAGCGGCTTCGGCGGCAGAGGGTTCAGCTGCGGCATTGCTGCTCGTTGCCGCAGCGGGCAGGACCGAAAGCGGCGAGGTGGGCAGGAACAAGGCGGCGAGAATCAGCGACATGGCAAGCACTCCGATAGACACAAGGGCAAGGTCTGGCCGTGCCCACCGCCGGGTGGCGGATGCCTTCGCCGATGCACCGGGAGGGGACGCCAACGCATCCCCCAAAGTCTTGTCCCCCAGCAATTCGGGGGTGCCAGTTTCCTCGGCCAGTAGCCGCCGTGCTGCCTCGCGGCTGCTGGTCACGCCAAGCTTGCGCCGTGCATGGCGCAGCCGTTCGTTCACCGTATGCACCGACAGACCAAGCTCTCGCGCCGACGATTTGGCATCATGCCCCCGCAGGATCAGCCGCAGGGTCTGGCGTTCCTTCTCGGTCAGAGTAGCGAGGCGGGCGGAAGTCATGGTCCGATGTCTAGGGCGGGCGAAGCAGCCGGACCACCCCGAATTATTTGGATCGTCATGGGTGAGCGCGATGGTGCCGAACATGCTTTTGCCGCAGTGGCCCGATAGGTTGGTCGGCAAGAGGAGATCAAGATGACCGACCGCATTCTCGTATTCTACGGTTCCTATCGCCGCGACCGCATGGGTATCCGGCTCGCCGATTACTGCGTCCAGAAGCTGGCTGAACGCGGGGCCGAGGTGGAGTTGATCGACGCGCAGGCGGTGGGCCTGCCGATGCTCGACCGGATGTACAAGGAATACCCCAAGGGCGAAGCACCCGAGGCGCTGGAAAGCCTCGCCGGCAAGATCCGTGCGGCGGATGCCTTCGTGTTCGTGACCGGCGAATATAACTGGAGCGTGCAGCCGGGGCTGAAGAACCTCACTGACCATTTCCTCGAGGAATGGTTCTGGCGCCCCGCCGCCATCGCCAGCTATTCCGCCGGACGCTTTGCCGGGGTGCGCGCGGCGCTGGCATGGCGCGACATTCTGGGCGAAATGGGCATGGCGGTGGTGTCGAGCACCATCGCGGTCGGTCAGATCGGCAACACGCTCGACGAGCAGGCCCAGCCGCAGGGTGAAGGCGGCAAAGCGCTCGAACGCCAGTTCCCGCGCTTTGCCGACGATCTGGCGTGGTGGACTGCGGCGGCAAAGGAGCAGCGGGAGAAGTCGAAACCGCCGTTTTGAGGTGCAATGGAGGCAGCGACCCTAAGCTCTTACAGATCAACGCCTTGTTTATGGGTGACTTACCGTTAAAGGCAGGGCATGTGGCTGAAGGAACCTCAGGCAATAATCTTTGACTGTGACGGGGTTCTAGTAGACTCTGAGATCATTCACATCGCTGCGGAGATTGAACTGCTGGCGAAGTTGGGTTTGGTCTATGCGCGCGAAGCATATTTGACGCGTTTTGTTGGACTGTCGAACGCTGATTTCCAAGCTGAGGTGGAGGCCGATTACGCTAAGCTTACTGGTGATAATTTCCCTTCAGACTTCGGCTCACAGCTTAATGAAATAATCTGGCCTCGGATTGAGGCCGAGCTTAGAGCAATCGATGGCGTTGCTGAGCTTGTCCAATCATTCTGTGGCAAGGTCGCGGTCGGATCATCTTCCCCTCTTGAAAAGCTGCTAAAGAAGCTTGAGATAACAGGGCTGCAATCGCTGTTTGCGCCCCACATCTACTCTGCCGACCAAGTCAAGACTGGGAAGCCAGCCCCCGACCTGTTCTTGCATTCCGCTGCGCAGATCGAGGTTGATCCGATCCGCTGCCTCGTCATCGAAGACAGCGTTCACGGAGTTTTGGCTGCGAAGGCGGCGGGCATGACCCCCATCGGCTTCGTCGGAGGCGGTCACTGTGATAAGGGGCTTGAACAAAGGCTTTTGGCCAATGGTGCCGTGATGGTAGTTTCCCACCACTCGCAGATCCGCGCTTTGCTTTGCTGAGCTGCACTTCCCTGCGCTCGCGCCTACCCCCGATACAACCCATCAATCCGCCCCTGATACCGCTCGCGGATCTTGTGGCGGCGGATCTTCATGCTCGGCGTCATTTCCTCGTTCTCGATGCTGAACGCCTCGTCCGCGAAGGCGAACTGGCGGACCTTTTCGATCACTGACAGATCGGCATTGGTGCGGTCCAGCGCCGCGCGCACCGCGTTCTTGAAGGCGGGCAGGTCCTGCAAGGCGGACAGATCGAACTTCTCGCCGTTCTCCCGCGACCATTCCAGCGCCCATTCGGCATCGGGCACGATCAGCCCGACCACGTAAGGCCGCTTGTCCCCGCTCACCATCGCCTGCGCGATTTCGGGCTGCAACGTCAGCATCCCTTCGACCTTCTGGGGCGCGATATTGTCGCCCTTGTCGTTGACGATCATGTCCTTCTTGCGGTCGGTGATAACGATCCGGCCCTTGTGATCCAGATGCCCGATATCGCCGGTGTGGAGCCACGGCCTGCCCGCCGGTTCGGCGGGATCGGCCTGCAGCGTGCGCGCGGTTTCGGCATCGTTGCGCCAATAGCCGTGCATCACCAGCTCGCCGCGCACCAGAATTTCGCCGTCCTCGGCAATCCGCACCTCGACCCCGCGCAGCGGCGGGCCGACGGTGTCCATCCGCAGGCCCACCTTGGGACGGTTGCAGCTGATCACCGGCCCGGCCTCGGTCTGGCCGTAACCCTGCAGCATCGTAAGCCCGAGCGCATCGAAGAAATTGCCGACTTCGGGATTGAGCGGCGCCCCGCCCGAAACCATCGCCTTGATCCGCCCGCCGAACTTGTCACGGATTTTCGGGCGCAGGGTCTTGCCGATGATAAAATCGAGCGGCCGGTCACGCAGGCGCTTCTTGCCGTCCTTGCTGTGCTCGGAGATTTTCATCGCGGCATCCAGCATGAAACCGGCGACTTTGCCCTGCTTCTCGATCTGTTTCATGATGCGGGCGCGCAGCACTTCGAACAGGCGCGGAACGACCACCATCAGCGTCGGGCGCGTTTCCTCGATATTGGAAGCGAGCTTTTCCAAACCTTCCGAATAGAAGATTTCTGCCCCTACCCCGATGGGAAGATACTGGCCGCCGGAATGTTCATAGGCGTGGGACAGCGGCAGGAACGACAGGAAGCGTTCGTCGCTCAGACCGAAATCGTTGATCAGTACCTCGGCCGCACCGCCGACATTGCATAGAATCGCGCCGTGGTGCTGCATCACGCCGCGCGGGGCGCCGCCGGTGCCGCTGGTGTAGATCAGGCACGCGGTGGCCGATCGTTCGATCTCCGCGATACGTTCGTCCACCGCTGCCCGCGCCGCGGTGGCATCGCCGGTAATCAGCGCGTCCCATGCGTGATATTCGAAGCTGCCCGACTGCTGGCGCTTCAGATCCTCGATCCCGATCACGTGTTCGACCAACCCGGTCTGCCCGATCGCGCCGACCAGCGGGGCGAGAAGTTTGCTGTTCGATACGAACACCGCCCGCGCGCCCGAATTGTCGAGAATGTGTGCGTGATCGCGGCGGGTGTTGGTGGTGTAGGTCGGCACTGTGATGCACCCGGCGGCCATGATCGCCAGATCGGCGATGCACCATTCGGGGCGGTTTTCCGATACCAGCGCCACCCGGTCGCCATCGGAAAGCCCCATGCGGCGCAAGGCCTCGGCCAACAGGCAGACATGCTCGGCCGCCGACCGCCAGCTTTGCGTCACCCATTTGCCGTCAGCCTTGTGGCCTAGGAAGGGGGCGTCGCCCTTTTCGTCGGCGCGCTTGAGGAACAGTTCGACGAGGTTCTGCGCCCCGTCGATATCCTGCAACATCGGGTCGTCGGCCGGGTTGATGGCGACGCCGACAGAATGGGCAAGCGTGGGGGAATGCACTGCCAAGGCTCCTGATCCCTTCGAACATGGTGCCGGGGCTCTCATGCGGCCCCGTTGCATTCAGATTAGAGCCTCATCGCCGGAGCGGCAACCCGTGAGCATCACTCGTAATCGAGCTTGCCCGCAAGCCGCGGATCGACCGCCACTTCCCAGCCGCCATCGGGCAGGCGCCGCAGGGCATTGGCTTTCAGCGGCGGCGCGGCCGCGCGGATATCGCCATGGCCGAGCGCCTTCAGGTCGTCCTCCATCGCTTCCAGCGGGCCTTGTTCGATCACCACCACATCGCCGAAGCTCATGATGAACGGCAGACCGAGCGCGGCTTCCGCGGTTAGGCCGAAATCCACCACCCCGATGATCGCGCGGGCGACCTGCACCGGGATGGTCGGGCCGCCCGCCGCGCCGATCACCAGCACCACTTCGCCTGTCGCGTCAAAGACGATGGTCGGTGCCATTGACGAGCGCGGACGCTTGCCGCCTTCGACCCGGTTGGCGACGGGCTTGCCGCCCTCTTCCGGGGTGAGGGTGAAATCGGTCAATTCGTTGTTGAGGTAGAACCCGCGGAAGAACAGCCCTGATCCGAACGCGCCCTCGACGGTGGAGGTATAGCTGACGGCGTTGCCTTCGCCATCGACGACCGCGAAATGGGTGGTGCCGCTCTCCGGCTCCTCGGGCCCGTCTGCGCGCGCGAGCGGCGCGCCGGGCGGTACGCCCGCTTCTATCTCAGCGAGTGCGGAGGCGGGGGAAATCAGTGCCGAACGCACGGCTATGTAACCGGGATCGACCAGCCCGGCGACGGGGACCTCAACGAAGTCTGAATCCGCAAGATAAAGCTCGCGGTCGGCATAGGCGAGGCGCTGGCTTTCCACGAACAGGTGCCAGAATAGCGGGCTATCCGGGCCCATCGCGGCGAGATCGAAGCGTTCAAGCTGGCTCAGCATCTGCCCGACAGCCACCCCGCCCGAAGACGGCGGCCCCATGCCGCACACGCGGTAGACGCGGTATGGCACGCAAATGGGATCGCGCAGTTTGGCATCATAAGCCGCCACATCTTGCGCCGTCATCGCGCCGTCCTGCGGAGTCTCGCCTGCGACATAGGCGGCCAGATTCGCGGCGGCATTCGCGCCGTACATCGCCTCAGGCCCTGCCGCGGCGATGGCTGCGAAGGTGTCTGCGAGCGCGGGGACTTTCACGGTCGTACCGATTGGCAGCGGTTCGCCGTCCGCGCCGAAGAAAATAGCGCGGGCGGCATCGGTCTTGTCGGCGCGGCCCTTGCTGGCGGCGAGCGATTCGTGAAACCGGCGGTTGACGGTGAAGCCGTCGCGGGCGAGCGCGATGGCGGGCTGGAACAGCACCGCCCACGGCAGCTTGCCGAATTTTTCGTGGGCTTCGGCGGCGAGCGCGATATTGCCCGGCACCCCGACGCTGAGACCGGAGAACACGCGGGTCTCGCGCGGCAGGACCTTGCCCTCGGCATCAAGAAAACGGGTCGGCGTGGCAGCAGCGGGCGCGGTTTCGCGCCCGTCGATGCTGATGATATCGTCGCTATCTCCGTCGGCGCGGAGCATGAACCCGCCGCCGCCGATGCCCGAACTTTGCGGTTCGACCACGGTCAGCGCCAGCATTACCGCAATCGCCGCATCGGTGGCCGATCCGCCTTGCGCCAGAATCGCTTCGCCCGCAGCGGTCGCGCGCGGATCGGCGCTGCTGACCGCGCCCTGCGCGAGCGTCGGCGACGTCGCTGTGGCAGTTTCGGGCGGGAGAGTGGCGGCGCAGCCGGTGAGGGCGAGCGCCAGCGGGGCGAACAGGGGGACGAGAAAACGCATCGGCAGCATCGCTATTCGGTTCCGACCGCTTCGGCAATGCTGGCAAAGCCATCGCGCCGCATCAGCCGCTCCAGACCCTTAACGATCCGCGCGCCGAGGCCCGGCCCTTCATAGACCATTGCGGAATACAGCTGCACCAGCGAAGCCCCGGCACGAATGCGTTCCCACGCGTGTTCGGCCGTGGCGATGCCGCCGACGCCGACCAACGGGATCGCCCCGCCGGTCGCCTTGCGGAAATCGCGCAAGCGCTGCTGCGCAAGCTCACGCAATGGCTCGCCCGACAGCCCGCCGATCTCACCCGCATGATGCGAACGCAAGGCTGGGCGCGAAATCGTGGTGTTGGACACCACCAGTGCGCCGAGCCGCCTGTCCAGCGCGATGCGGGCGATGGCGTCGATATCGGCGGGTTCGAGATCGGGCGCGACCTTGAGAAAGATCGGCGGGGGCGAATCGATTCCCGAAACGTCGTCCCGCGCCGCAATCACCGCATCGATCAGGCCCGCCAGCGCACCTTCATCCTGCAACGCGCGCAAGCCGGGCGTGTTGGGCGACGACACGTTGACGCAAAGATAGCTCGAAAATGGTGCCATCAAACGCGCCATCACGGCATAGTCGGCGATGCGGTCATCCGAATCCTTGTTCGCGCCGATATTGACGCCGACGATCCCCGTCCGGCCCGCGCGTGCGCGTATCCGTTCGAGCGCGGCCTCGGCCCCGGCATTGTTGAACCCCATACGGTTGATCACCGCGCCATCTTCCACCAGCCGGAACAGGCGCGGCTGCGGGTTGCCCGCCTGCGGCAGCGGCGTGATCGATCCCACCTCGGTGAAGCCGAAACCCAGACCGAGCAGCGCGTCGGGCACCTCGGCATCCTTGTCGAACCCGGCAGCAACTCCCACCGGATTGGGGAAGGACAGCCCCGCCACTTCCACACCCAGCGCGCCCGGCACCGGCATCGGCGCGCGCAGCGGCAGGGCCTTCAACCCTTTGATGGCAAGGCGGTGCCCGGTTTCGGAATCGAGCGCGAACAGAGCGGGCTTGAGCAAGCGGAACAGCATGGATTGCGCGCCTATGGCAGGCCGCGGGCGCTGTCGAGCGTGCAAGTGGCTTTGCCTGGCTTTGCGCGCCTGTGCGAGCGCCATAAACCAAGGGCAGCAGCACGTTAGCAGCCCGAAATATCAACTAGAGGATACCGCTTGTCGCTTGCATACAATCATTACTCCGATTCGCTCTTTATAGGCTGCGTTGCGACCCGAAGGGCTCGGAGCAGCAATGCAAAGAGTTCCTCAACTCAGATAGGGCGGCGTTCCATCAAGGAGCGTCGCCCTCTTTTTTGGTGCTGCCGGTTTTTGACAGGGCGACAGCGGGTTTGTTAAACGTTACATCGACCCATGAGCGCCAAAACTCTACCCCCGGCTGTGCCGATCGGATCTGCAGCGCCCGCATCGGCGCTGACCCCTGCTGCACTGATCAGCATCGATTATATCGACCCGCCAGCGGCGATCGCGCCGCTGGTCACCACGCTTTACCATTTCCGCTGTGACGAGCCCGTTATTCGCGACATCCAGCCTGCCGCCATCGGGCAGATATGCCTGTTTCCCCACGGCTCGGGGGAGATCCAGTTTGCTGATGGGCGCCGCGATCCGAACCACCCCGTCGGGCTGCTGACACCGCTTTCCCGCGCCACACCGATCGTGGTCGACGGGCCGTTCCATGCCTTCGGCGCGGCGCTGACTCCGCTAGGCTGGGCGGCACTGACCGGGCTTCACGCCGGCGAGCATCGCGACCGGTTGTTGCCGGCCGCATCGGTGCTGGGCGAGGATTTCGGCGAATTGGGGGAGGCGCTGCTGAATGCCTATCGCGGCGGCACGATGAGCGGGCGGGATTGCGCGCGGGCGGTGGGCGATTTCGTGGCCGCCAATGCCCGCCCCGTGAACCCGCGCCACCTCGCACTGATTGTCGCGGTTGGGCACTGGCTCGGGGCGTCGTTCAATCCTGACACTGCCAAGTTGAGCGGTGCTGCGGGCTATTCGGCCCGCCAGGTGCAGCGTCTGGTCGAGCGCTATTTCGGCCTGCCGCCGCGCGGGCTGGCGCGCAAATATCGCGCTTTGCGTGCGGCGGCCCTGCTGTCCGGTCCCTATCTCGCCCCGGAGGACGAATCCGCAATTTCCGAAGCCTTTTTCGATCAACCCCACATGATACGCGAAATCACGCATTTCGTCGGTCGCACCCCGGCGCGGCTGAGCGATCCCTCGATGCCCTACCTCGCCGAGATGATCGATCCGAGGAACCTGCGCGAACTGCGTAGCTGAGCCGCGCTGCGTGGGATGATCGCCTGCGGTTGTCAGGGTGGGGCGGGCAAGGCTAAGCCGGCCGCATACCGGTCATACCTGCGAAGACAACCAAGGACTCCACGATAATGATCACGCGCCTGTTCGCCGCCCCCCTTTCCCTGCTGGCCATTGCTGCCGCGCTCGGCACGGCTGCCCTGCCTGCCACGCTGGCGGCGCAGGAGGCGGGGGCTGCACCCGTCGCCGCGCCCGCCGAACTTCCCGCGACCGTCACGATCGACGAATTCTTCGCCGCTTATGATGCCGCCCAGCTTGCGATGTCGCCGCAGAGCAAGGCCTATCGCGGTATTCGCGACGAGGATTACGGCCAGTGGGACGATCCCTCCGACGCTGCCGAGCTGCGCGAATTCGCGTTGCTGCAGCAGACCTTGGCGGCGATGCGCGCACGGTACGATCCGGCCGCGCTCACCCCGCAGCAGGCATTGTCGTTCCGGCTGTTCGAATCGATGGCCGCCCGCCGCGCGATGCTGTGGCCCTATCGTGATCATAGCTACATCTTCGACCAGATGAACGGCGCGCAAAGCCGGTTGCCGGCCTTCCTCATCAACATCCACCGCGTCGCCAGCGAGGGTGATGCGCTGGCCTATGTCGAGCGGATCGCCGGGATGGGGCCGCAGCTCGATGCCCTTACCGCCGAATCGCGCGAGCGGGCCGCACGGGGCGTAATGCCCCCGCGCTGGGTCTATCCCTACGTCATTTCCGACATCCGCAACCTGCTCGAAGCGGGCGATGGCAATGCGGTTCTGGCCGACCTTGCGGACAAGCTCGAAAAGATCACGATCGATCCTGCGCTCAAGGACGGGATCAACGGCGGAGCCAAAGATGCGTGGTGGGACACGGTCGTGCCCGCCTATCAGCGCCTGCTCGCCGAAATGGAGCGCCAGCAGGCTATCGCGCCCACCGAGGATGGCGTGTGGCGCCTGCCCGATGGCGCCGATTATTACACCGCGCTGCTTGCCAACTACACCACCACCGATCTCACCGCGGACGAAATCCACGCCATCGGCCTGCGCGAAGTCGAGCGCATACATAATGAAATGCGCGCCATCATGGCCAAGGTAGGGTTCGGGGGCACTCTGCAGGAATTCTTCGCCTATACCCGCGACGATCCGCGCTTCTTCCACACCAGCCGCGCGGATTATCTGGCCGAGGCCGAAGCGCATATTGCCCGGATGAGCGAAAAGCTGCCGGAATTCTTCACGACGCTGCCCAAGGATCCGCTGGTGATCAAGCCGGTCGAGGCGTTCCGCGAGAAGAGCGCGGGGAAAGCCTTCTACCAAAGCCCCGCACCCGACGGCTCGCGCCCCGGCACCTATTACGTGAACCTGTATAATCTCAACGACATGAGCAAGAACGAGCTGGAGGCGCTGGCCTATCACGAGGGTTTGCCGGGCCACCACCTGCAGCGCTCGATCCAGACCGGGCTGGGCAACCTGCCCGCGTTCCGACGGTTCGGCGGGGTGACCGCCTATTCCGAAGGCTGGGGCCTCTATACCGAGGAACTGGGCAAGGACATGGGCTTCTACACCGACCCCTATTCCGATTTCGGGCGGCTTGGCATGGAGTTGTGGCGCGCAGGGCGGCTGGTGGTCGATACCGGCATCCACGACAAGCGCTGGAGCCGTGAGGACGCGATTGCGTGGCTGGCCGAAAATACTCCCAACCCGGCGGGCGATATCGAAAAGGCGATCGAACGCTACATAGTCTATCCGGGACAGGCGACCGCCTACATGATCGGCAAGCTGAAGATCATGGAACTGCGCGAGCAGGCGCGTACGGAGCTGGGCGCAAACTTCGATATCCGCGCGTTCCACGATGTGATTCTCACCAGCGGGCCAGTGCCGCTGTCAATCCTCGAAGAGAATGTCGAGCAGTGGATCGCCGAGTCTCGCACGTCCTGAGCGCGCGGGGCGGGCGGCGCGCCTTTGCGGTTGTAATCCGAGCGGATCGGTCCTAATTGGAAATCAGACTGATTCCGTCCGAATTGAGAACCGCTCGCAATGCGCCTGTCCAACCTTGCCGATTATGCCGTCATCACGATGTGCCAGGCCGCCACGCATTGTGGTGACGGGCGGGTAAGCGCGGCGGAACTGGCGGCGGAAACCGGCCTGCCGGTGCCGACCGTGCAGAAGCTGGTCTCGAAACTGACGGGCGCTGGCCTGCTGCGATCCGTCCGCGGCGCGCATGGCGGGTTGCAGCTGGGCCGTCCGGCAGCGGCGATCACCGTGGCCGACATTGTCGAGGCGATCGAAGGGCCGATTGCGCTCACCGCCTGCGTCGATCACGTCGCCTGCGATTTCGAGGCCGGGTGCAACATGCGCGCCCATTGGCCGATCATCAATGTCGCGCTGCGCGGCGCGCTGGCCGGGATCACGTTATCCCAGTTGCGCAATCCGCCAGGGGCGCGGCCCATCCCGCTTATCGAGGAAATTCCGGCATGACCGAAGCGACCGATATTCAGACCCGTCCTGAAACCCCCGAAACCGATGTCGAAGCGCGCGAAGCCGCCGCGAAAGCCGCCGATTACGAGCATGGCTGGTCGTCGGACATCGAGACCGAATTCGCGGAAAAAGGCCTGACCGAAGACACGGTGCGGTTCATTTCGGCCAAGAAGAACGAGCCCGAATGGATGCTCGACTGGCGGTTGAAGGCGTTTCGCCTGTGGCAGACCATGCCGGAGCCCGACTGGGCCAAGGTCGGCTACCCTAAGATCGATTATCAGGACGCCTATTATTACGCCGCGCCCAAGAAGAAGATCGAGCTGGACTCGCTCGAAGACCTCGATCCCGAGATCAAGCGGATCTACGACAAGCTGGGCATCCCCTTGGGCGAGCAGGAAGTGCTGGCCGGGGTCAAGGGCGCGAAGAAGGTCGCCGTGGATGCGGTGTTCGACTCCGTCTCCGTCGCCACCAGCTTCCGCGAGGAATTGCTGCGCGCGGGCGTGATCTTCCTCTCGATCTCCGAGGCGATCCGCGAATATCCCGATCTGGTGAAGAAGTGGCTCGGCAAGGTCGTGCCGGTGCGCGACAACTACTTCGCGGCATTGAATTGCGCGGTCTTTTCCGACGGCACCTTCGTCTATGTGCCCGAAGGCGTGCGCTGCCCGATGGAGCTGAGCACTTATTTCCGCATCAATGCCGAAAACACCGGGCAGTTCGAACGCACTCTGATCATCGCCGAAAAGGGCAGCTACGTCAGCTACCTCGAAGGCTGCACCGCTCCGATGCGCGACGAGAACCAGCTCCACGCCGCGGTGGTGGAACTGGTCGCGCTCGACGATGCAGAGATCAAATATTCGACCGTGCAGAACTGGTATCCCGGCAATGCCGAAGGCAAGGGCGGGATCTACAACTTCGTCACCAAGCGCGCGCTGTGTCAGGGGGACCGGAGCAAAGTTTCGTGGACGCAGGTCGAAACCGGCTCTGCAGTGACGTGGAAATACCCCTCCTGCGTCCTCAACGGCGAAGACAGCGTGGGCGAGTTCTACTCGGTCGCGGTGACCAACAATTACCAGCAGGCCGACACCGGCACCAAGATGATCCACAACGGCAAGAACAGCCGCTCAACGATCATCTCCAAGGGGATTTCGGCGGGCAAATCGTCCAACACCTATCGCGGCCTCGTCCGCGTCGGGCCGACGGCGAGCAATGTGCGCAACTTCACCCAATGCGACAGCCTGCTGCTCGGCGATCAATGCGGCGCGCACACCGTGCCCTATATCGAGGTCAAGAACCCCAGCGCGCAGATCGAGCACGAGGCGACCACCTCCAAGATCAGCGACGAACAGCTGTTCTACGCGATGCAGCGCGGGCTTGGCGAAGAGGAAGCCGTGGCGCTGATCGTAAACGGCTTTGCCAAGGACGTGCTGAAAGAGCTGCCGATGGAGTTTGCGGTCGAAGCGCAGAAGCTGCTGGCGATTTCGCTTGAGGGGAGCGTGGGGTGATGGCTGAATCACTGAAGCCATGGGCCGGGACTGACCTTCAGGCACTTCACCGGGCGCAAGACGTGGGCCGGGTTATCTACCATGCCATTCGGCAATGCCTTGGGACGCCAGATATTCTACATCCCCCACTTGGGGATACGAAGTATCGAGCGCAAATTCAGTTTCTGTCGGCAGATAGCGCCTTCGCCTGTGTTGATTTCAACGTGGAAACGGAAGCCGAATTGAATGTTGGCCAGGGGTCTGGGTTGTTATTAGAGCTTGTCAAACTCGCGTATGACCAAATCTGTGAGCACGTTATTTTGTATGATAAGGCTAGTGTTCGTGTGCGATTCAATTCGTGGGAATATATACATGATAAGAGCGATGGCTTTCACAGAGTGAGAGATGGCGATTGGCGCCAAGATTTCGAATATATTTTGAATTCCGATGGAGAGCTACTTGTCGCTCCAGGGGCGTGCCAATGACCACCCGTAAAACTCTAGCCCTCAACCCCGAGGCTGCCACCGCCGAAGCCCCCGCGCTCAAGAAGAAGGGCCGCGGGTGGGAGATTTCGGATTCGCGGCTCGATGCGCTGCACGAGCAGGCGCGTGAACTCCGCCGCCATTCGTCCGATGCGCACAAGGCTCTGGCCGAGAAGTTCAGCAAGGCCGATCTGGGCCGCTACACCTTCAAACGCTTCGCCGTGGTCGGCTCTGCGATTGTCGATTTCAACTGCCACAACCTCGGCCTCGCTCTGGCGATTGACGAGGAAGGGCAGAACGATGCTCTCGCCAAGCGGCGCGACAAAAGCCTCGAGAGCGTCGGCATTCGGGTGATGCGGATCGCGGCCAAGGACATCCTCGAAGACATCGACGCGGTGCTGCAACGCCTCACCACCGTGATGCGTGAACGCCTCGCCGAGCGCAAAGCCGCCGCCCGCGCGCACAAGGCGGCCAACCCGAACCAGAGCTACGACCGCCCCAAATCGCGCCCCAACGCTCAGGGCGATGCAAAGCGTCCCCCAAGGAAGAACCATGCTTGAAATCACCAACCTCCACGCCACCGTCGGCGGCCCCGACAAGCCCACCCCGATCCTCAAGGGCCTGACCCTGTCGATCCCGGCGGGCGAGATTCACGCGATCATGGGCCCCAACGGCGCGGGCAAATCGACGCTGGCGAACGTGCTGGGCGGCAAGCCGGGTTACGACGTGACCGAAGGCAGCGTAACCTTCAACGGGCAGGATCTGCTGGCTCTCGATCCGCATGAACGCGCTGCCGCCGGATTGTTCCTCGGCTTTCAATACCCGGTCGAAATCCCCGGCGTGTCCAACGTGCAGTTCCTGCGCGAGGCGCTCAATTCGCAGCGCAAGGCGCGCGGGGAAGAACCGCTGTCGGGCGGCGAATTCCTGAAGCTGGCCAAGGACAAGGCCGGCCTGCTGCAAATGGACATGGATATGCTCAAGCGGCAGGTGAATGTCGGCTTCTCCGGCGGCGAGAAAAAGCGCGCCGAGATGGTGCAGATGGGCATCCTCAATCCGTCCTTCGCGGTGCTGGATGAAACCGATAGCGGCCTTGATATCGATGCGCTGCGGATCGTCGGCGCCGGGATCAATTCGATCATGCGTTCGCCCGACAAGGCGGTGCTGCTGATCACCCACTACCAACGCCTGCTCGACGTGGTGAAGCCCGACAAGGTCAGCGTGCTCGCCGGGGGCCGGATCGTCGAAACCGGCGGCCCGGAACTGGCGCTGCGGCTTGAGGCCGAGGGTTACGATACGGTGATGGCGTGATGGCGGAAGGCGCAACCCTGACCCTCCCCACCCGCCGCGATGAGGCGTGGCGCTATGCCGATATGGACGGCGTGGCGCGGATTGGCGTCGATGCGCTCGATGCATGGCAGGATATTGCCGTAGCGGCCGGCGAAAGCATCACGCGCTGCATGATCGTCGGCAGCGACGCGCCCGAACTGCACCGGTTCCGCGTGAAGCTGGGCGAAGGCGCGACCGCCGCATTCTTCGTCACCAATGCCGGCCAGGATTACACCCGCGTCGAACTGGAAGTGCACCTCGCCAAGGGGGCGCATTTCGAATTCGGCGGCGTCACAATCGGCGGCGGCGACGCCACCCGCGAATTCGTGACGCAGGTGACCCATGCCGAGCCGGATGCGACCAGCAACCAGACCATCCGCGCGGTTCACTGGAACACCGGGACCGGCAATTTCCTCGGCGAAATCAAGGTTGCGCGCGATGCGCAGAAGACCGACGCCGCGCAGGATTTCAAGGCGCTGCTGCTGGAGGCAGGCGCGAGCGCCAATGCCGTCCCACAGCTCGAAATCTTCGCAGACGATGTGAAATGCGCGCACGGGGCGACCGTGGGCGAATTGGACGAGAGCGCGCGCTTCTACATGATGGCGCGCGGGCTCGATCCCGCCACCGTGCAGCGGCTGCTGGTCCAAGCCTTTATCGGTGATGCCTTCGTGGCGCTGGCGGACGAGGCCGAGCACGAACGGCTGCTCGATGCGGCGCTCAGCGCGCTGGAAGGGGCCAAGCTGTGAGCCTGATCCTCGCCCTCGCCCTCGCCCCTCCCGCTTTCACCGGCACCGTGCCGCAGCCCAATGCCGAATTGGACGCAGCCCATGCCTGTTTGCGCGCCGGGCTCGCAGCGCAGCTCGCCGACAATCCGCCGCCCCCGCTGGCGGATGAACGCTGGGACTGGGCGCTCAAGATCACTGATAGGTGCAAGGCGGAACTCGACGCCGCTGCGGATTCCAGGGAGGCGGTCGAACTGTATGCCGAAGTCTCGCACGGCACCATCACCAAGCGGCAGGCGCTGCGTTCCGAGGCGCTGTATTTTGCCGATCGCGTGATTCGCGAACATTACGAGGCACAGCCATGAACGCCCCCGCGACCATCCAGCGCGACTTCAGCGCCGAATTCCCCGGCCTCACTGCCGCGGATGGCAAGCTGTGGCACTACCTCGATACCGCCGCCACCGCGCAGAAACCCCGCGCCGTGATCGACGCGATGGCGCGCGCGCTGGGCGAGGATTACGCGACGGTGCATCGCGGGGTCTACTCGCGCTCGGCCGAGATGACGATCGCCTATGAGGCGGCACGGCGGCGGATCGCGGCGTTCCTGGGCGGACACGAGGACGAGATCGTCTTCACCCGCGGCGCGACCGAGGCGATCAATCTTGTGGCTTCGACCTGGGGCCGCGCGAACCTGAAGCCGGGCGACCGCATCCTGCTGTCGCAGATTGAGCACCATTCGAACATCGTCCCGTGGCAGATGATCGCGGCGGAAACCGGCGCGGCCATCGACGTGTGCCCGCTGACTGACGACCATTGCATCGATCTCGACGCCGCCGAAGCGATGCTGACCGAGGCGCACAAGCTGGTCGCGCTGGTGCACGTCTCCAACGTCACCGGCAGCGTGCTCGATGCCGAGCGAGCGGCGAGGCTGGCGCACAAGGTCGGCGCGAAACTGCTGCTCGACGGGTGCCAGAGCGCGCCGCACATGGGCGTGAATGTCAGCGAGTTGGACTGCGATTTCTTCGTGTTCAGCGCGCACAAGCTGTACGGCCCGACCGGGATCGGCGCGCTGTGGGCCAAAGCAGAGATTCTCGCCGATATGCCGCCGTATCAGGGCGGCGGCGCGATGATCGACCGCGTCACCTTTGAACGCACCACCTATGCCCCCGCGCCCCAGCGGTTCGAGGCCGGAACCCCCGCGATCACCGAAGCGATCGCCTTCGCCGCCGCCGCTGACTACGTCGACGGTATCGGGCTGGAGCACATTCACGCACACGAAACCGCGCTGGTCACCCGTCTGCGGCGCGAATTGGGCGCGATGAACGATGTGCGGCTGTTCGGCCCCGCCGACAGCGCAGGGATCGTCAGCTTTGCGCTGGACGATATTCACCCGCATGATCTCGGCACGCTGCTCGACGAAGGGAATGTCGCAATCCGCGCAGGCCATCATTGCGCCCAGCCCCTGATGGATTATCTTGGCGTTCCCGCCACCGCGCGTGCCAGCTTCGGCGTCTATTCGACCGAGGCCGATATCGACGCGCTGATGGCCGGGATCGCCCGCACCCGCCGCATTTTTGGAAAAGGATGAGAGCGATGGACAGCTCCGACCCGACGGACATGACCGTGAACAAGCCCCCCCGCGCCCGCGTGGAAGACGCGGTCGATCAGGACGCCGCACCTGCGGCAGAGGCTCCGCGCAGCCGCGACTATCTCGACGGTTTTCTGGCCGCGAAGGTTCCGGACGCGCCGGTTGGCGGTGCTGGCAGCGATTTGCAGGCCGATGTGATCGCCGCCCTGCGCGAGATTTTCGATCCGGAAATCCCGGTCAATATCTATGATCTCGGCCTGATCTACGGGGTCGAGGTGGATGACGAATGCGATGCCACCGTCACCATGACGCTGACTACGCCGCACTGCCCCGTCGCAGAATCGATGCCGGGCGAGATCGAACTGCGCGTCGCCTCTGTGCCGGGGATTCGCGATGCCGAGGTGGTTCTGGTATGGGATCCGCCGTGGGGGCCGCACAAGATGTCGGACGAAGCCCGGCTCGAACTGGGAATGTTATGATGAGCGATACCGCCACCACCACTCGCCCCGCGCCCAAGGCCGCCGTGATCCTTACCCCCGGCGCCGAAGCGCGCATTGCTGACTTGATGTCCAAGGCTCCCGAGGACGCGATCGGGGTGAAGCTGTCGACCCCGCGCCGGGGCTGCTCGGGCCTGGCCTACTCGGTCGATTACGTCACCGAAGAAGCGAAGTTCGACGAGAAGATCGAAACGCCCGGCGGCACCTTCTACATCGACGGGGCGAGCGTGCTCTATCTCGTCGGCAGCGTGATGGACTGGCGCGAGGATGATTTCACCGCCGGTTTCGTGTTCGAGAACCCCAATGCCAAGGGCGCGTGCGGCTGCGGCGAAAGCTTCATGGTCTGATTCGTGACAGCCACCGTCGAGCTATCGACCACGCTGGCCTGCAAGCCGGATGAGGCATGGGCGCGGGTCAGCACGTCCGCGCTGCTGCTGCATATTGCCGCACCGCTGATCCGCTTCACGCCCAAGGGCGCCGCCCGCTTCCCCGCAGTGTGGCAGCCGGGCGAATATCGTACGTGGATGTGGCTGTTCGGCCTTATCCCTATCGGCTGGCAGGCGGTGGTCATCAGCCAGCCTGCGCCGCAAGGTGAGGCCCGTTTCATCCGCGACAATGGCTATGGCCCGCTGATCCGGCGCTGGGATCACTGGATTACCATTGCGCCGGCCGCGGATGGTACCACCAGCTATACCGACAGGGTGGCAATCGAGGCGGGGTTGCTCACCCCGCTGATCGCCGCATTCGCGCGCGTGTTCTATGCCCACCGTCAGCGTCGCTGGCGGCAATTGGCGCATAAGGATTTTGCGGCACTGGAGCGGTAGGCGCTTATGCCTCTGCCGTCAGCCGCGCGATCAGGCGGCTTTCGAGTTCATCCACTTCGCCATCGGCGGCGATCATTGCTTCGAGCCATTCGCTCTCGTGATCGGTGACCGCCTCGCCCGCCGATTCCAGAGCGGCATAATCCGGGCCGGTGTTCTTGCGCTTGCCGAAGACCTTGCCGAAATGGTTGCCCGCCTGCGGCACTTCGCGGAGCACCCGGCCCATGAAGCGGCCGACGCTGGCGCTGTTGTCAGCAACGAAGGCTTCCAACTCCAGCTTGCGTTCATGGCTGACCTGAGCATTCTGCAGGGTGAAGCCCTTGAGATAATTCGTGACGCCGTCGATGAACAGATCGTCCCATTCGGCGGCGTTTTCCTCGGCGAGGGTTTCATCCTTCAGGCGGAACAGCATTTCTGCATCGAAACGCGTTACCGCTGCGGGGCCGTGGCCGCCGCTGGCGAAGATCACCCGGCGGATGATCCGGCATTCGGCGCTGCTGATATGGACCGCACTGAGTTCTCCGCCGCAGCGGGTCGGGCCGGTGCCGGTCAGCACTTCGCGCTCGATCTGGGCGAGCACGTAGTTTTTCAGACGGTCGGGCGTGTTCTCGGCGCGCTCGAGGATCCGCACCATCGTTTCCAGCTCGACCATGCTTTCGGTCACGCCGTCATGATCGACCTGCGCGATCAGCCAGACGGCCTCCGCTTCGTTGCATTGCAGGCGTGGCGGGGTGCCGTTCAGCACATGTTCGCCGATCGCCTCGACGAAGAAGTCGCACCATTCCACGCTGCGTTCGCTGAGCGCAGTGTTGAGCGTGAACAGCGCCTCGGCTTCGGCGCGGGTGATGATGCCATCGCCCCAGCCCTCGCGGCGGAGCGCCAGCAGTTCGTCTGCGGTCACTTGCCCGTCGGCGGCGGCGCGCTGCGCGATGTCGATGAATTGCGTGGTCATGGCCCGTGTAATCCTGTGATTGCGCGCATCCAATGGCACAGACAGGCTTAAGACCGGGTTACCGCGGCTGTTTTCCGGCTTCGACCTCGCGGATACAGGTGCCCGGATCGACCGCTGCCCCGCCCTGCCGCAGGCGCGTATCGACATGCGCGGCAGTCGGCTGGGCTCCGGGGCGCATCGGGTAGAGGTAGATGTCGAGCACGCAGGTCGCGCCGCTGAATTGCAGCTTGCGTGCGTCGCCCTCGGTCAGGTCGATCCGGGGCGTGCCGAACCGCCGAGTGAGCTGCACCGCCTCCTGCCCGATCACGCCGCCCAGCCCCTGCGGCGCCATCACCTGCGGCACCCGCACGACGCCGGCGGTGCGAACCGGAGCAGGGACGGGCGCGGGCCTGCTGCCCCCGACGCAGCCCGCAAGCGCCAGCACCATGCCCGCCAGAAGCGGAGCCGAAGCCTTCATCACGCGCCTGCCTCCTGCCTGTTCAGCCGCCGCAGCACCAGATGGGTGCCCGCCGCCGCGCCCAGCACCGGGGCAATGAGGCCCGCAAAGGGCACCAGCATCAGCCCGGCAATTACAGCGCCGAGCAGAAACCGCTCGGTACGGCCTGCAGGATTGGCGCGTTCGGCCCCCTCACCCGCGCCGCAATGCCGCAGCCACGCCATGTCGGTCAGCTCGCGCCCCAGCAGCACGGCGTTGACCACCAGAAACACCAGCGCCGGGCCGATCCCGGTGAACACCAGCAACCCCGCCACCGGCAGCGCCAGCAGGTTGTAGCCCAGTGCCCGCGCCAGTCCCTTGACCGAGTTGGCCAGATCGCGGCGGAACGGCAGCGGCTTTGCCGTGCTGGCGAGCGCCGGATAGTGCCGCGCCTCGACTGCCGCCACCACCTCGTCGGCGAAGAACTGCAGCACGGCTAGCGCCACGATCCGGAACAACAGCCACATCGCCAATGGCACCAGCACCACGGCGGCCAATCCGGCCCATTCGCCGTCATAGCCGTAGCTTTCGATCACGGCGGCCAGCCCGAAATACACTCCTGCCCCCAAGCCTGCGAACAGCGCCAGCGTGATGCCGATGCTCTTGCCCAGCACCCGCAGCACGGCGCGATCGGCAAGCTGGGCAAAGGCCTTGGCAAGAGCGGCGGGAACGGCGGACATGGTGCCGGGTCGATGCGGGGTGCGCACTGCGAAGTCAACGTGGAGGGCGCACGGCGCACACAGATGCTTGGCGCGAGGGACGAAGGCGGCTAGGCGGCGCGCAAGCAAAAGCGAAGGAACTCACCCGTGCCCGATATCCAGCCCGCCCGTTACGACGTCATCGCCATCGGCAATGCCGTGGTCGACGTGATTGCCTCCTGCGAGGAGGAGTTGATCGACGAGCTTCAGCTCAACCGCGGCGGCATGACCCTGATCGACGAAGCGCGCGCCGATGAACTCTACGACGCCATGCCACCTGCGCGCGAGATCTCCGGCGGTTCGGCGGCCAACACGCTGGCGGGCCTCGCCACGCTGGGCCTGCAATGCGCCTTCATCGGTCAGGTCGCGGACGATCAGCTGGGCAAGGTGTTCCGCCACGACATGCGCGCCACCGGCATCGATTTCGACACCCCGGCGCGTGAGGGCGAACCGGCAACGGGCCGCGTGCTGATCTTCGTCACGCCCGATGGCGAGCGGACGATGAACACCTTCCTCGGCGCGGGCCAGTATCTCCCCGCCGCCGCGCTGGACGAAGAGCTGATCGCCAGCGGGGCGATCCTGTACCTCGAAGGCTATCTGTGGGATCCCGAAGAACCCCGCCGCGCCATGCGCCGCGCCATCGAGGTTGCGCGCGACGCGGGCCGCAAGATCGCCTTCACTGCATCGGAAAGCTTCGTGATCGACCGGCACGGCGACGATTTCCGCGCCATGATCGATGACGGGGTGATCGACATCCTGTTCGTCAACGAAACCGAACTCGCCACGCTCACCGGCGAGGACGATTTCGAAGCGGGCCTCGCCGCAGTGGCAGGCAAGGTGCCGGTGCTGGTCGCCACCCGTTCGGAGAAAGGCGCGGTTGCCATCGCCCACGGCGAGCGCGCCGAAGTCGCCGCCGTGCCGGTCATCAAGGTGATCGACACCACCGGCGCGGGCGACCAGTTCGCTGCCGGGTTCCTGTCAGGCTATGCGCGGGGCGAGCCGCTGACCCGCTGTCTGAAGCGCGGGGCGATCGCCGCGTCGGAAGTGATCGCGCATTACGGCCCGCGCCCGGAAGCCGATATGGTCGAGCTGATGGAAGAGCGGCTTTAGGTCTTGCGTTCGCCCCTCCGGGCGAACGTCCTCAGCGCTGTTCCTCCGGCGCTACGCACCTCCGGGCGCCTGCGGGCGCGCGGTCGCGCTTGCGGCCGCTCCGCGACCGTTCAGTTTTCGTGCCGGTTTCCTGATGTTGGAGACACATGAGACACTGTCCAGGAAGCGAAAACTCTCTCGTTTCGCAGGGTGTTTGGCAGGTTGACGATGGCAAAGAGCGAGGCCGGCATAGCTGCGCTGAGCCTCTGTAGGAAAGTCACTCGTCCGGCACGTATCCGGCCTTGCGCAGGGTCACCATATAGCGCGCGATCTGGTCGATCTGCGCACGGGTGAGGGTGAAATCCATGTCCTCGGGATAATTATGCGCCTCGGCCAGCCAATCGGCGAGCGACGCTTCCGAAAGCCCCCGCCGGTTGGCAATCGCGGCGAAGCTGGGCGAGGCCGGATTGGGCGACAGGAACGGCGGCTCGACCGCATGGCACCCGCCGCAGGCCGCCTCGACAAACGCAGGCGCGCGGGTATCGGGCGAAGGCGAGGTCGATTTGCCCACCATCGGCGGCGGATTGGCGGTGCCGGACGTCTGGCAGGCGGCAAGCGCCATGAGCGGCGCGGCGATAAGGGCTAGGCTGCGGAGCGGTTGTTGGGTCATGGTCCCTGTATCCTTCCTTCGCATCACTGCGTCCTTGATCGGGATCAATTTTGTGAAGCCCCCCAACAAAGGCCTGTCGTATGACCGGTTTTAGGCAAACGAGCGGGCAAAGCGAGTGACTGGAAGTGGGTGGATTTCTGCCATGCCCAACAAATCATTGCTTAATCAGAACAAGCTAAGCCTACCAGTTGCGCGAATCTTCGTGGGAGTATGGCATGGTCTATCTGATCGGCAGCGAACGTGAGATGGGCCAGTATCCTAGGGAGAGATTTTTCGACGGCGACCCTCGCCAGATCAAGGTTGAGGGTCCTGAAACCGAAGAGACCCTTCGAGCGATCACGCATCATTACAAGCATCAATACAATGCCGGCTTCCGCATTGCGAAAGAGCATGTTCCAACCCTTTGGGAGTGGGAGTCGTCTCGCCCGGTGCCCGATTACTACACTCCCCATGGCTTCCCCTGCGTCGCGTCACGCTTCAAGGATGTGGTCGAGCGGTTTGAACCCGATGTGCACCAGTTCTTTCCGATCTCGGTGGTGAACAAAGCGGGTGATGAGATCGCTCAGCGTTGGCTGTGGGTGGTTTGCAACCGGATCGACGGCGTTGATCGCGAACATACAACCTTCGTGCTCAAAAAGGGTGCGCTATGGATGTCGAGTTGGATGGAGAATGGCAAAAGAGTGCGTATACCTGATGCCAAGCTCTACCACAGCAAGACGCAGACGGCGGGCTATCATTTCTGGCGTGATAAGCATCTAAGGGGTGGTGGGATTTATGCATCTGATGAGGCTGCGGAAGCCCTAATCGCACTTGATCTAATGGCCTTCGCGGCCAGCAAGCTGGAGACCGTGTGATGGCATTCCCAAACTCTACACGGCCGCAGGACCTCCGCCGCCTCCTCGCACCGCGCTTGCCGCAAATCCACGATGGGCCTTAGCTTGACGCGGCTCCATCTGCAGAACGTGAGCTGTTGGGAAGCCGCTTGTGAAAGCCCGAATGGGCCGCCTGCCACCTCGCTTCTAACGGCCGCTACGGGGTCGAAAGCCGAACGGCAGGGTTTTTCCGCAAATCCGCGAAAGCCGCCGCTTAGCGTCTGCGCTTGAAGAACCCGCGCAGCAGGGCTGCCGCTTCGTCTTCGCCGATGCCGGCATAGACCTCCGGGCGGTGGAGGCACTGGGGCTGGTCGAATACCCGCGCGCCGTGCTCCACTGCGCCGCCCTTGGGATCGCTGGCGGCGTAGTACAGCCGGGCGATACGCGCATGGGCAATCGCGCCGGCACACATCGCGCAGGGCTCCAGCGTGACCCATAAATCGCAATCCGTCAGACGTTCGTCGCCCAGCGCCCTGGCGGCGCGGCGGATCGCGAGGATTTCGGCATGGGCGGTGGGATCGTGATCGGTGCGGGGGGCGTTATGCGCCTCGGCGATGATGCGTCCGTCCTTCACCACCACGGCGCCGATCGGCACTTCGCCCGCATCCGCTCCGGCGCGGGCAAGCGCAAGGGCGCGCCCCATGAAGCTGCGGAACCCCGCCTGCTTCACGCGGCGCGCCCGGTTGCGGCGCAGGGATGCGCGTTATTCGTCGCCGGTGACTGGCTCGCCTTCGGCGTCAGGCATGGTGACATCGACATCGGGAACTTCGACCGTCCTCTCCTCGGTGCCGACATCGACATCCGCCGTTTCCACGTCATATTCAGGCATGTTGCCTTCTTCGACCTGCAATTCGGGCATTTCGCCTTCTTCGGTCTGGTCGACATCGCACGCGGCGAGCCCCAATGCAAAGGGGGCGATAAGGCTGGTGGCGATCAGTCGTTTCATACTGTTTTTCTCCTGTTGGCGTCACGGCGCGGGCGGTACCCGGGCCTGATCCGCGCGTACAGCACGACCCGTGCGGCGCGCTGGCCATTACATAGGTTGGTAACACGCGGGGCCGTGTTGCAAGCGGGACAGGCGGTTAGAGGCGATGCTGGCGCACGCAACTTGCTTGACGATTCGGATATGCCCCGCTATGCGCGCCGCTTTCCCGGATTAGACCCGAACTTTACGAGAAGAGACGAGACCATGGCGCGCATCTGCGAACTGACCGGCAAGGGCCGTATGACCGGCCACAATGTCAGCCACGCCAACAACAAGACCAAGCGCGTGTTTCTGCCCAACCTGCAGAACGTGACGCTGATGAGCGAAAAGCTCGATCGCAGCTTCAAGTTCCGCGTGTCGACCCATGGCCTGCGCTCGGTCGAGCACAATGGCGGGCTCGATAACTGGCTGCTCAAGACCAGCGACGAAAAGCTTTCGGCCAGCGCGCTGAAGGTGAAGCGCGAGTTGGTGAAGGCACAGGCTGCCGCCTGATCGGCGCTGTCCCTTCGGGACGGTAACGGATTTACGAGGCGCTCGGGTTTTCCTGGGCGCTTTTCGTTTGTCCGCGTCTCAGCCCTCCCAATCGAATGTCACCAGCAGGCTGCGCTGGAATACCGAGAAATTGTCGTCGGCAATCAGCCACACCGCACCGCGCGCCGGATCGCCGGGCGCCGGGACAAAGGCGATTCCTTCGAAATTATCGCCGAACATCGCACCTGACAGACGCTGGATGATCTCGCCCTGCCATGCCTCTCCGGCGCGGATCGCGGCCGGATCGGCCACCATAATCGCGGTGTCGAACCGCGCCGGTATGGCATATTCCACCCGCCGCAGCAGGATCAGCACGCGCCCGTCGGGCAATTGCGTCGCATCGACCGGATCGTAATCCGCGCCCGAAACGAGGCGGAAGGCGAGCGGGGCGGCAGACGCGACGGGATCGCCCGCGAACAGCAGGCCGGGTCGATCCTCCGGCCCGCCGCCTTGCGACCCTTCGGCGAGGATCAGGAAGCGCCCATCGTTCAGCCGCACCATGGCTTCCGGCCCGCTGTTCCTGCTCCATCCGGCCATCTCCGGCGGACGGCGGATGGTGCGCGAGCCATCGGGGTCAGCACGCATGACGAGATTGGCGTTTTCGAACGCCGCCCACAGCGTACCCGTGGCAGAATCGCGGGCGAGCGATTCCAGATCGACCACCTCCTTGCGGGCGCTGGTGCGTATGCCGACGAACCGGAAACTGGCGGGCACCGGCCGAGGCGCGGCGCCCGTAAGGTCGAGATCCAGCAGCCATCCGCGATCGCTGCCCGCAATCAGACCCTTCGCACCATCGCCGACCAGTGCCGAGAAGCCGCCGAACCAGCCATGCGTCGATCGAAGCTCCCACGCGCCGGTCAGGGTCAATGCGCCCGTCACGCCGCCGCGTTCGGATACCGGGGTGACGGTGACGACCGCCACATCGCTGCGCAACCCGGTTCTGGTGCGGACGAAGGTGCCGGGGGCAAGCCCGACGATCACCAGAGCGAGAAGCAGCCAGCGGAACATCCGCGCGCGGCCATCGGGCCTCGGGCGGGCGAGGTCAACCGCGGCGGCGATGGCGGATCAGGCCGGGTCGGAGCCGAGCAGGCGGCGCGTGGCGACTTCGCACGAGGCATAGGGCTCCTGCCGCTCGGCGCTCCAGTACCGCAGTTCCGTAAGCGGAATGGGTTCGCCCGTCACGGCGCATAGCACGTGATTGCCCGGGCGCAGCACCCGGAAGCTGGAGGGGCCATAGTAAAGCTTGGCGGTCTTGTCGGCGGAGGACATCAGCATGGCGCCCCCGATAGCACCGCGCGGCTATCCGAACAAATCTTCTTGTGTCGGGCCAGAGCGTTTCGGCGCTGCCGGTCGCGGCTTTGTCGGGGCTGCTGGCGGAGGCGCGGCGCACGCGGGCACGACATCCAACCTGCCGTCGCGCAATTGCACCACGAGCGCCGGTTCGGCTGCAGCCTCGGTGCGGGTGGTGAGCGCCTTTCCCGCAGTGTCACGGATAATGGCATAGCCGCGCTCCAGCGGCTTTTCGGGATGAAGCTGGCTCATCACGCGTGTGAGCGCTCCCAGCCTATCGACTCGCTCACGCAGGGGCCGCTCGACCAGCGCGGGAATCAGCCGCGTGCGGGCGAGACGATCGGCGGCGTCGCGGGCCGGGCGTTGCACCAAGGCGGCCGTCAATCCGGCGCGATCCAGCCGCCGCCGGGCTTCGGCGGTACTCCGGGTCAGCAGGCTGGGGGACAGCCGCGCCGCCGCCCCTGCCAGCCGCTCGCGCCCCTTGGCCGAACGCTCGCCCAGCCCGCGCCGCAGTCGTTCTGCCAGATCGTCGAGCCGCTGAGCCTGCGGTTGCAGCAGGTTTTCGGGCCTGGGCAACATCCGCACCCTCGCCGCCAGCCGTTCGCGCCCCAGTTCGACCGGTCGATAGACGCAGCGCCGCTGGCGGGTGCCGAGATCGGCCAGCGTAAGGGCCAGATCGGCGCGCACCGGCACCGCCATTTCCGCCGCTGCCGTGGGCGTGGGCGCGCGCCGGTCGGCAGCGTAATCGGCCAGCGTGGTATCGGTTTCATGCCCCACCGCCGAAATCACCGGGATGGTGCATTCGGCAATGGCACGCACCACCGCTTCCTCGTTGAAACTCCACAAGTCTTCGATCGACCCGCCTCCGCGCGCGACGATCACGACATCAGGGCGCGGCACCGGCCCGCCCGGTTGGAGCGCCGAAAACCCGCGCACCGCCGCCGCGACCTGATCCGCCGCCCCGTTGCCCTGCACCAGCACCGGCCAGACGATTACGTGCGTGGGAAAGCGATCCGCCAGCCGATGAAGGATATCGCGGATCACCGCGCCAGTGGGCGATGTCACCACCCCGATCACCTGCGGCAGGAACGGCAGGCGGCGCTTCTTGCCCTCGGCAAACAGCCCTTCCGCCGCCAGCCGGGCGCGGGTCTTTTCTAGCAGCGCCAGCAGCGCACCTTCGCCCGCCAGTTCCAGCGAATCGATCACGATCTGGTATTTGGACCGACCCGGATAGGTCGTCAGCTTGCCGGTGGCGATCACCTCCAGCCCGTCTTCGGCGCGGAAGTTCAGCCGCGCGGCGTTGCCCTTCCACATCACCCCGTCGATCACCGCGCCTTCATCCTTCAGCGCGCAGTAGAAATGCCCCGACGCTGCGCGCTTCACCCCCGACAATTCGCCGCGTAGCCGAACGAAGCCGAAGCGATCCTCGACCGTGCGCTTCAGCAGCGCGGAAATCTCGCTGATGGTCAGCGGCTGCGCATTGTCGCCCGCGCCCGTGCGCGCTACCAGCCCGGCATCGTTAAGACCGGTTGGGTCATCACTGTTCGGCGGAGGGGCCATGAATATCCTGCTTCTGGGTTCGGGAGGCCGCGAACATGCGCTGGCGTGGAAGCTGGCGCAATCCCCCGGCTGCACGCATCTTTACGCCGCCCCCGGAAATCCCGGCATTGCCGAGGAAGCGGAGCTGGTCGCGCTAGATGTGACCGACCATGGCGCGGTGATTGCGTTCTGCGCCGACAAGACCATCGGCCTCGTGGTGATCGGGCCGGAAGCGCCGCTGGTTGACGGATTGTCGGATGCGTTGCGCGCCGAAGGCGTGCCGGTGTTCGGCCCCTCGCAGGCCGCCGCGCAGCTGGAAGGCTCCAAAGGCTTCACCAAGGACCTGTGCGCCCGCGCGGGCATCCCCACCGCAGGCTATGTCCGCACCGCGTCGCTGGACGAGGCTCGCGCCGCGCTGACCCGGTTCGATCCGCCCTACGTGCTCAAGGCCGATGGGTTGGCGGCGGGCAAGGGCGTGGTGATCGCCGACACCATCGAAGCAGCCGAAATCGCGCTGGCCGACATGTTCGGCGGCGGGTTCGGCGCAGCGGGCGCAGAAGTGGTGATCGAGGAGTTCATGCACGGCGAGGAAGCCAGCTTCTTCGCGCTGACCGACGGCACCGCGATCCTCCCCTTCGGCTCCGCGCAGGATCACAAGCGCGTGGGCGACGGCGATGTGGGGCCGAACACCGGCGGCATGGGTGCATACTCCCCCGCCCCGGTGCTGACGGCGGAGTTGCAGGCCCGCGTCATGGCCGAAATCATCGAACCGACGGTGCGCACCATGCGTGAGGACGGCAATCCCTATTCCGGCGTGCTGTTTGCCGGCCTTATGCTGACGGCGGACGGCCCCAAGCTGATCGAATACAACGCCCGCTTCGGCGATCCCGAATGCCAGGTGCTGATGATGCGGCTGCAGAGCGATCTGGCGGCGATCATGCTCGCATGTGCGAAGGGCGAATTGGGCGGGGTCGCACCGCAATTCCGCCCCGATACCGCGCTCACCGTGGTGATGGCCGCCAACGGCTATCCCGGCACCCCGGACAAGGGCGGCGCAATTGCGCTGAACGATGCCGAGGCTCCAGGCACAAAGGTGTTCCACGCCGGAACCGCACGGAACGACGGCGCGCTGATCGCGAACGGGGGACGCGTGCTGAATGTCATCGCGATGGGCGCAAACGTAATCGAGGCGCAGCGCCTCGCCTACGCTGCGGTCGACCGGATCGACTTCCCCTCCGGCTTCTGCCGCCGCGACATTGGCTGGCGCGAAGTGGCGCGGGAAGCCGCAGGCGAACGCCAGAATTGATGGCCGAGCGGACCTTGGTTCCGTCGCCCCGTGCTTGACACGGGGCTTGGCTAACTTCCCCGCGGGCAGAGAAGCCTAACCCCGGATCAAGTCCGGGGCGACGATTGAGGGAGTGTCAGAAAACCATACAGCTTTGGTCATAAGCAGGACTGGGGCGTGACGCTGAAAGCGGCATGGCAGCTTTGCCTCGCTTCTGAAAAATTCCTGCCTTTCGGCCAGCGACCCCATTCAAGTCGTTCGATTTGATCGCCATCCACATTAAAAGCGGACGCAATTCAGCATGGCGCTGATCGAATGCTTCGGGTAGCGAGCGGCATGCGTGTTTTACTGACAGGGTCATCAGGCTGGTTAGGCAGATTTCTCGCACCGGCATTGCAAGCTGCAGGGCATCAGGTAATCGGTATCGATGTTGCGCCGGGTGAACACACTCAGGTCGTCGGATCGGTTGCCAACTCCGAATTGGTCAAGCGGACCTTCTTGAATTTCGAAGTTGAGGCTGTGATCCACGCCGGGGCCCTGCACAAGCCCGATATTGTGCGGCAGACGACACAGTCGTTTATCGACGTAAATCTGACCGGGACATTGAACCTCCTGACGTCGGCCATCGAGTCCGGTGTCGACCGCTTCGTCTTCACCTCGACTACCTCGGTGATGATTTCGCAAGCAATCCGTACCGAACAAGGGACGGCTGCGGTTTGGCTCGACGAACGAAGCGGACCTCTTGAGCCGCGCAACATATATGGCGTGACAAAACTCGCCGCTGAAGGACTGTGTCGCGATGCATTCCTCAAGCATGGCCTGCCCTGTATCGTCTTGCGCACCTCACGCTTTTTTCCAGAAGACGACGATACGCACGGCATACCGAGCGGCGAAAACCTAAAGGCGAATGAGCTACTGTACCGACGAGCAACGGTCGAAGACATGGCAGATGCCCATATTCTCGCGCTCGAATGCGCGCCGAAGATAGGCTTCGACATTTTCATTATCTCAGCACCGACGCCGTTTACGCGGGAGGATGTGACCGATCTGAAGCTCGATGCCGCTTCGGTAGTTGAGAGGTGCTTCCCGGGCGCCTCTACCCTTTATGCTTTAAGAGGCTGGACTTTGCCCAAGACGATAGGACGAATTTACGACCCGTCTCGCGCCGAGCAGGTCCTTGGCTTTCGTGCAGGCATAGACTTTGCCGCTGTGCTCGAAGCCTTGGAGCAGGGCAATGAACTTCCATTTGCGCATGACCCTACCTACCTGCCACCGCATGCCGATTTCAGCTTTGCGACGGCTGGATAACTTAAATATCGCTCGATAGCCGCCATTCCGAAATCCACCCATAAGCAGCCATTCACGCCTCGCCGCCCACGTGCCGCAAGCGGTCGTTTGTCGCGGCTCAGGCCCAGTCGCCCAGTAGCGGGGTGAACTCGTCAACCCGGATCGATTGCCACACGCCGCCGGTGAGATAGGGGTCGCCGGCGAGGATGGCGCGGGCGTGCTCCTCGTCCTCGGCCTTCACGATGAGCAGCGATCCGATGATCAGCCCGTCGCCACGTTTGAGCGGGCCGACGATCACGAAATGCTCCGCATTGGCGTGGACGAAATCGAGATGCGCCGGGCGGTGGATCCCGCGCAGCCGCCCGCCGTCTTCGCCATCCCGGCAGTGGAAGCAGAACATCCGCATGGCTGGTGATCCCTTTTTGCTCGGGCCTGACCTTAACAGCCGGTCGCCCGCGTTCAAGTTCAAGCCGAGCGCGGGGAGCCATGTTGCAAACACTGAACTTGAAGCGCAGCCGCTGGGGGTTCAAGGCGCGGCGAATTGCTCCGATTCGTATGAGGTGAACACATATATGGCCGATGCAGCAGCTGCTTTTTCCTTTGCCCCCGTGGATCGCACCGCGTTGCGCCGCGCCTACCGCGCCGAGGAGGAAGCCTGCATCGCCGAGCGGCTGGAACAGGCGGCCCCGGCCGCGCGGGTCCATGCCGATGCCGCCGCGCTGGCGATCCGCCTGATCGAAGGCGCGCGTGAGGAAAAGGCCAGCGGGGTCGATGCCTTCCTGCAGCAATACGGGCTCGACACGGATGAAGGCATCGCGCTGATGTGCCTTGCCGAAGCTTTGCTGCGCGTGCCCGATGCCGCTACCGCCGACGCGCTGATCCGCGACAAGATCGGGACGATCGACTGGGGCGAGCATCTGGGCGAAAGCGCCTCCACCTTCGTCAATGCGGCGACATTTTCGCTGATGCTGACCGGCGAAGTGCTGGAACAGCCCGAGGCGCATCAGCGCGGCATGGGCAAAGTGCTGAAACGCACCATGAACCGGCTGGGCGAGCCGGTGATCCGCACCGCGACGATGCAAGCGATGCGGATATTGGGCGGGCAATTCGTGTTCGGCCGCACGATCGAGGAAGCGCTGAAGCGCGCGGCTCCCGAACGTGCGAAGGGCATCACCCACAGTTTCGACATGCTGGGCGAGGCCGCGATGACCTTTGCCGATGCCGAAAAATACCGGAAGGCCTATGAAGCCGCGCTGACCCGGCTGGCGCGTGAGGCGGGCGCGGGCGTGGGCGGATCGCCGGGCATTTCGGTCAAGCTGTCGGCGCTGCACCCCAAATATACCTATTTCCACGCCGATCAGGCGCGTGCGGCGATGGTGCCGGTGGTCAAGGCGCTGGCGCTGAGGGCGCGCGATGCCGACATCCACTTTACCCTCGACGCCGAGGAGGCCGAGCGGCTGGAACTCAGCCTCGACATCATCGAGGAACTGGTCGCCGATGATGAGTTGTTTCGCCGTCCTGATGGCAGCCGCTGGGAAGGGTTCGGGCTTGCGGTGCAGGCCTATCAGAGGCGCGGCGTGCCGCTGTGCGACTGGGCGGGCAAGCTGGCCCGGCGGCATGGTCGCAAGCTGTTCGTGCGGCTGGTCAAGGGCGCCTATTGGGACAGCGAGATCAAGCTCAGCCAGGTGGGCGGATATGATGATTACCCGGTGTTCACCCGCAAGGTGGCAACCGATGTGTCCTACCTCGCCTGCGCCGCGCGCCTGTTCGAACATGCCGATGTGATCCACCCGGCATTCGCCACGCACAACGCCTATACCATCGCGTCGATCAAGAGCATGGCGACCACCGAAGATTTCGAGTTCCAGCGCCTCCACGGGATGGGCGAGGAAGTGTATGACGCGCTCCACGCGCTCGAAGGCAACCGGCGAACCCCGGTGCGGATCTATGCGCCGGTCGGCGGGCACAAGGAGCTGCTCGCCTATCTGGTGCGCCGCCTGCTGGAAAACGGCGCAAACACCAGCTTCGTCAACCGCATGGGCGATGCCGATACCGCGCCCGAGGAGCTGGTCGGCGATCCGGTGGCCGAACTCGCCGCGCTGGTCCCGCGCCGCAACCCGGCGATCCCGCTGCCTGCCGATATCTTTGCAAATCGCCGCAACAGCGCAGGCATCGACCTCAGTGATCCGCTGGTGCTGGGGCCGCTGCAAGCCCGGCTGACATCGCTCGAAAACGTCCACTGGCGCGCCGAGCCCACCTTCCCGGCCGCGACTCCGGGCGAGAGCGCTCCGATCACCATGCCGCATGATCTATCCGTGGTCGTCGGCACCCGCCGCGATGCCACGGCCGAGGAAGTCGATGCCGCCTTCACCCGCGCCGCCGCGATCCAGCCCGGCTGGGATGCGCTGGGCGGAGACAAGCGTGCGCTGCTGCTGGAGGAAGCCGCCGACCTGTTCGAGGCGCACACCGACGAATTTATCAGCCTGTGCCAGCGCGAGGCGGGCAAGACCCTGCTCGATGCAGTGCTGGAACTGCGCGAAGCGGTGGATTTTCTGCGGTTCTACGCGGTCGAGGCGCGCCGCCAATTCGCTGCGCCCATGCCCCTGCCCGGCCCGACGGGTGAGGAAAACAGCCTCTCGCTTCACGGACGCGGCGTGTTTGCGACGATTTCGCCGTGGAACTTCCCGCTGGCGATCTTCACCGGCATGGCCGCCGCTGCGCTGGCGGCGGGCAACAGCGTGATTGCCAAGCCCGCTGAACAGACCCCGCTGATCGCCGCCCTTGCTGTCAGGCTGTGCCATCAGGCCGGCATCCCGCCCGAGGCGCTGCAACTGCTTCCCGGCGCGGGCACTGTCGGCCAGCTGATCACTGCCCACCCCAAGCTGGCAGGCGTCGCCTTTACCGGATCGACCGAGACCGCGCAGGCGATCAACCGCACGCTGGCGGGCAGAGATGGCCCGATCGCCACGCTTATCGCCGAAACCGGCGGGCAGAACGCGATGATCGTCGATAGCTCCGCCCTGCCCGAACAGGTGGTGCGCGACGTGGTGGGAAGCGCTTTCCAGAGCGCGGGGCAACGCTGTTCGGCACTGCGGGTGCTGTATCTGCAGGATGACATCGCGGACGAGATGCTGGCGATGATCCGTGGCGGGTTCGAGGCGCTGCATATCGGCGATCCTGCCCAGCTTGCCACCGATGTCGGCCCGGTGATCGATCCCGATGCGCAAGCGCGGCTGGAACGCCACGTCGCGCGCTGTCTCACAAGCGAGCGCAAAGTCACGCGCCTGCCGCTGCCGCCGGGAGTGGCAAAGGGCTGCTTCGTCGCGCCCACCATCGTCGAACTCGGATCGATCCGCGATCTGCAACGCGAACATTTCGGCCCGGTGCTGCACGTCGCACGCTTCCGGGCGAGCGAATTGGGGCAAGTGATCGAGGATATCAACGCCACCGGCTTCGGCCTCACGCTCGGCCTGCATAGCCGAATCGCGGACACGCGGCGCTTCGTTCAGGCCCGCGCACGGGTCGGCAATTTCTACGTCAACCGCAACCAGATCGGCGCGGTGGTGGAAAGCCAGCCGTTCGGCGGCGAAGGTCTGTCGGGGACCGGCCCGAAAGCGGGCGGTCCGCACTACCTGCTGCGTTTCGCCACCGAACGGGTGATGACGATCGACACGACGGCAGCAGGCGGCAATGCCAGCCTGCTGGCGGCGGGGTAAGGTCACGCAGGCGCCTTCTGGCGCTCAACCGCTGATGACAGCTTGATCGGTCAGGCCCGCACCACCGCCGCAGCCGATCCCAGCACTGCTGCGTCCTCGACAAAGCCGGTGGCGGTCTGGCTTTGCCGCTCCATCGCCTTCAGCCGTGTGCGCCAGCCGACATAGGACGCGACCAGCGCTGTCGTGCCGCCCGCTGCCGCAGCCGTCCAGCGCTGGTGCCGCGGCGCAAGGGCGGCGCCTGCAATCGCCGAGGTGACGAACCGTGCCACCAGACCCGCCGGCATCACCCGGTCGGGCGCCGACTTGAGCTTGTCGCCCGCCATCTCGCCCACGGCGAGCGCGACCGCGCCGGCCACCACTGCCGGGTGCCCAAGCACGCGCGGCGCTCCGTTATCGCGGGGAAGCTCGCCGCGCGCTGCTGCGACCGCGACCACGGCGAGCGGGGTCAATGCTCTCTGGCCTCCAACGAGACCCATCAGGATCGATTTCAACACGTGATTTTCCTCCGTGGCGCAAGCCTGAGAAAGTCACACCGTGAATAATTGATCCACCCGGCAGGCTCGCCGGTTGCTGGAGTGCGGCAGTTCGTGCGCTGCTAGCGCCGGGAAAGAGGCATAACGGCGTGCGCCGAAACGCGGTTGCGCACCTCAGCCCAGCAACCGCCCGGCAACCGCGTCGAGGTTCGCCAGCACTGCCGGATCATGCTCGTCGGGCGCGGTGATCACCGCATCGTCGAGCGCATTGTCGATGGGCGAGGGATCGCGTGTCTTGGGCAGGGCTTCGATGAAGTTTTTCACCATTGTCCGGGCAAGCTGGCCATTGGCCTGCATCTGCTCGATCACCTCGGCGACATCCACCGCCTCGCCTTCGCGCCAGCAATCATAGTCGGTGACCATGCCGACCAGCGCATAGGGCAACTCCGCCTCGCGCGCGAGTTTTGCTTCGGGCATCGCGGTCATGCCGATCACGTCCGCGCCCCACTGGCGGTACATCCGGCTTTCGGCGCGGGTGGAAAACTGCGGGCCTTCCATGGCGAGATAGGTCGCGCCCACCGCGACCTTGCCCTTGGCCTTGGCGACCGCTTTGGCGGCCATTTCCGACAGGCGCGGGCAGACCGGATCGGCCATCGAGACATGGGTGACGAACCCGCTGGTGAAGAACGTGCTGGGGCGGTGCACGGTCCGATCGATGAATTGTTCGACGACTGCGAACCGCCCCGGCTCCAATTCTTCGCGCAAGCTGCCGACGGCGCTTATGGCGAGAATATCGGTGCAGCCCGCCCGCTTCAGCGCATCGATATTGGCGCGTCCGTTGAGTTCGGTCGGGGTGATCGGGTGCCCGCGCCCGTGGCGGGGCAGAAAGCGCACCTTCACCCCGGCGAACGTGCCGCACAGAATTTCGTCGGAGGGATCACCCCACGGCGTATCGATCGCGATCCACTGCGCATCCTCGATGCCGTCTATCGCATAGAGTCCCGATCCGCCGATGATCCCGATGCACCATTCGCTGGCCATGTGCGCTGCTCTTGCCCCTTGCTTGCTGTGCCGGTGGAGGGATTAGGTCAGGTCGAAGCGGGTCGGCAAGGCCTTGCGGATGATTGTGTCCGCCGCCGCGTAAGGTTCCGCAATCGCGGGAAGCGCCTGCATCGCGGCAAAATGCGCGGCAAAGGCGGGCCAGCGGTCGAGCGGCGTTTCCGCCACCAACGACACCTGCATCAGCACGCAGGCGACCGTGATATCGGCAATCGACAGCGCATCGCCGGCGAAGAATTCGCGTCCGTCAAGCCGCGCCTCCAGCACATCGAAGATCGGCGGCAATTGGTTCGCCCAGGTATCTCGCGCCTTGTCGACATCGGGCTCCTGCCCCTTGCTAACCGCGAAGAAGATCGGGCGGAAGATGCCCAGGCCCCCGGCCATCGCCAGCGCGGTGTCGGCATATTCCTCGATGAACAACGCCTCGCCCAGCGCCATCGGGTCTGCAGGATAGAGCGCCGGTTCGGGATGCTTGCGTTCGATCATCGCGCAGATCGCGGAGGAATCGGCGATGGTGCCGGCCACGCCTGCTTCCGCCACCGACCGGTCGCGCACTACCGGAATGCGCTTCATCGGCGAGATGTCGCGGAACCACTGCGGCGGATCGAACACGTTCACCGCCTCGGTCTCGTAGGGGACGCCCTTGGCGATGCACACGCCCGCCACCTTGCGCGCAAAGGGCGACACCGGGCTGCCGTAGATGACCAGATCGGGGCGGGAATCACTCATGCATACTCTCCGTTACGGCAAGTTCGGCTGCTTCCATAAGCGTCCGGCCCGATTGCGCAATCGCAAGGCGAAGCGGGCGGCCCCGGCGCGGACACCTGCTATCACGGCAGTGATTGCGTTTTTCTATGCAACGCGCCAGTTTGCACAGGCGAGAGAAGAATCCCCCAATTCGACGAGAGAGGAACCATCATGGCCACGCAGTATAAAAATCTCATCAATGGTGAAATGATCGCCACCGACCGCTGGCTCGACGTGGTCAACCCGGCAACCGAACAGGTGATCGGGCAGGTTCCCGCCTGCGGTCAGGACGAGCTCGACAAGGCGGTCGCCGCCGCGCGCGCCGCGTTCAAGAGCTGGAAGAACACGCCGATCGAGGAACGCCGCGCCGCGATCATGGCGATTTCGGGCGCGATCAAGGCCAATGCCGAGGAGCTCTATCGCCTGCTGACCAGCGAGCAGGGCAAGCCGCACGATCAGGCCAAGGGCGAAATTTACGGCGCTGCAGGGATGAGCGCCGCGCAATCGACCCTCAGCCTCGACGACGAGATTAACGAGGACAGCGATACCCGCCTGTCGCGCACCCGCCGCGTGCCGGTGGGCGTGGTCGCCGGGATCGTGCCGTGGAACTTCCCGGTGATGATGGCGATCCAGAAGATCGTCCCCGCCATGCTGTCGGGCTGCACCATCATCCTCAAGCCTTCGCCCTTCACCCCGCTCACCACATTGCGGATTGCCGAGCTGATCGCCGACAAGGTGCCGGCGGGCGTGGTCAACATCATCACCGGCGAGGACGATCTTGGCCCGATGATGACTTCGCACCCCGATATCGACAAGATCACCTTCACCGGATCGACCGCGACCGGCAAGAAGATCATGGAAGGCGCCAGCGCCGACCTCAAGCGCATCACGCTGGAACTGGGCGGCAACGACGCCTCGATCGTGCTGCCCGATGCCGATCCCAAGAAGGTTGCCGAACAGCTGTTCTGGTCGAGTTTTTCCAACGCCGGGCAAATCTGCGTCGCGGCCAAGCGCATCTATATCCACGAGGATATCTATGACGAGCTGTCCGCCGCGATCGTCGAAGTAGCCAAGACCGTGACCGTTGGCGACGGCGCGCAGCAGGGCACCGGGGTCGGGCCGATCCAGAACAAGAAGCAGTTCGACCGCGTGGTCGAGCTGATCGAGGATGCCAAGGACAACGGCTACAAGTTCCTGCTCGGCGGCAATGTAGATCCGTCCGGCACGGGCTACTTCGTGCCGCTGACGATCATCGACAACCCGCCCGAAGACGCGCGGATCGTGGCCGAGGAACAATTCGGCCCGGTGATGCCGCTGATGAAGTTCTCCAGCGAACAGGAAGTGATCGCCCGTGCCAATGCCAGCGAATACGGGCTGGCGGGCGCGGTGTGGACCGGCAACCCGGAAAAGGGCGTCGAAATCGCCGAACAGCTGGAAACCGGGACGGTGTGGATCAACGAATTCCTCCACCTGTCGCCCTTCGCGCCGTTTGGCGGGCACAAGCAATCGGGCTTCGGCGCGGAATACGGCAAGGAAGGCCTGAAGGAGTTCACCTATCCGCAGGTGATCACCGTCAAGAAGGACAACGTCCCCGCCTGATCGCGTGGGGATGTCTCCTGACGAGTTGAGCGCCGGGCTGGCGCGGGTATGTGCCCGCGCCGGCCTCGGTGTTGTGTCCGGGGAGCCGCAGCGGCTTACCGGCGGGGCGGTGATGGAAAGCTGGCGGTTTGCGGCCGGAAGCGAAGCCTTCGTCCTGCGCCGCGCGCCGAGCCTCGCCTTCATGGAGGGGCGACCTTACGGGCACGCGGTCGAAGCGGCGCTAATCGAGGCAGCGCGCGCCAGGGGTGTGACCGCGCCGGAAGTGGTGGCAGTGCTGGAGGAGGCGGACGACCTCGGTTCCGGCTTCGTCATGCGCGCGCTGCCGGGGACGGCTGATCCCAAGGTCATTCTGGGCTGCGACGATCCGGCGGGCCTGCTGCGGCAGGCGGCGCGGGATCTCGCCCGCATCCACCGCTTGCGGCAGGCGGACGTGCCCGAGGGCGTCCCGGTGATGGATTACCGCGCCGCGCTTGCCGACCTGAAAGCGCAGTTCATTGCGGCGGGCGGGGATCGTCCGATCATCGCGCTCGGGCTCAAGTGGCTGGAGGATAATGTCGGCGTTATTTCCCACCCCCAACCCCTCCCGCAGGCGGGAGGGGAGCAAGTCGTGCTCAACCACGGCGATTACCGCATGGGCAATCTGCTGGTCGAAGGTTCGTCGCTGACCGGCGTGCTCGACTGGGAGCTCGCCCATTTCGGTGACCCGCACGAGGACTTGGCTTTCGGTTGCATGGCGGTGTGGCGCTTCGCCCGATACGACCGGCCCGCGCTGGGGCTGGGGAGCCTCGCCGATTATTTCGCCGCCTATGAGGCCGAGAGCGGCACCAAGGTGGACCCGGCGCGCTTCCGCTTCTGGACGATCTATCGCACCGTGTGGTGGGCGCTCGGCTGCCTCAAGATGGCGGCACAATGGCGCTCGGGCGCGGACCGGATGCTGGAGCGCGTGGTGATCTCGCGCCGGACCAGCGAGCAGGAACTCGATCTGCTGCTGCTGCTGGAAGAGGATGCGCCGGAGGCGGAGCGGGCGCGACCCGCGCACGAATGGCCAAGCACTTTCCCGACCGCAGGCGAGGCGACTCAAGGAGAAATCGCCTTAGCGGTGGCAGAATGGCTTGAAACCATCAAACACCGCTTGGACGGTCATGACCGCTTCCAGTGGGCGGTCGCCCGCAACGCTCTCGGAATGATCGCTCGCGAGGATACGAGCTTTGCGATGCTGGCGGAAAATGACGGCCTCGCCGAAGATATCCTGGCCGGGCGCAAGGGCCTCTCGACGCCGAAGCTTCTTGCTGAACTCAGGGGCCTCGCGCTGATGAAACTGGCGGTCGACATCCCGAAATATCCCGCGCTAGATCATGCGCGCAAGAAATGGACCGGAGAGAACTAATGGACTTCGCCATTCCCGCCGACCTTCAGGCCTACCTGAGCGAACTCGACGCCTTCATCGCCGCCGAGATCAAGCCGCTGGAGCAGCAGGACGACAACATCCGCTTCTTCGATCACCGCCGCGAATATGCGCGCACGGACTTCGAGGCGGGCGGGCTCCCGCGCCACGAGTGGGAGGAACTGCTGAAAGAGGCCACCCGCCGCGCGGACAAGGCGGGCCATTGGCGCTTCTCCGCGCCCAAGCGTTACGGCGGCAAGGATGGCAGCAACCTTGGGATGGCGGTGATCCGCGAGCATTTCGCGCGGATGGGCCTTGGCCTGCACAATGATCTCCAGAACGAACACAGCATTGTGGGCAACTTCCCCTTCGTCGCCATGTTCGACCAGTGGGGCACCGAGGAACAGAAGGCCGAATTCATCACCGGCGGGTTCGAGCGCACCCGCCGCGTCGCCTTCGGCCTCACCGAACCCGATCACGGCTCCGACGCCACACACATGGAAACCGTCGCGGTGCGCGACACCCGTGACGGGGTGGACGGCTGGCGGATCGATGGCGCAAAGATGTGGATCACCGGGATGCACGTCGCCACCCACTGCGCGATGTTCGCGCGCACTTCGGGCAAGGCCGGGGACGCCAGCGGGATTACCTGCTTCCTCGTCCCCAACCCCACCGAGGGCCTCACAATCGAGGAGTGGCTGTGGACCTTCAACATGCCCACCGATCACCCGCGCCTGTCGGTGACGAATGTGTGGGTGCCCGACGGCGCGATCCTCGGCGTGGAAGGCCGGGGCCTCGCGCTCGCACAAAGCTTCGTCCACCAGAACCGCATCCGGCAGGCGGCGAGTAGCTGCGGCGCGGCGCTCTATTGCATCGACGAAAGCGTGAAATACGCGCGCCAGCGCAAGCCCTTCGGCGAGGAATTGGCGCGCAATCAGGCGGTTCAGTTCCCGCTGGTGGAGCTGGCGACGCAGGCGGAGATGCTGCGGCTGCTGATTTTCAAGACTGCGTGGGAGATGGACAATATGCCCCACGACGAGATCGAGCGGACCATCAGTGACAAGGTCTCGATGTGCAATTACTGGGCGAACCGGCTGGTGTGCGAGGCGGCAGACCGCGCGATGCAGGTCCACGGCGGCATCGGCTATTCGCGGCACAAGCCGTTCGAACACATCTACCGCCACCATCGCCGCTATCGGATCACCGAAGGATCGGAGGAAATCCAGATGCGCAAGGTGGGGGCGTACCTGTTCGGCTATCTCGGGCCGAAGCGGGGGATGTACGGGTGAGCCATTGCGAGTCCCCGCGCAGGCGGGGACCTCAGGCGGCTTGGCGCAATCCTTCGGGAGGTCCCCGCCTGCGCGGGGACTCGCAATGATCGGGGCTGGCAATATCCTTGCGCGCCGCTAGTCTCCCCCTCAACAGAGGAGACATTTTCATGCGCCATATCGCCGCCGCCCTGCTCGCCGGGGCTGCCTGCATTGCAGCACCGATCTCAGCCCAATCGAAGGGCAAGGACGCCAAGGCCGACGCAAGCTGGAACGTCGAGGCGCCCAAGGGTGCGACAATCACGCAGGTGTCGATCAAGACCGACGAAGGCACGTGGATGGATGTCGATGTGTCGCCCGACGGGCAGACGCTCGCCTTCACCCTGCTGGGCGATATCTACACCATGCCCATCACCGGCGGCACACCCAAGCGCATCACCGAAGGCCTCGCGTGGGACGTGCACCCGCGCTTCTCGCCCGATGGTACCCGCATTGCCTTCACTTCGGATCGCGGCGGTGGGGACAATATCTGGGTGATGAACGCCGATGGCAGAGACACACGGCAGGTGACCAAGGAGGATTTCCGCCTGCTCAACCAGCCGGCATGGTCGCCTGACGGGCGGTTCATTGCGGCCAAGAAGCACTTCACCACGGAACGCAGCGCCGGGACCGGCGAGATCTGGCTCTACCACGTATCCGGCGGTGGCGGGGTGCAGGTGGTGGAACGCGCCAATGAGCGCCTGCAAAAGGAGCTGGGCGAGCCGGTGTTCTCCCCCGGTGGTGACGCGATCTACTACACCCGCAACACCACGGGCGGAAACACCTTCGAATACGCGCAGGATTCGCAGACCGGCATCTTCGCGATCGAGCGCCACGATCTCGCGACCGGCGAAGTCACCACCGCGATTTCCGGCTATGGCGGCGCGGTGCGGCCCGCACCCTCGCCCGACGGTACCGAAATTGCCTTCGTCCGGCGCGACAAGGACACCAGCCAGCTGTGGGTGAAAGACCTCGCCAGCGGGCGCGAGCGCATGATCTACGGCGCGCTCGATCTCGACGTGCAGGAAACCTGGGCGGTGACCGGGGTCTATCCCAATATCGACTGGCTGCCCGATAGCAGCGGGATCGTGTTCTGGGCGGGCGGGAAGCTCAACCGCGTGTACCGCGACGGTAGCGGCCATGCGGTGATCCCCTTTACCATCGCCGATACACGCGGGATTGCCGATGCGCCGCATCCGGTGATCGAAGTGTCACCCGATACCTTCACCACTTCGATGCCGCGCTTCGCCACGCTGTCGCCCGATGGCACGCGGGTGGTGTTCGAAAGCCTCGGGCGGCTGCATTCCAAATCGGCCAGAGGCAAGGATGCGCCCGCGCCGCTGACGGGTGATCCGGCGGATGCTGTGGAAGCCTTCCCTGCCTTCAGCCGTGATGGCGGAAGCCTGGCCTATGTGCGCTGGAACGACAAGACACTGGGCGAGATCGTGCTCGCCGATGCTAATGGGCAGAATGGCCGGGTGCTGACCGGGCCAGGGCATTTTGGCAATATCGCCTTTTCGCCCGATGGCAGCATGATCGCCTTCGAAAAGCGCGAGGGCGGCTATCTGACCGCGCCCGAATATTCGGAAAACCCCGGCGTCTATGTGATGCCGACAAGCGGTTCCGGCCAGCCGCGCCTTGTCAGCCGCGACGGCGGCAGCCCGCAATGGGGCGCGGGCAGCGACCGGTTGTTCATGCTGGCAGGGGAAGGCGACGGTCTGGCGCTGGTTTCGACCGACCTCAATGGCGAAGCGCGGCGCGTCCACGCACGCGGCGAACTCGCCAATGATTTCCGCGTCGCGCCCGATGGCCGCACCATCGCCTTCCGCCAGAATTACGAAGTGTTCGCGATGCCGCTGGTGCCCGGCGGAAAGCCGGTCGACGTCAGCGAAAAGGGCGGCGCGCTGCCCGTCACCAAGGTCAGCACCGGCGGCGCGGATTATCTCGGCTGGGCCAATGGGGGCGAGACCCTGTTCTGGTCGATCGGACCGAGCCTGCAAAGCGCCAAGGTGAGTGATTTCTTCGCCGCTGCGCCCAAGGCTGATGACGACAAGGCCAAGCCCTATACCCCGCCCACTACCGGCATTGCGCTGGGCGTGACGGCGCAGAAGGCTGCGCCGACCGGCACCACCGTAATCACCGGTGCACGGGTGCTGACGATGGCGGCAGGCCTTGCCGCGGGTGACGCGGGCGTGATCGAAAACGGCATGATCGTGATCGAAGGTGACCGCATCACCGGCGTTCATGACGCGACGATCGTGAAGATGGCCTTTCCCAAAGGCACACGCTTCATCGACGCCAGCGGCAAGACCATCATGCCCGGCCTCGTCGATGCGCATGCGCACGGGCCTTACGGAGTCGGCGACCTGATCCCGCAGCAGAACTGGACGCTGTTGCAGGATTTGGCGCTGGGGGTGACCACCGTCCACAACCCGTCGAGCCAGGCCAGCACCGTGTTCGCAACCGCAGAACGCCAGCGCGCCGGGCTGACGCTGGCCCCGCGCATCTTCTCGACCGGAGAGGTCATCTACGGGGCCAAGGCACCCGATGTTTACGCACGGATCGACACCTATGACGATGCGCTAGCCCACGTGCGCCGGATCAAGGCGCAGGGCGGCATTTCGGTCAAGAACTACAACCAGCCTCGGCGCGAACAGCGCCAGATGGTCGCGCGGGCAGCCGCGGCGGAAGATATGCTGGTGGTGGCCGAGGGCGGATCGTTGTTCGGGATGGACATGAACCTGGTTGCCGACGGCAATTCGACCATCGAACACAATGTTCCGGTCGATGTGTTCTACGAAGACGTGCTGCAGTTCTTCGGCCAGTCGAACAGCAATTACACCCCCACGCTGGTGGTGACCTATGGCGGTCTGGCGGGCGATCCCTACTGGCGGCAGGCGATGGACGTGTTCGATCACCCGCTGATGATCCACACGCCCCCCAAGGCGCTGCTGGCTGCCAATGGTCGGCGCGTGAAGGCGCCCGAATGGGCCTTCGTCGATGACAATTCCGCGCGCGAGGCGAAGAAGCTCAGCGCACGCGGGGTGAAGGTCAGCATCGGCGCGCATGGCCAGCAGGCCGGCATTGGTGCGCATTGGGAAATCTGGAGCTTCGCACGCGGCGGGATGAGCCCGGTGGAGGCGCTGAAGGCCGCCACCATCGTCCCGGCGCAATCGTTGGGCATGGCGAAGGATATCGGCAGCCTTGAAGTCGGCAAGCTGGCTGACCTCGTAATCCTGTCGGACGATCCCAGCGTCGACATCGCCAACTCGGACAATATCGAACAGGTGATGCTCGGCGGGCGGTTGTACGATGCGGCAACGCTCAACGAAGTCGGCACCGGTACCGCGACACGCCAGCCCTATTGGTGGAACGCCAATGGCGGCAAGGGCGCGGGCGGATCGGAGGCCGCGACCCACGCAGGCCAGGGCCATGCCGATGGCGATGCCGGGTAGTTCGCGCGAGGAGGGGGCGGCTTAACCCGCCCCTTCCTCCATCAGCGCCTTCAGGTCTTTCAGCGCCTTGGCGCGTAGCTGGTGAACGCGCGGGACGCTGACATCGAGCACGGCGGCGATTTCGGTAAGGTTCAACTCCTCGACGAAGAACAGCTGCAGCACCAGTTTCAGCCGGTCGGGCAGCTGGATCATCGCCCGCAGCAGGCGCTCGCGGTCTTCCGCCGCGCACAGCGCCTCGAACGGATCGGGATCGTCGCTGGCAAAGGCGGTGCTGGTCTCGTCATATTCCTCGGCAATCGAGGTCAGCGTCACGCCTGCGCTTTCCAGCGTCAGCAGTTCGGCATCGTCCACGTCCAGCATCCGCGCCAGTTCCGCCCGGCTCGGCTCCCGCCCGAGCGTGCCGCGCAGACTGGCGAGCGCGCGTTCGAACGCGGCGCGTTTGCGGCGCGCGGTGCGGGTATCGTGCGCCGCGCGGCGCACTTCGTCCAGCATCGCCCCGCGCACCCTGATCTTGGCATAGGCGGCAAACCCGTCCTCAGTCGGCCCGGCATGGCGCTGGGCGCATTCGGTCAGCGCGAGCATGCCTGCCTGCACCAGATCTTCGATCTCCAGTCCGCTGCGTCCGTTGCCGTTGATGTGCCACGCCGCGCGGCGCACCAGCGGCAGGAAGCGGCGGACGCGGTCTTCGACCTCGGCGCGGGACGGCGCGTAGGAGGCGGCAGCGGCAAATCCGGTGTGGTCATGTTTCATCAGGCAGGCTCCGTCGCATCAGGCGCAGCAAGCGCGGGCGTTTCGGGCGGGTTCGGCTCGCCGATCACACCGATCACCACGATCGGCTGGGTCGGGGGCAGTTCGGCAATCGACAGGACGAGGCAGCGCGGGCTGCGCTGCTTGAGCAAAGCGGCCAGTGCGCGGCGGGCAGGCGGCTGGACGATCAGTGCAATCGCTGCCTTTTCGGCATCGGCGAGGCGGTTCACTTCGCGCACGATCATGCCGCCGCATTCCGGCTCGATCAGCGGCTGGCCGGTGGCAGGATCCACCATCCCCCCAAGGATTGCGCTTTCCAGCCCGGCATCGAGCGTCGCCACCTTCAACGGCTCGCCCGGTGCGGCAATGCGGGCGATCAGCCGCGCGCCCAGATCGGCGCGGACGACATCCACCACCGCATCGAATTCGGTGGTCTTCTGCAAGGCAAGCGCCAGTGATGTGAACAGCGGCTGCGGGTGCGCAAGGACGATTCCATCGGCCACCAGCACGCGCAGGATGCGGGTGAGCGCGGGCAGGGTCAGCGGATCGGGTGTCACAGCCTCGACCAGTGCGGGGGCGCGGGCCTTGAGGCCATCGACCCATTCGCGCACTTCGTCCGGGCCGAGCAGTTGATGCGCTTCGGCCAGCAGCGCCTGATTGGCGTGGGTGGCGATGACGGTGGCGGGATCGACCACCAGAAACCCTTCGGCCACGGCATGATCGCGTGCGGAGGGCGCGATCCACAGCGCCGGGCAGTCGAAGCTGGGATCGCGGGTCGTCTCGCCAGTCAGCCCGAGTTCCGCATAGGGGCCGGGTCGCACCTCGCCCGCGTCGATGGCGAGCAGTTTGCCCGGCCTCACGTTGCCGCGCGCGATGCTCACCCCGCCCAGCAGCACGGTATAGTCCTGCGCCGCCAGATCGAGCGAATCGCGAATTCTAAACTGCGGCAGAACGAAGCCCAGATCGCGTGACAATTGCTTGCGGATGCCGGTGATGCGGGTGATCAACGGGGCGCCCTGACCTTCGTCCACAAGGCCGACGAGGCCATATCCCAGCTCCACCGTCACCAGCGTCTGATCCGACACATCGGCGAGCGCGATATGATCGGCGGCAGGCTCGGCGGCGGGTGCGGGCGGCGGCGGCGGCGCGGCGGCGCGGCGTTTCAGCTGCCACCAGATCGCCGTCGCAATCGCTGCGCCGGGGAAGAAAATCATCTGCGGCATGTCTGGCACCAGCCCGATCGCGCCGAGGATCAGCGCCACCGGCAGCCAGCCGCGCGGGTCGGCGAACTGGCCGCCGATCTGCCCGGCAAGATCGCGGGTGTCGGAAACGCGTGTAACAATCGCAGCGGCCGCAATCGACAGCAGCAGCGATGGCACCTGCGCGACCAATGCATCGCCCACCGCCAGCGTGACGTAAACCTCGCCCGCCTCGCTCGCCGAAAGGCCGTGGCTGATCATGCCGAGCGCAAATCCGGCAATGATATTCACCCCGAGGATCAGCAGCGCGGCAATCGCATCGCCTTTCACGAATTTGGAGGCACCATCCATCGAACCGTAGAAATCGGCCTCGACTGTCACCTCACGGCGACGTTCGCGCGCCTCGTCGGCGGTTACGAGCCCGGCGGCGATATCCGCATCGATCGCCATCTGCTTGCCCGGCAGCGCATCAAGCACAAACCGCGCGGAGACTTCCGACACCCGGCCTGCGCCCTTGGTGATGACGATCATGTTGATGATCATCAGGATTGCGAAGACGAACAATCCGACCGCGAAATTGCCGCCGACCAGAAACGCGCCGAAGCTTTCGATCACCTCGCCCGCCGCCGCGCCGCCTTCGTGGCCGCTCATCAGGACGATTCGGGTCGAGGCGACATTGAGCGCGAGCCGCAGCAGGGTCGCGAACAGCAGCACGCTGGGGAAACTGGAGAAATCGAGCGGTTTGCGGGCGTTCAGCGCCACCATCAGCACTGCAATCGAAATCGCGATATTGAGCACGAAGAAGATATCCAGCAACAGCGCCGGGATCGGCAGCACCATCAGCGCCAGCAGCGCGAAGATGCCAGCCGGCAACACCATCGCTGCAGGCATGGCCAGAATGCGCTGGAGCGGGGTGGCAGCGGTCGTTGCAGGCGCGCTCACAGCCCGAACGCCTTTAGCTGGTCATAGGCGCGGCGCACCTGAACGGGCGCGGCGCCGGGTTCATCGCCGAAGGCTGCCCCCAGCACCTGCGACATTGCCATGCGCGGCGGCGACGCGGCCAGTTGCGGCGAGGTGCCGAAGCTGGACATCGCGCCGCCTGCCGCCGGAAATGGCGTGGCTGAAAACGGCGCTGCGTGCGCACGATCCGTGCGGGCAAGGCGCACGCCGGGTCCGCTGCCTGCGTGGTCAAGCGCGCGTTCCAGCTTGGCCCCCAGCACCTCCATCACTCCGGCAAGGCTGCGCGGGGCGCCATCGGCGCTGTAGAAGATCGCGCGATTGGCAGCTGCGGGCTTGGCGAACAGCGCAGGCGCGCTCTGGCCCGGATCGGCCCGGAGTTCGGACAGGAACCGCCCCGCTCCGCCTGCGCCAAGGAAATGCGCGAGGTAGAGTTCGGCATGATCGGGCTGGCGGCCAAGGATCGGGGTGAGGTGGGTGCGGTTATCCTCCGCCAGCCCCGCCGCCATCAGCGCCGCGACCTGCGGATCCTTGCGCAAGCCGAGAATGGCATCACGCTGCGCCGGATCGGCGACATAGGCGCTGCCCGAGGCGGTGACGCCGATACTATCCGCCACATCGCCAAGACCAAACCGGCTCCCGTGCTTCTTGACGGTGCTTAGCCAGGTGCTGTCGATGAACTGGTAAAGTCCCGTCGCGCTCGATGTGCGGGCGCGGGCATGGGGATCTAGCGAGGATTCGACCTCAGCTTGGGCCAGCAGGTATCCGAAATCGACGCTGGTCTGCTCCGCCGCGCGGGCAATTGCCGCTTCGACGGAAGTGCCGGGCCGGGGTGCGGCAATCGGTAGGGCTGGGCCGCTGCGGCGGGCAGCCTCATGGATGCGGGCCGCAGCCTCGAACCCGGCCCGGATCGGCGCGGTTGGGATGTAAGCAGGGGAAGACGTGGACACGCAAACTCCGCCGGATCGGTAGCGCCGCATGGGGCAGCGCTTTCAGGCAGGTTTTAGCAAGGGGCGTGCCAAACGTGTTTCCGAGCGGTATCCGGCACGACTGGGAATCAGGAACGTCTAACCCCGCAGCGCGGCATAGGCTGGACGCGGCAATCGGCGCGACCCGCCCAAGGCCTCGATCCGGGCAGCGACATTGGCGGCCAGCAGGTTGCGCACCCGGCGATTGATGTCGTTCAGATGGCGCGCTGTCTCGGCAAGGGCGCGGCTCTCGTCGTCCAGCACGCCCGGGCCGATCGCGGCCAGAACATCGCACAGCGCCTCCTTCTCGCGGGTCGATCCGATCAGGCCATCGGCATCCAGCGCGGCAAGCGCCTGCCGCTCGGCCTCGAGCACGGCAATCATTTGCCGCAAGTTGTCGGCCAGTGTTGCGGGCTCGGAATGGGGCTGGATCTGGGGCTTTTCAGGCGTTTCGGCCACGCGGATCACGCCTTCACCGGCAGCGCGAAGCTGATTTGCGCCGCGATCATCGCATCGACGATCTGCGTCGGCACCAGTGGATAGGAGCCATCCTGCAGGGCGGCGCGGATCTGCTGCACGCGTTCGGCATCGATAGGTGGGGTGGCAGGATCGGCCGCGCCGCCGATTTCGACGCTGACACCGCTCGGCGGCACATCGGCGGGGCGGGATGCGCCCGCACGGGTCTCGATCTGCGCGCGGTCGCTGGTCGACAGCGCGCGCGTTGCGGCGATCCCTTGCAATTTGCTCAGTTCGACAGAAGCCATGACAATTATCCTTGGTGGGGCTGCTGAACCGGAGAACGGCTGTCCGGATCCGGCTTTAAGAGTGGATTAAAGATTTCTTCAGCTTGCCGGGATCACCGCAAGGCCGGGGCGTTCAATCCGGGCACGCAGGGCTTCGGCCTTGCGTGCGGTGCGCACGAAGATCCATTCGCCCACCGCGCCGTTTTCCATCGCCTCGCCCTGCTGCTGCACCGAAAAGCCGCGCCCGCGCACCTGTATCGTCAGCGCATCGCCGCGCTTGATTGCCGGAGGGGCAGGGCGGTTCGAAGCGGCACTGCCGCCTGCGCCGTCGACCGCGACAAACACGCGCCAGGTGTCCGGACCGGGGCATTCGACCTGCACCGAACGGCGCGTATTGCCATGCCAGGACACCGCCAATGGCCCGGCGCAGGCGGCGAGTTGCAGGCGCGGATCGGCCGGTGCGCGTGCGCCGCCGGGGGTGCCGGTTGCCGCGCCGGTGAAGGCGACCACCGCACGGTCAATCGCTGCCGGCTCGGTGCGGACCTGCGCTTTGGCCGGGGCATCGCACAGCGGCAGCAGCATTGCTGCCGCCAGCGGCGCGAGCCGCCAGCCATCGGGCCAGGGATTGGTGATTTCCATGCGTGTGCTCCTGTCATGCGGACGGAATATCCGCCTGTCGTTTAGCAAAGGTCGTGCCAAGCGCGCCCGGAATCGGCCTACGGGTCTTACCGGAGGCCGGGCGCGGCGCGGCTTAAGCATGATCGGGCTAAGTTCCTGCGAAATTGTCCAATTCCAGACGTCGGGGCTTTACCATGACCTTCGCATCCCGCTTTCTTACCCGTTCCTACCGCCCTGCCGAACCGGGCGCCGCAGACGCGGCAACGGATACGGCCCCGGCCAGCCGCGCCGAGGAAGCGCGCCGCGCGCTATTGGCGCGGATCGGGGAATTCGTGGAAACCCACGATCTTGCTGTCACCGCCAGCAATCTCGCGACCATCTGCGGCGGCCTGTCGGGTTCGCATCCCGAACTGGCGCAGGCTTTTACCGCGCGCGAGATTGCGGGCGAGCCGATCGACCAGCGCTGGCTCGACACGCTGGCGCGGCTCGATCCCGAGGGCCATTCGCGCATCGCCGGACTGGAGGCGCTGATGGACAAGCTCGAATATTCGCTGATGCGCTTCGCTCAGACCGCACGGTCGGCGCAAAACGAAACCAGCGATCATCGCGGTGCACTGGGCGCCCAGATCGAGGCGATGGCCGACATCGATCTCGCCCCGGCGGCGGCCGGCGAGCTGGCGCAGGTGATCGACCTGTCGCGGGCGATGCTGGCCCGGATCGAGCAGGCCGAAACCTCGATGGCGCGCAGCCGCGAGGAAACCGATCGCTTGCGCGAAAACCTCGCCAAGGCGCGGATGGAGGCCGATGTCGATCACCTCACCGGCCTGCCCAACCGCCGCGCCTTCGAACGGCGGCTGGTGTCCGCCTCGCTCGAAGCGCGCGCCAAGGGCGAGGCATTGAGTCTGGCGTTCTGCGATGTCGATCACTTCAAGCTGGTGAATGATCGCCATGGCCACGACGCGGGCGACCGCGTGCTGTGCGCGCTGGCAGGAACGCTGAACGAACACGCCGGAACCGCCTGCTTTGTCGCGCGCCACGGCGGCGAGGAATTCGTCCTGCTGTTCTACGGTATGGACAAGGAGGCCGCGCGCGCGAAGCTGGATACGATCCGCCGCGCGCAGGCAGCCCGCCAGTTGATGAACCGCGACAGCGGCCAGCCCTTCGGGCGAGTGACATTCTCGGGCGGGGTGGCCGAAGTGACCGAGGATACCGACACCCGCAGCGCCTTGGGGCGGGCCGATGCGGCGCTCTATCGCGCCAAGCAGGAAGGCCGCAACCGGGTGGTGGTGGGCTGACGGCTTACTCTGCCGACGATGGTGGCACCTGATCATAGGCAAGGCTGGCGTAGAGATCGTTATCATTGCCAGCGGTGATGATGGTTCGCACCGCAAACCCGCTGTCGGCCGCGCCCGCAGCCAGCGCCCGCGCCGCATCCCATGCCGCTGCTGCGCGCCCCGGCCCGTCTGAAACCCCGTTCCCCGCCTCGTAACGCGCGAACACCGTCAGCGTCGCGCGCGGATCATGCGGCTGGGCGGCGAGCCATTCGCCCAAGGTCGGCCCGCCTGCCATGGGGCGATAAAGCGCCTGCGCGGCAGCGATCTCTGCGGTGACGGAAGCCGCCCGTGCCTGCTCCCCGCGCACCGCCCGGACAGCTACCTTGCGCCCGGCCTCAGCCTCGGCAGCAGGCAGGGCGGACAGCATCAGCAGGAACAGGATCAGTGCAAGGTCGGCCAGGATCAGCTGCCAGCCATGACCGCCGCTTTTGATGGAAACAGTGCCCGCGCTCATGCCACACCCCGCAGATGGGGGCGCCCGTCATGCGGGTGCGCGGCAGGAGCGGCGATCTGATCGACGAACCAATCGGCCAGCGCCTCGCGCTGTTCCTCTCGCGCAAACCCGCGCCGCTCGATCGCGCCCGCCAGCGGATAACAGGCAAGATGGGCCAGCAGCGCGCCGTAAAGGGTCGAAAGTACCGAGGTCGCAACTGCCGCCAGCGTTGCGCCGATCGCATTCGCGCCGCTGGGCGGGGCCAGCTGGGTGAAGGCATAAAGCGTGCCGATCAGCCCGAATACCGGGGCCAGTTCGCCCGCCCATGCGAATACCTGCGCCGCTGTCACCCGCCGCGCCTCGTCGAGTGCGCGTTCGGATCGGCGAGTGCGTTGCAACGCCTCCGTCGAGCCGTGGCGCAGATAGGTTTCGAGCATCAGGGCGAGCGCCCGGTCGGGCGGCAGAGCCGGATCGGCGCGATGCGAACCGTCGCGCCGGATCGCCGTGACCGCCAGCGCCAGCGCCTTGCGATTGACCTCGGCATCGAAACCGGGCTTCGCCAGCCGGCCCGCCTCCCGCAAAGCCGCGCCGAAATCGCGCCAGCCGCAGCGTGCGGCGCAGGCCAGCACGGTACCCGCCACCACGATTGTGAAGGCGCCCGGATCGATCAGGGCGCTGATTCTGTCTGGCATTGGTTTCCCTCGCTGGCCGTCGCGCAAATCAGTGCGGTCGCAAAGGCAGAACGTCAGCGGCGGTGGCGGATTAAGAACTAGGTATTTGCGGCAGGGCCTTGCCGGAGAAGCGGCAAGGACTTGCCACATCGCCGCGCTTGCCCCTGCCCGCGCCCCCTTTCGGGCAAACTGGCACGCTTCGTGCTGATACGAAGCCGCACTGGCAGGCCGCCGCTTTTCATATGGTCTGCACGACACGGGAGGAACCCGCATGAACGAAAGACTGTTCGGTATTCACGGCGCGGCGCTGACCCTGCGGTCGGAACGCATGGGCGTGATCGCCTCCAACATCGCCAATGCCGCCACGCCCGGATACAAGGCGCGCGATATCGATTTCCGCGCCGCGCTCGATGCGCGGCTCGCCAATCAGCGCGGCAACAATGTCGCCGATCCGCAGGCCGGAATGGTGTGGCGCACGCCGACCATGCCCACGCTGGATGGCAACACGGTCGAACTGAACCGCGAACAGGTCGCCTTTGCCGAAAACGCTGTGGCTTACTCGGCGACGCTCAGCTTCGTGCAGGGCAAGGTCAACACCATCACCCGCGCGCTGAAGGGGGAATGAGGATGCCCGAACGCGCCCCGATGACGCTGTTTTCCATGACCACCCGCGCGATGAGCGCGCAGATGGTGCGGATGAACGCGGCGACATCGAACCTCGCCAATGCCGGCTCGGTCTCTACCACCGAGGAAGGGGCCTATCGCCCGATCCGCGCTGTATTCGCTGTCGAACTCGATCGCGCCTCAGGCCTTGCCGGGGTCACCTCAAGCGGGCTGGTACGCGCCGAAACCGCTGCCACCAAACGCCACGATCCCTCCCACCCGCTCGCCGATGCCGATGGTTACGTGTTCGAAGCCCCGGTCGATGAAACCGCCGAAATGGTCGAGATCATGGAGAGCGCGCGCCAGTACCAGAACCTGGTGCAGGCGCTGCAGACCGCCAAGCAACTGATGCTCGAAACCCTGAGGAGCCAGTAATGACCACCACCAATGCCATCACCCCCGCCGCGCAGAGCACGCTCGACCGGCTCAACACCCCTTCGCGGCTGACCGGCGGCGGGCTGGGATCGCTCGACGGCGGCGATTTCCTGCGGCTGCTGACGACGCAGCTGACCTTTCAGGACCCGCTCGAACCGGCCGACAACGAAGCGATGCTGGCGCAGATGGCGCAATTTTCCTCGCTCGCGGCGACCACCGAGAGCGGGGCCACGCTGGATGATATCTCCGCCAAGCTCGACCGGCTGATTGCCGCGCAGGAGGCTGCCTTGCAGCCTGCCGTCACCCCCCAGACCTGACCTCGCCCAAACCGAAAGGATAACCCGACATGTCGTTCTTCACTTCCCTCAGCGGTCTGCGCAATGCCGAGACCGATCTGCGCGTCATCGCCCACAACATCGCCAATGCCGAAACGGTCGGCTTCAAGAAAAGCTCGGCGCAGTTTGCCGATCTGGTCGCCAGCGGTTCGGCCACCGATCCGCGCCGCACTGCCGGGATCGGCGCAACCGTGTCCGCAATCACGCAGGATTTCGCGCTCGGCCCGCTCGAACAGACCGGCCGCAGCCTCGACATTGCGATCGATGGCGATGGATTCTTCGCGCTGGAAAACCCGTTTTCAGGCGATCTCAGCTTTACCCGCAACGGCAATTTCCAGCTGCTCGCCACCGGCGACCTGCAGGACTCGCTCGGCAACCGGCTGCAGGCCTTTCCGGTCGATGCTGCCGGGGTCGCGACCTCGACCGTGCCCGCGCCTGTGGTGGTGCCGCTGACCAATGGCGCGGGCTCGGCGCTGGCCAATGTCACCATCGACAATCGCGGGATTGTGAATGCGGCCTATGCCGATGGCACCGCAACCCCGATTGGGCAGGTTGCGCTCGCCACCTTTGCGGCGCCGGGTGGCCTGCGCGCGATCGGCCAGACCAAGTGGCAGGCATCCGGCGATTCCGGCCCGCCGACCTTCGGCAATCCCGGCATCGGCGCGAATGGCGATCTCATCAGCGGCGCGCTGGAGCGTTCCAACGTCGATCTGGCCGAGGAAATGGTCTCGCTGCTCACAGCCCAGCGCAATTTCCAGGCCAACGCCCGTGCGATCGACACCGCCACGCAGATCTCCACCACCGTCATCAATCTGCGGCAGCAGTAAGGGCGGCTGACCGATGGACCGGATGATCTACACCGCGATGACCGCGATGAACGCGGCGATGGACCGGCAGCGGGTGGTGGCGAACAACCTCGCCAACGCCAGCACGCCGGGCTTTCGCCAGGAAATCTTCGCGGTCACGCCCGCCACCCTGAAGGACGGATCGCTGGAGGCCCGCGCCATGGCGCGCGGCAATGTGCGCGGCGCGGACATGACCGCGGCGCGCGTGGTGCCGACCGGCAATCCGATGGATGTCGCGCTCGAAGGAACGGCGCTGCTGGCCTACCAGTCGCCCGACCTTCAGGGCGAGATCTACTCCCGGCGCGGCGACCTGCGGGTGTCGGCATCGGGTGTGATCGAGAATGGCGAGGGGCTTGCCGTGCTGGGCGAAGCTGGCACGCCGATATCCGTGCCGCCGGGATTCAGCATCGCCATCGCCGCCGATGGCACGATCATGGCGAGCGACCCGTCCGCGCCTTCCGCCCCGGCCGAGGCGCTCGACAAGCTGCGGCTGGTGACGCCCGGCGGCAGCCCGCTGGCCAAGGGGATCGATGGCTTCCTTAAGGTGCCGAATGCCAACGGTCTCGGGGGCGTCCTGCCCCCCGATCCGACCGCGCGGCTTTCCACCGGCGCGCTCGAACAATCCAATGTCGAGACGGCCGATACGCTGGTGCAGATGATCGAAGCCCAGCGCGCGTTCGAACAGCGCGCCAAGATCATCGCCACCGCAGGCGATCTCGATGAAGCCTCCAGCGGCCTGATGGCGCTTCGCTGATTTTCCAAAGGGAGCACTGACCAATGCCCACTTCCGCCCTTCACGTCGCCCGCACCGGGCTTGAGGCTCAGGATGCGCGGATGCGCGTCATTGCCAACAACCTCGCCAATATCGGCACCACTGGGTTCAAGCGCGACCGCGCCGATTTTGCCACGCTGGCCTATCAGGAACAGCGGGTCGCGGGGCAGGCATCGACCGGGCAGACGGCGTTTGCGGTCGGCCTCAATCTCGGCACTGGGGTGCAGGTGCAGGGCACCACGCGCATTTCGACGCAGGGCACGCTGGGCACCACCGGCAATGCGCTCGATCTCGCGCTGGACGGCGACGGGTTCTTTCAGGTCGAACTGCCGCCCGGCGGACAGATCGGCTTCACCCGCGCGGGCAATTTCACGCTGTCGAATGATGGCACGCTGATTACCTCGCAGGGCTATGCGCTGCAGCCGCCGTTGCAGGTGCCGGCGGGCGCGCAGTCGATCACCATCGCGCCCGATGGCACGGTGAGCGCATTGACGCCGGGCGATGCCGCGCCGACGCTGCTGGGCCAGCTGACGGTCGCCAGTTTCGTCAACCCGGCGGGCCTGCGCGCGATCGGCGACAATTTCCTCGTCGAAACCGCCGCCTCCGGCCCGGCCGAACTCGGCTTTGCGGGCGAAAACGGGCGCGGACAGATCCGGCAGGGGATGCTCGAATCCTCCAACGTCAACGTGGTCGAGGAGCTGGTCGAGATGATCGAGGCCCAGCGCGCCTACGAAATCAATTCCAAGATGGTCAGCGCGGTCGACGAGATGCTGCGCAACGCCAACCAGACATTGTGAGACAGATCATGACCGCTCGATATTTGATCCTTGGCGCGACGCTGACGCTGGGCGCCTGCATGGGCACCGGCGGCAGCGGGCCGCAGGCCGGCTTCACCGCGCCCCCGCCCCCCGGTGCACCGATGGTGGCGGCCGGCGTGGCCGACCCGCTGCTGATTGCCGCCCCGCAATCGCTGCGGCAGCAGGCTAGCGCGGGCGCGATCTTTCAGGCGGGCACCGGATATGCCGGCCTCGTCACCGGCACCCGCGCTCGCTCGCTAGGCGATATGGTGACGATCATCCTCACCGAAAACACCACCACCACCAAGAGCACCGCCGGGCAGACCAACCGCTCCGGCAGCTTCGGAATCACCCCACCCGCCTCCGGCCCGCTCGATTTCCTCAACCCCGACGCCCTTAAAGCTGCGGCCGAAGGGTCGTTCAGTGGAGGGGGCAATGCTGCGCAGCAAAGCCGCCTGAACGGTGCGGTCGCGGTGACCATTGCCGCGATCTACCCCAACGGCACCGCCGAAGTGGTCGGAGAAAAGCAGATGATGTTCAGCCAAGGCGAGGAATGGGTGCAGTTCGCCGGGCGCATCCGGCTGATCGATATCGACAGCGATAACCGCTTGGCCTCCTCGCAGGTCGCCAATGCCCGGATCATTTATTCGGGCCAGGGCGCGGTGCAGCAGGCGAGCCGTCCGGGCTGGCTGAGCCGCTTCTTCAACGCCATCTCGCCGTTCTGAGGAGAGCCGACATGATCCGCATTCTCTCCCCCCTGTTCGCCCCCCTGTTCGCCCCGACGTTCGCCGCCGCGCTCGCGCTGCTGGCGGCCCTCGCCCCTGCCCCTGCTGCTGCCGAGCGCATCCGCGATCTTGGCCAGTTCGAAGGTCTGCGCGCCAACCAGCTGACCGGTTACGGCGTCGTCGTCGGCCTGCAAGGCACCGGCGACAACAACCTGCAATACGTGACCGAGGCAATGCGGGGCGTGTCCGGCAGGCTCGGGCTGCAATTGCCGCCTGGCGTTTCGCCGATTTTGCGCAATGCCGCGGCGGTGATCGTCACTGCCGAACTGCCCGCCTTCGCCAAGCCGGGCCAGCGGATCGACATTACCGTGTCCACCCTCGGGCAGGCCTTGAGCTTGCGCGGTGGGGCGCTGATCCTGACGCCGCTCTATGGTGCGGACGGGCAGATCTACGCGATGGCGCAAGGCAATGTCGCGGTCGGCGGGCTGGGCGTAACCGGGCGCGATGGGTCGCAGCTTACCGTCAATGTCGCCACCGTCGGCCGGATTGCCGATGGTGCATCGGTGGAACGCGCCGTGGCGACCGGGTTCGACCAGTCCTCGACCTTGCGGTTCAACCTGCACGAGGCCGATTTCCTCACCGCCGCGCGCGTGCGCGATGCGATCAACAGCCGCTATCCCGGCATCGCCACAATTGCCGACGGGGTCAGCATCGAACTGGCGCTGCCGCTGGGCAATGATGTGCGGTCCGGCGTCATGGCCGAGATCGAGATGCTTTCCGTCACCCCTGCGCCGGTCGCGGCGCGGGTGATTATCAACAGCCGCACCGGCACGGTGGTGATCAACGACGCGGTGCGATTGTCGCCTGCCGCCGTCAGCCACGGCAAGCTGGTGATCCGGATCGACGAGAACCCCACCGTGGTGCAGCCCGAACCTTTCAGCCGCGGCCAGACCGCGGTGGAGCAGGACACCGACATCACCATCAACGAACGCGCGGACCGGGTCGCCTATATGCCCGGCGCGGCGTCGTTGTCGGAAATCGTCGATGCCCTGAACCTGCTCGGTGTGGGCGCGTCCGATCTGGTGGTGATCCTCGAAAGTCTCAAGCAGGCAGGCAGCCTGCAAGCCGAGATGGTCGTGTTGTGACCGGCCCGCTGATCCCCGCCGCTCAATCGCTTGGCCCCCAATCGCTTGGCCCCGCCCCTCGCAGCTCGGCGCGCAATTCGGATATCTCTCCGGAACGCGCCGAGTTGCGGGAAGCGGCCGAAGGGTTCGAGGCGATCATGATCCGCAAGATGCTTGCCACCGCGCGCGCCGCCGGCCTTGCCGAGGAAACTCCGCTGACCGGCGGCGGGATGCAGCAGTTCCAGACCATGCGCGATGAACACTTCGCCGATCTCGCAGCTGCCAGCGGCGCCTTCGGGTTTGCCCGCAGTATCGAGGAACAGCTTGCGCAATATCTTTCTGCGAAAAGCGACGGATAATGCCCAGCGCGATCTTCACCATCGGACGGAGCGGTCTGACCGCATCGCGCCTCAGTCTTGAACTGACGGCGCAGAACGTCGCCAATGCCGCCAACCCCGATTATTCGCGCCGTTCGCTCACACAGAGCGAGTTGGTGATGACCGGCAATATCGGCATCGGCGCGTCGGCAGATTCGCTCGGCGGCGTCCGCCCCGGCGTGGTGGTGCGGGCCGAAAGCGCGCTGGTGCAGCGCCAGGCGCGCGACACATCGTCGGGCCTGGCGGCGGCCGAGACGGAATTCTTCGCCATGCGCGAGGCGGAAAGCGCGCTGGAAACCTCCGGCCTGTTCACCGGCCTCGTCGCATTCGAAGCCGCCCTGACCCGGCTGGAAGGCAACCCGCTGGAACCGGCGCTACGGCTCTCGGCACTGGAAAGCGTGCGGACGATGGCGGCCAATTTCCGGGTCGCCGACAGCACGCTCGCCAATGCCCGCAGCCTGGTTCAGGACGAAGCGGCGGCGATGGTTCCCGATATCAACGAACTTGCGGCCGAACTCGCCAAGGTCAACCGCGATCTGGTCGCCTCGCGCGAAGGCACAGCAGGCCGCGCGGCGCTGCTCGATGCGCGCGACAAGGCGCTGCGGGGGCTGGCCGAAGAATTCGGGATCGCCGCCACCATCAACGCCAACGGCACCGCCGACGTTACGATCGACGCCGCCCCTCCGGTGGCGCTAGTCACAGGCGGGGTTGCCGCCAGCGTCAATCTTGCCTTCGCTGCCGATGGCACGCTTGCCTTCGACATCGGCGGCACCGCCTTTGCCCCCACCGGCGGGGCGATGGCCGGACGCGCCGCCGCGCTGGATCAGATGGTAGGGCTGCAGACCGGGGTCGACAGTCTCGCCGCTTCGGTGATCGCAATCGCCAACACGGCGCAGAGTGCCGGAGTCGATACCGACGGTAATCCCGGTCAACCGCTGCTTTCGGGCACGAGCGCCGCCGATATCGACGTGGCGCTGGCCTCTGCCAACGGGCTCGCCACCGCCCCCGCCGGTGCGCCTGCAGGCAGCCGCGACACCGGCAATCTTGCCGCGCTGCTGGCTTCGCTGGGGGCCGCAACCGGCCCTGCCGCCGGGGCCGATACGCTGCTGCTGGGCCTGTCCAGCCGGGTGTCCGCACTCGACACGCGGCGCGAAGGGCTGGGCATTGTCGCCGCCAGCGCCGAGGGCGAGCTGCTGCGTGCGACCGGCGTCGATCTCGATACCGAGGCCGCCAATCTGGTGCGCCTGCAACAGGCGTTCGAAGCCAATAGCCGGGTGATCCAGGTTGCCACCGAATTGTTCGATACACTGCTGGGCCTCAGGTAACAGGATCGCGCTGCCATGAGCTTTATCAGCAACTCCGCCGGTTCGTTCTTCAACCGCTCGCTCGCGCAGATGGCTGATCTACGTGCAGGAATTGAGCGCCAGCAGACGCAGATCGCCACCGGGGTCAGGATCGAACGCGGCTCTGACGATCCTGCCGCCGCCGCGCAGTTGCGCAGCATCGCCCGGCGCGAGGCACTGGCCGGGGTGGAAGGCGATAATGCCGCGCAACTGGATCAGGATCTCGGCGCGGCCTCGACCGAACTCGAAGCCGTCACCGCGCTGCTTCAGCGCGCCCGCGAACTGGCGGTGCAGGCCGCCAACGACCCGACCGGTGTGGACGGACGGCAGGCGATCGCATTCGAACTGGAGCAGCTCTCGGAAGAATTGTTCACCCGCGCCAATGCCACATCCTTGACCGGCGAGCCGCTCTTTGCCGGCCTGTCTTCCGGAACCGCGTTCACCCGCGATGGCTTGGGCAATGTGATCTACACTGGCACACCCGCCAGCGGCGCGGTTCCGGTTGCGCCGGGCACCGTGATCGACCGCGGATTGCCCGGCAATGCAGTGTTCGAATTTGTGTCCGGCGGCACCCCGACGAGCGCCTTTGCGGTGCTCGGCGGGCTGGCGGCTGCGCTGGGCGGCGGATCGCCCGATCCGGCGGGGGCGGCCAATGCCGCGTTAGAAGGCATCGATGCCGCGCTCGACACCGCGGGCCGCGCGCAGACCATCATCGGCACCCGCATGGCGTGGGTCGATCAGGTGCAGCAACAGCAGGACACCCGCGGCGTTGCGCTGGCGGAACGTCGTTCGCGCATCGGCGATACCGACATCGCCGAAGCCATCGCCCGTCTGCAGCAATCGCTCACCGCGCTCGAAGCGAGCCAGGCCGCCTTCACCCGCGTCAGTTCGCTGTCGCTGTTCGACGCGCTGCGCTGACGGGAGCCCTGAGCGATGTTTGTTGCAATCGGCATAGTCGTGTTGTTGGTGATGGTGTTCGGCGGCTTCATGCTGGCCGGCGGCGCGATGGGGCCGGTGCTGGCGGCGCTGCCGTTCGAATTCATGATGATCGGCGGCGCGGCGGTGGGCGCAACTCTGATCGGCAATTCGATGCACGCGATCAAGCTGCTCGGCAGCGGTGTCACCAAGGTGTTCAAGGGGCCGAAATACACCGACGAGGATCACATTGACGCGATCGCGCTGACATCCAAGCTGATGAAGCTGCTGCGGTCCGAAGGCGCGGTGGCGCTGGAAAGCCATGTCACCGAACCCGGTTCGTCCACCATCTTCAGCGAATATCCGCGCCTTCAGGCCGATCCTGTGGTGACCGCGATGATCTGCGATCCGCTGACTCTGATGGTGGTGTCGTCCGGCACGCTGGATACCCACGCGGTCGAGGAAGTGATCGATTCCGCGATCAAGACCCAGCTTCACGAGATGGACGAGCCTCAGCACATGATCCAGACGCTCGCCGATGCGCTGCCGGCGCTGGGGATCGTCGCAGCGGTGCTCGGCATCATCAAGACGATGGGCGCGATCGACCAGCCGCCAGAAATTCTCGGCAAGATGATCGGTTCTGCGCTCGTGGGCACGTTTCTGGGGGTGCTGCTGGCCTATGGGTTTGCCGGACCGCTGGGGTCACGGCTGAAGCAGATCAACACCCACGACAGCCAGATCTTCCATTCGATCAAGCAGGTCATCATCGCCAGCCTGCACGGCTATCCACAGCCGCTGGTGCTGGAAGCCGCGCGTTCGGGCCTGCCGCCTGCGCATCGTCCCAAGCTGACCGAACTGCTCGACATGATGCGGGGCCGATAGAATGGCGCTGTCCGATCCGACCCAGTCGGGCGAAGGTTCGGCGGCGGCGATCCCCGCTCCGATCATCGTCAAGAAGGTCACCATCGTCGAAGGCGGCCACCACGGCGGAGCGTGGAAGGTCGCTTACGCCGATTTTGTGACCGCGATGATGGCGTTCTTCCTGCTGCTGTGGCTGCTGGGCGCTACGGTCGAAAAGCAGCGCAAGGGCATCGCCGACTATTTCACCCCCACACTGGTCAAGATGCGCAAGGAAAGCGCCGGATCGGAAGGGCTGCTGGGCGGATCGTCGATAACCGATCCGGATAACTATCCCAATGCCATGGGCCAGACCGGCACGCGTGCGATCACCATCCCGCGCGGCGTTACCGGCGGCCCGGTGGAAGGCGGCGGGCGCGGAGAACTGGATTCGGACAAGCTCAAGGAATTGCGCGACACCATTGCAAAGAAACTGGTGCAGCGCCGCCAGCTTGCACACCTCGCGCGGCAGGTGCGGGTCATGCGTGCGCCCGAAGGCATCCGGATCGATCTGGTCGACGATGCCGATTTCTCGATGTTCGAACTCGGCACCACGATCCTGACCACGGACGCGCGCGGGTTGCTCGAAGTCATGGCCGAAACGCTGAAGGATCAGAGCGCTCCGCTGATCCTGCGCGGCCACACCGATTCGCTACCGTGGCGTAGCGGCGTGACAGCCAATAACTGGTCGCTGTCCACCGGGCGTGCCGAGGCAACCCGCCAGGCGCTCGTGCTGGGCGGCGTGCCGCAACCGCGCATCGCCCGGATCGAAGGCGTCGCCGCTACCGAGCCGCTCATCGCCGACAATCCCGCCGACCCGCGCAACCGCCGCATTTCGCTGCTGTTGCTGGACGGCAAGCCCGCCGACAGAGGCGCGGCGCGCGCTATTCGATAGGCCGCTGGGTATCGAGCAGATCGCTGCCGGCTGCACTGCCGCGTTCCTCGCTGACGAGCTTTTCCACTGCGCGATCCGGCTCGGCCCTATCAGCAACCGCCGACGGCGCTTTGGCGGATTTCCGTGCTGCGGGCGCCGGGCTGGATTCGGGGGTAGGCGCGTCGGCGGGAGCTGGCTCTGACGATTTGCGCCTGTCATCAACCCGGATCCTGTAGATCGGCTCGGGCAGTTCGTAGCCAGCCTCTTCCACTGCATGCTTGGCCGCCTGAATCGCAAGGCTTCGCCCTTTGAGGAAATCGGTCGAGCGTTGATCGATCCAGGCAAAAAACCGCAGGATGATGCTCGATTCCCCCACCGTCTGGATGATCGATTGGCTGCGCGGTTCGGCCAGCACGAACGGCAAGGCGCGGATCGCCTGCAGCCCGACCTCCATCGCGCCCAGCGGATCATCGGCGGAATCCACCCCCAATTCGAACTCGAACCGGCGCTGCGGGTTGCGCGTGTAATTGACGATGATCGCCTTGAAGACCTTGGCATTGGGAATGCGCAGATGGTTGCCCTCCAGCGTCATCAGCACCGTGGCGCGCGATGTCAGCCGGATCACGTGGCCTTCGCATCCGTCGATCACCACATGGTCGTTGGCCCGGAAGGGTTGCCTCAGGCTGAGCATCAGGCTCGACACGTAATTGTCGACGGTGTCGCGCACCGCGAAACCCAGCGCGATCCCGATGATGCCTGCGCTCCCCAGCACCAGCCCGAGCATGGCGGTGGCATCCACGATCTGTAGTGCCACGACCAGACCGGCAAGGATCGCCACCACCCGGATCGCACCGGCCAGCAGCTCGGCGAGGAAGGGGTTGGGCGTGGCCCACAGCCACAGCCGTCGCCGTCCGGCGAGCAGGTAGCCCAAGGCAGCGATCACCACGCCGATAACCAGCGCCACGCCGAACAGCGGGAGGCCCCGCACCAGCCCACGCATATTGTCGATCAGCGTTTTGACTGCGGGCGAGACATTGGTTTCCACTTCGTAGGAACGATCGATGCCGTTCTCCACCGTCACCACGCCTTCGATCCGGGCAGCGATGGCCTCGGCCCGTTCGCGGTCGGCCTGATTGGTCACGGTGCCCGACAGCGTGACCACGCCGGATTGGACCGCGATGCCGACATCGCGCAGCCCTTCGATCTGGGTGAAGACATTGGCGAGGCCGCTGGCGATTGCGCGATCGGTCTCCTCTGTCAGGTTACCGATATCGATCGGATCGTCCGGCGCGGCCTCGGTCGGCTCCGCTGCCGGTGCCCCGGTAAGGTCGGCGGCGCTCTGCGCGTTCAGCGCGGTGGAGAGGCACAGCAACAGGGCTGCGACTATCGCCGGGAAGATCGCACGGATTGTCACTTCGTCTGCCGCATCATCATTCACCGCCCTTCGCGGCAAGGCTGCCCCGGCTCCGGCGCGAAAACGACCCGAACGCAGCCGGATTGCCGTGAGACGGTGCGGACAGGCGACGGACCGAGCGCGCAGGCCGCACCTACGAAAGCCCGGAGCCTTGCGGCTCCGGGCTTGGTGGTCGTCCCGAAGGGGGAACGAGGACGACGCAGATTAGTGCGGCGGAATTTACCGCAGCAGCGACAGCACGTTCTGCTGCGACTGGTTGGCCTGGGCCAGCATCGCGGTGGAGGCCTGGCCGAGGATCTGCGCCTTGGCGAGATTGGTGGTTTCGGCCGAGTAATCGGCGTCTTCGATGCGCGAACGCGCGTCGGTCAGATTGGTCGAAACATTGGTGAGGTTGTTCACCGCCGACTGCAGGCGGTTCTGCGACGCACCCAAATTGGCGCGGGTAGTCGAAACGAGGTTGATGGCTGTGTCGAACAGCGCCAGGTCGCCGGCTTGCACATCCGTAACGTCAACCCCCGCTGCGTCGGTCATAGCCCCCTCCGCTGCCAGATCGACCGAAAGGTCAAGTGTGATCACGTCGACCTCATTGGCGCCGGCCTGAACCGTCACCATACCATCGCCCGCTGCGCCAGCCTCACCGGTGAACAACTTCTGGCCATTGAATTCGGTGTTGGCCAGGACCGAAGTGATCTGCGTGTTGAGAGCGGTGATTTCGGCGGCGATGTTGGTGAGATTGCCGGCGGAATAGGTGCCGTTCGATGCCTGGACGGTCAGCTCGCGCTGGCGCTGCAGCATGTTGGTGACTTCGTTAAGCGCGCCTTCCGCGGTCTGCGCCATCGAAATGCCGTCGTTGGCATTCCGAATGCCCTGGCTCATCCCGCGGATCTGCGAGGTCATGGAATCGGCGATGGCGAGACCCGCCGCGTCATCCCTTGCCGAGTTGATGCGCTTGCCGGTCGACAGACGCTCCATCGCGGTGCCGAGCATGTTGTTGGCCGAAACGCTCGCATTGGTTGCGCGCAGGGCCGAGATATTGGTGTTGATAACGGACATATTGGTAACTCCCGAATGGTCAGGCAGGACGAACAGGCCCGTCGCTGCTGGCCCTTAGAGCGGCCGGTCGCCGGGATGTTTAAGCGGCAAAGTTTTCACTCTTCGGCTCGCCTGTTTACCACGCTCGCATCCTGCCCCTCTTTCCCGCCCCTGGCCGGAACCTTCTCCGGCGACCGGATGCCAAATGCGGCAAGGCTCAGCCGTCCGGTTACCCGCTTGCTTCATCGCGCCGACCCCGTACCGCGTGCGACCTAAGGGAAGGTACGGGGGCTTAAATTTGCGACATCTTTGACGTCCGGGCGGCAAAAGCTTGCCATCAGGGACGAACAGGGGCGAATTCATGACCAATCCGGCGCGCACAGGGGCGATATCGCCAGCAAGCCCATCTGCGGGGCAAGACCCGGGCCATGACGCGTTGATCGGCGCAACGGTGCCGCTGATGGGCCGCCGCTGGCAGCGCGAGCGGATCGTGTTCGGCGATGGCGCGGCCCGCTGCCCCGGCATGATCGGGATCGGACTGTCCCGCACCGAAAGCCCCGCGCTGACGCTCACCGGCCCCAACCGCATCACGCTCGCCTATGATCCCGCTGCGTTAACCCCTGCGCGCGCCGCGCTGCTCGCGGCCGCATCGCATGGCGGCTGGCCGATCGCCGGGGACGCGCAGTCGATGGCGCTGCTGACGCTGGCCGAACGCATCTCCGCCAGCGACATCCCGGTGCTGCTCGAAGGGCCGACCGGCACCGGCAAGGAAGTGCTGGCGCGGTTCGTCCACCATCTCTCCCCGCGCGGGACCGGCCCGTTCGTTGCAGTCAATTGCGCGGCCATGCCCGAAGCGATGCTCGAAGCTTTGCTGTTCGGCCACAAGAAGGGCGCCTTTACCGGCGCGGCCGATGCGGCCGAAGGGCTGTTCCGTGCCGCCGACAAGGGCACGCTGCTGCTCGACGAAATCGGCGAATTGCCGCTGGCGCTGCAATCCAAGCTGCTGCGCGCGTTACAGGAAGGCGAGGTGCTGCCGCTGGGTGCGACCCGCCCGATCAAGGTCGACGTGCGGATCATCGCCTGCACCAACCGGCATCTCGCCGCCGAGGTCGAAGCCGGGCGGTTCCGCGAGGATCTGCTGTACCGCCTCAATGTCTTCCCCCTGCGCATTCCCGCCTTGCGCGACCGGCCGGGCGATATCGCCCCGCTCGCCTTCGGAATGCTGCTGCGTCATGCATCCGCGCCCGGACAGCCGGGCTGGATCGACGCGGCGGCGCTGGCGCTGCTGGAGACCCACGCATGGCCGGGCAATGTCCGCGAGCTGGAAAACGTGATCCGCCGCGCGATCCTGTTGGCTGGCGAAGGCCCCACGATCATGGCGGAGCACATCATGTTCGATACTGCAGTGCGTGCGGTGAGCGACGGCGGTGCAAGTCCCGTGACCGACACCGCGCCTTCCGCTGCTGCTGCCCGCACGCTGTCCGATGTCGCGTTCGCCTCGGAATCGCAGGCGATCCTCGGCGCGCTTGCCAGCCACGACGGCAACCGCAGCGCGACCGCGCGCAGCCTCGGCATCTCCGAACGCACCCTGCGCTACCGCCTCGCCTCGATGCGCGCCAACGGCGTGATGGCCGCTGCCGCTGCGGGAGGCCGTGCATGAGCACGATTCGTCCCGGTTTCGGCGCGGCCGACGTGATGGCGCTGCGCCAGCAGGTGCTTTCCCGCAGCGCCGCGCTGCAGGATGTGCGCGCGGCCAGCGCCGCGCCGCCCGCAACCGGCCCGGCAAATGTGCCTGCCGCCGGCTTCGCCGATACGCTCAACAATGCGCTGCAACAGGTCAATTCCGTGCAGCAGCGCTCGTCCGATATGCAGGTCGCGTACGAACGCGGCCAGGTGACCGACATCGCCGAAGTGATGCTGGCCAGGCAGGAAGCGGGCGTCGCCTTCGAGGCGACCCTGCAGGTGCGCAACAAGCTGCTCACCGCCTACCAGGACATAATGCGGATGGGGGGCTGATTAGATGGCCGAAACAAGCCTTGCCGTGGCCGCCGATGCGACGGGTCTTCCCGCCGCGCCGCCGCAGCCGAGCTGGCGCACCATGCTGCCTGAGCCGGTCGCCGGATTTTTGGCGCAGCCAGCGCTTTCGCGTGCACTTCCTGCCCTTGCCGGGGTCGGCGCACTGGCGGCGGCGGGGCTGTTGTGGATGACGCTGGCGTCCGGGCCTGACCGCCTGCTCTATTCCAGCCTGACCGACGGCGAGCGCGCCAAGGTGGTCGACACGCTCGAAGCGGGCGGGATCGGCTATGCCATCGACAACCAGACCGGCGCCTTGTCGGTGTCCGAAAACGATCTCTACCGCGCCCGGATGCTGGTTGCCAGCGATGCCGGGATCGCCGCCCCGCAAGGCGCGAGCGAGATGCTCGACGCAATGCCGCTCGGCACCTCGCGCACATTGGAAGGCGAACGTCTGCGGCTGGCGCGCGAACGCGAGTTGATGCTGACGATCCGCGAGATCGACGGGATCGAATCCGTGCGCGTTCACCTCGCCACGCCCGAACGATCGGTGTTCGTGCGCGAGAACAACGCGCCATCGGCATCGGTGATGCTGCGGCTGGTGGGCGGGCGCAGCCTGTCGCAATCGCAGGTCGAAGCGATCGTAAACCTCGTCGCGGCATCCGTGCCGGGCATGAGTGCCGATGCGGTGCGGGTGGTGGATCAGAACGGCCGCCTGCTGTCCTCCCCGCGCGAGGAAGCGCTCGACAGTCTGGTGCTCCAGCGCGAATTCGAATCCAAGCTGCGCGATCAGATCGACGCGCTGCTGCTGCCCCTGCTGGGCGACGGTAATTATTCGGCGCAGGTGCAGGTCCAGCTCGACCAGAACGAGATCACCTCGGCGCGCGAAAGCTACGAAAAGGAAGGCGTCGTCCGCAACGAAAGCGAACGTAACGCGACCCGCAGCGGGGCTGCGCCGGTCGGCGGCGTTCCGGGGGTTCCCGCCAACACCCCGCCTCCGCAAGCGACGCTGGTCGATGGCCCGCCGCAGCCCGCAGCGCCTGCCCCGGCAAACGCGACCGACACCGAAAGCGCGGTGCAGCGCAGCTATGAACTGGGGCGCGAGGTCGCTGTCACCAGCACCCGTCCGGGCGGCTTGACCAAGCTTTCGGTCGCGGTCGCGGTGAGTGACGAAGCGCTGAAAGCCGCCGCGCCGATGACTGCTGCCCAGCTTGAAGCGCTGGTGGGCGCAGCGGTGGGTGCCAATGCCGATCGCGGTGACCGCGTGGAAGTGGTGGCCAGCAAATTCGAACCGTCAAACCTCGAACCGCCCGCCTTCTACGAACAGCCGTGGTTCGCCATGCTGGTGCGTTACGGAACGGCGCTGCTGGCGGTGCTGCTGGTGCTGATGCTGGCGGTGCGTCCGCTGATCGGCAAGCTGCGCGGGCGCGGTGAGGCTGCTGCTCAGGTGGCCCTCACCGATAACGCTGCGGTATTGCTGGCCGATGCCGGTGAATCGGTTGCGCCCGGCGTGGATGGGGTCGCCCTCGGCGATCTGCCGCGTCAGGTCGAATTGGCCCGGCAGCTTGCCACCAGTCAGCCCGAACGCGCGGTCGAAGCGTTACAGCGGATGCTCGCCGCACCCGATGCCAGCGTGAAGGCGAGCGCGACATGAGCGTCGACCTTGTTCTCGACACCGCAGGCGATGCGGCTGCGTCCGAAACCCTGCTGAGCCGGATCGACCGCGCTGCGGTGTTCCTGATGCTGCTGGGCGACGAGGAAGCCAGCGGCATCCTTGGCCGGCTCAGCCCCGTCGAACTTGAAAGGCTGGGCGCGGCGATGATGGCGCTGGGCGAGATCGACAGCGCGCGCATGGCCGAAGCCCTGGCCGATTTCGCCAGCGAGGCGGGGCGCGAAATCCTGCCGCAGCGCGGCCGCGATGACCGGGTGCGGGCCTTGCTTGACCGCGCGCTCGGCCCGGCGCGGGCGGACAGCATGATGCAGCGGATCGAGCCCCAGGCCCGGCCGCTCACCCTCGAAATGGCGCGCTGGCTGGTGCCGCCGGTGCTGGTCCGCCTGATCGAGGACGAACATCCGCAGGTGATCGCCGCGCTGCTGTTGCTGATCGAACCCGAACCCGCCGCCGAAGTGCTGGCCGCGCTGCCGTTCGAATTGCAGACCGTGGTGGTCGAACGCGTCGCGAAGAGCGGCCCGGTTTCCGCGCGCGCCATTGCCACCATCGATACCCTGCTGACCCAGCGCATCACGGCCACATTCGGTTCGGCGGCGCTGGCGCTGGGCGGCCCGCGTGAGGCCGCGAGCCTCATCAACCTTGCTGCAGGAGACCTGCGTCACACGGTGCTCCCGGCGATTGCGGAGCGCGACGGCCCGCTTGCCACACGGATCGAGGAGGAGCTGTTCACCTTCGAAATGCTGTTCGATCTCGCTCCGATGGCGATGGGCCGTCTGCTGCGCGACGTGGATTCCGAAAAGCTGATCGATGCCCTGAAAGGCCTCAAGGAACCCGAGCGTGCACCTTTCTTCGCCGCCATGTCGAGCCGCGCAGCCGACGGGGTCAAGGACGAGATCGAACTGCGCGGACGCCTGGCCAAGAGCGAAGTTGCCGCCGCGCAGAAGGCTATTGTCGACATTGCCCGCAGTCTTGCCGAAGCGGGCGAAATCGTGATCGGAAGCGGCGATGGCGAATTCGTCTGAGTGGCTCGGCGCGCTGGCCGCGCCCTCATCGCCCGAGCCCGGCTGGCTGGCGCTGCTAGGCGCACCGGCGGAGTTCCGCGAGGCGCTGCCGTTCGGTACGCCGTCGGCGGAGCCCGAACTTGCCGTTGAACTGGAGCCTGCGCCGGATCCCGATCCTGCGCCAGACGCGCTGGCGCTGGCCTATGCCGAAGGCGAAGCGGCAGGCCGCGCCGCCGCTTTGGCCGAGGCTCAGCGCGATGCGGCCCGCCAGCGTGCGCTGCGGCTGGCATTCCGCGCTCTGGATGAAGCCGCGCTGGAAGTGCTCGCCGATGATCTGGCCGAAACCGTGATTGCGCTGTGCGACGGGGTGCTGGCTGACCACGCAACCGACCGCGAGGCACTGCTGGCCCGCTGCCGTACGGCTGCAGCACGGATCGGCGGCGCAGCAGACGCATTGCGGCTGCATCTTCACCCCGATGACATCGACCATCTTGGCCCGGACCCACTCGCCGATTGGACGGTGATCGCCGACAGCGCGCTGGAACGCGGCGCGCTGCTGCTCGAAGGACCGGACGGCGCAGTGCGCGAAGGCCCCGCCGACTGGCGCCGCGCGATAGCCGCTGCGGTGCGCGGATGATCGCCGAATTGCAGCTCGATCTGGCGCGGATGCGCGCCGCGCCGGTCGATACAGGGCCGGTGCGGATGGGCCGGGTGGTCGCCTGCGACGGCGGGCTGATCGAAGTCGCGGGCCTGCCGCTGCCGGTCGGCTCGCTGGGCGTGATCGAGAACGGCGCCGAGAACAGGGGGGCCAGCGATTGCCTCGCCGAAGTGATCGGCTTTCGCGCCGGACATTCGCTGATGATGCTGCTGGGCGATACGATGCTGCTGCGTCCGCGTGCGAGCGTGCGCGGCTTGGGCAATCCGGGCGAGGTGCGCGTCGGCGAGGCGCTGCTGGGCCGCGCGGTCGATGCGCTGGGCGCGCCAATCGACGGCGGCCCGCGGCTCGATCTGCCCCACGCCTGGCCGCTCGCCGGACAGCGCGAAGGCGCATTGGAACGCGCCAGTGTTGCGGCCCCGTTCGATTGCGGCGTGCGCGCGATCAACGCGCTCGCTACAATGGGGGTCGGCCAAAGGCTCGGCATCATGGCCGGATCGGGGGTGGGCAAATCGGTGTTGGTCGATACCATCGCGGGCCATGCGGTCGCCGATGTCACTGTGGTCGCCCTGATCGGTGAGCGCGCGCGCGAGGTGTCCGATTTCGTGAACCGCCATATGGCAGGCCATCGGCGCGGAAAGATCGTGGTGGTCGCGGTGCCTGCCGATCACGCCCCCAACCTGCGGCTGCGCGCGGCGCAATATGCCAGTGCCATTGCCGAATATTTCCGCGGTCAGGGCAAGCGCGTGCTGCTGATCCTCGACAGCCTGACCCGCGTTGCGCACGCCGCGCGCGAATTGGCGTTGGTGCTGGGCGAACCGGGCGCTGCACGCGGCTATCCGCCATCCGCGCTCGCCGCGATCACGCGGCTGGTGGAGCGCGCGGGCAATTCGGCGCGCACCGGCGGCGCGGTGACGGGGATTTACACCGTGCTGGCCGATGGCGACGATGCCAATGATCCGGTGGTCGATACCGCACGCGCCATTCTGGATGGGCATATCGTGCTGTCACGCGAACTCGCCCAGCGCGGGCATTACCCGGCGATCGACGTGCCCGCTTCGCTGAGCCGGGTAATGGATGATCTGGTCACGCCTGATATCGCCCGCGCTGCGCGCCGCCTGCGGGCGCTGATCGCCGCGCGCGAGAGCAATCGCGATCTGGTGCTGATGGGCGCCTATCGCGCCGGAAGCGATGCGTTGCTCGACACCGCATTGGCGCTGAGCGGAACGATCGATGGCTTTCTGACGCAGGAGCGCGGGGGCGCGGAACCGCTCGCCGCCAGCCACGCGGCGCTCGCTGCGCTGATGGAGGGCGCGGTTGCGTGAGGCGCGCCGCCTTGCGCTGATCCGGCGGCAGGCGCTGATTGCAAAGGTGGCGCGGCGCCAAGCGCTCGCAGGCCTTGCCGAAGCGCTCGATGCCGAGGCCCGCAGCACCGCGCTGGCCCAGCGCAGCCGCCAGCTGGTTGCTGCCAGCACGCCGCAGCCCGGAGCGATGGCTGCCGAGGTGTTCGCCGCGCGCGCCGTGTTCACCGCCAGCCTCGTGCAGCTCGCCGACAGTGCCGCCGATGCTGCGACAGACGCCGCGCGCCAATCCGCTTGGCAGGCCGACACGCTGGCGCAGGCAGAGACCCGCGCCAAACGCCTTGCCGAGCACGAGGGAGAGGCCCGCGCCGCTCTGGTGGCGGTGAAACTGCGCCGCGCCGAAGCCGAAGCCCCGTTGCTGGCACGCAAGTTGCACTCCAAGCCGCAACCGTGATTGCCACGCCCTGTTCGACCCGACTTCAAGGACAATGCGATGATCTCTTCCCTGCCCGATCTGTCCGCCACCTCCGGTGCTGCCCCGTCGCTGCCCCGGCAGCTCGGGGCGAAGTCGGAGCGGGCAAGCGCGCCGCTCGACTTCGCCGGGCTGCTCGATGCCGCCCTGCCCGCCGAGGTGGATCTTGCAACGGACGCAGCCACGCCGGTCGCCTTGCCCGGTGTCCCTGCGACTGAACCTGCGGAGCCTGCTGCGCTGGCTGCGCTTCCGGCGGCGGGGCTTTTGCCCGAGCCTGGTGGCGAAGCGCCCTTGCCGGCCGGCACGATTCCGCCGCAAACCGGCACGGCCTTGCCGCCATCCGGCGCCGATGTGCCGCTTGCCTCTGCCCCGGCGACGGGAGCCACTCCGCCGACGTTAGCGCAAACCGACTCCGCCGCTCGCCCAGCGCTGCGCGGCACCGCCGCTCCGCAGCCCGCCACGGCGGTGCTGCTGGCCGTGGCCGTGCCGCTTGCTGCTCCCGCTGCCGCTACATCCGCCGCTTTGTCCGGCCCTGTTGCGGTTCCCGCACCGTCTGCCGCGCAAGCCGCCCCCGCCATGTTGCGCAGCACAGCTGCACCGCGCGCGCTGGCCGCGTCGCTGGAGCCGAGTGTCGATGATGCGCCCGAAGGATCGGCCTCCGGCGCGCTGCTTGCCGATGCTACCGAGCCCGCGCTTCCGTCTGCCGCCTCGTCCGCGTCCGGCAGCCCGGCTCCGCAGTCCGCGGCCACCGCGCTGGCTCAGGCTGCGCCGGTCGTCCCGCTTGCTGCCGCCGCCGAACGCGCCGAGCCGCGCACCCCGGCCCCGCAAGTCGAAAGCGCCATCGCGCAGGTCGGCGACATTCGCGAGGCATTGCGCGCTGCGCGGCCCGAGATGACCTTGCGCCACGCCGAATTCGGCATGATCTCGCTGCGCATCGAAGCGATCGGCGCGGCGCAGGATTGGCGTGCGGTGCTGGCCAGCCGCGATCCGGGCTTTGTCCCGGCGATTCAGGCCGCGCTGGCAGAACGCGCCGTCACCGCTTCTGCCGAAACCTCCAGCACCGGGACGGGAACAGGCACGGGCACCAATTCCGGCCAAGGCTCCGGCTCATCCGACCCGCGCTACGGGTCTTCCCTAGGGTCGGGGCAGGGATCGTCTCAACCATACCTGGCGCAATCCGGTCAGCGCGACGAAGGGGCTTCGCAGCACCAGCGCCACCAGCAGGACCGCGCCGACGAGGCCGTGTCTGCCGGTGCGCCGGACAATGACCGTCCCGACCATCGCGAGCGCGGGTTGTTCGCCTGAGTCGACCGACTGCAACAGGGAGTAGACGTTCATGTCCAAGGACAAGGACAATTCGGAGTGGGACGGCATTGATCGCCGTCAGTCCAAGCAAAGCTCAGGAAAGGGCGGGATGATCAAGCTCGTCCTCGGCGCTGTGCTGCTGCTCGGGCTGGGCGCGGGCGGGGCTTACGGAGCCTATGCCGCGGGCCTGTTCGGCAGCGACAAGGGCACGGCCGAGCCGGACCAGCCCAAGCTGATTCTGAAGGGCGAGACCGACCCGTATCCCCTGCCCGGCGCCGAAAAGGACGCCGCCGCACCCGTCTATGGCGAAGGCGGCAGCAAGTACCGCACTGCCTATTACAGCTTCGACGAAAGCTTCACCTCCAATCTTTCCGATTCGCCCGGCTTGATCCAGGTCGAACTGGCGGTCTCGACCCGCCGCGATGGCCGCGTCCTGCAATGGGTTCACAACCACGAACTTGCGATCCGTTCGGCGATCATCGCTCAACTGGCCGCGACTTCGGAGGCCGACGTCTATGCGGTCACCGGCAAGCAGAAGCTGGCTGTGCGCCTGACCAAGTCGATCAACGACGTGCTCGAGGAAAACGAAGGGTTCGGCGGCATCGACGCGGTGCATTTTCGCGGGTTTCTGGTCCAATGAGGATGCAGCACGAATTCGCCGCTGCCCGCACCGCCGCGCAGCATTGCCGCGAGCTGACCACCCATTCATCCGGCCGCGGGCCGCGCCCGGAAGAACGCGCGGTGCTGCTGGCGGCGTGGCGGCGCGATCTGGCGGGCGCTTTGGCACAGGATCTATCCGGTTTGTTGTCGGGCGACCGGCTCGACGTGAGCGTTTCGGAGCCTGAAACCCTGTCCGGCAGCGCCGCGCTTTCCCGCATCGGCCCGATTGCGGCCAATTCCCTGTTACGCGTGGGGGCTGCAGGCGGCGCGAACAGTTCAAGCGGCGAAACAGCGCTGCTGTCCTTCGATTTCGCTACGGCGATTGCCCTGACGGACCGTTCCTTCGGCGGCGACGGCACGCTGGCCGACAAGGCACCCGACCAGCTCCCCCGCTCGGCCGCGCTGCTGGCGGACGAGGCCGCCGCCACCATTGCGCAGGCCGTCACCAAGGCCGCATTCGGCAGCGGCGCTCCGCCACCGGGCGCAGCGATGGGCGGCGAGGTGATCGTCCGCAGCGAAACCGCTTCGCGCCTGAAGCCGTTCGATCCCGAGGCCGATGTGCTGCTGTTCACGCTGGTCATCGCCAATCGGGGCGGATGCGAATGGCGCTGCGTTCTGGCCATCGCCGCCGAGCGGATGGAGCGCCTGCTTCCTGCTCCCGGCCGCTCTCGCCCGCAGTCCGGTGTCCGCGCCCCGCGCACATCGGCAAGCAGCATGGCCGCGCCGTTCGCTGCGATCCCGCTGCCGCTGCATGTGGTGCTGGCCGAAGTCGATCTCTCGCTCGCCCGGTTGCAGATCCTCGCACCCGGCGCTTGCATTCCGCTGGCAATGGGCCGGCAAGTGCCGCTGATGCTGGGCGAAAAGCTGATTGCGCATGGCAGCATCGGCACGCTCGAAGATCGCATGGCGATCCGCATCACCCGATTACCCGCAGAAGGACCTGCCCGATGAGTGATTTCAGCCCCTCGCAATTTCACCGCTTCGGGGCGGTTTCCGTGCGCCTGTCGGTCGAACTGGGCCGCACCGAAATGGCCCTGCGCGATGTCCTCCAGCTTGGCGAAGGCAGCACCGTCGCGCTCGACCGGCTGACCGACGAACTGCTCGACGTGACCGCCAATGGCCGGGTGATCGCGCGCGGTGAGGTGGTGGCGGAAAAGGGCCGCTTTGCTTTGCGCATCGTCCATCTGGTGGGAGAGGACGGGCAGGACGTGCCGCCCGCGCCCGCGCCTGCCAACACGGCCGGTTCCGCTGCGCCCGCCGATCCGGCGTTCGGCGCGGCCGACGCGCTCTGACAGGGCGGGGCGATGCTCGAATATCTTCTGCGCCTTGCGCTGCTGCTGCCGCTGCTGGCGGGGCTGATCTGGGGAAGCCTGTGGCTGACCCGGACCATGCAAACCCGCCTTGCCGGGCAACCGGGTAGCGCGATGCGCGGGGGCGGGCGGCATCTGCAATTGATCGAAACCAGCCTGATTGCCCCCGGCGTGAAGCTGGCCGTGGTGCGGTTCCGCGAGCGCGAGATCCTGCTCGGCCTGTCGCGCCACGGAATGGTGCGGCTGGCTGAAGCCCCTGCCGAAAAGCCGGAGAGCGAGTAATGCGCCCGGCGTCGATTGTCCGCGCAGCCTTGGCGTGCCTTGCCGCGTTAACCATGTTTCTGGCTCTGCCCGACATGGCCCACGCCGCCGCGCCCGCGCCTGACCCGATCACCGCCGGGGTCGGCACCGCGATCGAACGCGCCCTCGGCGAGAACGGCGCTGGCGAAGCAGGGGGGGACAGCCCGCTGAGCCTGTCGCTGCAATTGCTGGTGGTGATGAGCCTGCTCACCATCCTGCCCGCGCTGGTGCTGATGATGACCAGCTTCCTGCGCATTCTGGTGGTGCTGGCAATATTGCGGCAGGCGTTGGGCCTGCAAGGCTCGCCGCCGGGACAGGTGCTGGCGGGGCTCGCCCTGTTCCTCTCGCTGTTCGTGATGGCGCCGACGCTGGAACTGGTGAACGCGCAGGCGATTGCGCCCTATGCTGCCGGGACGATCGGCGCCGATGCGGCCATCGCGCAGGGCGGAGAGGCGTTCCACGCCTTCATGCTGCGCCAGACGCGTGAAGCGAACCTGATGATGTTCACCGATATTGCCGGAGGAGGGACGTTTGCCAGCGGCGCGGACGTGCCGTTCTCGATCCTGCTCCCCGCTTTTGTGACCAGTGAATTGGAAACCGCGTTCCAGATCGGCTTCATGATCTTCCTGCCGTTCCTGGTGATCGACCTGGTGGTGGCGAGCGTGCTGATGAGCCTCGGCATGATGATGCTCAGCCCCACGATTATATCCCTGCCGTTCAAGCTTTTGCTGTTCGTGCTGGTCGATGGCTGGGCGCTCTTGATGGGCAGCCTAGCGATGAGTTTCGCCTGATGCAGGAAGATGCCGCCTTGCTTGCACTGGCTGACCAGACCCTGTGGGTGACCGCGCTGATCGCGGGGCCGGCGCTGATTGCGGCGCTGGTGGTGGGCCTTGTCGTCGGCATCATTCAGGCCGCGACATCGGTCAACGAACAGACGCTCAGCTTCATCCCGAAACTGGCCGTCACCGCGCTGGTGTTCGTGGTTCTGGGCGCGGCGATGATGGGCCTGCTGGCCGATTTCATGCGCGAGATCATGGCCCAGATCACGCAGATCGCGGACTAGTCGCGTGGAAGTGCTCGATCTCGGCTTCGGCAGTCTCGAAGGGCAGCTGTGGCAGATATTTTTCCTGTCGATCCGTTGCGGGACGGCGCTGATGGCCGCGCCGATGGTGGGCGGCATGGCGGTGCCCGCGCCGGTACGCATCCTGCTGAGCATCGTAGTGGGGTTCTTCGTGGCCAACTGGGTGCCGCTCGCGCCTGCGCCTGCGATGCTGAGTTTCGCCGCTGTGCTGGCGGTGCTGCAGGAAGTGCTGGTGGGCGCCGCGCTGGGGTTCGTGCTGCAACTCGCCTTTGCGATCCCGCTGGTCGCGGCGGAGCAGATTTCGGGCACCATGGGCCTTGCCATCGCCACCTCGATCGATCCCAGCAGCGGCGCGCAATCGGGCGCGCTGGGCACGTTTTTCGGGCTTGTGCTCAGCCTGCTGTTCTACGCAATCGGCGCGCATCTGCTCTGGTTTGAACTCCTTATCGAAAGCTACCGCCTACTGCCCGCCGGAGAGTTCGCCTTCAGTGCTTGGCGGGCGCAGGGCGTGGTGATGTTCATGGGCTATGGCCTCGCTACGGCAGCTGCCATCGCACTGCCGGTGGTGCTGGTGCTGCTGTTGGTGCAGGTGGTGACCGGAATGCTCGCGCGCTCGGCCCCGGCGCTCAACCTGTTTGCGCTCGGCCTGCCTGCGGGCGTGCTGGCGGGGATCGCTGCGCTGATCATCGCGGTCCCGGTGATGGTGGAACAGTTCGCGGACGTGATCGAAGCCGGACTCGACCAGTCGCGCGCCCTGGTGCTCGAGGCGCCCGGATGAGCAAGCAGATGAGCCATGGCTGAAGAAACTCCGGGCGAAAAGACCTTCGATCCCACCCCCAAGCGTCGCAGCGATGCCGCCAAGAAGGGCGACGTTCTGCGGTCGAAGGAAGTGGCGACCGTGGCTGCGACCGGCACCGGCGCGCTGGCTCTGCTGGGGCTGGGGCCGTGGCTGGCCGACAGCGTGGCGGCGACCGCTCGTGCGGGCTTCCTGTTCGACCGCGGCGCGCTCGATGGGTTCGCGCCGGGCGCGGCAATGGCGAACGCTGCCGCTGCAATCCTGCCGCCGGTGATGGCGCTGGGGCTGGTGGCGGCGCTGGTGACGGTGGTTTCGCAATTGCTGCTGGGCGAAGGGCGCTTCGTGCCCGGCAACACGGCGTTCAAGGGCTCGCGCATCAATCCGCTTTCCGGGCTCAAGCGGATCTTTGGCTGGCAGGGCTTGATCGAACTCGGCAAGGGCTTGCTGAAATTGGCGCTGCTGGGCGGGATCGCGTGGTTCTGGGCGGCGGCGCAGCTACCCGCGCTGCTGGTGCTGGGCCGCAGCCCGCTGGAGGCGCAGATCGGGATTGCGACCGATGCGATCACCGGGCTGGTCGGCGCGCTGCTGGCGGGGCTCGCGGGAATCGCGATGATCGATTATCCGCTGCAACGCTTCCAGCGCGACAAGCGATTGAAAATGAGCCTGCAGGACCTGCGCGACGAGCACAAGCAGGCCGAAGGGTCGCCCGAAATGAAATCCGCCCGCCGCCAGCGTCAGCGCGATCTGGCGCGCGGCGGGGTCGCCAAGGCGATGAAGAACGCGCAGTTCGTGATCGTGAACCCGCTGCATTTCGCGGTCGCGCTGACTTATGATCCCGCGCTGGCCCCTGCCCCGGTGGTGCTGGCCAAGGGGCGCGGCGATACCGCGCTCGCCATGCGCGAGATTGCAGGCGAGGACGGATTGCCCGTGCTCGAATATCCGCAGCTCGCCCGCGCGGTCTATTTCACCACGCAGGCAAACCAGATGGTGCGCGAGGAATTGTATGTCGCAGTTGCCGCACTGGTTGCCTTCGTGCTGGCGCTGAAACGCGGGCAGCACCCGCGCCGCCCCATGATCGACGTTCCGCCGGAGCTGTGTTTCGACGGGGATGGAAAGCTGCCGACGCAGGCTTAAACCCGATCGCCGATGTCCGTTATTCAGGACATGGAAAATCCCGGCTCCTCGATCATCTCGGCCCTTGGCGCCGGCAGCGGCATCGACTTCATCGGGCTGGCCAACGATATCTCCGAGGCCAGTTTCGCCTTTCAGCGCAATACCGTGGAGGCGCGGCGCGAAACGCTCGAAGCGCAGATTTCCGCCGCCGGACAATTGCGCAATGCTGTCACCAGCCTTGCCAGCGCATTGGGTGAGCGGATCCGCAATGGCGATCTTGCCCCGCGCGGCCAGCTTGGCAACGCCGGCGTGGCGCAGGTCAGCGTGCCTGTGGGATTGAGCCCGCGCGGTTCGTTTGCGTTGGAAGTCACCAGCCTTGCGCAGGGGCAGACGCTGGTCGGCAATGCCTTTGCCAGCGGCAATGATCCGGTCGGCGAAGGCACGCTGAACATCCGGTTCGGCACGGTCGGCGCTGGCAGCTTTTCCGCCGATACCGGGCGCGATCCGCTGGCAATCACTGTCACTGCCGACGATACGCTCGCAACGCTGGCGGGCAAGATCAACCAGGCCAGCGGCGGCGCAGTCACCGCCTATGTCGCCACCGGCGCCGCCGGCGCGCAGCTGGTGCTGAAGGGTGCGGAGGGCGCGGCCAGCGGCTTCGTGATCGAGCCTGTGGGGGCGGGTGGCGGCGCGGTGCCGGGCGATCTCAGCTATCTCGGCTGGAACCCGGCCAGCGACGCGGGCGAACTGCGCGCCGCGGCCAGCGATGCTGCCTTCGCGCTCGATACCGTGGCGATGACCAGCCCCACCAACCGCGTCACCGGCCTGCCGGGCGGTTTCACCCTCAACCTCACCGGCACCAACACCGGGGCGCCAACCAGCCTGACTTTCGCCAACAACATCGACGCGATTTCAGGCGTGATGGGAGATTTCATCGCCGCGCTGAACGATATTTCCGCGCAGGTGAGCGAACTCGCCGCCCCGGTCGGCGGCGTGCTCGGCAATGATTCGGGCGCGCGTGAATTGCGCCGCGATCTGGCGGCGCTGGCCGGGCAGGTGGTGATGCCGGGCGCGGGCGCAGGCGAGCCGCGCACGCTCGGCGATCTCGGGCTGGCGCTGAACCGCGATGGCACCTTCCGGCTCGATACGGCGCGGCTCACCCAGGCGCTCGAAACGAGTCCGGATGGGGTCACCGCAATGTTCACCGTCGGGCCTTCGGGCGTGTTTGCCACCATTGACCGGTTCGCGCGCGAAAACAGCCTCGTCACCGACCCCGGCTCGCTCGGCGGGTCCGTGCGGCGGTTCGAAACACAGCTGGAACGCAGCGACGATCGGCTGGCCCGCATTGCCGAGCAGCAGGAAAGCCTGCGCGAACGCCTGACCCGCGATCTGGCCGCGTCCGAACGCCGGGTCGCGGCCTCGCAATCGACGTTGAGCTTCCTGCGCCAGCAGGTCGATATCTGGTCGGCGGACAGATAGGGGATTGGACCGATGCTGATGCTGTCCCGCAACCCCGCCGCAGCCTATCGCCGGGTCGAACTCGACGCCCGGATCGAGGCATCGAGCGCTGCCGATCTCACCCGCATCTGCCTGGAGGAAGCGACCGCGGCACTCGGTCAGGCATTGCTGGCATTGGAGCGCGCGCCGGACGCCGTCCCGCGCGATGCGCTGGCACGGGCGCAGACGATCACCTTGTGGCTCGCCCGCTCGGTCGCGCCCGAACACCCACTGCACGGCAGTCTCGTCACCTTCTACGGCGGATTGGCGCGCCAGATCGGGGCGAATTTCGCCCGCGCCCGGTCAGAGGAAATCGCCCGGGTGCGCGACGATCTGCGCGATCTGCTGGCGGCGGCGGGCTGAGCATCTCGCAATGTTTCACGTGAAACATCGCGAGAGAAATGCCCCTCAGCCGATCATCCCGGCGATGATCCGTGCGGCGTCCTCCGGGTCTTCGAACGGGTGGAAGTGGGTGCGGTCGGGCCGGTACAGGTCTTCGCCCTGTGGCAGGATCGCGGCAAGTTCCGGCCAGGTCGGCGAGCTTTTGAAATCGGTAAGGCTGCTCGCCTTGGCGCGCACCACCAGCACGGGCAGCGCAACGGTTCTTGCCGCCTCCAGAATAGCGCCATTGCTGCGGCTTGAGGCATAGACGCTGGCCTCGACCTCGGGCGCGCAGGCCAGTTCGTAGCCCTCGCCCGATGCGGCGGGGACCAGTCCGTGGCGGCAGTAATCCTCGAATACGCGGGCCGCGAACAGGCGATAGGGATCGCGCGCGCGGAACCGTTCCATCATCGCCTCGGGCGAAGCGAAATCGCGCTTGCGGCGGCTCGCCGGGTGCGGGTTGTCGGCTGTGAAGAGGGCCTCCGAGGACGTGTAATAAGCCGGCGGCAGGATCACCGGATCGAACAACACCAGGCGGCCTAAGGCCTGCGGGTGATCGGCGGCCACCTGCAACAGCGTGTGCGCCCCCATCGAATGGCCGATGCCGACGGCGCCGGTAATCTGCGCCTGTTCGAGGAACTCGGCGACATCGCTGGCGACAACCCGCCAATCCTTGATCGGCCCGCCGCCCGATTGCCCATGTCCGCGCAGGTCGATGGCGTAGGCGGGATGGGCGGGGAACTGTTCGATGATGGCGTCGAACACCCGGCCGTGAAACCCGGTCGCATGGGCGAAGACCAGCGGCGGCATATCCGGGTTGTGGGCCGGACTGAGGGGTGAACTGCCTGTGATTGCCTGCCATTCGTGGACAGCCAGATCGATGCCGTTGACGGTGTATGTGCGGGTGGTCGGTGCGGGGCGCGGTGCAGTCATGCCGCCGCACAACCGCATCGCGCCGACAGTGTCAATCACCCGCTTTCGCCGGGCGCTCAGCTGGCTGTGGCAGGCTCGGCCTCACCCCGTTCGCGCAGGAAGCGCAGCGCTTCGGCGATCCGTTCGGGCGCGATCAGGTGCAGCGCGGCGCCGTAAAGCCCGATCCCGAGCATCACCGCCAGCACCAGCGCCACCAGCGGCAACACCGGCGGCAGCAGGTGCAGCGCCAGCGCCACGCCCGCCGCCATCGCCAGCGCAGCGGCCAGCGGGGGGCCGATTGCGCGGGCAAGGCCGCCAATCCTGAGCCCCAGCACCGGCCGTGACAACAGCATCGTTGCCCCCGTCAGCACGGCCATCCCGCCGACCCAGCCCCACGCAAAACCGGCCACCCCCCAGCGCGATCCGATCAGGAAGGCGCAGGGCATCACCACGCTGCCGATCATCGTCACCCTGAGCGCGATACCGGGGAAGCCCCGCGCATTGGTGGCCGGCGAAAACAGAATCTGCAGCGTCAGCATCGCCATTGCTACGGCGAGGATCGGCAGCAGCGGGACGATCTCGATCCACTTTTCGCCCAGCAGCACCGGCACCAGCACCGGGGCGACCACGGCAAGGCCGGCATAGGCCGGCAGCGCCACCATCATCACCAGCCGGATGGTGGCGAGCAGCGGCTCCGGCCCCATTTGCTGCTGACCGGTTCCTTCCTGACGCGAATAGGCGGCATAGGCGACTTCGTTGATCGGCGGCACGAACTTGGCGGCTAGCAGCTGCGCGAGGAACAGCCCGGTGGTGTAGACCCCCAAGGTATGCGTATCCAGCACGCGGCCCGCGATCATCACGTCGGCCTGGCTCTGCACGAACCAGAACAGCTGGGTCGCGGTCATCACTCCGCCGAAGCCTGCGATATGGCCTGCGCCTGAAAAGCGGAAGCTGGGCCGGATCGGCGCGCGCGCGGCCCAGGTCATGCCAACCGCTTCGGTGACGATCATCGCCAGCGGCGCGGCCACCAGCGTCCACACGCCCCAGCCCGATAGCGAACCGGTCAGGGCAGTTGCCGCCCCCGTCAGCGCCGCGGCGAGTCGCACCTGCGCCGGGCGGCGGAAATCCATCTTGCGGCTCAACATCGCGTGCGGCAGCGCACAGAACGGCACCGCCAGATAAAGCAGCGATTGCACCCGCAGCAGGTCCGTCACCATCGGTTGTTCGAACCATAGCGCCACCAGCGGCGCGGCGAGGAACTGGATCAGGGCCAGCCCGAAATTGAGCAGGATCAGCATCCCCAGCGTCTGCCGCAGGCGTTGTTCGGTGACGTCCTTCTCGCGGATCAGCGCGCTCGCCAGTCCCCACCCGTTCATGGTGGAGAGCAGCACCAGCATCACCTGCGCCATCGCGAACAGGCCGTAATCTTCCGGCGCCAGCAGGCGGATGACGATCAGGGTGGAACACCAGGATACGATCTGGGTCAGCACCTGGCTGCCCGAACGCCAGATCACCGCCGTGCGCACCTGCGCGGCGAGCGAGGGCCCGGCGGAAAGCGGATCGGCCTCAGCCATCGGGGCTTGCAGGCCCGGCCTTGGCGGGCGCAAAGCGGGCGCCGGTTTCCAGCGTGAACGCGGCGGCTGCGATTTTCGGTTCGAACATCAATCACCTGCTGCGCCGTCCGGGGAAATTGGCGCTTCGTTCTCCCCCTAGCGCCGCAGCGTAACCACCCGGTTAACCAAGCAGGTGTTTTGTGCTGCGGTGGGAATGCGCCGGAACCTGTGGCGGCGGCATTGATTGACAAGCTGCCGATGCGCGGGGCAACGCAGCCCCCGCGCCGCGCTTGCGCCTGTTTTCTGCCTGTCCCGCCACTTTGTCCGGAGAGCCTCTTGCCCGATTCCCTTAACCCGGCTGACTTTCGCCAGCTGATGGGCCAGTTCGCGACGGGGGTGGCGGTGGTGTCGGTGCTGACGGAAGCGGACGGCGCAGAGGTCGGCGACGTGGCGGCGATGACAATCAACTCGCTGGTTTCGGTCTCGCTCGATCCGATGCTGGTGTGCTGGAACCTGCAGAATTCCTCCAGCCAGTTCGCGCTCTATGCCGGGGCGGAGCGGTTCGCGATCAGCATCCTTGCCGAAGGGCAGCAGTCGCTCGCGCGGCGCTATGCCGCGCGCGGCAGCAGCGCGTTGAGCCCCGCGGATTTCCAGACCGGGCCGGATGGCCTGCCGGTGATCGCGGGCGCGTTGGGCCATGTCGCCTGCCGCCGCTTCGCCGCGCACGAAGCGGGCGATCACACGCTGATCCTCGGGCAGGTGGAAGGAATGGCGCAGGCCGCATCGCCGCTGCGCCCGCTGGTGTTCTTCGGCGGGCGGTTCGAGGAAATCGCGCTTTAGAACAACGCCCTAGAACACCACCACGCTGCGGATCGACTTGCCTTCGTGCATCAGATCGAAGGCGGTGTTGATCTCCTCCAGCCCCATCACGTGGGTGATCATCGGATCGATTTCGATCTTGCCGGTCATGTACATGTCGACGATCTTGGGCACGTCGGTTCGCCCCTTGGCCCCGCCGAAGGCCGTGCCTCGCCAGTTGCGCCCGGTCACCAGCTGAAACGGGCGGGTGGCGATTTCCTTGCCCGCTTCGGCCACGCCGATGATGATGCTGGTGCCCCAGCCGCGGTGGCAGGCTTCCAGCGCGGTGCGCATCACTTCGGTATTGCCGGTCGCATCGAAGGTGTAGTCCGCGCCGCCATCGGTCATTTCGACGATGCGGGCGACGGTCTCCTCGCGGCTCAACCCTGAAGAATTGAGGAAGTGGGTCATGCCGAACCGCTTGCCCCATTCTTCGCGCGCGGGGTTGATATCGACCCCGATGATGAGGTTCGCGCCTGCCAACCGTGCGCCCTGAATGACGTTCAAACCGATGCCGCCGAGGCCGAATACCACCACGTTGTCGCCGACCTGCACCTTGGCGGTGTTGGTCACCGCGCCGACGCCGGTCGTCACCCCGCAGCCGATGTAACAGGCCGACTGGAACGGCGCGTCCTCACGAATTTTGGCGACCGCGATTTCGGGGAGGACGGTGAAATTGCTGAACGTGGAGCAGCCCATGTAGTGATAGATCGGCTGGCCTTTGTAGCTGAAGCGCGTGGTGCCATCGGGCATCAGCCCCTTGCCCTGTGTGGCGCGGATCGCGGTGCACAGGTTGGTTTTGCCGGACAGACAGCTTTTGCACTGCCGACATTCGGGCGTGTAGAGCGGAATCACATGATCGCCGGGCTTCACGCTGGTCACGCCCGCGCCCACCTCGCGCACGATACCGGCGCCTTCATGACCCAAAACGCTGGGGAAGATGCCCTCGCTGTCGAATCCGTCCAACGTATAGGCGTCGGTGTGGCAGATGCCGGTCGCCATGATCTCGACCAGCACCTCGCCCGCTTTTGGACCTTCGAGGTCAAGCTCGACGATTTCGAGCGGCTGTTTGGCGGCAAACGCGACGGCGGCGCGGGTTTTCATGCACAGGTTCTCCTTGCCCTGCCGCCTATTCCTGCCGAGCCCCGCTTGGCAAGCGTCACGTGCGGCGCTTTACCGCCTCGTGATCGTAGGGACAGTGGCGGCACGCCGATCCGCAGCACTTGCCGCGCGCCAGGTGCGCCGTCCGCGTGAACACCATGTAGCCGGTGGCCGGATCGCGATAGGTCGCCTCCCCGCGGGCGCAGGCGGTTTCGTGCAGGGAATGCCAGGCGGGTTCGGTCATGATTTGGGAGATAGGGCCAAAGTGTTCTTGTTGCCATGCACGAAACAAAATTGCCGGGATTTGCAGGATAACGGCTTGCGTGCCTCAGCCTTTTGCGCTCTTTCGTGTCATCGTCCGTCTGTCACATAACCGGAGAACGCCCTTGCGTTTCGCGCTGTTTGTCGCTGCTTTGCTGTTTGTCATCCCCGCCTTCGCACCCGCGAATGCACAAGGCATCGAACAGACCAAGGGGGATTTCGAGGACAAGTTCCGTCAGCTCGACGAAGTGCTGCCCACCCCCAACGTCTACCGGAACGCCAGCGGCGCGCCGGGACACGAATACTGGCAGCAGCAGGTCGATTACAGCATCGCGGCGGAACTGGACGAATCTCGCCGCCGCCTGACTGCACGGGCGACGATCCGTTACACCAACAACTCGCCCGATGCCCTGCCGTGGCTGTGGATGCAGCTGGATCAGAACATCTTCCGCACCGATTCCATGGCGGAATTGACCGATGCTTTCGGCGGCCCCGGACGGCGCGGGCCGAAGGTCAGCCTCGGCACGGCGACCGAGCCGACCAAGCTGTCGATGGAGGAACTGCGCCGCCAGCAGGCGATGGCGGACAACACCTATGGCTATGATATCGACGCGGTGCGCGACATGGCGGGCGCTGACCTGCCGCACACCATCGTCGGCACGCTGATGCGGATCGACCTGCCCGCGCCGCTCGCGCCCGGCGAGAGCACCGAATTCACTATCGAATGGGCGTTCAACATTGTCGAGGAAGACGCGGTCAGCGCGCGTTCGGGCTACGAACATTTCCCCGACGATCCGCGCAAGGGCGGCAATGACATCTTCCTGCTGGCCCAGTGGTTCCCGCGCATGGTTGCCTATTCGGACTACGAAGGCTGGCACAACAAGGAATTCCTCGGTCGCGGCGAATTCACGCTCGAATTCGGCGATTACGAGGTCGCGATGACAGTGCCTGACGATCACATCGTCGCCTCCACCGGCGTGCTGCAGAACCCGGAAGCGGTGCTCACCGCGACCCAGCGCCAGCGGATCGAGGCAGCCAAGAACGCTGATGCGCCGATGTTCATCGTGACGCCGGAAGAAGCCGCCGCCGCAGAGCGCGGCAACCCGCGCGGCACCAAGACGTGGCAGTTTTCGGCCACCAACGTGCGCGATTTCGCCTGGGCATCCAGCCGCAAGTTCATGTGGGACGCACAGGGCCACAAGCAGCCCGGTGCGCAGCACGAAACCGTGCTCGCCATGAGCTTCTGGCCCAAGGAAGGCGGCGATCTGTGGCGCAAATATTCGACCGCGGCCGTGGTGCACACCATGAAGGTCTATTCGCGCTTCAGCTTCGATTATCCCTATCCGACCGCGCAGTCCGTCAACGGGCCGGTCGGCGGGATGGAATATCCGATGATTACCTTCAACGGCCCGCGTACGATCCTGAACAAGGATGGCAGCCGCACCTATTCCCAGGCCACGAAGGTGGGTCTGATCGGTGTGGTGATCCACGAAATCGGCCACATCTACTTCCCGATGACGGTCAATTCGGACGAACGCCAGTGGACGTGGATGGACGAAGGGCTGAACTCCTTCCTTGATTCGGTCGCGGGCTACGAATGGGACCCGGATATGCCGTGGACCCGCAGCCTGCCGCGCGATCTGGTCAGCTACATGGTGTCGAGCCAGCAGGAACCGATCATGACGCAATCGGATTCGGTCACCAATCTCGGCGCCAATGCCTATGGCAAGCCGTCAGCCGCCTATCACATCCTGCGCGACACGGTGATCGGGCGCGAGCGGTTCGATTTCGCGCTCAAGGAATATGCCCGCCGCTGGAAGTTCAAGCGGCCTACTCCGGCTGACTTCTTCCGCACCATCGAAGAGGCTTCGGGCACCGACCTCGACTGGTTCTGGCGCGGCTGGTTCTACACCACCGATCATGTCGATATCGCACTGGATTCGATCTATAGCCTGCAGATCGACACCGCTAATCCCGATATCGACCTGCCCCGCCGCCGTGCCGAAAGCGATGCGGAGCCGGAGGCGATCGGCAACACGCTCAACCGCCAGCAGCGCCTGCCGATCTGGGTGCTGGAAAACCGCGGCGTCACCGATTTCTACGACGCCAATGACGAATTCACCGTCACGCCGAAGGACCGCAAGAAATATACCGGTTTCCTCGACGGCCTCGACCCGTGGGAGCGCCGCGTGTTCGACCGCGCGGTGAAGGAGGACGCGAACTATTACGTTCTCAACTTTGCCAACAAGGGCGGGCTGGTGATGCCGATCATCCTCGGCCTCACCTTCAAGGACGGCAGCACGCAGAAGCTGAACATTCCGGCCGAAATCTGGCGCCGCAATGCGCGTGAAGTGGCCAAGCTGCTGGTATTCCCCAAGGGCAAGGAGCTTGTGCAGGTGGTGGTCGATCCCGACTGGGAAACCGCCGACGCCGATATCGAGAACAATTACTATCCGCGCCGGATCATTCCCAGCCGGATCGAGGCGTTCAAGGACGAGGCAAGCAAATCGCGGGTCAGGCGCGATCTGATGGGCGAAGCGGCAGGCGCGGAGCCGGACGGGCGCAAATGATGTTGCGCCGTCTCGTCCTGCTGTGTGCGCTGCTGCTGGCGGTCCCGCTGGCGCTGCCTGTGGCCGCTCACCAGCAGAAGATCGCGATCAGCACCGTGTCGGCGAACCCCCGCACCGACCGCCTCGAAGTGGTGCATCAGGTGCCGGTGCACGATGCCGAACACGCGCTGAGGGCGCAGGGCGTCAAGGTGGCCGACATCGTCGGCAGCGCTGACAGCCGCGAAGCCTTTGCACGCTATGTCGCGCGCCGGTTTCTGCTGGAGGCGGACGGCGTGCCGGTCGGTCTGGAATATGTCGGCAGCGAAATTACCGGCGGCAGCCTGATGGTCTATCTCGAAGCTCCTGCCCCGGCCGCCAATGCGACGGTGCGGGTCAATTCGCAGATTCTGACCGATGTCTGGGCGCGGCAGGAAAACCGCGTCAACCTCGGTAGCGGCACTAATGTGACGACCTTCATCTTCACCGCCGGTGACGGCCCGCGCGAAGCACCGCTGACGCTCTGAGGCGCAATTCGGCCAAGCCCGTCCCCCGGACGGGCTTGAGTCCCGGATAGCTGGTGCGGGTGGCGGGACTCGAACCCGCACGATCAAAGATCAGGGGATTTTAAGTCCCCGGCGTCTACCATTCCGCCACACCCGCAAAAGCGCGATGGCCCTTGCCACAACTTGCCTGCTGAGCGCCAGAGCTTGTCAGAGTTTGCGCGAACGCCCATTTGTCTGAACATTGGCTGCAAGATGAGCGGCAACAGGGGCGGACATGGCAGGCGATCCGGTACACGACGCGCATTCGGTGGTCGCCACGATCCAGCCGGCAATCACTCTGCTCGGCCTCGGCATCGGCGCGGCGCTGGCCAGCCGCGCGCTGCGGCTCAATCCGATCGTCGGCTATATCGGGCTGGGACTGGGGCTGGCGAGCCTCGGCATGGCGCCCGATTTCAGCGGGCCGCTGGTCGCCGCGATGGCCGAAGCGGGGGTGATGTTCCTGCTGTTCAACCTCGGCCTGCATTTCTCCTTGGGACGCATCCGGGCCGAGGCGGGCAATATCTTCGGCTTCGGCGCCTTGCAGATGGTGATCGCGGGCGGCGCGTTTGCGGCGTTGTTCGCCGCGCTGGGTCTGCCGACCGGCTTTGCCATCATTGCCGGGTTTTCGATGGGTCTGTCATCCACCGCAGTGGTCATCGGCCTGATCCGCGAGCGCGATCAGGATGATTGCCCGGTGGGCCGCGCAGCGCAGGCGATCCTGATCTTTCAGGATATCGCCGCGATCCTGCTGCTGGTAGCGGCGGGCGCGCTGGCAAGCGGCGGGTCGCTGGCTCCCATGCTCGGCCTTGCCGGGGCCAAGGCGCTAGCCGCGTTCGGCATCGCGGTGCTGTTCGCGCGCTATCTGACCGAGCCATTGTTCCGCCTGATCGCAAGCGCCGGGACGACCGAGGTCTACACCGCGACCGCGCTGTTCATCGCGCTGGCGGCAGGGTGGGCGACCGGCATGGCCGGGTTATCGCTGACCTTGGGCGCGTTTCTGGGCGGGATGGCGGTGGCGGATTCGCGCTACCGCATTCTGGTGCAGACCGAGATCGACGCGTTTCGCGGGCTGTTCCTGAGCTTTTTCTTCATCTCGGTCGGCCTGAGCATCGATCCGGCGCTGCTGGCGCAGGATTGGCACTGGGTGCTGCTCGCCGCAGCAGGCCTGATCGCGATCAAGTGCGCGCTCAACGTGATCGCCGCGCTGGTCAATCGCTGGTCGGTGCCGGGTTCGATCCAGCTGGGCTTCCTGCTGGGGCAAGGGAGCGAGTTCACGCTGGTGCTGCTGGCGCTGCCCGCCGTCGCCGGGCTGGCGGAGCCGCGGCTGGTGGCGATGCTCGTCACCGCCATTGCCATCAGCCTTGCCGTCACCCCGCCGGTTTCCAACCTCGGGCGCAAGCTGGCAGGCCGCCTGCGCTCCGGTCCGCCCGATTCCAAGCTGGCGGTCGACGATGCGCCGGTGGTGATCATCGGCCTGACGCCTGCCGGGCGGGCGGTGGCCGACGCGCTGGCCTATAACGGCATCGGCTATCTCGCCATTGAGCCCGATCATGACCGGTTTCAGCTGGCGTTGGCGGACGGTTATCACGTGCACAGCGCCAATCCCGGCGATCCGCGCAGCTGGGACGCGATCGGCATGGGACGGCGCGATGTGGTGGTGGTGGCGACCGGCAACCTCGCGGTCTCGCGCGAACTGACCCCGCTGGTGCAGGAGCGCATGCCCGGCATTGCGCGGATCATCGCGCTGCCCGGCCCCGATGCAATGGAGGAGTTCGGCGCGCTCGGCATGGTGCCGGTCGACGTCAGCCGCGACACCGGGAGCGAGCGCTTGGCCGATGCGGTGTTCGCCGCGGTCGGCCGCGAACGCCGGCACGCGGCATTCGGCTGGGCAGACGAAGAACGCGTCAGCGCCGCCGCCTGAGCAGGGCGCCCGCGTTTTTCGGTCTAGCCTTCGTTCAGGCGTTCACGGATTTCCTTGCCGGCCTTGAAATAGGGCACGCGCTTGGAGGGCACGTCCACCGTTTCGCCGGTGCGCGGATTGCGCCCGCTGCGGGCTTCGCGTTCGCGGGTCGAAAACGCGCCGAAACCGCGCAGTTCGACCCTTCCGCCCTCGGCAAGCCGCTGGGCGATTTCGTCGAAGAATATGTCGACCACCTGCTCGATTTCCTCGGCACGCAGTTCGGGATTGCTCTTGTGCAGTTCCTGCAACAACTCGGATCTGATCATCGCGATCTCCCGGCGTTCATAAGCTCACCTGTCCCATGTAACGCCGTAAGCGGGTTTGCCCCGCGGTTTTATGTACTCGCCTCCGACCCGAAAGGCGCCCCTTTAATCGCAGCACGCAACGCGATGCAATCCCATTGCGTTCTGCGGTGCATAAAGTGTCACAAATCGAAAGGTTGCGCAATGTTCACATCGACATAGCCGCGCCTGCGTCAGGACGAGAGCGCAAGATCCGCAGGATCGAGGCCGAGGCGGCGCATCCGGCTGCGGATTTCGGGCCATTCCTCGTGCAGGAAGGCTTCGCGCTCGCGGGCGCGCAACCGTTCCGCCGCGCCCTTCACCACATACATACCGACCCCGCGTTGCACTTCGACCAGGCCGTCGTTCTGGAACTGCTGGTACGCTTTCGCCACCGTCAGCGGGTTCGCACCCTGCTCCGCCGCCAGCGCGCGCACCGATGGCAGCATCGCGCCTTCGGGATAGGCGCCGTCAATGATGGCGGCGGCGATCTGGTCGCGCAGCTTGAGATAGACGGGCCTGTTGGAGTGGGGGCGATTGGGGTTCATCGTGGTGCAGTGTCCCTTGCGAGGTGCATCAGTGCCATAATACAGCCATGCGCGTCAAGGATCGCAGGGAAACGGTTACATCCGAAACAAAAGCTTCACATGGGCGATTGAGGCGCTAGTTTGCCGCGCCATGGGACCGCGCCGGAGAGAGGCGCGCATTAGGGATCTATCTTGCACATGGTCGAAGGCCTCTTCTTCACGTTCGGTTCGCAATTCGAGATGTGGGCGTTCCGCCTCGCTTCGTTTGCGCTGGCCGCGTTCCTTATGGGCGGCACCTTCCTCATCACCCGTCCGCAGGCGGAGGTCGTCGGCCACCCGAAAGGCCTTTTTCTGCTGTTCATGGCAGAGATGTGGGAGCGGTTTTCCTACTACGGGATGCGCGCGCTGCTGATCTTCTACCTCGTGCAGCACTGGCTGTTTTCCGATGCCGAAGCCTCGATCGTCTACGGCGCCTACACTGCGCTGGTCTACATCACGCCGGTGGTCGGCGGTTACCTCGCCGACCAGTATATCGGTCAGCGCAAGGCGGTGCTGTTCGGTGCCGTGCTACTCACCTTCGGCCACTTCTTCATGGCTTTCGAAGGCGGCGGCGGGCAGGACGACCCGATCATCAACGTGTTCTGGCTGGCGCTTGCTCTCATCATTGTCGGCTCGGGCTTTCTGAAGGCGAACATCTCGGTGATCGTCGGGCAGCTCTACACCCGCACCGACGTTCGCCGCGACCCGGCCTACACAATCTTCTACATGGGCATCAACGTGGGCGCCGCGACCGCGTCGATCATCTGCGGCTATCTCGGCCAGACCTATGGTTGGCAGTATGGGTTCGGTCTTGCCGGGTTCGGGATGCTCATCGGCCTCGTCTTCTTCGTGCTCGGCAAGCCGCTGCTGCTCGGCAAGGGCGAGCCGAAGGACCCAGCCAAGATCCGCGGCGGCAAGGAATGGGCGATCTATGGCGCGGGGCTCGCCATGGTGGCGCTGTGCTGGTTCGCAATCCAGTATCAGGCAATGGTAGGCTATGTGCTCGGCGCTTTCGGCGGCGGCTTGGTGCTTTACGTGCTGTTCACCGCTGTCACCAAGCTGCAGTCGCAGGAGCGTGACCGCATCTTCGCCGCGCTGTTCCTGATCCTGACCTCGATCGTGTTCTGGGCATTGTTCGAACAGGCAGGCTCTTCGCTCAACCTCTTCACCGACCGCCATGTGGACACACAGGGCGTTAACGCCTCGATGTTCCAGTCGATCAACGCGATCTACATCGTGCTTCTGGCTCCGCTGTTCGCAATGTTGTGGCAGGGGCTCGGCAAGCGCGGGGCGGAACCTTCCACCCCGCTCAAGTTCGGGCTCGGCATCGTGCAAGTCGGGCTCGGCTTTCTCGCGCTGGTCTGGGGCGCGAACAGCGTCGGGGTCGATGTTGCCGTGCCGGTGGTCTTCATCTTCCTGATCTATCTGCTGCACACCACGGGCGAGCTGTGCCTCAGCCCCGTGGGCCTTTCGGCCATGAACCGGCTGGCACCGGCGCACATGGCATCGCTGATCATGGGCACGTGGTTCTTCGCGTCGGCCACCGGCAATTTCGCCGCCGGACTGATCGCTGCGGCGACCGGGGGCGAGGGCGTGGGCGAGGAAGCCGGCAGGGACGTAGTGCTCGGCGTCTATTCGACCGTGGGCTGGTTTGCCGTGGCGGTCGGCGTTGGCGTGATGGTGATCAGCCCGCTGGTGAAGAAGCTGATGCACCTCGACACGCTGCGCGACGACAATGTCGGTGACGATCTGGAAGGCCAGAGCGAAGCCGGTCTCGAAGCGCAGCAGGCCGGTGTCCATCCTTCCACCCGTCCGGCGGAATAGACCAACCCGACACCAGGTTCGTTCAACCGCATAGACACACCCCCGTTTCCCCGCCACACTCCGCGCCGGGGAAACGGGAAGGTCTACATATGAAACAACGATTGAATTTGCGGGTGCGCAGCGGCGCACTTGTCACGCTCGTCAGTGCGATTGCGCTGAGTGCCTGCGCCACCACTGGCTCGGCAGGCGATAGCGCCAGCACCAAATCCGACGCGAAGGAATTTGCCGCGAGGACCGAGGCCGAGGGCGTGTTTACCTCGACCTACAAGGCCTATCCCGGCACCGCCACCGCGCTGAAGGGCGCGACCGTGTTCGACGGTAAGGGCGGCAGAATCGACAACGGCGTGGTGTTCATGTCCGGCGGCAAGATCGTCGCAGTGGGCGGCCCTGACACCCCGATCCCCGCTGACATTGCGGTGTTCGATGGCACCGGGAAATTCGTCACCCCCGGCATCATCGACATCCACTCGCACCTGGGCGATTACCCCTCGCCCGGTGTCGACGCGCATTCTGACGGCAACGAGGCGACCAGCCCGACCACGCCCGAAGTCTGGGCCGAACATTCGGTCTGGCCGCAGGATCCCGGCTTTGCCCGCGCGCTCGCCAATGGCGGGATCACCGCACTGCAAATCCTTCCCGGATCGGCCAACCTGATGGGCGGACGCTCGGTCACATTGAAGAACGTGCCGGGGCGCACCACCCAGCAGATGAAGTTCCCCGGCGCGCCCTATGGCATGAAGATGGCCTGCGGCGAGAACCCCAAGCGCGTCTACGGCAGCCGCGGCCGGATGCCTTCGACCCGGATGGGCAACCTCGCGGTCAACCGCGACACCTGGCTCTCCGCAATCGATTATGCCAACGACGACAAGGCCAAGCGTGATCTCGGCAAGGAAACGCTGGTCGGCGTGCTGAAGGGCGACATCCTCATCCACAATCACTGCTACCGCGCCGACGAAATGGCGCTGGTGATGGATATGGCCAAGGAGATGGGCTACAAGGTCACCGCCTTTCACCACGCGGTTGAAGCCTACAAGATCGGCGATCTGCTGCGCGAAAACGATGTGTGCAGCGCGATCTGGGCCGATTGGTACGGCTTCAAGATGGAAAGCTACGACGGCATCCTCGAAAACGCGGCCTTCCTGCAACGCGAAGGCGCGTGCGTGGTGATCCATTCGGACGATTCGAACGATATCCAGCGGCTCAATCAGGAAGCGCGCAAGGCGCAGAAGGCTGGGCTGCGGCTCGGGATCGACATCTCCGATGCGACCGCGATCCAGTGGATCACCTACAACGCGGCCAAGGCGATGGGGATCGAAGACATGACCGGCAGTCTCGAGGTCGGCAAGATGGCCGATGTGGTGCTGTGGAACGGCGACCCGCTGAGCGTCTATTCGCGGCCCGAGAAAGTCTGGATCGATGGCGCTCTGATGTACGACGCGCTTGACCCCAAACGCCGCCCGGTGAGCGATTTCGAACTCGGTCAGCCCGGTGAAGGAGATGTGAAATGAAGCGGCTCCTTCAACTTGCAGCAAGCGCACTGGCGCTCTCGGCCGCCCCCGCGCTGGCGCAGGATGTGACCATCACCAATGCCCGGCTGGTGCTAGGCGATGGCGGCGCTCCGATCGACGGCGGTACCGTGGTCGTGCGCGACGGAGCCGTGGTTTATGCCGGGCCTGCCAGCGGTGCGCCGACCGGCGGGGCGGGCCTCGATGCGGGCGGGGCATGGGTCACGCCTGGCATTTTCGCCACCATAACCTCGCTCGGCCTCTCGGATGTTTCGGCGGTCAGCGATTCGAACGATATCCGGGCAGGCGGAACACCGTTCAGCGCGGCGCTGGATGCGGCGACTGCGATCAATCCGGTGTCGCAGCACATCCTCGTCCACCGCGCCTCGGGCATTACCCGTGCGGCGACCACGACGCTGCCGACGGGATCGATCTTTGCCGGACAAGGCGCGATCATTGATCTCGACGGCGATAGCCGGCCTGTGATGCAGGCCCGCGCGTTCCAGATGATCAATCTGGGCGAAGGCGGCGCACGGCTAGCAGGTGGCAGCCGAGTCGCGGCACACGCGTTGCTCAAGGCAGCGCTGCGCGAGGCGCAGGCACTCGAAGGCAAGGCCGGCATTCCCGAAACCACCGAAATCGCCAAGGACGATGAAGTGCTCCTCAGCCGCTTCGATGCCGAGGCGCTGGTATCGGTCGTAACGGGGCGGCAGAAACTCTATGTCGCGGTCGAGCGGGCGGCGGATATCCGCGCCGTGCTGGCGCTGAAGGATGACTTTCCGAAGCTTGATCTGGTGCTGGTCGGCGTGACCGAAGGCTGGCTGGTGGCGGATGAAATCGCCGCGGCCGGCGTTCCGGTAATCGCCAATGGATTGCTCGATCTGCCCGACTCCTTCGAACAACTGGGCGCAACCCAGAGCAATGCGGGGCGTCTGGCCCGCGCCGGAGTGAAGGTCGCGCTGAATGCTGCAACCATGCAGGATCCGCGCCGCTTGCAGCAGGTAGCGGGCAATCTGGTTGCGCTCACCCGTGTGCCGGGCGCTACCGGCATGGACTGGGGCAAGGCGTTCGCCGCGATCAGCTCCGTCCCGGCCGAAATCAGCGGCATGGGCGGCAAGGCGGGCGTGTTGAAAGCGGGCGCGCTGGGCGACGTGGTGCTGTGGGACGGCGATCCCCTCGAAGTCGGATCGGTACCTACACGGGTGTTCATCGGCGGGGTCGAGCAGAACCTCGAAAGCCATCAGAGCCGCCTGCGTGATCGTTACCGCGACCTCGATGAAAGCGAACTGCCCAAGGCTTACGATTGGTGATGTGCATGCCTGCAAAGCTGGCGGTTGCCGGACTGGCTGGCGCGCTGCTGTGCGCCGGTCAGCCCGCCTTGGCGCAGGATCGGGCGGTTGACCCCGCAGTCGATCCCAGGGCGCAAGATTCCGTCTGGCATTCACAGCAGCAGATCTATCTGCTCGGCCTGACAGCGCAGGACGGGTGGCATTTGATAGACGGCGGGGTGCGCTGGCGCTGGCTCACGTATCTTGCATCGGACCGCAAGCCGACCGTCGCCGACCGGATCACCGTCCATTACGAGGGGCGCTTGCTCGACGGGACGGTGTTCGACAGTTCGTATCAGCGCGGCAAACCCGCGACCTTCCCGCTCGGTCGGCTGGTCGAAGGCTGGCAGCGCGCCATCCCTCAGATGGGGGTGGGTGAGACCATCGAAATCGCGATCCCCGCAGACCTCGCCTACGGCCCTGTTGGGCGGGGGCCGATCCCGGCCAACGCGACACTGGTTTTCAAGGTGGAGTTGATCGGAATCGAAGACTAGGTTCGGGCGTTGCTTTGGGGGTGGGGTAATGAACGAAGTTTGGTGGATTCTCGTCGCGGCGAATATCGCCTTCGTCGGTACGCATTTCGCGATGTCGCATCCCTTGCGTGCGCCGATGGTCAAGGCCTTGGGCGCGGGCGGGTTTCAGGCGGCTTACATCGTCGTCAGCTTCGTCACACTGGCATGGGTCTATTTCGCCTTTGTCGCCGCGCCGCCTGCCGACTTGCCGGGTTCGGGTGAGGTTGGCTGGATTGCCGCGACCATCATCACACTCCCCGCCATGATCCTGCTGGCGGGATCGTTCATCGGCAACCCCGCGCTGCCCACGCCCATGGCCGAGGCGCAGGCACGTGCCGACCCCGGCGGCGTGTTCCGTGTCACCCGTCACCCGATGATGTGGGGGATCGGATTGTGGGCGCTTTCGCACATGGTGCTGTTCTGGAGCATCCGCACGATGGTCACCGCGCTGGCGATGGGCATTCTTGCGCTGGTCGGCGCGAAGTTTCAGGACGCCAAAAAGAAAGCGCTAATGGGCGATGCCTGGGCGCAATGGGAGAGCAAGACCAGCTACTGGCCGCGGCTTGGCCAGTTCCCCAGCGTCGGGGCGGTGCCGCTGTTGGCGGGCACGGCGCTGTGGCTGGCGGGAAGCTGGGTGCACCTGTGGCGCGCGGGAATCCCGGCGGGGGTGTTCCGGTGGATCGGGTAACTACTCGCCTCTGAACACCGCAGCGCGTTTCTCGATCAGGGCGGCCACGCCTTCGGCATGATCGGCGGTGGTGTGCATCATCGCCTGCGTGTTCGCCGCCAGTTCGAGCGCGCTGTCGTAGCTTACCTGCTGCCCCTGCCGCAGCAACATCTTGCTCTGCCTGAGGGCGTGCGGCGGCATCGCGGCGATCTTGGCGGCCAGCGCGCGGGCTTCGTCCATCAGTGTCTCGGCAGGCACCACCCGGCTGACAAGGCCCCACTCATGCGCGGTGGCAGCGTCGATCACGTCGCCAGTGTAGAACAATTCCGCCGCACGGCTCATCCCGATCACGCGTGGCAGTATCCACGTCCCACCATCACCGGGGATGATGCCGAGCTTGAGAAACGTGACCCCGAATTTGGCCGCTTCGCTGGCGATGCGGATATCGGCGAGACAGGCGACATCGCAACCCAATCCGATCGCAGGGCCGTTGACCGCCGCAATTACCGGTACGCGCAACCCGTGAAGCGCACGCAGCATCAGGTGGATATTGTCGCGGTACCCGTCGGAAATGGCGGGCGCGGTGCCGCCGAAGGTGCCGGTCTTGCCTTGCATCGCCTTGATATCGCCGCCCGCGCTGAACGCCCGGCCCGCACCGGTCAAAATCACCACCCGGCACTCCATGTCACGGTTGATCGCATCGGCGACGCCGACAAACGCATCTCCGTCGCCCGGTGCGCCGAGCGGGTTCATTGTCTCACCCCGGTCGAGCGTGAGGATGGTGACGGCGCCTTCGCGGGCGATGCGGATCAGGGATTGAGGGGGGCTGCTGGGCATTGGAGGGGGCCTTGCACAAAGTCGACATACAGTTCAGCGTAGGTATAGGCGGAGGACAGCAGGGAGGGAACAAAGGATTATCATGCCGAACCTTGCACTTATCACTATCTCCCACCCCATGCTGAGCGCCGCGCTGGTGGTGTCCGGCCCGGCCGAGCCGCAGAAGGCTCCCGCGCTCGCCCCGCTGACATGGTCGCTGCAGGCGGCACAAGGCAATGCTCCGCCTGAAGGCAATCTGCCACTGGACGAGGAGCAGATGCCGCCTGATGAGGCCAACGAAATCGTGGTCGAAGGTGCCTATGGCCCGCCCGAAGGTGATCCGGCGGAAAAGCTCAACGCCGAAAGCTATCGGATTACGCAGGCGGTCGATGAGGCGCTGATCGAGCCGGTCGCTTATGCCTATCGCGACGGCTTGCCCGAGCCTTTGCGCGATGGCCTCGGCAATGTCGTGCGCAATCTCGGCGAGCCGAGCAATGCGCTCAATTTCCTGCTGCAAGGCAAAGTCGGAAAGGCGTTCGGCGCTCTGGGACGGCTCGCGATCAATTCGACGCTGGGGCTGGGCGGGCTGATCGACATCGCGGGCAAGCCTGGCATCGGCATTCCCTATCGCCGCAACGGCTTTGCCAACACGATGGGGTTTTATGGCGTGGAGTCCGGGCCGTATCTCTACTTGCCGGTGACCGGTGCGACCAGCTTGCGCGATATCATCGGCAGCACGCTCGATCAGGCGCTGCTGCCGTTTGCCGTGGGCAAGCCGTTCAACCAGCCGGAATATGCAGTGACCTATTTCGTGGTGAACGGGCTTGACCAGCGGCTCGAGGTCGATGCCGAACTGGCCGAAATCCGCGCTTCGGACGATCCCTATGCCGAGCGGCGCGACACCTATCTGGCCAAACGCGAACGCGAGATCGCTGCGCTCAAAGGCGAAGCCATCGAGGATGAGGCGCAGCCGGAACCGGCCGCCCCGCAGGCCAGTACCCCGGATCAGCCGCCGCTATCGCTGATAGAGCAGGTGCAGCTGACCGCGCGGAGCAGCCCTGCGACACGTTGATGGGGGATAGGCCCCGCGCCCCTCCTGCTTCAATCCGACTGGCTCGTCCCAGAGCGTGGCCCCTGATCGAGCCAGCGTCCGAAGTTACGCGCCGTCACCGGCCAGTCTTCGGGCCATTCGGGCTGGTCGCTCTCCGCAAACCCGCGCTGTTCGGCCCACGCACGCGGCCAATCCATGGCGATATCGTCATCATCAATGCGCAGATCCTTGATCAGGTCGTCATCGGGGTGAGGCGTCAGCCCGGGGCTGACATAGAAAGTCGCCTGCCCCCAAAGAAATTGCGCCGCCTGCGGCGAGCAGTCGTCCGCCATCATTGTGAGGAACTCCGCCTCTGTAGGGTTTGGGCGCCGCGCCGCCACCTCGGCGTGCGCCCGCCGGATACCCCAGAAGCCGAAACCCATCCAGATCGCCAAGGCGAAAGCGGCAAATGCTGTCACAGAGACCCATTCGGGGAGGCCGAGGAGGTTGCCCATCGGTTGGTCCGCCACCCGATAGGTTCAGGCGCGCGCCTCTTCTTCGATTCCGGCGCTGTTGTGCTTCAGCGCCTTTAGCACCGTCTCGACGATGTGCGGGGCGTTGAGGCGGGCCTCGTCATACTGCTTTGCCGGATCGTCGTGATCGATGAAGCTATCGGGCAGGCGCATGGTGCGCACCTTCAGGCCCCCGTTTCCGCTGTCGGCGTCGGTCAGCCCTTCGTCGCTGGCATAGGTGAGCACGTGCGCGCCCAGACCGCCGATCGCGCCTTCCTCGATCGTGACGACCACCTCGTGCGTGCGCATCAGGCGGGCGATCAGGTCCTCGTCCAGCGGCTTGGCAAAGCGCATGTCGGCAACCGTGGTGGAAAGCCCCTTGGCCTCCAGCATGTCGGCGGCCTTCAGCGCCTCGGGCAAGCGTGCGCCGAGTGACAGGATCGCAACCTTGGTGCCTTCACGCACCAGCCGTCCCTTGCCGATTTCCAGCTTCTGCGGAACGTCCGGCAGCGCCACTCCGGTGCCGCTACCGCGTGGGTAGCGGAAGGCAATCGGGCCGTCGTCATACTCGGCGGCGGTGTAGGTCATGTGGACCAGCTCCGCTTCGTCGGCGGCGGCCATCACCACCATGTTCGGCAGAGTGGCGAGATAGGTGACGTCGAAACTGCCGGCATGGGTCGCCCCATCGGCGCCGACCAGACCCGCGCGGTCGATGGCGAAGCGCACGGGCAGGTTCTGGATGCACACGTCATGCACTACCTGATCATAGGCGCGCTGCAGGAAGGTGGAATAGATCGCCGCAAAAGGCCGCATCCCTTCCGCCGCCATCCCCGCGGCAAAAGTCACCGCGTGCTGTTCGGCAATGCCGACATCGAAGGTGCGGGTCGGGTGCGCCTTGGCGAACTTGTCGACCCCGGTGCCCGACGGCATGGCCGCGGTGATCGCGCAGATGCGGCTATCGGTTTCGGCCAGCTTCGCCAGCGTCAGGCCGAACACGTCTTGATAGGCGGGTGGGCCGGCCGCCGCCTTTTTCTTCTCGCCGGTGATAACATCGAACTTGGGCACGCCGTGGTATTTGTCGGCGCTGTTCTCGGCAGGCGCGTAGCCCTTGCCCTTTTCGGTGACGACGTGGATCAACACCGGCCCTTCGGACGTGTCGCGCACATTTTCCAGCACGGGGAGCAGGTGATCGAGATTGTGCCCGTCGATCGGGCCGACATAGTAGAAGCCCAGTTCCTCGAACAGGGTCCCGCCGGTCACCATGCCGCGGGTGAATTCTTCCGCCTTACCGACTGCATCATGCATCCGGCGGCTCATCTTCTGGATCACGCGGCTGGCGAGGCTGCGGATGCCAAGATATTCGCTGGAGGACACCATCCGCGCGAGATAGGCGGACAGCCCGCCCACCGGCGGCGCAATCGACATATCGTTATCGTTGAGGATCACCACCAGCCGATTGCCCGCCTGCGCCGCGTTGTTCATCGCCTCATAGGCCATCCCGGCGCTCATCGAACCATCGCCGATAACTGCGATTCCGCGCCCCGGTTGGCCTTTCAGCTTGTTGGCGATGGCAAAGCCCAGGGCCGCGCTGATCGAGGTCGAGGAGTGCGCCGCACCGAACGGGTCGTATTCGCTCTCCGAACGCTTGGTGAAGCCTGACAGGCCGCCGCCCTGCCGCAGCGTCCGGATCCGGTCGCGCCGCCCGGTGATGATCTTGTGCGGATAGCACTGGTGGCCCACGTCCCACACCAGCTTGTCGTCGGGCGTGTTGAAGACATAGTGGATGGCGACGGTCAGCTCGACCACGCCCAAGCCGGAGCCGAGATGTCCGCCCGAAGTGCTGACCGCGTCGATCATTTCGGAGCGGAGTTCATCGGCAAGCTGGCGGAGCTGTTCGGGCTTGAGGCGGCGCAGGTCGTCGGGAGTGTCAACCTGATCGAGCAGGGGTGTGTAAGGCGATTGTGTCATAGGGCTTAGCTTTACACATTGGGAACCAACCTGTCGATGCAGGGTTGATCACGCTCAAACTTCGCGGCGCTTCACGTGCAGCTCCTGCACAAACCGCGAATCTCCAACACCGGACGCTCCGCCTTGAACTGACGTGCCGCGGCAATCGCCCGCACTGATCGACTCACGTCCTCGTCATCGATATGGGCGGCCTCGCCGCATTCGTCGCACACCAGAAATATGCAGTCATGCGCGCAGCCGGGGTGCGTGTTGGCGAGGTAGGCGTTGGCGCTTTCCACCCGCAGCGCGAGGTTGTTCGCCACGAACACATCGAGAATGCGGTAGACCGAATTGGGCGCGACCCGCTTGCCCCGCGCCGCCGAAAGATTGTCGGCGATGTCGTATGCCGACACCGGGCGTTCGTGCTGCGCCAGCTCGGCGAACACCGATTCGCGCATTGCCGTCCATTGCTCGCCCGCAGTCGTCAGCGCGCGGGCGGCGGCGGCGACCAGGCTTTCACCCGCGTGTTCGTGGTGCGCGTGGCTGTGCGGAAGATCGTTTGCTGGCTGGCCCATACCGCAGAATATAGGCGCTGTTTCATCGTTTAGCCAAGCGGTTCGCGTGCTCAGCCAGCGTCCCGCAGGAAGGTGGCGCGGTAGTGGGCCGGAAACAGCGCCTTCAAGGCATCGACCTTGGGCTTGTCCCAGCGCATGATATAGCCATGGCGCGGGTTTTTCGCCATGAAATCCTGATGATAGCTCTCTGCCGGGTAGAACGCCTTGTAGGGTTCGATGGCGGTGACCAGCGGCTTGGACCACAGGCCTGCCTTGCCGAGCTGGGCGAGATAGGCGCGGGCCACCGCCGCCTGTTCCTTGCTCGTCGGCACCAGGGCGCTGCGATAATGCGCGCCGACGTCCGGTCCCTGCCGGTTCTTCAGCGTCGGGTCGGCCACCACGGAAAAGTAGATGCGCAGCAATTCGTCATAGCGCACCACTGACGGATCATAGGTGACCTTCACCGCTTCGGCATGATCGGTGACGCCGCTGGTGATGATATTGTACTTGGCGCTGGCCGCGTTACCGCCGTGGAAGCCCGACACTGCGGATTTCACGCCTTTTACGTGGCTGAACACGCCTTCCACGCCCCAGAAACAGCCGCCCGCGAAGATCGCGGTCTTGAGGCCTCCGGAACCTTCCTTGGCAATGCGAGCCGAGGCGGGGGCGTTCACCGGCTCCTCGGCAGCGATCGCCGGTCCGGCGCAGGCCGACAGGGCGAGCGATCCGGCCAGCAGCAGGGCGGAAATCTTGTTCATCAAAGTGGCTGTTCCGGTGCAATGACAAATTCGGCGGTCGGCTCCAGCGCCTCGGGCATCGTCGCGGCCTGTGCAGGCGAGGACAGCTCGCCGCCCCAGCTTTCGGCGTTGGCCCCGGCGATCAGCAGCGCGCCGATCGCGAATCCGATCGAGAAATTGCGGAGAAGTTCGGGAGAGAAAAGGCGCATGGGCTTGCTCGCGATTCGTGTTTCCGTTCGTCCTGCCTCTTGTGGAGGACGCCGACTTGCACCGGCCTGAACGCCGCAGTCAGCCACCATTAGGGCAAGGAGACGATTTAGTTACGAGGCGAAGAGCAAAAAGTTGCGCCAGAGCCGTCAGCTGGCGCGGGTGAACCACCAACAATCGAGCAACTGTGTCAGCAAAACGGCCCAAAGGGCCGCAAGGCCGGAGCCGAAGTCGAAGACGCAGGCGTGCGAAGCACACCTGTACGGCCGCCCGCAGGTGCTCGCGCGCAGCGCGAAACAGCACCGAGGACGAAGGCGCGGAGGCGCCTTCGAAACCCAAGTCAGTGCCGGAAATGCCGCATCCCGGTGAACACCATTGCAAGGTCCGCAGCGTCGGCGGCGGCGATCACTTCATCGTCACGGATCGAACCGCCCGGCTGGATCACGGCGGTCGCGCCCGCTTCGGCGGCGGAGATCAACCCGTCGGCAAAGGGGAAGAACGCGTCCGAGGCAACCGCGCTGCCATGCGTGCGCGGGGCGTCCCAGCCATGAGTCTCGGCGGCTTCTTTCGCCTTGATCGCAGCGATGCGCGCCGAATCGCGCCGGTTCATCTGGCCTGCGCCGATACCGGCGGTTGCGCCGTCCTTGGCATAGACGATGGCGTTCGACTTGACGTGGCGCGCTACTGTCCAAGCGAACAGACAGTCCTTCAATTCCTGCTCTGTGGGCGCGCGCTTGGTGACGACCTTGAGATCGTCACGCGTGACCGCGCCTGCATCGCGCGACTGGAGCAACAGGCCGCCAGCGATCGTCTTCATCGCCAGACCTGCACGGCGCGGATCGGGCAGCGCGCCGGATTCGAGCAGGCGCAGGTTTTTCTTCCTGCCGAAGATCTCGCGTGCCTCGGCACTGATCGAGGGAGCGATCACAACCTCGGTGAAGATCCCTGCAATCGCCTCGGCAGTGGCGCCGTCGAGTTCGCAATTAACCGCGACGATCCCTCCGAATGCCGAAACGCTATCGCACGCCAGCGCCGCTTCCCATGCTTCGAGCAGACTTCCAGCCTGTGCCACGCCGCAGGGGTTGGCGTGCTTGACGATCACCACCGCAGGTTCTTGGCCTGCAAATTCCGCCGCCAGTTCCAGTGCGGCATCGGCATCGTTGAGATTATTGTAGCTCAGTTCCTTGCCCTGCAGCTGCGCAGCCTGCGGTACCCCCCGCGCGCCGATCGCTTGCGGGACATAGATCGCCGCGTTCTGGTGCGGGTTTTCGCCGTAACGCAGTGTGTCGGCGCGCTTGAACGCCATCGGCAGGGTTTCGGGGAATAGGGTGGGTTCATCGCTCGCGGTCGGCGAGAACGCGAACCAGCTGGCAATCGCCGCGTCATAGGTGGCGGTGCGGGCATAGGCCTTGCCGGCCATCCGCGTGCGGAACGCCTGCGAGGTCGCGCCGTCATGCGCATCCAGTTCCTGCAGCAGCGCCGGATAATCCGCCGGATCGGTCAGGATCGTCACAAAGCCGTGGTTCTTGGCTGCCGAACGCACCATCGAAGGCCCGCCGATGTCGATATTTTCGATCACCTCGGCGCGGTCGGCCCCCTTCGCCACCGTCGCTTCGAACGGGTAGAGATTGACCACCACCAGATCGATTGCGCCGATATCATGCGCTTCCATCGCCGCCACATGCTCGGGATTGTCTCGCAGCGCCAGCAGCCCGCCATGCACCTTGGGGTGGAGCGTCTTGACCCGCCCGTCCATCATCTCGGGAAAGCCGGTGAGGTCGGACACGTCGCGCACCTCCAGCCCAGCTTCGCGCAATGCCTTGGCGGTGCCCCCGGTGCTGACCAGTTCGACACCGCGCGCGGCGAGCGATGCGCCCAGATCAGCCAAACCGGTCTTGTCGGACACTGACAGCAGCGCCCGGGTGATTGCCTTGTCGCTCATTGCGAGGAACCTCTATCCTGTCTTTCTCAGCAGCCAGGAGAATTGCCCCCCGGCGCGCAATGCCAGTCCTTCGATCACCAGTTGCTCGGTTGCGTGCGGGCGGCCTTCACCGTCGACCCACAAGCTGTCCTCGGCAGACAAGGTGACTTCATCCGCGCCCGCCCTATCGCCGCGCAGGCGGAATTGCCAGAGCCGACCGTCGGGCAGCAGCAGGCTTGCGCCGCGTTTGTCGCCCGAAAGCTGCACCTCGACCCCGCGCCCCAGATGGAAGCGGATTGCAAAGCCGATCTTGCCGCGCTTGCCCTTCTTCGAGGTGGGCACCAGGATGTCCTCGCCCGCCAATTCGGTGCCGTCGCCGCTCAAGGTAAGGACGCGCTGATGAGTCAGGCCGAAGCGCTGGGCATAGCCATCATGCGCCGCCTCGATCCGCGTCGCATCGCGGCCGCGTGCAGCCACCATGCGGCGTTCGATCTCGACCGTTTCGACCCCTTTGCCGAGCTGGCCGTGGAGCATGACGGCGGTGGAATTGGCGTTGTCGAGCACCAGCGTCGAGAACGCCGCCGTGGCGCGCAGGCCCTGTCCGACACGCGCCGGCAGCTGCCCGCCGGTGAGGCCTGCGCCGCCGCAATTGACGATGACCCGCGCCGGACCGTCGGAAAGTTCGAACGCCAAAGTCGACGCGCAGCCGATCCGGGCATGGCGCGCGCGCGGCGGCGGAGCTGTGTCGAACTGCACCAGCGTGTCACCTGCCCGAATCCGCTGGTAGCCCCAGCCCTGCACTGCGCCAAGCGGTCGGGTGCGTACGCCCGATGCCTCGATCACTGCTGCCACCCGCTCGGCAGGAAGTGCGCCTTGGCCCTGCCAGTTGCCAAGCGCCCCATCGCCATGCCGCAGCGCCAGCAGCGGCGGCACCAGCAGTTCGCGCATCACGGGAAGCGCCGGAGGAGCAGGTGTGCCGACCGCATCGTAGCAGGCGATGAGATCGGTCAGCAGTCCGATCGCGTCCAATTGGGCGGCAGGGCAGCGTGACAGCACGCCGCCATCTTCGCCCACCATGTCGCCGAGCGCGCGGACCAGCCCTGCCTCGCCATACAGGCGGCGCGGTTTGCCGTTCGGCAGCAGCAGCCCGGCGGCGACTATGCCGGCCCAACCGGCGACTTGCCCCAGGCCGGCCCCTTCGCGTACCGCCCTGCGATCGAGCCAGCCTGCGGTTTCGGCGATCGCGGCAAGCAGCCGCGCCTTCAGCCCCTTGCCCTGTTCGGCGCCCTGCCCTGTCAGAACCAGCGGTGCATGCACCAGCCATGCTACCAGCCGCAGCCCGGCATGTTCGACGTCCCATGCGGGGCCTTTGCCCGGCTCGGGATGGGCGTGCAGCCACATCGTCGTGATTCGCTCGGCCACCGGAATGCAGTCGGCGCGCGGCGCGCTGGCAGCAAGGTCCGCGAGCCACGAGAACGAGTGCAGCACCCGCTCGACCACGGGGGCAGGCCGAGCCGACCCGGCGAAATCGAGGCTCGTAATCGGCAGGCGCGCGCCGTGGACGAGAAAATGCCCGGCACGCAGGGCGGTGCCCGCTGCCCGGTCGCCGCGATTGGGGCTTTCGACCGTCGCCAACACGCGCAGCGGTTGCGGACGGCGGAACGGCGCGGCAAGCGCATGGCCCGGCACCCCCAGCCGATAAGCCATCCGGATCAACGCCTCGCCCGGCCCCGCGGGCGCGGCAATTACATCGCTCAGCGCCAGCGCACGGCTCGGTTCCTCGGGCTTCGGGGCAAGCGGCGCATTGGTAACAGCGACATTTGGTTCGGCCCCATCAGCCAGCGCCAGCATCGGCCCGTCGCCCACCCGCTCCACCAGCGCATCGGCCCTGCGGCCAGCCGGGGTGCGCAGCAGGGTCGCCATCAGGCTTGACCCTTCAGGGCGGCGATATTGGCTGCGTATCGTTCAGGCCCGCCCTTGAAGGTGGCGGAACCCGCCACCAGGACATCGGCCCCCGCCTCCACACACAAGCGAGCCGTTTCGGCATTCACCCCGCCATCCACCTCAAGACGGATGTCCCGTCCGGTCCGGTCGATCATGGCACGGATGCGCGCGACCTTGTCGAGCTGCGAAGGGATGAAGCTTTGACCACCGAAGCCGGGATTGACACTCATCACCAGGATCAGGTCGACCATGTCCATGAGATTGTCGAGCACCTCGATCGGCGTGCCCGGATTGATCACCGCGCCCGCTTTCTTGCCGAGCGCGCGGATCGCCTGCAGCGTGCGGTGGATATGCGGCCCGGCTTCTGGGTGGACGGTAATGATATCGGCGCCGGCCGCAGCGAAGGCTTCGAGGTAGGAATCGACCGGGGAAATCATCAGGTGGACGTCGAACGGCTTGGCGCTATGCGGGCGCAGGGCCTTGATCACGTCCGGCCCCATGGTGATGTTGGGCACGAAATGCCCGTCCATCACGTCGATATGGATCCAGTCCGCGCCCGCCGCATCGATGGCGCGCACTTCCTCACCCAGCCGGGCGAAATCGGCAGAAAGGATCGAAGGCGAAATCAGCGGCGCGGGCATGGTGTGGCGCAAGGCCCCTTATGAAGCTGCATGATCGGCAATACGGGAGGCGCGAATCGGGCGACAAGCACCTGGCGCAGCGTTTTCCACTGTGGCGGGGCCGAAATCGGGCTAAACTGCGCCTTATTTACATGATTAAGCGCAAATTCAGCCCGAGCCTGTCATTGCGGTCCTTCAACTGCGGCACGCCATGCGTCGCAACCGGACCGATCCGGCATCTCTCCCTCTCCTTCCAACCACCAGGAACTTCGCCGATGACCTTCGACGCACCTGCCCGCCTGTCGCTTGCTGCGGTGCTTGCCGCGGTGCCCGCCGCTGCCGGGTTGGGCGCGCTCGGCCTGGCCGCGCCGGTTGCGGCGCAAACGCTGGGCGTGAAGATCGACAATGACATGAGCCGCTGCGCACCGGGTAAGGGGCCGGCGGTTCGGCTAGAGATCAGCGGGCTGAAATCGTCGAGCGGAAATCTGTTCGTGCGCACCTATCGCGCGCGGGAGAGCGATTGGCTCAAGAGCCGCCGCTATCTCCACCGGATCGACACCACGCCGCGCAAGGGCAATACAACGGTGTGTGTGCCGCTGCCTTCGGCAGGCGATTACGCCATCGTTGTCCAGCATGATGCCAATGGCAACCGCGACAAGGACTTCTCCACCGACGGCGCGGGCATGTCCAACAACCCGGCAATCAAGACCTTTCTCGGCATTCCCCGGCCGCCGGGGCTCGACAAGACGCGATTCCGCGCAGGTGACGGCGTGACCCGGATCGCGATTCAGGTGAAGTATCAGAGCTGATCGGTCATCACGCGCCGCGCCGGTGACGCCATAGCGCCCACATCACCTGCGGCGCCGCCAGCAGCGGGAAACGCTCGCGGAACGGGGTGACCGCGACCGGCATTCCGGTGTGCCGCTCGATCTTCCACGCGGCATAGCGCGCCGCCCCCTCGAACGTGGTGCTGGCCTTGACCAGCCGCAGCAGATTGAGCGGTTTGCCCATCCGGCGGCGGCGGTTCCACCACGACAGGGTTGTGCGACGCTCAGACCGGGAAATTTGCGGGCTGAGGTGTTCGCCATCCTGTCCGGGTGCAATCCCGGTGGCCGCTAGCGCCAGCGGTAACAACCCGGCGAAATGCGCGGCGTTGACGGAAAGGATGTCATTCTCCCGCCCGCTTTTTTCGACCCGGAATTCGGCCTTGTAGGTCGCGCGGAACAGTGCGCGCCAGTAATCCTCCGCAGTACCGCGCGCCGGCCCGAGCGCCGCTGCCAGCCGCGCTGCCGTGATGCACGCCGATCCGATTGCGGCGATCACCGCACCGCGCGCGCCCCTGTCGGCTGTCCACACCAGCGCGCTCGGCTGCACGAACCGCGCCCAGATCGTTGTGTCGGTAAGGTCACCCGCAGCTGCGCGGGCAAAGGTGGCAAGCCGCATGGTCGCGACCTTGGCGCGCAGCATCGTGCCGCCATGCGCGGCCTCGTGATAGCTGACCCTCGGCCAGATCGCGGCCTCCCGATCGCCGGGGAGCAGGATGTAGAAATCGAGCACGCCGTCGAGCGAGCCGGTGCGCAGATTGGAACCGTAGAACAACACCGCCCGCGCGCCCACCGCCGCGCCCAACACGCCGGCGAATTCGGCTACCGCAGGATCGACCGGTGCTGCAAGTTGGGCGTCGATCCGCGCGGATAGAGGGGCGGCCGGCCCTCTGCCTCCGCCGCTCATGGGCTGACGAAGGCGAGCTCCGGCCCCAGATCGACCCGGTAGTCGCCCGCCGGGAAGGCCTCGCCATCGAGAATGAACTGATCGTCGATAGACAGCGTGAAATGGCTCGCGGCGAGTTGGTGAATGCCGCGCTCCCGCAGATTTTTTGGCCCACTGCCAAGCAGCACAAGCGGGATGAGCGCGGTCGTACGGCGGGAGATCTGGTCGACCGCAACCAGCTTCAGCCCGCTGCGCAGCACCCCGAACGGGCGAATGCCGGCCGGCATGCGTTCCAGCGTCGAAGCGAACAGGACCTGCCGCATCTCGGGATCGCCGCGCCCGCTATGCGCCATCGGCACATCACCCGCACCCAACCCGATCCGCATCCGCGCACCCCGCCGCCAGTGGTTGGAGCGACCGGCGAACAAAGATTGCGTCAGCGCCCACAGCCCGGTGACAGCCACCGCGAGACTGTTGAAAGCGCCCAGCTTGTGCGCGCCTTGCCCCGCTCTGGTCGCGGTGGTGAACGCACCGGCACCCAGAATAAAGCCCGAGACGCCTGCAAGGCTGCTGCCGGGATTGCTATCGTCCTGCGGCGTAACCTCCATCGGTCGACGTCTCACGCGCCCGCCATGATCCAGCGCATGGATCGCATCCTGCAGCGTCCAGGCATCGGGAATGCCGAGGTCGACAGTCAGCGCGTTGGTCTTGCCCTTCGGCAAAACGGCGATCGCCGGCCAATCGTCTCCGAAGATCGGTCGCCCGCAGGTCAGGACGTCGCGCACGGTGCCATCACCGCCATTGATGACCAGCAGATCGATCCCGCGCGCCGCCAGTTCGGCCAGCGCGGCGGGCAGCTGCGCGCGCGCGCCGGGCTGTGCGATGTGGACATGGGGCGAAAGGCCGCAGTCGAAATCGGCCCCGAGATTGCGGTGGCTGCGCGGATTGTAGATCACACCGACCACTGGCGGTTGATCGCTTGCGCCGCGACGACCGGCACGGCCCCGGCCTGTCTCCGAAGCATCGCCCCTGCTTGTCTGCGCAAATTCGTAAATCGGCGTGGCCATTGCGATCCTATAGTTACCCACACGCCAACTTTCCACAGTCATATTTCGCAATGCTGTAACATCCGCTTTGGGACACCCGCGTTTTCGACCAGGCGGGTGCTGCGGAGGATGAACAGGCGCAGCGCAGCAACGCTTCCGGCGGTTTGACCCGGGGTGGCTGCAAAAATGACAGTTGCAAATTGACTTGCGTGATCGCTCACATTGACATCAATTGGCAATCGGACCGCGGCAGAATGGCGTTCCTGACACGCGGCAAGCAATCAGAGGCAGGAGGCGGCGGCGCGAGGCATCACCATCGAGGACGTGGCGAAGGCTGCCGCAGTGTCGCGGCAGACGGTGTCGCGTGTGATCAATTACAGCCCGCGGGTCAGTGCCGAAGCCAAGGAGCGGGTAGAGCAGGCGATCGCACAGCTCGGCTACGTTCCCAGCCTCGCCGCGCGCAGCATGGCCGGGGGCGGCAGCCGTATCCTGCTGGCCGTCTTTGCAGGCCCGGCGCCCGGTGAAAACCCAGCGTTGCCGCTGGATCAGCTGCTGCTGTCCGGTACGGCGGCGTGCGGCGCGCGCGGCTATCGCCTGCTGTTCGAGCCGACCGCGCCGGATATCGCCCCCGCCGAAGCCGCGGCCCAGCTTGCCGCCACGCTTGGCGCGGTGCAGCCGGACGGGGCGATCCTGCTTCCCCCATTGGACGGCGTCGCCGAACTGCGCGCCGTGCTTGAAATGCCGCGCCGTATCGCCCGCGAAACTTTACGCAGCGACGTTGAAGCCCCAGTCAATCCCGGAGAGGCGGCCGCCGAGACATTGCTCGGCCTCGGCCACCGGCAGGTGGGATTTATCACCGGACCGGGCGACCCGGATCGCTCCAGACATTGGCTGGGCGGATATCGCCGGGCACTGGCGCAGAAAGGCAGCCGCGCTCACCGGTATTTCGTTGCTGACAACCGGCCCGATCTCACAGCGGTGCTCGACCTTGCGCATTCCTGGTTGATGCCGACCATCCGCCCGACAGCGATCATTACCGAATGTGCCGATGCGGCGCTGGCGGTTCTGTATATTGCAGGCACGCTTAAACTGAGGGTGCCGCGCGACCTTTCGTTGATTACGCTTGAGGATCACCCGGCGCTGATCCGGAGTCAGCCGCCGATTGCCGCGTTGCACGAACCCACGGCAACGCAGTTTGTAGCCGCGTGCGAGCGCCTGATCGCCGCGCGGGGAGCCGGGACCGCGCATTCCGCTGCGCCCAGGACCCCGCCCGGCCTCGCGCTGATCGAACGATCCAGCCTCGCACGCGCCCCGCGCACGATATGAGGAACCAACCCGCCCCCTCCCTGCCTGAAATTTGCCAAAAATCTGCCCTGTCAGGAAACGGCATGCGCGGCGTCTTGCGGCGCGGCACTGCGGAGTACTTCGCCCAAAGCGATCCTGCCGGCCTGCGCGGCGAAATCGAACGAACAGCGCGCGCTCGGCTCGCCCCCGCAGAACTGCCATAGCAAGGCGCGCCGACGCGGCCAGCGCAGCCCCGGCGCATCGGGCGTGAAGACCAAGCGGGCAAATTGCCCGTGCTGCGCCCACTCCGCCGCAACAGATCTGCGTGCAGTATCTGCGTTCAGTCCGGGCAGCGGTCCGAACACGCGTTCGCAGGCCGCGATGGTGAAGTTCACCGGCCCTTCCAATCCCTGCTGCCGCACCAGCGCGGCAAAATCCCTCCGGCTATCCGACGACAGTCGCAATGCGCCCGCCGCGAAATCGAAAGCGTAACGGGCCGAAGGCTTGCGATGGAAAAGCTCCTTGCAGAAGTTGAGCGCCGAAATCAGCAATGCATGCTGAAGCGAGGGCACCGGGATTGCGGTTTCTCCCAATTGCTGGATTTCGGCTGCCTCGATGAAAGCTGCGGGATCGCGCGGCGATGGGCAGCCGGGCTGCTGCAGCCGGTGATGCAGATCGACGACCCCGCCGCCGGGATAGTCGCAATGAACCTCGCCGAGCGAGAACTTCCACCACTGCGAATTGCCGTGGCGTGTCCGGAATCCAACCGACTCGAGCGCAGAGAGTGCTTTTTCGAACAGCGGTTGCGGCACCAGAAGATCGAGATCGTTCGAGCTTCGGACGAACCAATCGCCGTAAAGTTGGCTCTGATGGAATGGCCCCTTGAAGGCGATCGCGGGGATGTGGTGCTGTTCGAGGCAGGGCAGGGCCACCCGCGCAAGGCCCATGGCGCGTCCATTGACCAGCATCGCCTGCGCCCGCGCCGTCCGTGCGCGCTCTGTCACGAAAGGCGGCGCAGGCACTTGCGCGCGCGCAAAACCCGCCTCGCATGCAGCCCAAAGGCGCGCATTATCGACCAGCGCTGCAAAGACCTCAGGCGACCCCACACGCTCGACCGCTTCGGCGAGGCCGTAGGAATCTCCGGTCAGCGCACAGCGGCACAGGGCGACTAACGCAGGCAACTCGCCGTTGCCGCCAAGCGTTTGGGTCTGCCCGACGCAGGCGCGATGCTGCGCTGCATCACTGTTTGTATCCTGTGTAAGTGCAGTCATGATTCCCCGAAGTCAGAAGGTGGCAGTCGCTGGACTCGTAAGTCTGCGATAGGGACAAAGAGGGGAATTTAAACAACGTATTTTATCATTATAGCCCTAGCTATAGCGTGGAATTCGTTTTGCTTTCCCAAATTGTTCGTAAAATGGCGATGCACAATTAACAGTCGTGTATTTGGGCGTCGCTGCACATCGAAAAGGAGAACATGCATGACCTCAAGATCCTATTCCACCCCGCTTCTGGAAGAGCTCGGAACCTTCGAGCGACTCACCCAGGCGGCTGGCTGCCCCGACAATCTGGACGCAACGTTTCCGGCCGATACGCCGTTTGGCGATCTGACCTGCGCAGCGGACGGACTGTCCTGATCCGACGGCGACGGGGAGCGCGGCTGACCCCACGTTTTGCGGGCAATCCGCTATGCGTCACCGTGTTTCCTGTCGCTCCTTTCGTGGCGGCCCTGTTTCCATAGGGGGAGATACGCATGGCCAAAGTTGATCCGGCAACGATGATCGCTGCCGACGAAGAAGTGGTGGGCTGCCAGTTGGGCGAAGGCTCGGCGCTGCTGAACCTAAAGTCGAACATCTATTACAGCCTCAACGAAGTGGGCGCCTTCGCCTGGCAAGAAATGTCCCGCCCCGTAAGCTTTGAACAATTGTGCTGCCGGACCGAAGCAGAATTCGACGCCCCTTCGGCGCGGGTGCGCGGGGATCTTGCCGATCTTGTCTGCCAGATGGACGCGGCGGGACTGGTTAAATGCTTCCACGCATGAACGACAGGCCGGTCGCGCCATCGGCACCCGCTGTCGCTGCCGGACGCCGCCCTGCGCTACGCGGGCTGCGCGCTGCGGCGTTCGATGCCCGTTGCCTTGCGGTGCTGGCGATCATGCGCATAGCGCTCAGTACGATCGGCTATACCGCAATCCGCCGCAAAATGCCGCGCGCCGAAGCGCGCACCGATTCGCAGTTCTGGGCGCGTCAGGTCGCCCGGCGGATCGAGCGACTGGCGCGGTTCGTGCCGGGTGCGACCTGTCTCACGCAGGCGCTCGCCCTGCAGTTCGTGCTGGCGCGCACGGGCCATGCCAGCCTCCTCCAGATCGGAGTGCGCAAGGGCGCTGACGAGGCGTTTTCAGCCCATGCTTGGGTGACCTGCAACGATCGGGTGGTGCTGGGCCAGCGCGGCACACAGCTCGCCGATTTCACGCGCATCGCCGAGCTTGGCTGATGGCGGTACGATCGATTTCCGGACTGGTCGGGGACATCGCCCCGCACAGCTTCCCGCAATGCGGGGCAGTGCATTCCGATAAGCGCGGATCAGGGCCCGGGTCAGCACAGGTTTTGGGCACCACCAGCGAATGGACAGGAGCGGGCGCGGCGCTGGCCAGCCGCGGCGGCGCGGCGGTTGAGATCGCCCCGGGCCTCGCCATCGTGGCCGATGCGCGGCTCGACAATGCTGCCGATCTGGGCCGCGAACTGGGTGTGGCGCCGGATATCTCCACCGAAATGCTAATCGCGGCCGCCTATCGGCGCTGGGGTGAGGATTGCCCATCCCATCTGGAAGGTGACTTCGCCTTCGCCATATGGGACGCGGACGAACACCGCCTGCTCTGCGCCCGTGATCCATTTGGCATCCGCCCGCTTTACTATACGCATAGCTGCGGCAGCCTTCGGTTTTCCCAATCGCCCGGCGATCTAGTGCGGGCGGCCGGCGGGGCACCGGGCTTACGCGATGCAGCGATTGCCGATTATCTCTATGGCCGGGTGATCGAGGCTGAGGGGACATTCTTCGACGGCGTGAGGCGGCTTCCGGCCGGCCATGTGCTGGTGCTGCGTGCGGGCGAACGGGCGCTGCGCCGCTATTTCGATCTTACCCCGGCAGTTCCCGATGGCAGGGATGTCCACGATCAATTCCGCTTCCTGCTCGACGAGGCGGTCCGCAAGCGCGCGACCGGAACCGGGCAGGTCGGTGCGCTGCTGAGCGGCGGGCTCGATTCCTCTGCCATCGCCTGCCTGCTGCGCGATCAGCAGCAGGCCGAGGGGGCGGCAATGTCCCGGTGTTCTCGATGGTTTTCCACGAACCCGAGCGCAGCAACGAGCGGCCTTTCGTCGACCACGTGATCGCCACCGGCGGATTTGCTTCGCGCGTGCTCGAACTCGACGGCTACCGCCCGCTGGCCGATCTCGAAGCGCTGCTGGAAGATTGCGACGGGCCGACCCACGCTCCCAATCTGGCATGCATGCGCCGTGCGGTCGGCGCGGCGAAGGAAAGCGGCATCGGCGTGCTGCTCGACGGGCATGGCGGTGACGAGGTGGTAAGTCACGGATATGGCCTGCTGGGTGAACTGGCGGCGCGCGGAAGTTGGCTGAGCCTTTGGCGCGAAGCACGCGCGGCCGCCGACAATTATGGGCGTTCGAGCCTGGTGCTGACCCGCCGGGTCGCCGCGCGCCAGAACAGGGTGGATGCGCAGATCCTTGCCCGGCTGCTGGCCCCGCTCGACCGTACGACAAGCAGAACCGACGGCGACCCCGCGCATTTGCTGTCCCGCGACCTGATCGATCGCAGCGGGTTCAAGGAGCGGCTGCGCAGCTTCGCTAAGCCCGAAGCGGCGGTTGGCGAACAGCAGCAGCATCACGCGGTGCTCACCAGCGCGCTGCAGCCCTATGCCTTCGAAGTCCATGCCGCCTTTTATCGCAGCATGGGGGTGGAGGCGCGCTATCCCTTCTGGGACCGCCGCCTGGTCGAATTTTGTCTCGGTCTGCCCGCGCACGAGAAACTGTCCGGCGGCTGGTCGCGGCTGGTGCTGCGCCGGGCGATGGCCGGGATCGTGCCCGCACCGGTACTGGCGCGGCGCGACAAGCTCGATTTTACTGTCCATCTGGCCCGCGGGCTGGCGGTTCACCACCGCGACCGGATCCATGCGCTGTTCGCTGACGATCCCGGCAACCGGCTGGCCGATTACTGCGATCTCGGCGCCGCCCGGTCGGCCTTTGCCGCGATCTGCGCCGATCCCGATGCCGCGCCGGGCAGGCAGGTGCAGATGGTATGGCGTGCAATCGCACTCGGCACGTGGCTGGCGATGCTTCGCGCAGCGGCCACGCAGTCGCAATCCCGTCCAGCGATCAGCGGAGTTGCTGCATGAATAACGCCACCCTTGCCGAGCCTGCCGCTATCGGCATTGTTCCGGCAACCCGCTACCGCGCTTTCGGGCTCGACATTGCGAGCGACGTCGAATTGCCCGAATTGGTGGAAGCCCAAGGCGCGCAGGCCGACGTGGAAATTCGGCTGGTCAATACCGGGCGCACCTTCCCTTCGCCCGAAGCCGAAGCCGAATTCCGGTTCGGCGACGACGAGTGCTTTCTCCTTTATCCTCAGATTGGGGCCTTTCGTGTGCTGCCGCCCGGCCTTATCGAGGTTGAACCGGTGCCCGGCGTCGACCCCGCGCTGCTGTGTTTCCCGTTGCTCGGCCCGGTCATCGCCCTGCTGTTGCAAGCGCGCGGGGCGTTTCTGCTGCATGGCAGTGCATTGAATGTGGGTGGCAGGGCGGTCTGCTTCCTCGGCGACAAGGGCGCGGGCAAATCGACCACGGCGGGCGCGTTCCTGCGGGCGGGGCATTCCCTGCTGACTGACGATATTGTCGCGATCGAGGGTCTCGAAGAAGGGGGCGGCAGCATCCTTCCCGCTTTTCCGCAGGTCAAACTGACGCGCGAGGCATCCATGAGCCTTGCCCTGCCCGAAGTGCGGGAGCGCCCGAAAGTGCCGATCGTGCTCTACAAGGAACGCTTTCTGCTGGGGCGGGGTTTCGCACAGGACAGGCTCCCGCCGGGATTGTTCCTGCTGCTGCGCCGTAGCGATCATCTCGGCATCCAGTGGCTCGACCCGAAGGAGCGGATGAAGGCATTCCTGCGCTTCTCCTACGGAACGCGGTTCGGGATGCGCGGCATCACTCCGGCCACCGCCGCCTGCCACGCGCGCCAATGCCCCGCATTGGCCCATCGCGCGCGGGCCGCGATCCTGTCTGTCCCGCACGACCTTGGCCGGCTGTCCGAAGTGGTTGCTCTTGTCGAGGCCGAGCTCAGCCGCTCCGATCCGGCCCCGTGACGAGCGCATCCGCACCAGCAAGCGGCGTACGCGGCTTTCTCGCGTTCCTCGTCAATCGCGGTCGGCACCGTTTCGCTTTCGCGCTCGGATTGCTGGTGCTGGGCGGGCTGACTGAAGGCGTTTCGATCCTGATGGTAATCCCGCTCCTGTCGATCATCGACGGAGAACGCGGTGGCAGTTTCATCTTGCCCGATTGGCTCCCCTTGGGCGGTGTCTCGATCAGTCTGGCGGCCGCTCTCGCCGCGCTCGTTGTCCTGATCGCGCTCCACGGGTTGTTCACCCGGGCCAAGAACATCTATCTGGCCGACCTGCTGTTCGATCTGCTCAACCAGATCAGGCTGGATCTGTTCGCCGCGATCGGTGCGCTGCGCTGGGAGCACATGGTGCGCCAGCGCCCGTCCGATCTCCACCACCTGCTGACCGGCGATGTCGAACGGGTCTATGCTGCGGCGATGGCGGTCATGATGCTGCTGCAGTCCGCGATCCTGCTGGCGGTCTACCTCGCTGTGGCATGGGTGATTTCACCGATGATGATGCTGCTGGCGAGCGGGCTAGGCCTCGCCATTCTCGCCATCCTTGCGCCGCTGCGCCGCCGGGCGACCCGGTTCGGAATGGAGCGGACGCAGAACAAGCGCGATCAATACCGGACGGTCTCGGAATATCTGAGCGGGCTTAAGACCGCGAAAATCCACAATGCCGAGGAGCCCTATCGCCATCGGCTCGCTGCCAATCTCGACAAGGTTCATGGCGAAGCGGTCGGCTATATGCGGCTGACGTCGCTTGGCACCATCGTTTCGCAGCTGGTCAGCGCGCTGGCGGTTGCGGTGCTGGTCTATACGGGCATCCGCGGTCTGGGTCTCGCTCTGCCGCAGCTGGTGGCGATGCTGGTGCTGCTGATGCGGATCGCGCCGCGCTTTACCGGGTTGCAGAACCACTTCCAGCAATTGCTGGCCAATGTCACCGTTTTTAATGACATCGAACGCTGCAAGGCCGAATGGGCCGATCAGGCTGAGCCGCCGCCCGCTCCCACCACCGCACTGCCGACATTGACCCTGGACCGCGCCATCGTGCTGGAACAGGTCAGCTTTGCCTATCAGGACGATGCGGATCGACCCGCTGTCGAGGAGGTCGATTGTACCATTCCCGCCGGCGCAATCACCGCGCTGATCGGCCCTTCGGGCAGCGGCAAAAGCACCATAGCCGACATCGTTTGCGGACTGTTATCCCCGTATGCCGGCAAGGTTACGATCGATGGCGTGCCGCTCACGGCCGAGACTGCGCGAGCTTGGCGTCAGCAGGTCGCATATGTCCCGCAGGACCCGTTCCTGCTCGACGAAAGCATCGCCGCCAACCTTCGCCTTGCGCGGCCACAGGCGAGCTTGCGCGAGATTGAGGATGCGCTGGAACGCGCGGGCGCGTTGGGGTTCGCATCCCGCCTGCCGCAGGGGATCGACACTCCGCTGGGGGATAATGGCGCGCAGCTTTCGGGCGGTCAGCGCCAACGCGTCGCGCTGGCCCGCGCATTGGTCATGAAGCCGCAAATGCTGGTGCTGGATGAGGCGACCAGCGCGCTCGACTGGGAAAGTCAGGCCGCTGTCGCCCGTTCGATCGCGGCGCTGAAGGGTCAGATTACAGTCCTTGCCATAGCGCACCGCCTGTCGATGGTGGCATCTGCCGACCACGTCATCGCGCTGAATTCGGGACGCGTGGTCGAAGTGGGCCGCTTTTCCGATCTCGCGGCAGGTGACGGCCCGCTGGCGCGGCTGGTGATGGCCGAACGCAACGTGGGGACACGCCAGCCTCTCCATTCCGCCCCGGAATCCTGATTTATGTAAGTGCCTTATGGCGCGCCTGCGACGAATCCCACATCGGAAAAAATAGAGAAAGGGGGGACAAATGCACCGACTGCGCCAGAAAAGGGGCTACGCAAGAGGAGGTGTCTTCTTCGCCGGGCTGCTGCTCGGGACGTGTTTTCATACAGCAGCGTATGCCCAAGGTGCACCGCCCACTCCCGGGCAGCGCGAACTCGACGATTACGAACCCGTCGGCGGACGCATAGGCAGCTTTCTGCTTTATCCGAGCGCCGAGGCGCGGATCGAATACGACGACAACATTCTTGCCCTGCCCGGTGGCGGCGAGGATGATGTCGAACTGACCCTCCGGGGCGCGGCGAGACTGGAATCCCAGTGGCAGCGCCACAGCCTCGAGGCCAACGCCTATATCCAGCAAAACTTCCATGCCCGACTGTCCAGCGAAGATGCGATGGAAGGCGGCGCCCGGATTGATGGCCGCCTCGACATCGATCGCGATACCTCCGCGCGGCTGGTTGCATCGATAGATTCCCTCGTGGAGAACCGCGCCAGCATCGCCATCGCGCGCGAAGCGCTCGAGCCCACACGCTTCCGGCGTGCCGATGCGCTTGCCAGCCTTTCGCACGATTTCGGCGCCCTCCAGATGACGGGCGATGCGCAGATCATACTTCTCGATTTTGACGATGTGCCTGCTCAGGGAGGAGGCGTGTTGGGACAGGATTTCCGGGACTCGGTCTATATGCGCGGCGCACTGACCGCTGCGGTGGAGATTTCGCCGCGCGTTTCGGGACTGCTGCGGGGACAGGTCGACCGGCTAACCTTCACCGCCGAGGAAGATCAGCCCGATCCGTTTGATCGGGACACGACGGGTTATACCCTGGAAGCCGGGGTCAGGCTCGAACTCGACAATCTGCTGTTCGGCGAGATCAGGGCAGGGGTGCTGCACCGCGAGGTCGACGATCCATCCGCCCAAGGCCTCACCGGCGTATCCTTCGGGGCCAATCTCACCTGGTCGGTGACGCCGCTCACCACGCTCCGCCTGTTTGCCGATCGGCAGGTGGAAGAAGGCGGCTCGCAGCTGGTCAGCGGCAATGTTCGCAGTCAGGCGCGGCTGGTGGCGGAACATGAACTGCTGCGCAATTTCGTGCTCGAAGGCGAGGCGTCGTTTGCCCAGATCGACACGATCGGTCAGGTCGACGTAAGCGCACAGGAATACAGCCTGATGGCGGAGGCCACCTGGCGGCTCAATCGCAACTTTCGCGTGTTCGCACGGGCGGATCGCTTCGAACGGTTCTCGGACGGGGATTTCTTCCGCGAGTTCACCCGCAACAGGCTGATGACAGGTGTCCGGGTGGTGTTCTAGTCCACCCGGCTGCCCGGTCGTTCAATCCACGTAATATCCGGCGAACTTGTTGTGGTAGGAATACACGTCCTGCTGGCCAGTGCTGCCGTACTTGCGCACGTCGACACGAGTCAGCGCCACCCCGGTCAGATTGGCATCGGCTGCCAGCAGCAAGTCGGCGGCTGTTTCTGCTGCCTTGATCGACGTGTCGCGCCAGCGGGCCAGCATCAGCACCTGCCCCACCTCCGCCGCGATCAGCCGCGTTTCGGCGACGCCCAGCACCGGCGCGGTGTCGAGCACCACGACCTCGAATCGCAATGCCAGTTCGTCGAGCAATTCGGTGAGCGGCACCTGCACGAATAATTCGCGTCCGTTGTGGTCGGCGTGGCGCGAACCGAGCACCGCCAGTCCGGTGCGCTCGTCCACCGCCAGCGCCTGCGCCAGAGGAACTTCGCGGCGCAGGTACTGGCCAAACCCGTCCCAACCTTCAGCCAAAAAGGCGTCGCTCACCTCGTGGCGGCGCGAATCGCAATCGACCAAAACGGTGCGCAGCCCTGAATCCGCCAGCAGACGGGCAAGGCAAATGGCGGTGGTCGACTTCCCCTCACGCGGGAGCGCGGAGGTAACGGCGATGCTGCGCCCTGCAGCGCTGCCCTGCCCCAGCAGCAAGGTGTTCTTGAGCGCGCGGATCGCCTCGGTGAACTTGGATTGCGGATGGTCGAGCATGTATTCGTACGGCACTTCGCCCCGCACGGAGCGCTTCACGGTGCTGTCCAGCTCGGGCACTGCGCCCGCATAAGCGAGACCTAGCCGTCGCTCCACATCGCTGCGGGTGCGGATGCGTGCATCGAGATATTCCGCGCCGCCGATTGCCATGAAACCGAGGATCAGCGCGATCGTCAGGCCGCCCACCGCTGCCAAGGGATAGCTGGGCGACGACGGCATGATCGGCACGCGCGCGAGGGATTCGATCGAGGCATCGGGGCGGATCAGCCCGGATTGCGCCTCCACATCCTGCGAACGGCGCAGGAAGGTCTCGTAAATCTGTCGCGCGGCTTCGGCATCGCGTTCGAGCTGGAGGAAGCCTGCCTGTGCAGAATTGTTCGAGGCCAGCAAGCCGCGAGCGCGCCGCTGGCTGGCTTCGAGCGAGGCAAGACGCGAGCGCGCAGCCTGCACGTCGGATTCGAGCGAGGACATCACCCGGTCGATCTGCTGCTGTATCTGGCTGCGGATATCGACCAGCTCGCCGCGTGCGCGGCGCAGTTCGGGGTGCTGATCGCCGAACCGGTTCTCCAGCCGAGCAACCTCGCCGGTCAGTTCCGCCTCGCGCGCACGCAACTGTGCGACAGTGCCCGATTGCAGCGCCGCCGGAACCTCTGCCCCGCCTCCCCCGCGCCCGATCCGATTGCGGGCGGCGGACAGCTGCCCTTCCTTTTCCGCCAGCGCGGCCCGGGCAGCAGAGATTTCCTGATTGAGGACAGACACTTCCTGTTCCGCCATCGTCGCGCCCTCGGCGCTCATCAGCCCGTTGCGGATCATGTAGTTCTGCAGCGCCGCATCGGCTTCAGCCACGTTCTGGCGCAATTCGACGAGGCGGGTCTGCAGAAACTCCTGCGCTTCCTCCGATGTGCCCGCCTTCCGATCTTGCTGCTGTGCAAGATATTGCTTGGCATATTCGTTGGCCAGAGCCGCGGCGAGTTCCGGGCTTTCGGCCTCACCCCTGATATCGACGAGATAGGTGAGGCCGGAGCGCCTGATGTCCATGCGCGCCAGCACCGCTCCGGCAAGCGGATGGGTGCCTGGTGCATCGGCCGCTGTCGGCGGAACCCTGGCCCCCGCGAATTGCGGCCACGTGTGCAACCTGAGCGCTTCCGCCACTCGCCCTGCGAGGCGACGCGAAGACAGGATTTCGACTTCGGTATCGATCACGTTTGTATCGCTGGCGAGTTCGGGCGAGACCGGGTCGGATTCGAGCACTTCGGGCTGACGGGGTTCGATCAGAATGCTTGCCGTGGCGGAATAGAGTTCCGGCCGGGTCAGGGTGTAAGCCGCGACCAGCGCCAGCACGCCCGCCACCACGCCTAGGAACAGCCACAAACGGCGTCGAAACACCAACCACAGAAAGCCCGGATCGGGCAGAAATGGCGCCCCTCCGCCGCCACCGCCCCCGCCAGAGCCGCCGCCGTTGCCGCTACCGCCGCCGGGGGGGCCACGCCGCTGGTCGTCGCGCATGGCCGACGCGCTGGCGGGCGGCTCGTTTGCCGATTCCTCCGCATGTGTCCTGTTACCGACGAGCCCGTATGCGGTAGCCGCCAAGCGCAATTCCCCTTTTTCTGACGTTTCCGCACCGGTTGCACGGCCGGCGAAGAGGTGCCCCGTTCAAGAGCCTGCGTCCCTAACCGATGTTGCCAACCCGCTTGAATTCACGCGCGGCAGGGGTGCGCCACATGCCTGCAGGCCGATCATGCAAGTCCAGGGGGGCAAGTGACAGCCGCAATCGCCTATCTCGTTCACGATCTTGGCGATGCCGCCGTTGCGCGGCGGACGGGGAGTCTTGCCGAAGGTGGCGGCGATGTCCGACTCGCGGGTTTCTACCGCAGAACACCTCCCCGCCAGATAGCGGGGACGCGTCCTCTAGCCTTGGGGCGGACTGAAGATGCCCGTCTTTTGCGACGGGCGTTGCTTGTGCTGCTCGTGCTGCTGGCACCCGGTCGGGTTGCCCCGCTGGTCCGGAGCGCAAGCGTTGTCATCGCGCGAAATCTCGAAATGCTGATCATCGCCGCCCGGCTACGCCAACCGCGTCAGCGGCTGATTTACGAATGCCTCGACATCCACCGCCTGATGCTCGGGCGCGGCGCGATGGCCAAGGCGATGCGCGCGATTGAGCGATGGCTGCTGCGCAAGGTGGATCTGGTGCTGGTCAGTTCGCCCGCTTTCGAAACCAACTACTTTCGGCAGCGGCAAGACTATCGCGGGCCGATTGAACTAATCGAGAACAAGGTCGCTGCAATGCCCGACGCGCTCGCGGGGAAAGTGCCAGAAGCGCCGTGGGTCATCGGCTGGTTCGGGATGCTGCGCTGCCGCCGCAGTCTCGTTCTCCTGGGCCGGATTGCCGCCGAATCACAGGGACGCATCAAGGTGCTGATCGCGGGCATCCCCTCACCCAGCGAATTCCCCGATTTCGAACGCCAGATCGCGGCGCTGGACGGCGTGGAGTTTGCCGGAGCTTACCGTCCGGAAGACCTGTCTAGCCTTTACGCCCGCGTGCACTTCGCGTGGTGCATCGACTATTTCGAAGAAGGGCTCAACTCGCGCTGGCTGCTGCCCAATCGGCTTTACGAAAGCATGGCGCACGGCGCTGTCCCGGTGGCGCTGGCGGGGGTCGAGACCGGCCGCTGGCTTACCGAAGCCGGGGTCGGTGTGACCCTGCAAGATGGTGCGGCGCTTGGCCCGCTGCTTAGCGCGATGGACACGGCAGAGTACCGCTCACTGCGCCGGAAGGTTGCGGCTCTGCCAGCAAACCGGATTGCCTTCGCCCCCGACGACCACCCGCGCCTGGTCGCCCGTCTCACAGGATCAGCCGCCGCATGACCGACACCATTAACTGCGGGAAGGACACGGTCCTCACCATCATTCCCTGCCTAAACGAAGCGGCACACATCGCACCGCTGCTGCGCGATCTGCTGGCCGATCCGGCCAACCGGCGCATTGTGGTGGCCGACGGCGGCAGCACCGATGGTTCGCGCGAAATTATCCGGCAGATGGCCGCGGAGTGCGAGCGAATCACGTTGCTGGACAACCCCGCCGGCATCCAGAGCGCCGGCATCAACCGCGCGGTGGCGCACTACGGCGCGGATGCCGCATGGATCGCGCGGATCGATGCGCATGGGGTCTATCCCGATCGCTATGTTTCGCGTCTGGTTGCGACCGCGCAGGCACAGGCCGTCGATGCTGTGGTGGTTCGGCTTGAAACCTTTGCCGAAAGCGGGTTCGCCCGAGGGGTGGCGGCAGCGCAGAACTCGCGGCTCGGTACCGGCGGCGCGGCGCACCGGATCGGCGGAGCGGGGGGGTTGGTCGACCATGGTCACCATGCGCTGATGCGCCGCGATGCGTTCGTGAAAGCGGGCGGCTATTGCGAGAACATGGCCTGTAACGAAGATGCCGAACTGGACTTGAGACTACTTGCCATTGGTGCGCGCATCTGGCTGGAGCCGGATCTGCCGGTGACCTATTTCCCGCGCCGGGGGCTACGCAGCCTGTTGCGACAATATTTCCGCTATGGCGCGGGCCGGGCAGCCACCTCGCGGCGTCACCGGCGCCCCTTGCGCGCACGTCAGGCCCTGCCGCTGGGGGTTGCCCCAGCCTGCGCACTGGCTTTGGGGGCGCCCATTGTCCCGGCGCTTGCGCTGCCGGCGCTGGGATGGGCGGGCGTGTGTCAGGCGTGGGGTATCGCGCTGGCTCTGCGTGAACGGCGCGCGGATGCCGCGTGGGCAGGCAGCGCGGCCATGATCATGCACCTTGGCTGGTCGGCGGGCTACTGGAAGCAGGAGATCGGCGCGCTCGCATCGGGCGGCAGGAGCCTGCCCGGCCCGTCGCTGCCGTTCGCCGCATCTTGAAGCCAGGCGCGAAAGTCCCGGTGTGCGCTGAGCGGCGCAAAGTGCTCTGTCACGACCCGCAACGCATCGATCGAAAGCCGCATCCGCAGCTCTTCGCTGCGCTGCAGGGCGACAATGCCCGCTACAAACCCTTCCGCACTCTCGGCTTCGATCACCGCCTGCCCGCACGTCTCGGCCACGCCCTGCAGCGTCACCGGGGTTGCCACCACCGGCCGCCCTTTCGCCAGAGCCTCGATCAGCTTGATCTTGAGCCCCGAACCGAACCGCAGCGGCGAGATCACGATTCCGGCGCAGGCGTAATGCGGGGCGAGTTCGGGGACAAGGCCCAGCAGGCGCACCCCATCGGGCACCCTTCTGGAGAAATCGGTGCAGACCGTGCCCGCCACATCGAGCCGGGTCGCGGGTGATGCGGCCTTGAGCATCGGCCAGCACCGTTCGAGAAACCAGCCGAGCCCGTGCGTATTGGGCGCGGTGCGGCTGCCGACGAACAGCAGGCGCAGCGGGTCGCCCGGCGTAGCGGGAGGATCGGGCTCGTGCGTGGCGGGGGCAATGATGATCCGGCTCATCGGCAGGGCTTCGCGCAGGAATGCGGCTTCTTCCTGCTGGATCGCGATCACTGTGCCCGCCTTGGCGAGCATTGCCAGCTCCTCATTGCGGGTGAGCAGCGCGACGCTGTCCTTCTCTCCGCCTTCGCCAGACGCGGGTCGGGCGTGGAACAGGTCGTGCATGATGATGGCGCTGCGGGCACGGGGTGTGCCAAGCACGGTGAAGGCTTCGCTCTGAAAGGCGTAGTCGGCGATCACCACATCCCAATCGCGTCCGCCCGCTTCGGTGCGCAGCCATTCGCGGTCAGCCTCGCTCCATTCTGCGGCAATGGCATAGGGGCGCGGTCTGTCGCGGCTCCAGTCTCCTTTGAAGCCAGCCCGCCTCGCCAACCCTCTGGCCGCGCCGACAGCCGCGTCGCGCCACACTGCCGGATCGCGGGAGACGAACCAGCGGCGCAAGCGGGCGACGCCGCGCACCTTGTGGCTGGCAAAGGCGCCGACATCCGTGTGCGTCCGAAAGAACGGTATCCGGCCCATGATGCCCGGTGACGGCTGCAACAGGTGCGGTTCCATCCCCGCCTCGCGGATCGCCCGCGCGAGGCCGATCAGATAGGCGGAACTGCCATTGGTCGCGCCGATCAGGCGCTGACGACTGATGATCAGCACGCGCTTCATGCCGCGACCTCCGCTTGTTTACGGCTCGGTGTTGCGGCGCCTTCGGGTGCGATGGCGAAGCGCAGCAACTCTGCGGGCCGGGCAGGAAGCACAGAATCGATCAGAGGGTGGCAGAAAGACCCGTCGCCGATCACCGGCGCATGGTCGGCGATCACGAAGGGCACGTTCTCGCATTGGCCTTCATCTGCAACCAGCACCAGCGAGACACCGCGCCCGGCCTGCGCCAGAACGACCGGATCGGCGCAGCGCGCATCCTCGACCCAGCGCAAGTCGCACCCTTGCCCCGTCAGCAGCCGCGCCGCCCGCTCGATCCGCGAGCCGGGCAGCGGTGCACCGCACAGCACCGCCGACCAGCGCCCGTTCGCCGGGTTCCGGAGAGGAAACCCCATGCGCCGGGTCAGCCCCTCGCGCGCGCTGCGGGCCATCAATCGCGCTGCCTCCAGATCACGCAGCAATCGTGCGCAACCCGATAGGATGCGTCCGGCCTTCAAATCATCGACTGCCTCGGCATGGGCCAGCGCCGCGGCCAGCGAACGCCGCCGCGCCGCATGGGCAGCGGCCAGTGCGCTGCCGTGCGAAGCGCAAGGGCGCTCGTCGTCGGCGGCGATCAGGGCACGCAGATCCTCGCAGCCCAGCCGGAACGAGGTCGAACCGGGATGACGGCGATAGAAATAGCTCGGCTGGGGCGAGAACGCATAGGTGAGCCCCTTTGACAGCGCGCGTTCGACGAGATCGTAATCCTCTCCGATTCGCAACCGCTGGTCATAGCGCAGCCCGTGCGCGGCTAGCGCATCGCGCCGGAACAGTGGCTTCAGGTAGCCGAGCGATGCTCCCTTCTGGTTGAGCCGCCCGGCGTCGATGAAGGCGTTCAGCCCGATCACACGCTCTCCCGACCATTCGCTGCCGGTTGCAAACAGCTCGGCATTGTCTGCGTCGAAAGCGATCATGTTCGCGGCGACCATCGACGCGCCGCGTCGTCTGGCGAGGTCCAGCAGATTGCGAGCGTGATGCGGGTGGAGAATGTCATCACTGTCGAGGATCGCCGCCCAAGGCGCCAGAGCAAGTTCGAGGCTGCGGTTGCGGACGGCGGCGAGCCCCTGTCGCGGGCCGGACTCCAGCCGCACGCGCGCATCTTCAGCGGCATGGCGGCGCACGATGGAGCAGGTCGCATCGGTCGAACCATCATCGACCACCAGAATTTCCAGTTCGGTAAGGCTCTGCCGCCGCGCCGAGGCAATCGCCGCATCGATATGCGCCGCCCCGTTGCGGACCACCATCAACAGCGAAAGCTGCGGGGGGCTGAGTGCCGAACCTGCGGGCATGGCTACGCTGCGATTCCTCCCTGATTGCGCCGCAACGAAGCGATAGGGCAGGCAGGTGGAGGACTGACCTTAACAGGGTTAGTTTCGCCGATCCGGTTGCCGCCTAAGGACAATGTTGGTGCGTCCAGTGGCGCAGTCAGCCGGTTACGCTGGATCGAAGGGCGACAGACACCATGAAGGACATCGCCGTCATAATCCCCGCGATGAACGCGCAGGACACGATCGGGCGCGCCGTCGCCTCGGCTCTCGGTCAGGATGAAGTCGTCGAAGTGGTCGTCGTGGACGATGCCTCGTGCGATCGGACTGCGCAGGCTGCACGCGATGCCGACGATGGGTCGGGGCGCTTGAAGATCATTTTCAGCGGCCGCAATCTGGGGCCAGCCGGTGCGCGCAATCTTGCCATCAAGCGGTCCTCAGCCCCGCATATCGCGATCCTCGACGCCGACGACTTCCTGCTCGCCGGGCGCTTCGCAGCATTGGCCGATCCGGACGCAGACTGGGATCTTTCGGCAGACAATATCGTCTTTGCCTCTGCCGAGAAGGCAAGGCAGTTTGCCGGTGGCAGCGTTTTCGACACCGGAGGCATGGCCCAGCGGCTTACGTTCGAACGGTTCGTCAGGGCCAACATGTCAAGGCCCGACCGTCCGCGCGGCGAACTGGGTTTCCTCAAACCGGTGATCCGGCGATCTTTCCTCGAACAGCACGGACTGGCGTATAACGAGCGCCTGAGGCTCGGCGAGGACTTTGAGCTGTATGCCAGGATGTTGCTGGCAGGCGCGCGGTTCCGCATCATCGCGGCCTGCGGGTATGTCGCGGTGGAGCGCGAGACCTCGCTTAGCGCAAACCACTCTGCGGCCGATCTCGCTGCGCTGGTCGCTGCCGATCAGCGGTTGCTCCGCCAGCCGCTTTCGCCCTTTGATCGCCGTGCGCTTGCCGCCCATCACGTTCAGTGCGCCGAGCGCTGGCACCACCGCCATTTCCTTGATGCCAAGCGCGAACGAGGGCTGGTGCGGGCGCTGGCGGAAAACGCCGCGCTACCGCGCTTGATCCTTGATGCCGCCAAGGGCGTGGCGCAGGACAAGTGGCGCGAACGCCAGCGCAGGCGCACGACCGGTGGCGCACAGCTTCCGCCCGAGCCGCGTTTTCTCGTCGGCCCATGACGGCATCAGGCGCCAATGCCATCGCCGCCGCACTTCCCGTCGCGGTCCCGCTAGCTAGCAAGGCTGACTTGCTGGTGGTGTTCGCCACGCATAACGGGGCAGACTGGATCGAGCAGGTGCTCGCCGCCTATGCCCAACAGGAAGGTGCGGATTTTCCTTGGGCGCTGGTGGCGGTCGACAATGCCAGCACGGATTCGACCCGCGCCATACTCGATCGCTGGCAGAGCCGACTGCCGCTGGTGGTTCTGGACGAACCGCGTGCAGGCAAGAACATCGCGCTCAATCGCGCGCTTGCCAGCATCGATAATCCTGCCTGCGATTTTGTGTTCACCGACGACGATGCCGTGCCCGCGCCTGATTTCATCCTTCGTTGGAAGGAAGTGTTGGACGCGCGTCCGGGCCATGGATTGTTCGGGGGAAGCGTGGCACCGGACTTCGACGCAGTCGATGACACCGTGCCGCGCCGATACCGACCATGGCACGCGGAAATCTATGCGCGCAACTGCCGCGCCAGCGGCCCGATCACGCCAGAAGCGATCTTCGGTCCGAACATGGCAGTCTGGGGTGAATTGATCCGGCGCGGCTTCCGCTTCGACGAGAATATCGGGCCCAGCAGCGCCGATGCGGCCTATCCGATGGGTAGCGAGACCGAGTTCTGTGTGCGGGTTGCGCGCGGGGCTGGTGCGAAAGCGTGGTTCGCCAGCGCTCCGCAGGTGCGCCATATCGTTCGTGCAAGCCAGACCCACGAGGCATTTATTCTGGCGCGCGCCTTCCGCCACGGACGCGGTTTTGCGCGGATGCATGGTCCGGTTCGCCGCGGCACAATGGCGAAGCTGAAAGCGCGTGCAAGGATCGCGGTGCTGTCGCTGCTGGCCCGGATCGGCCACGTCCCGTCGCGCTGGGACGCAGCCTGGCACCGCGGCTTTGAGGCCGGAATGCAGCAACGCTCCGGGCCGACAAGCGCCCTTCCAAGCTAACCTGTGTGATCAAATCCTCGCTGCGCTTCGGCCACCTTCCCGTCCGCAGCAAACAGGGAGCTGGCAAGCTTGGCGAATTCGAGCGGGATTGGGCGACAAGGATCGATCGGGGCGGAAGACGTTTTCGGCTTCGAACGCCTGCCTGTGTTCCCGTTCGCGGTAGTGATGATCTTCTGCCTGTGCGTGCCGGCCGTCGGTGTGGCGGCGCTGCTCCTGCAACTTGCTGCGTTCGGCGCGGTCCTTGCGATCAGCTGGCGGCGCTTGCCTGCGATCCTGTTCATGGCGCTGCCTTTCGCGCTGCTGCCCATCTTCGCCGCTATGTCGGCGCTGTGGTCGGACGTGCCGATGATCTCGCTGCGTTATGGCGTGCAACTGCTGATAACCGTGTTGATGGGGGTGGTGCTCGCCCGCGTTCTGGATCTTCGCCAACTGGTGCTGGCCGTGTTCATCGGTGTCTCGCTGGCCTGCATTCTGGGCCTTGCCTCTGGCCGCACCGGTGCCTCGGAAGGCGGAGTGGTGCTGATCGGGCTGGCGGGTTCCAAAAACCAGATCAGCTATTTCGCGCTGTTCTGGATCGGTTCTGCACTGTGCGTGCTGGCTTCGGCACGATACCGCCCGTTTACCCGGATAGCGGCTGCGCTGATGCTGCTGCCGGCCGCTTTCGTGCTGTGGCAGGGCAACTCCATGACTGCGATCGTGTCGGCGGCTCTGATGGCGGCGATGTTGGCGCTGCTGGCGCTGGCGCACTGGCTGGGGCGCGGCGGACGAATGTTTGCATTGGCCGCAGCGGGGCTGCTTGCTGCGCCGGTGCTGGTCGGGCTGCCACAGATCGAGGCCGAGGCGACACGTTTCCGGTCTGACGTGCTGGGCAAGGATTCGCGGCTGACGGGCCGTACCTTGTTGTGGGAGGCAGCCGACAGCCTGATCCGCCAGCAGCCGGTGATCGGCCATGGCTACAAGGCGATCTGGCTGGGGCCTCAAGGCAAGGGACTGCTCGCCCGCAACGATCAGGACGACGGGCGCGCCTTCCATTTCCACGACACGTTCCGCGAATTGCAGGCCGACCTTGGTCTGGTCGGATTGCTGCTGTTTCTGGTGCCGGTTGGCTTTGTCTTTCTTCGAAGTATCGCACTGCTGATCGCGCGCGTGGATGCGCCGCGCGCCTTTGCGGTGGTAACGCTACTGACGATTCTGCTGCGGGTGCGCACCGAACTCGTCATCGGTCCGTTTCTGACCGAAACCGTCGTGCTTTACGCCGTGCTCGCCGCGCTGCTCGCACTGCCGCTCGGTTCGTCCGAGCGCGAGGCCGAGCGAACCGATGTCCCCCGCCACCGAGCATCGCCCCGAACCCGTTCCCGACCCGAAAGGAAACCTGCATGATTTCCCGGCTGACCGCATTCCTCGCCGCTTGCCTGTCCTTGGCGCTTGTCGCCTGTTCCGGTGGAGGCGACCTGCCGCGTGCGACGCCGATCGCGGCCAATGCGCCCTATACGCTGGGCGCCGGCGACAAGCTGCGCATCATCGTGTTCGGCGAGGAAACCCTGACCGGCGAATACCGCGTGACGGGGGCGGGCGATGTCTCGTTCCCGCTGATCGGCAACATCAAGGTCGAGGGACGCACGGTCGAGGATTTGCAGAGCGATCTCACCACCCGGCTCGGCTCAGGTTATCTGGCCGACCCGCGCGTGAGCGCCGAGATCATCGACTATCGCCCCTATTACATTCTCGGCGAGGTCGCCCGACCGGGGCAGTATGATTTTTCGGTGGGGCTCACTATCGAACAGGCGATCGCAGCCGCAGGAGGCTTCACCTACCGCGCCAAGAGCGACCGGGTGTTCTTGAAGCGGGCGACCCAGACGCGCGAAAGCATCGTCGATCTCGATGAGAACCCCGCCTTTCTAGTGCGTCCCGGCGATACGATCAGAGTGGGTGAGCGCTTTTTCTAGGCGCTCTATCATGGCGTCCGCTTCCGATTCCGCCCGGCGGCTGCGCATCCTCGTCTATGCCAATGTCGAACGCGATGAAGCGGGCGGGGCACAGGCGGTCGTCCGCTCGCTGTGCGATCATCTTTGCGCACGTGGCCACCGGGTTTCGCTGGGCTGGAACAGCGCGACAGGAACCGGAAAGCGCGACACGGGAGAATGGGTCCAACACTTCCCCGTGCGTGCCGGGCAGAAGCGCTGGCTGCACCTTCCAACCGCCTTGCGTCTTCTGGCCCGCTTGCTGCGCGAACGGCCAGAGGTGGTCAACATCCATTTCGCCTCGGCAGCAGCGCGCTACTTCCAACTGTTTGCGCCATGGCTCAGGTTTCGCACCGTGCTGACCTGCCATGGCAGCGATGTGCTGCGTCCTCTTAGGCAGGACGAGCCGCATCTGCCCGCCATTCTTGCCGGAGCGGACGTGGTGACAGCGGTATCGCAGGACATCGCTGCGCGGATCGGTGCGGTGCGGAGGGGAGTGTCGGTGGCGGTGATCGCCAATGGCATCGATACCGACTTCTGGCATCCTGCCATGCAAACCCGACCGGCGAAAGGCTCCGTCACAGGGCGGATCGTCGCGGTCGGTCGCCTAGAACGGGTGAAGGGGTTCGACCTGCTGATCGACGCCCTTGCACGCCTTCGGACCGAGGGCATCGAAGCGCGGCTCACGTTGATCGGCGAGGGGGCAGAGCGGGCGGCGCTCGAACAGCAAGTGCGTGCGGCGCAGGTGGCAGATCGGGTGGAGTTCGCCGGACGGCTGCCGCGTGAAGCAGTGCGCGCCCGGCTGCAGTGCGCCGATCTGTTCGTATTATCGTCCCGCAGTGAAGGCACCCCGCTGGCTTTGCTCGAAGCGATGGCGACGGGGACGGCTTGCATCGCGACATCTGTCGGCGGCGTTCCGGCGAGCGCAGGCACTGCGGTGCGGTTGGTCGCGCCGGAGAATCCCGCAGCTCTTAGCGCTGCCATTGCAGAGCTGCTGGCTGACCGGCAGGCGCGCCATGCTGTTGCAAATGCTGCTCGCCAACGCGCGCTCGCTTTCGATGTGGGCGCAACCCACCGCGCCTACGAGGCGATTATGCTCGGCCTTCCGGCGATGCAGGGAACGGGCAGCAGCGCCCATGTCTAACCTGTTTTGTATCCGCACGGGCCGCGAGCCTGTCTTGTTGCACCGCACCAAGAGAGTCGCGCCGCCGGGGGATGTGATCTCCCCTGCACATCCTAATCACGAGGCCTTGGAGATTCGAACATGAACGTCCTGAGCACCAGCCGAAGCCCCGGCGCACCGACATCGAACAAGCCTCGCGTCCTGTTCCTGCTCAAGGAATATCCGCAGATCAGCCAGACCTATATCAAGAACGAGATCGAGGCGCTGGAACAGGATTACGAGGTCAGGATCGTCACCCGCAAGGGCCCCGACATCCCCTATGACAATCACCGCCCGCACAGCTTTGCCGAGGACATGGATGACTTTGTCGCCGCCGTGCGCGAATTCCGGCCCGACATTCTTCACACCCATTATCTGACCGAACTGCGCTTTATCGGCCAGCTTGCCGAGATCACCGGCATTCCTTTTACCGTGCGCACCCATTCGTTCGACACCATCGCGCTGCGCAAGAAGAGCCTGAAGGGGCGGATCAAGCAGATGATCAAGCGCCAGCCGCCGCTGGAACGCACGCCCTGGTTCATGGAAGGCATCCGGGCAATGGACAGCGATCTGTGCCTCGGCGTGCTGACCTTTCCCTGCTCGCGCCCGTGGCTGCGTCGGGCCGGGGTGAGTGAGGCCAAGCTGATCGATTGCTTCCCCGTCGTCCGCTTCGAGCATTTCCACGACCGTTCGCCCAACGGCGACGCCGTGATGAACACCGGGGTTGCCACCCCCAAGAAGGCGATGCCCGATTTTCTGCGGCTGGCGAAGAAGGTGCCCGAACGCGAGTTCAACCTTTATGCCATGGGCTACCACATCGACGGACTGAAGCGCGACGCGGCCGAGATGGGTGCGCGGGTCAATTTCATCGACCTGATCCAGCCCGAAGCCATGCCGGCCGAATACAAGAAGCACCGGTGGCTGGTCTACACTGGCGATTTCGACATCCCCACCGTCGGCTGGCCAATGGCAATTGCTGAAGCGCAGGCTGCGGGGGTCGGTGTGTGCATGCCCAACCTGCGTCCCGATCTTGCGCAATATGTCGGCGAGGGCGCCGGCGTGCTGTACGATTCAATCGATGAGCTGCCGGGGATCGTATCCGGCCCCGTGCCTGAGGAAATGCGCGAACGCGGTTTCGAACAGGCCAAGAAATCCGATATCGAACGGCATAAACACCTGCTCACCGACCTGTGGGACGAAGCACTTCAGGGGCGCACGCCCGATTACCACGCTATCGCTGTCGCCAGCGCTGAAACCGGCGCCGCACCTCTTGGCTTTGCCCGTACTGCATGAGTATTCAGGACAATCCGGGGGCGGCGCGTCCGGGCGATGATGGAATAACGAACGAAGGCCTGGAGTCCGACAGCGCGAGTGCATTTCTGCCTGCGCTGAGGAAGCTCTATTCGCTTCTATCGCGGCGGGATCGGTTGCGGGCGTTGCTGCTGTTCGGAATGATGCTGATCGGCGCGGTTCTGGAAATCGCCGGTCTCGCCGCAGTGCCTGCATTCGTCAGCGCCGTGGTGGACCGCGACGCGATGGCGACATTGCCAGTTGTCGGGCCAGTGCTTGGCGACCTTACCGGAACCCTGTCCGGCCGCGAGTTGGTATTGTGGGGCGCGGCCCTGCTGCTCGGCATCTTCGCGCTCAAGAACGGTTTTCTGGCGCTCAATTACTGGGCGCAGATCCGCTATGTGACCAACCGCAGACTCGCGATCGCCGGCCGCCTGATGCGCGCCTACATGAACGCGCCTTACGCTTTCTTCCTCGAACGCAACCGCTCGGAATTGCTGCGCAATGTCGACGGCGAAGTGATTGTGGTGTGTTACAATGTCATTCTGACGATCCTTGAATTCTGCACCCGCCTGATCATCCTCGTCGCAGTGCTGGGCTTCCTGCTGTTCGTCGAGCCGGTCATCACGCTCGCCTGGATCGCATTTCTGGGTTTGATCGCGGTGCTGGCGGTGCGCGGCGTATCAGGGCGGCTGCAACGTTTCGGCCTGATTCAGCAAAAGAACCGGCAGGTCTTCAATCAGAGCCTTTATCAGGCGTTCGGCGGGATCAAGGAGATCCGCACGCTGGGACGCGAGGAATTCTTCAGCGGCAGGGTGCTGAACGCGGTCGAGCGCATCACCCGGGTCAACCGCTTCAAAATGTTCATCACCCGCATCATCCCGCCCGCTTCGGAAATGGTGGCGATGACCGGATTGCTGGCGCTCGCCTGCGGGCTGGTGCTGCAAGGGCGCGAGACCGAAAGCATTCTTGTCACGCTCTCGCTGTTCGTGGTGGGCCTTGTCAGGCTGCGCGAAGCGTCGAGCGCGGCGATGAACCAGTTTGCCGATCTGCGCTACAGCCTCGTTTCGATCGAACCGATCTTCCGCGACCTTACGTTGCTCGGCGATGCCCAACTGCCTGGCGGGCGGGCGGAGGCGCCGACCGAGCGCAGCCAACCGGCCCGCAGTATCGGGCTCGAACAGGTCTGGCACCGCTACGAAGGCGCGGCCGATTTCGCGCTCAAGGGCGTCGATATCGATATCAAGGTGGGCGCTGCGGTCGGCCTGGTCGGCAGTACCGGAGCGGGCAAATCGACTGTGGTGGATGTCCTGCTCGGGCTGCTTGAACCTGAGCGCGGCGGGCTGGTGGTGGATGGCCACCCGTTGGGCCCAAGCGAATTGCGTCGCTGGCGCTCGCGCGTGGGATATGTCCCGCAGTCGATCTATCTGCTCGACGATACCATCCGCCGCAACATCGCGTTGGGGTTGGAGGATCACGAAGTTGACGAGCACGCGCTCACCTCCGCGATCCGCCTCGCCCAGCTTGACCGTTTCATCGACCGCCAGCCGCACGGATTGGAGACAACGGTGGGCGAAAGCGGCGTGCGCATATCGGGCGGCGAACGCCAGCGCATCGGCATCGCCCGCGCGCTGTACAATGATCCCGCCATCCTGATTCTCGATGAAGCCACCTCCGCCCTCGATAACACCACCGAACGCGCGGTGATCGACGCGGTCGAGGGTATGCGCGGGCAGCGGACAGTGGTGATGATCGCCCACCGCCTGTCGACGGTGAAGGGCTGCGAAATGCTCTACTATCTCAAGGACGGGCGGGTCGAAGGCGCGGGCGATTACGAAAGCCTCAGGCGCGGCCACCACGAATTCCGCGAGATGGCCGCATGAGCCAGACAGCGACATGAGGAGTGGAGCGATGCAGATGCCGTTGGCCGACCTGCCCTATTCAATGCTGTGGCACCTCAAGCGGATGCCCGAACGCGCGGTCGAACACGGTATCCCGCCTGCCTTGCTCGGGTGGCGCTGGCGGACGCGCGAAAGCCTGGACGAATATCTTGAGCGCACCGGCAGGTTGCACACCAAGCAGGTGCTTCGCCCCGCCTCGCGCAGCGCCTTTCCGCTGCCGCGCAACGTGACGCAACGCGACGCGCTTAGCCGCGACGGCGCGCTTTGGGGCTATTCGCAATATGATGTGCCGGAACGTGCGGTGTCCGAAAGCTGGATCGCGCGCATTCCCGATGTCCGCCTGCTGTTCTTCCACACGCCCGGCAAACGCGATTTCTTCCCCGCCATCATCACAGCCGACGATACGTCGCTGGAATGCCGCGAAATTTCGCACCGCGCAGGTCACGCCGCGCAGTCAGCGATGCAAAAGGGCGCGGCGCAGCATTTCGCCCGCGCCACGTGGGTTCTCGAGCGCGCCTATCACAACCATTCGCACTGGCTGACCGCGCACCTGCCCAAGCTGCTGCTGCTCAAGGAGCGCGGGATGCTGGGCGAGGTGCTGATGCCGCGCCAGCGCACGCGGGTGATGGACGCGAGCATGCGGATGCTGGGGATCGATCCCGAAGCGTTCCGCTCGTTCGACCCGGCGCGCCCGGTCGAAGTGGACGAATTGACGCTGGTGGGCACCGACCGCTTCGACCCGGCCCACATGCGCGCGGTGCGCGATGCCTTCGTCGAACCCGGCTCGAACGCCGCCGCACCCCATCGCCGCATCTTCATCAGCCGCGAGAAATCGCGCGGGCGGCGGATCACCAACGAGAGCGCACTATGGGCGATGCTGCACCGGCGCGGCTTCGAAAAGGTGTTGATGGAAGACCTCGCCTTTCCCGAACAGGTGCGGATGATGCAGCAGACCCGCGTGCTGCTGGCTCCGCACGGCGCGGGGCTGACCAATATGCTGTTCTGTCCCGAGGGCGGTCATGTGGTCGAAATGGCCGATCCCGGCTTTCCCAATCCCAATTTCTACGCGCTCGCGGCAAGCCTCGGGCTCGGATACTGGCTGCTGCACCAGCAGGCGGGGGAGGCCGACCACCCGCTCGACCGCGATCTTACCATCGACATCGCGCGGGTCGAGGAGGCGCTGGAGCGCATCGGGTGAAGGTCTCGGTCGTCATCCCATGCCTCGATGCGGAAGCCCACCTTGGCGCAGCGATCCGCTCGCTGCTCAACCAGACCCATCCTCCGCACGAAATCGTTGTCGCGGATAATGGCTCGACCGATAGCAGCCGCGATATCGCTCGCGGCTTCGGCGGTTCGGTGCGCATGATCGATGTACCGATACGCGGCGCCAGTCGGGCGCGGCTGGCGGGTGCGGCGGCAGTGCAGGGGGAGGCGCTGATGTTCTTCGACGCCGACGATCTTATCGCGCCTGAAACGATCGCCGCGATGGTGGAGGCGCTGACATCGGGCGCGGGCAACATCGCCGCCGCGCCGTGGTGTCGGCTCGAACAAAGCGGCCCGGCGTGGGTCTGGACGCCGCCATCCTGCGCGCCGCGCCGACCGGGGCAGGATGACCTCGCAGCGTGGCTCACCGGATGGTATCACCCGCCCTGCAGCGTGTTGTGGAGCCGGGAGGCCTATGATCGCAGCGGCGGCTGGGATCCCGACATTGGGGTCAATGATGATGGCGACATCATGATGCGCGGGCTTGTGCGGGGCAATGTTCTGGCGCGGACAGAGCAGGGCGCGGGCTTTTACCGCCGGACCGGCGCACACTCGCTTTCGGCGGGCGGCATGAGCCGCGAAGGGCTCGGATCGCGGCTCGCCGTGCTCGAACGGATTGCCCGTCTGCTGCAGATCGAGGGGCGGATCGAGGCCTATCGCCAACCGCTTGGCGAGGCTTTTAATATGCTGGCCGCCGATCTTGGCGCCGACGAAGCAGCGCTTGCGCGGCGCTGCACCGATGCCTTGGCGCGGCTGGGCAACCCGCCGCCGCCAGCAGGCCATTTTGCGGGCAGCTTGCCTCTAGGTTCCGGCCCGCCTGGACCGGCCCCCGCGCCGCCCCTGCCGTCCCCGAAAGCAGCGAGCAGCTCCTGTTCCGCGCCGCTCGCCATCCCTCCGCTCATCAGTGTCATCATTCCCGCCTATAATCGGGCTGCCACAGTCGCACGCGCCGTGAACAGTGTGCTGGCGCAGGATTACGAGCAGTTCGAGATCATCGTCGTCGACGACGGCTCGACCGATAGTACCGCCGCCGTGGTCGAAGCGATATCCGACCCGCGCTTGCGGCTAGTCACCCAGCCCAATGCCGGGGTCGCTGCCGCCCGCAACCGCGGGATCGCCGAAGCGCGGGGCGAGTTCGTTGCCTTGCTCGACTCCGATGACGAATGGCTCCCCGGAAAGCTGGCGGCGCAGGTCGAATGCTTTGCGCGAGGCTCGCCCCGACTCGGCCTCGTCTACACAGGCTTCGAAAGCTCCGGCGCGGACGGCGCGCGCCATGTGCACGAGGCGCTGCATCGCGGCTGGATCTATCGCGATCTGCTGGCCCGCAACGTGGTGACTGGTAGCGGTTCCACATCTATGTTCCGGCGCGCGGCGCTGGATATGGTCGGCGGTTTCGACACCGCGCTCTCCGCGAATGAGGATTATGATCTTGTGCTGCGCGTCGCGCGCTTTTTCGAGGCGGACTGCGTGCCTTCACCCGGTGCGCGCTACCACGACAGCGAGGACACAGCCCATCAGAGCGGCGCTACCCGCGTCTCGCGCAACCCGCACGCCAACCGCGAATCTCGCCGCATTCTGATGGCGCGCTATGGCGATGACATGAAGCGCGCTGGTGTCGCGCACCTGTTCTTCATCGCCTGCGCAGAGCGCGAACTGTTTCTGGCCGGGGGCCGAACCGCAAACGCCCTGGCGCACGCAGCACGAGCGATCCGGCACCGCCCGAGTCGGCCTTTCACGTGGCGCTGGGCGCTCACCCAGTTCCTGCCTCGCTGGTTCAGGGCTGCAGCGCGCGCCTAGGGCACCTCCCCGCACAAAGGGTGAGGATAGCAATCCATTTTAGGGCCGCGAAGCCGCCTTTGCGGCAGCGCCTTGCGCAACGCGATGCCCAATAGCCCCCCTCGCTCACTTTCACGAGGAGAACCGCGACGCCTATGTCCTCCGCACAGACTGCCAATGCCACCTTCGCCTACCGCGCGCCCTCCACCCGCTCAAGCCGGGCGGGGAGGCGCTACGCCTGGGGCTTACGCTTCATGGCTGCAGTGGCGGCGGCGGTATTGTTCATCGTGCCGGAGCAATCGGGTAATTCGGCCAGCTTCGAAGCCGCCTTGCCGGACCTGACAGCCGTTAGCGACGCCGCAGCGCGCAGCGGCGAAGCCGTGCCGACACCCGAGACGCCGCGCTTCGCGATCGATCCTGCGGTGCCTTTCGTTGCCTCCTATGGCGATGCCGCCAGTCCGGCCCGCGCCGAGGATTGCCTGACGCAGGCGATCTATTACGAAGGCGCGCTCGAACCGGCTGCCGGCCAGCGCGCCATCGCGCAGGTCGTGCTCAACCGTGTGCGGCACCCGGAATATCCGAACAGTGTGTGCGGCGTGGTGTTCGAAGGGCAGCATTTGTCGACTGGCTGCCAGTTCACCTTCACCTGCGATGGGTCGCGCGCCCGCGCCCCGATGCTCAACCTGTGGCGCAAGGCCAATCTGGTCGCAAAGGCTGCATTGGGCGGAACGGTGGCCAAGGAGGTGGGCCTGTCGACTCATTATCACGCCGACTACGTGCAGCCCTACTGGAGCCGGACGCTCGACTATACTGGCCAGATCGGACGTCATGTGTTCTATCGCTGGCGCGGAAATGCGGGGCGGCCTCAAGCGTTCTCGTCGGCCTATGCCGGGCGCGAGCCGCTGATTGCCGAATGGAGCGCGCGGGCCGCGGTAAGAGGCGAGGAACAGGCATTGATGACGGCTGGCGAGCCCGATGGCAGCGCGGCCGATGGCTTCGGCGGAATGCGCGCACTGGACGCCCGCCCAGCGGCACCCGTTCTGTTCAAGGCGCGTCCGCTACGCCTCGCAACCGAGGAAGACCGGACGCAATGAGGGCTGCCGTTCGGGGCTTGGCGCTTATGTGTCTGACGGTGATGGCGGCCCTGCCAGGAATGCCGCTCGCCGCCCAAAGCCGGGGTGCGGTCGCGAGCGATCCGGTCGATGGGTTCGAATCCGCCGGCGAACTGCTGCGAAAATGCCGCGAGAATTCCAGCTTCGGGCGGAGTTACTGCTTTGCTTATCTCGCCGCCACCGCGGATGCGGCGCGATCTTACCGGGAATGGCTGGGCGGTGGCGATCCGTGCCTTCCTCGAGACCTTACGCTTGGCCAGTTGGCCGATGTATTCGAGGCGCACTTGGTCGCGAATCCATCCCTCACCTCGGCGCAGGCCGCGTCGGTCGTCGTGTCGGCATTGCAGGAAAAGTTTCCGTGTGCGGTTGTAACCATGGCCCCGCCAACCGGCGCCGGCAGCTAATTGGGTCTTCGTCCCTTTCAGAACATTGCGCGCACCGCGACGAAGACAGCGGCCCACAGGATAATCGGCACCACCAGCATGATCGCCAACCGAACCGGACGGGCAAACCGCCGATCGCTGCGCCGCGCCTGCTTGACCTGCGCACGATCGGCGGGTCTCGAACCGCTTTGCACCCCAGAAATTTCCGCCATCGCCGCTCCCGCCAGATTGCTCGACGCGCTTGTTTGGCGCGTTTTTCCTGCATCGCCCTGTTCGCGCAATCTTCGGCGCTGTCCTAGCGTTTTTTGCCGCATCTTATCGAAACAGGTCGAACCGAGTTTTCTGCGGCACCGAATTGCAATAAGTAAGGTTGATATTAACCTGTCCTAAGGTCTCGCCCCTGCGATGTTTCTACACAGTTGCTCGCAATAGGACAGCGATTCTGGGGGCCAGCGCTCAATTCGAATCCTGTCTAATTTCGGTTCCATCGTAGGGATTGCAACCAGAACAACAGGCAGGAAACATGCACTATCGATCGAACACGCCGGCAGCGACAACCAGCCAGCCCGTTCCATTCTTCGTGTATAATCCGGGGGCGATCTCCAGAGGCATCGATATTCTGATCGCCAGCCTCGCGTTGCTGTTTTTTCTGCCATTATTCGCTCTGATCGCCCTCGCGACGAAGATCTGCGACCCTGGACCGGTGTTCTTCGGGCATCGGCGCATCGGCAAGGATGGGCGCTCGTTCCTGTGCTGGAAATTCCGCACGATGGTGATCGATGCCGAAGCGCGGCTCGAATCGCTGCTGCGGGCTGATCCGCGTGCGGCGCGCGAATGGGCGGAATCGCAGAAGCTCAGCAACGATCCGCGTGTCACGCCGCTGGGGAATTTTCTCCGTAAATCGAGTCTCGATGAACTGCCGCAGTTAATTAACGTCCTGCGGGGCGAAATGAGCATCGTTGGGCCTCGCCCGATCGTCGAGGCCGAAGCGGAGCGGTACGGCCAGCATTTCGCGCTCTACTGCCTCGTCCGGCCGGGACTGACAGGGCTGTGGCAGATTTCTGGCCGCAGCGACATCCGCTATTTCGAGCGGGTGCTGATCGATGCCAGATATGTCAGCAGCAAAAGCGTGCTGCGCGATCTCAGGATCATCGTGATGACGGTGCCCAGCGTGTTCGCAGCGCGCGGCTCGTACTAGAGCAGGCGGGCTCTACTTCCTGAACACCACTTGCGTTTCCGGACTGACCATCTGCGCCAGCCGTGCAGCTTCCCAGTTGGTCAATCTGACGCAGCCATGGCTTTGCGCGCGGCCGATGGTTTCGGGCGCAGGCGTGCCGTGGATTCCGTAATGCTCCTTGGTTAGATCGATCCAGACCACGCCCACCGGACCGTTCGGTCCCGGCGGGAGTTGTAGGTCCTCCGCACTGTCGGGCACGTCCCAGAACAGGTCGGGATCATAGGCAAAGGGCGGGTTGTACGCGACACCGGTCACCTTCCAGTCCCCCACGGGGAGCGGGTCGTTCCGCGAGCCGGTGGTGACGGTATACATCGCAACCAGCCGACCGTCACTGTCATAGGCCTTCAGCCAGCCTTCGGATTCGTCGACCAATATCCGGGTGACTTCGGGCTGGTCAGTGCCCACGCCCAGTGATCGCAGGGTTTCCAGCCAGTCCTTGTTGTCGATTTCGGATGCAACAATCCGGTCGGCGCCGACATTGGGGACGCGCAATTGCTGACCCGGTCTGTAAGGGGAGCCGGACGGGCTCGGCGAATCGGCATTTGTTGGAGAACCGGCTGGCCGCCCGCCGGGATTAAGTTCGGCGAGTACCTCGGGTGTCGTGTGAAAGCGCTCGGCCAGTTTCTCGGCCATGTTTTCATACCCTAAACGCTTCATCTGCGCCTGTTGCGCAGCGCTTTCGGGCACTTCGGCAAAGGCGACATTTCCCCAATCCTGCGGAATGGTCACCACGCGCGTGGCAGGAATATTATCCCATTGCGCAAGCGCCTGCTGGGTTGCCTCGTCGAATTCGCCTGTGACCGGAAGATCGCGCGATTCCTGGAATCCTGCGATTGCATTGCTCAACGACATGCCTCGCTTCCCGTCGATCACGCCCGGACCGAAGCCAAGCCGCTCCAGCACCACCTGGGCCTGCATGACGGGCCGAGCCTCCGGATCCGGAATGTTGTTAGCCTGCGCCATCCCCGAATCCGGCTCAGAACCGGGATCGCGCGAGGCCATCGCGTCTGCACCGTTGGTGTCTGCGCGCGCCGTAGGCCGGGGCGTTTCTCGGGCATCATCCGCGGCATCATTCGAGCCGCATGCCGCAAGCGTCAGGATCGAGAGGGTGGCGGCGGCGGTCAGCAGGGATGAACGCATGCAAAACCTCGGAGGATGAACCGACAGGCCCCTGAAAGAGGAAGCTCGGCGCTTCCGATGCGCAACTTTGCGCAATCGAAGCGGATGCGTGGGCCAGTGCCGGGATGGATGGGATATGGTGAATGTGGACGAGCGACCGTGTAGGATCGGGGATCCCGAATTTCCCTGATCGAAGTTGGCAAATGGTCTGTGCGCTGGTGTTACAGCAAAGGAATTGCGTCGGTCTGCAACCCTCCTTCAGCCCGGCGTTCGGGCCGCCGGATCGTGACCGCCCTTGCCCCCACGACCAGTTTCGACCACACGCGCCGTTAACAGACCCGGTCTTGCACTGCGGCACACATGATTTTGACGAGGAATGACGATGAAGGGCTACAAAGAACCGGGGTTTCAGGACCGCGCCGCAGCTTCGGCCCGGGCCAAGACCAGCGCTTTGAAGAAGCTGAAGGCCGCCCCCAAGCTTGATCCTGCCGAGGTCGCAGCCCGCGTTGCGCGGCAGCAGGAGCGCGATGCGAAGGCAGCTGCCAAGCGTGCGGAAAAGGAAGAAGCCCGCCTTCGTGAACGCGAAGCGCAGGCCGAGGCAAAGCGTGAGCGCGAAAAACCGGCGCCGCCGCCGAAGTCCGAAGCGGAACTGAAGGCTGCTCGTGATGCGCGCTATGCTGCGCGTAAGAAACGGAAATCCTGATACTCGCAAATGGTCAGGTCGCGCACGGCAAGACCCTTCCGTGAATCAGGGCGACCGACCCGGGACATCCATGGACCGACTGCGCAAAGCCCCCGTTAGGTGCCATTTCGCCGAGGCGCTAAACGGAAATTAACCTTCGACGCCTATCTCCTTGATCGCGCGTGGAGGAAAACAGATGTTCGGTGCAGCAAGCCTATCGATGGTGATCGTCGCACAGAGCATGGCGGCACCCATCGCCCAGAACGTCATCGAAATTCGAGGCAGCGTTCCCGTCGTCTGTGCGCTTTCGAGTGAGAGCTTCGCGCGCGCGCAGGGTATCTTGTCGGCGCGATTGTCGGTATTCTGCAACCAGCGAGAGGGGGCTTCGGTTACCGGAACTCTCCTGGACGGCGATCCCGCAGGCTACCTGATCAGCAACGGTCGCACGACGATTCACGTCGAACTCGGCAGCAGCTTCGAAATAGCGACTTATGCAAATGCCTATGCCGGGCAAGAAACGGTCACGGTCAGCCCTGTGTCGGGAACCAGCGATCAATCGCCCGTCCTCCTTTTTGATATCCGCGCGGAAGCTTAGTCCGGCTGGATCGAGACGGTAATCACGTCTTCGTACGTTCCAGCGCGGGCCAATCCCACTTCGCCGATCCTGACCGCTATTCTCGACTGGTTCCCGCCCGCGGGCGTCGGCTCGCGTCGCGCAGTTCCCGCCGGCGCAGGACCGAGCGGGATCGGCGCGCCATCGAGCGTGAGCTGGTACGGTATGACGTGCGCGTCGCCCAGAACCGAGTGCGCCAGGCGTCCGGCATGTTCCGAAAGGAAATCGACTGTGTAGGGATCGTTCGACACCACGAGCAGCGACAGCGACAATTGTTCGCCCGTTTCAAGCACGTCGAAATCGAGAACGGCCGAACGCCCGTCGCCTGCGCCCCGCGTGACGGAATTATCGAAAAGCATCAGGGTCATCGACGAACGGACCCGTGCGATGAATTCAAGCGATCTTTCGACCGGCAAACCGGCGTCATCCGTTTCGACGAACTCGATCACTGCAGACTGGCTGTACGTTCCGGCCGGGACGATCTGCTGCGCAGGCACGCGGAAGCGGAACGCGAGTTGCTGCGATTGGCCGGATGCGAGCTGAAGCAGCACCGCCTCGGTACGATCGATCGGATCGCCAGCAGGCGTGATGACGCTGTTGGTATTGGTGGGGCCGAGGATCTCGTAGGTGAGGCTGGCGCCCCCTGTATCAAGCAACCGGATCAGCGCGCCTGGAACGCGAAAAGACGCAAGCCCATCGCAAGGTTCGGCCCCGCGATTTTCCAGTATCACGATAAAATCGGTTTCGAACTGCAGCGCCGTGAAGCTGTCATACCCCTGTCCTGATTCACCTTCGAATTGCACCGAACCCGGCGCGGCTATCGAAATTTCGCATGCTGCTGCTCTCGCAGGAATCGCGACCCCGGCCACGAAAGCAAGAAGAAGGTGGAATCCGTTCATTGTTGATCCTCTACCATGATTGCGCCGAGGTCGACAAAGCCCTCGGCCTCCAAGGGTACGGTTACGATCACCGATTGTCCGGTTTCAGTGAACACCATCCTGTAGCTCTCGCCCGGAATCAGTCCGGTAAGCGCAAACCGCCCTTGCCGGTTGGTGAACACCTTCTGCTCGCCGAATTCCACGTCACCGCGCGAGCTTGCCGTGCCGACGGAAAAGCCCAGACGGTTTCCGAACTGATCAAGCAAGACCCCGATGAGCGATGCGCGCCGGTCACTCCCGATCTCGATGGCGTAGCCCGACCGCAGCGGCGGGAAGAATTCCACGATGCCCGTCCCGATGTCATAGCCCGCTGGCAGGTCGATGACGTCGATCGGCAGTCGGTTGAGCGAATAGGCGTTGAGCGTGGGTACCAGCGCAGGACCCAGGCTTCCCGAACGGGCGATGTCGCCCTGAAAATCGTTGCCGGGCGCAACCACGATCTGGCGTCCATCGAGTGTCTCGTGCCCGCCGACAATGGCAAATCCATCCCGCACGGGCCGCCCGATCGCCACTTCACCCCCGGCGAAGGCGATGCTGGTGGCAATATTGGCGCGCAGGCTCCCGATCTCGTCGGCGCGGCCCTCGCTGATGATGTGGGTATAGCCGCCGGTCGCTTCGAAGCGATTGCCGGTGTAGCTGGCGAAGCCATCGATCACCCTCTGCTGCGTATCGGCACCGCTGGTCGCGAGATTGGCGGTGACGGTTCCGATTCCGCCATACTGCGACCTGTAATCGATGTTGGCGTTGTAGCGATTACGGCGCGTATCATAATTGGCGACCGCGCGCGTCTGCCTGCCAAACTGCTTGGCAATGGATATCCGCACCGCGAAGGCTTCGTCGAACGCGGCTGCTTCACGGTAGTCCGCCGTCAGCCGGGCGACGAGGTTGTTTTCGAAGCGATACGCGAAACTTGCCGTCGTCTCAAACCCGCCCCGGCCAGAAAAGGTCGAATTGAAGCCTACATTGCCGGTGAAGTTCAGCCGATCGGGAATGAGAATTTCGGTAAACCTGACACCGGTGCGCAGTCCTCCGCCCCGGCGGGTGAAGACATTGTCGCCGAAACTTTCGGAAGTGTATTCCAGAAAGCCGTCGAGCGTCCTGCCGCGCGCTCTCCAGCCAGCCGGAAGCTGCGGTCGGACAGTGAGCGCGACCGCGCCGCCGGGTGTCGAACCGGTCAGGCTTGCCGCAGCATCCAGAGAGAAATTACCGAGGCCGGTCGCGGCGATGGCCTGCCCGCCCATGATGATCTGGTCATTCTCCAGCTTGAAATTGCCACCCAGCGTCAGGACATCGCTGACGCCCCGGCGATAGAACCCCGAAGCGACCGGCGTGTCGAATTCGTAATCGATCGTGAAAGCGAATCGCTGCGAGCGGAACCCTGCGGCGAACTCCCATTGCGAAATTCCTTCGGCCAGCAGCTGCGAATCGAAGAAGTTGGTGAAATCGAGACTCTGCTTTTCGCCGCGATCATTGACGATCTCGATCCGGACGTCGTTGGCACCCTCGATCAGCTGGAAATTGGCGAGGTCGTAATTGCCGGGCGGCAGCCGCTCCTGCCGCAGGAGCGATCCGTTGACATAGATGTCGACGTTGGCCGTCTCGTTCAGCACGAAGGACTGGCGGCCGGTGGGCCGGGTCGAACGGAACGGCTGAAACACCTCGACATTGCGGAACGCCGAGACGCCGAGCAGATCGACCGAGCCGATGAAGCCGACGGTCGGCGGGATGACATCACCGACCGATACCCGCATCAACTGGTCCGGAAAATCGCGCGTGATCCGGGTCGCAAGGCGCGAATGGAACCGGTCGTCACCGCCACCGGCACGCAGGATGCTGGTGTTCTCGATCACGAAATCGCCCATCCTTACAGCGCCGTCGAGGAACAGCTCTCCCCTTGTCCTGCCGACCAGCAGGCGCGGATCGTCGATCACGCCGAGGCTCACGTTGAGGTAACCCGAAAAATCTTCGGGCTCGCGGCGCGAGGCTGTGGGGGCGGGCTCTTCGCCAAGCGAATTGAACTGGAGTGTGGTCCGCCCGCGCGCGTCGGCGGGTATGGAGAGGACCAGCGCAACGCGGGACTGATCGAACCGCAGCGGCACGCCGAGCCGCTCGGCATCGGCGCGCGAGACGTGTTGCACGCCGGTGAGCTGCTCACTCAGCCGTGCGAACTGATCGGCATCGTAAATCCGCTGGAGGATCGGAAGCAGGCTTTCGGTCGGCACGCGAAAGTTTCCGTCCGTCGCGACCTCGGCCGAAACGGTTCCGAGCGGCGCGTCACCGTCATACACCGGCACCGTCAGCGGAATCGGGTTTACCAACGGTTCCTGCGAAAGCGCAGGTTCTACAAGTCCGCAGGCGAAACTGGCGCTCAGGAACAGTAGCAGCGGAAGGCTACAGTTTCTCACTCTTGTCCTGGCTCGCTGTTTCTGCAGCCTCAATCACGGCATCTTCAATCACGGCTGTGTCAGCCGCGACAGCGCCCGGTTCGTCGGCGATGAAATAGCGCTTCGTCTGGCCCGGGAGCATGAAGGCGGTGCCGATCGCTTCCTTAATTTCCTCTTTGTTCCACGTTGGTCCGCCGGGAATGGCAAGCCCTTCTTCGGACAGCCTTACGAAGCGGGAACCGGCATTCGCGACCGTTACGTCGTAGCCCTGTCGGCCCTTGTCGTCTGTGCCCCGCTCAAACGCGGCTACCTGCACGTCCGGCTTCACGCCCGAAGGGGTGACGTGGGCAGAGATGCCGAAACGGTAGTTCACCCGAATACCGCTCATGCCGGGCCGCAATTCGACCGGCACCTGCGTGACGTAAATGTAATAGCTTTCCGATTGCGTGAGTTCGGCAGCCGGCAGGAACTGCACCCGCAGCGTCTGGGTGGCGCCCGGCGCGATGATCATCTGCGGCGGGAAGATCACGAAATCATCATCCGCCGCGACGGGCACTTCGGCTCCGTCGACCACGGTGCGCTTGATCACGTTGACTTCGAAGGGAAGCTCGATGTCGGTCACGTTGGTGAGTTCGATGACCTGCGAGGAGCCGGTGCTGCTCGGCTGCAGGTAGATAATCAGCGGATTGACCCGCAGGCTCGCGATGGCAGGCTGCGCGGCAAGGCCGATCGCAGCGAGCAAAAATGCGAGAAGTTGCACCAGATATTTCATTTAGCCCCCCCCCGGCGCGCTTTCCATGCACCTGCCCGCCGCCGCCGTCGATAAGCGAAAACCCTGAGCGGATTCTTAAAAAGCAAACGGCGGCCGACATTTCTGTCGACCGCCGTCCTGTCGTCGTCGATCAGGCGTCGGCCTGGAAGGTCAAGGTAAGCGTTTCGACATAGTCGCCTGCAACCGGCGGGGTGCTGCTTGCTCCGACACTGATGTCGAGCTGCGAGGTCCCCTGGAACGCATCACTGGCGAAATCGATCGTCTGACCGGCCGCAAAGTTCTGGCCGTTGAGTTGCGGTGCTGCGCCCGTGCCCAGCTGCTTGATCGCCACGTTATAGTCCAGAATGCCGGTGAAGCCGGCGGGAGCCGAACCGTCACCATTGATCATGGCGCCGTTGGTGGCCTGCGTCGACCAGGTGAAGTTGTCGTTGCAGAAGGTGTTGAACCCGACGCTGAAGAAGCGCTGCGAGGTATCGCCGATGGTTGCCTGTGTCGGATCAAGGGTATTGTTGATCAGGAAGGTCCAGCTGGTGGTCACGTCGTCGCCCGACACCGAGTAAGGGGTGGTCGCACCGGCGTTGCCGCCTGCGAGGCCCGGATTCGGTACCACGGTGCAAATCTGCTGGACTGTGCCGGTGAGGTTGATGGTGGCGACATCGGACGATTCGGCCATGGCAGGCGCGGCCATTGCGGTCGACATCAGGGCGAAAAGAGCAATCTTCTTCATCTTGGTTCTCCAGATAACGCGTTAGCCTCTGCAAACTGCCGAGACTTAAGACCGGAATGGAGGACTGCTTAGATATGCGATGCTTTTCAGCAGGACCGGCATCCGATCCGCCCCCTCCAGCTAAACCTTTTGTTAACTAACTGCCGGTGCGAGTCCAGACGAATTGTCCGAATCGGTGTCTGTTCGTCAGGCTCGTCCCGGTTTCGGACAATCTCGGGAGCAATCGCGAATGCCTGTGCGGCTCGCTCCCGCCCGGCTAGTGAAAAGGCTCCGCTGGCCTGAAGACAGCGGGGCCATCCATCAATATGGACAGAGGGATGGCCCGACTGATCCTCTTCAACAAACCCTTCGGCGTTCTGTCGCAATTCACCGATCGCGGATCGCCGACAGTGCGGGCAACGCTCTCCGATTTCATCGATGTGAAGGGCGTTTATCCGGCCGGGCGGCTCGATCGCGACAGCGAGGGACTGTTGCTGCTGTGCGACGATGGCCGCCTGCAGGCGCGCATTGCCGATCCGCGGTTCAAGCTGCCGAAGACCTATTGGGTCCAAACCGAAGGAATCCCGCAGGAACAGGACCTGGAACGGCTGCGGGCAGGAGTCCGCCTGAAGGACGGCATGACCCTGCCGGCGGTGGTCGACCGCATGGAAGCGCCCGCGCTGTGGCCGCGCGATCCGCCGATCCGCGAGCGCAAATCCGTCCGCGACGGGTGGCTGCGCATAACGATCCGCGAAGGGCGCAACCGGCAGGTGCGCCGGATGACGGCGGCGGTCGGCTTGCCTACCTTGCGGCTGGTGCGCTGGTCGATCGGCGACTGGACCCTGGACGGGATCGCACCGGGGCAGATTAAGGAAACGCCCGCCTAGTCCGGACAATCGAAGGCGAGGCTGCCCTCGTTGAACAATGCGGCGACCAGCTCCAGCGTCGCCGGGGCGCAGTCCGGTGCGACCACGGTCTGCGCGTCGGCACAAACCCTCTGCGCAAGATCGGCTGCATCGTCGCGGCACGCAAAGCAATGCCCGTCCGCAAACAGCAGCACCGATGACGGCGTCTGGCGGATGAAGGCAAACCGGCTGGCGGGGTTGCGGACGAGCGGCGTGCCTGCTGCCAGCCAGCGCCGGATGTCGTCGGCGCTGGCGGGATGCTCCGGCCGCCAGTCGATCTCGGGATGTTTCGGGGCAGTGTTATATTGCCCGAACCACCGGGCAAAGCGCGGCTGGTCCAGCAATACTTCGGCAATCATGCCCTGCATCCGCTCGAGGGCATCCGCGCCGATTTCGCCGGGATTGTCTTGACGCGCCAGACGCGGATCTTCGTAGCGATCGCTGTCCGACAGATCGGGGACCATGTCATCGGCCCAGGCTTCGATCAGTTCGCTACGCGACGGGGCGCGAAAGCCGATAGAATAGGTCATGCAATCATCGCCGACGGCCGTGCCGCGGTGCGCCACACGCGGAGGGACGTAAAGAATATCCCCCGGTTCCAGGATCCACTCCTCGGTCGGCTGGAAATCGGCAAGCAGGCGCAGGCCGTCGTGCGGCATCAAAGCCGTGTCGTCATCGCACAGCGCGCCGATTTCCCAGCGGCGCCGGCCCAGACCCTGCACCAGAAAAACGTCATAATGGTCGAAATGTGCGCCCACACCGCCGCCGTCGACCGCATAGCTCACCATGACATCATCGACCCGCCAGTTCGGGACGAACCGGAACAGATCGAGCAGGGCGGCAACGCTTGCGACATGATGGTCGACTGATTGGACCAGCAACGTCCACGGCGCGCGCGCCTGCTGGGTGAAGCGGCTTTCGGGAAAAGGGCTATGCTCCAGTTCCCATGCCTGCTCCAGGCGGGTGATGATGCGGGACTGGACGCAATCTTCGCACGCAAGGCCGGCCAGTTCGTCCGGCTCGATCGGGTTTGACCAGTGATCGAAAGCATTGCGGATCACCAGCGGCGTTTGCTGCCAGTGATTGCGCAGGAACGCCCCAGCGTCGAAATCCCGCAATGTCATCGTTGCAATCGCCACTTGCTTCCCTTTGCGTGCGGCAAGTCGCGCATGGCCGCCTTCTGCCCGGCCGCGATGTCTGCGCGCCGGAGCCGGCCTTTAGGTGATCGCCGCAAGAATCAACAGGGCTGATCTCCCGCCAAGACCGCTCCTGCGCGATTGGCCTGCCCCAATTCCGAACCATGATAGTGCGGGGAGCTTCATCCGAACGGAAGGTGACGATCAAGCCCACCGGGTCATTCCCGGTGATGAGGACCAATGCCGCCCCGTTTGCTCCTTCTGCTCATCTCCCTGTTCCTGCTGGCCGGGTGCGCGGTTGCGAAACCCGCCGTGCCTGCGATGGGCGCGGTCGTGGCGGAGCCTCGTGACCGCTTCGCCGCAGCCGGGTCGGTTGAAAATGTGCGCATTGCCGATGCATGGTGGACCCGGTTCGACGATCCGCTGCTGACCACCTATGTCGAGCGCGCCGGTCTCTACAGCCCATCGATCCTGCAGGCGGTGGCGCGGACAGAGCAGGCGCGCGCGCAGGCGCGGATCGCCCGCGCCGACCTCTATCCGCAGATCAGCGCCCGCTTCGGCGCATCGCGCCAGCGCCAGAACCTTTCGGGGCTCGGCTTCGGCGAACTGCTGCCGACACCTCCGGGCGGCGGCGGTAGTGACGGGGGCGAAGCGGATGATGTCGCCGGCTTCGTCACAAACAGTCTCTCGGCCAGCGCGAATGTCAGTTGGGAACTCGACCTGTGGGGTAGGATCGGGACGCAAAATGACGCCGCACGCGCCGATTTCCTCGCCAGCCTGGAAAAATCTCCGGGCCGTGCGCCAGTCGATCGCGGAGCAGGTGGCTCGTTCCTATTTCGGGCTGATCGAAGCGCGCCGAAAGGTCGCGGTGTCGGCGGAGCGGGTCGCCGCGCTCGCAGAAATCGCGCAGCAGGTCGGCAACCGCGCCGACATCGGCATCGCGCCGCCGGGGGACAAGGTGCTCGCCTTTGCTAATCTCGATCAGGCGCGGGCCGGGCTGGCGCAGCGGGGTGAGGCGGCGGAGCGTGCGGCGCGCAGCTTCGACGCGCTGATCCGCGCCTGGCCCGATGGCGCGGTGGCCGTCGCCGAAGCCTTGCCGCAAGTCCCGCCGCCGCCGCCCGCGGGCCTTCCCGCCGGATTGCTGGCGCGGCGGCCCGATCTCCGCGCGGCCGGTTTAACCTGTTCGCCACCGGCTTTCGCCAAGAGGCGGCAGAACGCGCGCTGCTGCCTGCGATCAATCTGACCGTATCAGCGGGGACCAGCAGCAACGCGCTGTCTGACCTGCTCGGCGGGGACTTTTTCGTCTGGATCATTGCCAGCGCCATCCTCTAGCCGATCTTTCAGGGCGGGCGGCTGCGCGCGCAGGTGGAAGCGGCAGAGGCGCGGCAGGCCGAGGCCATCGCCGCCTATGTCGAAACGGCGCTGCAGGCGTTGACGGAAGTGGAAACGGCGTTGGCGGTGGACGACGAATTGGCGGCGCGCCAACTGGCACTCCGGTCTGCGGCGGCGGCTGCCGAAGATTCTGTGGCGATCGCCTTCAACCGCTACCGCGCCGGGCTCGAGCCGTTCATCACGGTGCTCCAAAAGCGAGCAGACCGCGCTCGACGCCCGCAGCGCCTATGTCGCGGCCAGCCGTGCGCGGCTCGAAAACCGGATCGATCTGCATCTGGCGCTGGGCGGCGGTTTCGCCGAGGCGGCGGCATCGCCACGAAACGGGCAATCCTGTGCGCAGCAATTTTGATCGTGGCCGGGTGTAGCGGCGGCGAGGAGGCCGAAGGGCAGCAGGCCGAGACCGCCAGAGTAAGCGTCCGCGTCGTGCCCGTAGCCGAAGCGCCGGTGCAATCATGGGTCTATGCGCAGGGGACCGCACGCGCCGCGCAACGCGAATTCCTCACCTTCCAGAACAGCGGCAGGGTCGCCTACGTCGCACCGGGTCTGGAAATCGGGTCGCGCGTGCGCCGGGGTCAAGTGATCGCCTATCTCCAGCGCGATCGCACCGCTGCGGAACTGACCGGTGCGCGCGTCGATCTGGCCAATGCGCGCGCGCAGGTCGACGTGACTCAGGCTGCGCTGATGGAGGCGGCGGCCAGCCTCAAACTGGCGCGGGAGACCTTCGCCCGCTTCGCTGCGCTGCTCGCGGTCGATTCCGCCTCCCAGCAGGAATATGGCGAGGCCGAGGCGCGGCTCGCCCAAGCCCGCGCCGCCTATGCGCGGGCGGAGGCGCAGCTTGCCGCCAACCGCGCGCTGGTGGATGCCGCGCAGGCATAGGTCGATGTGGCCGAGGTGACGGTTTCGGAATCGCGCATCATCGTGCCGATCTCCGGCGTGATCGCGCGGCTCAATATCGAGCAAGGCCGCTATTTCACCCCGCAGCTGGTGCAGACCCAGACCGAGCAGACCGCGCTCGATACCGTGCCGGTGGTGATCATCGATCCTGCCAGCTATGAAATCACTGTCGAGCTGCCCTCCTATACCCGGCGCGAGGTGGATAGCGGGGACGAGGCGCTGATCCGGCGGATCGAGGCACCGGCTCCGGCTCCGTGCGAAATATCGGCGCTGGCGGGCCGCACTGGCAACGCGCCGCCGATCCCGATCGAGCAATTCCGCATCTTCGGGCGCGTGTTCGCGGTCAGCCCGGCGCTCGATCTCGAAACCCGCACCTATGACGCGATAATCGGCATGACAGCCGGCGCGCAGCTGCTGCAGGACGGCGAGTTCGTGTCCACCTGGATACGCGGTGCGCGGGTCGACGGCTTGCCGGTGGTGCCGTTCGATGCGCTGCGGCTCCGGTCAGGCGAACCCTATGTCTTCGTGGTCGACCGCAAGACCGGGCGCGCCGAATTGCGGGACGTGGAGTTGGGCTTGGCCGGGAACGCGGTGCGCGCTGTCCTGAGCGGCGTCCCGGTCGGGGAACTGGTGGTCACCGACGGCAAGAGCGCGCTGTCCGACGGCGATGTGGTGCGCGTGATCGGGCGGGCCCGTTCGGAAGCGCGGGACGGGACGGCGGATGAATGATCGCGTCCCGCCCGGCGATACGCAGGAAACCGAAGAGGTGCGCGGCGCCTCCGGCCTAAAGCGCTTCTTCTTTCTCAAGACGACCTTCGTTATTCTGCTGACCATGCTGCTTACGGTCGGCGGGGCTCTGGCCTATACGCAGCTGGTCAAGGAGGCGCTGCCGGATCTCGAAATTCCGCAGGCGACGGTCATCACCCAGTGGCTGGGCGCCGATCCCGAAACGAGCGAGGAACAGATCACCTCCGAGATCGAGGACGAGATCATCACGCTTTCCGGCGTGAACGCGCCCAGCAGCGCATCCTTCGACAGCTATTCGATCATCATGGTGGAGTTCGAGGCGGATGCCGACGCCTCCGATGCCATGCAGCGCCTGCGGGCGGCGGTCGGCACCGCCGAGGCCGAGCTCCCCGCCGAAGCCGACGCGCCGGAGATCGAGCAGATCTCGGTCGATGACCGTCCAGTGCTCACCACCGTACTCAACGGCGGCGCCAGCACTGCGGTGCTCAGCCGCTTGGGCGAGGAGGTGCAGGAGCGGCTGGAGGCGGTGCAGGGCGTCAACGAAGCCGAACTGGGGGGCAATCGCGAGGAAATCATCCTGATCCTGCTGCAACCCGAACGGTTGCTGGCGCTCGGCCTGTCTTCCACCGAAGTGCAGGACGCGATCCGCACCGCCAATCTCGAACAGCCCTTCGGCGAAATCGACAGCGAGGAAATCGGCGCGATCGTGCGGCTGGAGGGCCAGTTCCGCAGCGTCGAGAATTTACGCTCCCTCCCGGTACGGCGCGCTGGCGGCGACCGTGCCGGCCCGCCGGTGCGCCTGGGCGAAGTCGCCGTGGTCTAGCGCACTCTGGAGGCGGAAGAATCCCGCACCTCCTACAGCGATGCCAGCGCGCCATTCCGCCCCTCGATCGAGGTGTCGGTGCGCAAAACTCCGGGGGCCGACACGGTCTAACTGATCGACGCCGTGCGCGACACGCTGACGGCGATGCAGGACAGCGCCGCCTGGGCGCAAGGCGTGCGCTACGACGTGGTGCAGGACGAAGCCGAGCAGATCCGCGAATTGCTTAGCGACGTGTTCGTCAACGGATTGCAGGCGATGGCGGCGGTGTTCCTGATCCTGTTTCTGGTCCTCACATGGCGCGAGGGGCTGATCGCCGGGCTCGCCATTCCGGTCACGTTCGCCGGCGCACTGATTGTGGTGCTGGTGCTGGGCTATTCGCTCAACGAGCTGGTGATCATCGGCATGGTGCTGGCGCTCGGACTGATCGTGGATGTCTACATCCTGATGATGGAAGGGCTGCACGAACAGATCTACGTGCAGAAGAAGACCTTTGGGCAAGCGGCGCTCGCCACGATTGGCAATTACGCGATGCCCGCCTTTGCGGGGCAACTGACCACGATCCTCGCGATGGCGCCGCTGATGGCGATCGGCGGGGTGGCGGGCAAGTTCATCCGGGTGCTGCCGATCACCGCCATCACTTGCCTCGTCATCGCCTATATCGTGGCGTTGCTGGCTGCGGTGCCACTGTCGCGCTATCTGCTCGGGCCGATTGCACGCCAGCGCGGCGAGCAGAAGACCAAACGCGCTGACGAGCTGACCGAGCAGGCAGCCGGTTGGCTGCACGGCTTCATCTGCACCCGCGCGGTGGACAGCCGCGGTCATGCATGGCGGTGGATCGGCGGCGCTGCGGCGGCGTTCGTCCTGTCGCTGGTCGCCTTCTCGCAAATCCCGACCGTGCTCTACCCCAAGACCGACGGCGAGAAGCTCGGCATCAATATCGAACTGCCCCCGGCAACACAGCTCGACCACACGAACGAGGTGGCCGACGCGGTCGGCGCGATCCTGCGCGACAAGGGCTATTTCGACAGCATCATCGCTGTGCTTCATGTTAATTTTCGGGCTGTTCTCGGCCACGATCATGCAGCTGTTCGTGATTCCTGCGCTGTATCGTCTGCTGACGCGCAAGGATGCGGGCGGTCCAGAAGGGCTCGATTAGCTCTTTGCCGCGCCGGGAAAAGCGATTGGGCTTCGCGTTCGGATCAGGCTTCGTCCGGCCGTTCGACGATCGGACGTAGATTCTGGATCACCCTGCTGGCATCGAAGGTTTGATCGCCAGTGCAATTGCCGCGCTTGAGCACGATTTCGGCGGTTGCCGTGTAGCTGTCGACGGTGTTGATGTCGTACCTGTCGGGAAAGAACGGTGATCCGATCCACGGGTCGTAGAAATGGGTGCCGAACGGCCCATAGAAGTCCCAGTACGGCGTCCACCCGCGATAGAAGCCGCCACCCGGCGCAAAGTCGCGGCGAACGCGATAATCGACCTGTCGTTCGGTATCGCGTGCGACCGGCGTAAAGCAGGTGTAACCTTCCTCTACGGTCAGTTGGGCTGCGCGAAACAGCAGGAAATTCTCGACCTGTTCGCGGTCGGTCACCGCGTTGCCGACAAAGCGGACGCGGTATCGGTTCTCATCGATCCGGGTGCTGGCATAGCCGCCATCATTACCTTGCAGCGGCTGATAGGGTGTGGCGGTGGCGCAGGCAGTAAGGGCCAGCGCACTCAACGCTGCGGCCAGGATTTTCATCCGTGGCGGCTTTGCTGCTGTTGTCGTTTCGTTGGCGGACGGCGATGCGAAATTCATCGGTGCGTGCTCCGGTTGAGGGCGATCAGGCCAGTATTTTCAGCGCAATGCAGCGATTAAATCCTCTTCCATATGCGACAGCCATAAATTGATTTATGAAACTGCATTGTTTCCGTGATTAATGAATTGAAATAGCATTTTACCACGCGAAGCATTCAGATAATCATGCTTTCAAGATACTGTGGAATAAGACAAGAAGGAGCCGGTTGTGAAATCGAGGATTATCATCTTTGCTATGGCGGGCCTTGCCCTCACTTCATGCGGAGAGCCTTACGACGAAGGAGCGGTCGCGACCAATACCGGAACGGTCGTGACGGAGGCCGAGGCTGACATATGGGAGAACCGCATGGACCAGATGGAGGCTCGGGTGGATCGCCTCGAGCGGGAAGCGGATCTCTACGGAACACCTCTTTCGGAGGTGCATGCGGATGCTGCCGAGGCGGCGGCCGATCGGGCGGAGGCTCGCGCCGATACGCTCGAAACGAACACGGACCTTGCGCAATGAGGCCGGAGACCGGGTTTGCCGGTCGAACAAGTCTTGCGATGTGGTGGGAGCGGGCCGACCCGGAGTTATGTGCCGAACACCGCCTACCAGCGCACGAGGCGTGGCACCAGAGTGCGGCCGATACCGGCCATCAGCAGCACGACGCCGCTGTGCCACAGGCCGATATGGACGATGTCGTTATCCGCGCAGTGCAGCGAGAAAGCGAAAATGCCGAGGCTTCCGGCGGCGACGCCGCTGACCAGCCCGGCGTGGTCCGGCGCAGTCGGTGCGCCCTTGCGCAGCCAGCCCACCAGTATGGCGAACACCAGCAGCGAAGAGCCGCCGCCGACCATCAGGCATTCGAGCCCGTGCGCCACGCTGTCCTGCGACAGCATCGCGTTCCCACCTCCGAGGCTGACGATCACCGCCGCGACCGGCAAAAGGGCGACCATCGCCGCCGCCCAGACCCAGCCACCATGCTCATTGCCGACTTGCGGGCGGCTCATCACGATCACGGTCACGGCAGCGGCAATCCCTAGCACCAGAAACAGGCCGGTCGCGATCAGGAAGATCGGATCGAACTGCCCCGCCATCAGATCGGCGCGCATGCCGAAGGCTGCGACAACCGCCAGCGCCGATATGGCAGCGGCGGCCAAGGCGTAGGTCAGCCCACGGGCAAAGCTGAGCGGCTTGACCGGCTGCAGTTCGCCCACGAGGCTGGCAATCAGGGTGTCTGAGGGGTGTGTCATAGCTCAGGCTTTCTCGACCATATGGGCCAGTTTCTTCAGGCCGCGGTGAATATTGACTTTAATGAGGGATTCGCTCTGCCCGGTCGCGTGGGATGCCTCGGCGATGCTCATTCCTTCGATTTTGACCAGTTCGATGGCGCGGGCCTGCGGGTCGGGCAACAGGCCCAGCAGCCGGTCAATGCTGATACGCGCCGCAATCGCAGGTTCCTCATCCTGCCCGGCAAAATCCGTCACCAGCTCGCATTCGTCGGCCCGGTAAAGCCGGCGAAGATGATCGACCCAGCGGTAGCGTGCAATTGCCGCCAGCCACGGCAGGAACGGGCGCGAGGAATCCCAAGTGGCGATCTTGTTGTGCAGCGCCATCAAGGTCTCCTGCACCAGATCATCAAGCTGCGCAGGCGCGATGCGGCGGCTGTAGTAACGGCTCAGCCAGCGCTGGCATTCGGTCAGCAGCGTGGCATAGGCCTGCCGGTCGCCCTTCTGCGACATCACCATCAGCCGGGCGAGCGTGGCTTCATCGGCTCTCATGTGGCGGCTCTCATCTTGAGCAGCGCAGCATCGAGGCTGAGCTTTCCACCGCCGCGAAGAATCAGGATCAGCGCCAGCGCCGTCCATACCGCGTGAACGCTCCACCACGCTTCGGGATAGACGAAGATCTGGATCACCATTGTCATCCCCAGCAAGGCGAGCGCCGAAAACCGCGTGAACAGGCCCAGTACCAGGAGGACCGGGAACACGTGCTCAGACACCGTGGCCGTCACCGCTGCAAAGTCGCTGGGTAGGGGAACGCCGGAATATTCCTCGGTGAACAGATAATATGTGGTGTCGCTGATCGAAAACCAGCTGCCTTCTTCCACCTTGGTGCGCGCCGAACGCCAGAATATCCCGGCCAGCACGATGCGTGTGAACAGCAGCAACAGGTTCTCGATTGCAGCGCCGCCGATCCATCTGGTGGCGCGATCATAGCTGGAAAGAATGGCGTTCACGTTGTTCCTCTACCTGATCGCGATCCGGCAATCACGCTGTGGTGAGCGCGCCGGCATTGATGAGAGCAGCCAGCGATTGCATGATTGCATCCAATTGCGCTGGTTCGTCAGCGGGTGTTTCGGCCATGGACGCGAGAAGGTTACCGATGGTGACCGGATTTTCCGCGGCAGTCAGCACGCCGGCCATCAATGCGCTGGCGGGGGAGATCAAAACATCGGCGTAAGGTCGGGCAATCAAGATCGCATCGGCGGCGGCAAGGCCGGGAACCTCTGCGCTAATCAGGTCGTGCACCAGCGGCGCAAACCGTCCGGCACTAGCCGCAGGGTGGCGGGCCAGCGTGTGTTCAAGCAATGCCTTGGGCGCCATACCGGTCAGTGCATCCAACGAAAGCGGCGCGGCATCGGCGGCGTGATAGGCATTTAGCCAGCACCACTCGAACCGGGCCAGATCGGCAACGCCTGCGCCTTCGCCAGCTTCGAGCAGAAATGCTGCAAATTTTCCGCCAATCTCCGCCAGCGCCGCCGCGGTCACCCCCGGCTGCTGAATGAACAGCCGGGAGTGTGCGTTGAACGGGTCATGGCCAATATGTTCGCGCGTGCGCGGGAACGTCTCTTCCAGCGCCACGAGCCGGGCATGCGAGATGGTGTTGGCGTGAACTGTCATCCCCGCCAGCACCCGATCGGGAGAGCCTGCAAATAGCCCCTCAGGCAAATAGGCCGGGCCGTGATCAATCGCCTGCATCATCGCGCTCTGCCCGCCTTCAAGCCAGCGCATGGGTTGGCTCCGGCACCGTGGCTGTAGCCTGCATGATCGCATCAGCCTTGGCAGCTTCGGCCAGCAACACGTCGAAGGCGGGCACGTCGGTATCCCACTCGATCAGGGTTGGACGCGCTCCGGCCCGCTGCACGAAGCGTTCGAACAGCCGCCATGTTGCGTCCGAGACGGGCGAGCCGTGATCATCGATCAGCAGCGGGCCATGCGCGTGGTCCTCGGAGGCGTGGCCGGCCAGATGCACCTCGCCCACTGGCGCGGGATCGATCGCATCGACCATCGCCTCGGCATCCAGCCCCAGATTGCTGGCGGACACTTCGATATTGTTGATGTCGAGCAGCAGCCCGCAACCGGCGCGGGCGCATAACGCGTGGAGGAACTCCGCCTCGGTCATCTCGTCCTCGGCGAAGGCGAGATAGCGCGAGGGGTTTTCGATCAGAATGGTGCGGCCCAACCGGTCCTGAACGCGGTCGACCTGCGCCGCGAAGTGATCGAGCGCCTCGCGGGTATACGGCACCGGAAGCAGATCGGGATAACGGTTGGACCCGCTGCCGCTCCAGCTCAGATGATCGGACACCATTGCGGGCGCATGGGACTCGCACAGCGCGGCAAGCGCTTCCAGTTCCTGAAAGTTCACGCCGTCGGCGCTGCCCAGCGACAGCCCAACCGAATGGAAACTCAACGGCACCTTTGTGGCAAACGCCGAAAGCCAGCGATGCGGCGGGCCGCCTGCGCCGAAATAGTTCTGCGGATGCACCTCGAACCAGACGGGACATCCGCCCGACAAAGGGGTGCTGGCCGACACTGCCTCAAGCGCCGGCACATAGTGCTGCGGCTTGAGACCCACTCCGACTCGGGGGGGAAGGGGGGAGGTCGGTGCATTCATGTCGGCCAGCATCCAGGTTGCCAGAGGGGGTTAGCCCTGCTGGGGAACCGGCTTGGTGTTGCCCTTCTTCGCGGTCAGCGAACCGCCCATTTTCGCGCATTCGCCCTTACCGACGTACTTCCAGGCATTGCCCTGATAATCGACGGTCGAGGTGCCCGCGCAGCTGGTGCCCGGCCCGGCAGCGCAATCATTCTTGCCCTTGAGTGCTACGCCGTAGCACTTCTCCTTGGCGCCCGCGCTTTGCGCGACAGCGGGCGAGGTTGCGAGCAACGAAGCCGCGGCAAGCGAAGCGGCCGCAAGTCCAATGGTGGTTTTCATGGGGTTATCCTTTCCAATCAGCGTGGGCCTGATCGGCTCACACTGACCTGTTCGGACCCGCTTCCCGTAAGGTTACACCACCATTCGCGCCTTCATGTGGCTGAGGCGGGCGATCGATCATGCCGCCACCGCAGTTTTGCGAAAGGCGTTACGCCCACAGTCGCTGCACCAGTTCGGGGAGCGCTGCCGTATAACGGGCCACGTCCTCCAGCTTGCCCGTGCTGACCCGGGAAAAGCCTTTCCACGGTCCGTAAGCTCCTCTGATGGCGATGCCGCGTGCAGCCATGGCTTCGCGCAGGGCATCGGCATCTGGCACTGCGACGAATACGAAATTGGTCTGCGATGGCAGCGCGGTCAGTCCGGCCTTGGCCACGGCATCGTTGATCATCGCGCGCCCTTCCAGCACCGCGGCGCGCGATTGATCGAGGAACGGCGTGTCGTCATAACTGGCGATCGCCGCGGCTAGCCCGGCAAGATTGCCGCCGAAGCTCATCAGGTGCGACCGGATGCGATCGGCATTGGCTTCGCTGGTGATGGCATAGCCGACTCTGAGGCCCGCCATGCCATAGATCTTCGAGAACGTGCGACACACGATCAGATCGGCCCCGGTGCGGACCAGATCGATCATCGAATTGTCTTCGGGCCGATCGGTCAGCTCATTATAGGCCTCGTCCACCAGCAGGGTCGCTTGCGGTGTCACCTGAGCGGCGAAGCTGCGCAGCGCCTCTGCCGGGATCAGCATTCCGGTGGGATTGTTGGGGTTGCAGATCTGCACCAGAGCCACACCATCTGCGGCCTTGCTCGCAATAGCGGGCAGATCGACGCTCATATCAGCAGTCAGCGGCACGCGGATGGACGTTACGCCCTGCCGCTCGCCATAGAGCACTGTGGTATCCCAAAACAGGTCGGGACACAGGATCGCGCCGTCGTGCCCCCAAGCGAGCGAGATGGCGCACAGGATTTCGGTCGACCCGGCGCCGACCACGACCTGCTCCGGGCTGACGTTGTGCCGTTCGGCGATCATCGCGGTCAATCGCATCAGGCCGCGATCGGCATAGTAGCAGCCCATCTTCGCGGTATCGGAAATCGCCCGCAGCGCGGAGGGTGCCGGGCCATAAGGATTTTCGTTGCGGCTCAGTAGCGCCTCACCGATCTTCGGTCCGAAATCGGGCTCGGCAGCGGCAGTACCAACCGATGCGCCCAGCGCAGACAATGGCATGGCACCAAGCCCGGAAGCCAGACCGGCTCCGGCAAGAAAAGATCGGCGACTGGTGGTCATGGGTAGTTCCTTTTGGCTTGTTGGCGAAAGGTCAGAACTTGGCGATCATCAGTACGCCGACGAAGGTGAGATAAAGGCCGAACACCCGGCGCAGGATGGCTGGCGAAAGCATGTGCGCCGCCGCCACGCCCAGCGGCGCGAACAGCACCGACATGGCGATCAGCACAGCGGCGGCGGGCAGGTGGACATAGCCCAGCGATCCCCAGCCAAGCCCGCTTTCGCCCAGCCCTATGATTACAAACCCGATGGTCGCCGGGATCGCGATCACCGCGCCCATCCCCGCAGCGGTGCCAATGGCGCGGTGGATCGGGGTGCCGCAAACTGTCATCGTGAGGGTCGTCAACGTGCCGCCGCCGATACCGAGCAAGGTCGAAAATGCGCCGAGCGCGCTCGCGATACCCGCGCGCGGCAAGCCTGAAGGCAGGGCGGCAAACAGCGGCTCCCCCTGCCGCGCAGGCAGCAGGAAATACACCGCGAAGGCCATGACCCCGGTGCCGAAGATCAAGGCGAGATGCGCGCCCGATACAAGATCGGCGAAAAGCGTGCCGATGGCAGTGCCCAGCACTACCCAGACCGCCCAGCCTTTCAGCAAGTCAAAATCGACCGATCCGCGCTGCGCATGGCTGCTGGTCGAACGCAGCGAGGTGAAGATGATCGAGGCGAGCGATGTGCCGACCGCAACATGGGCAATCTGATCGGGATCGACACCAAGCACCGGCAGCAGGAACATCAGCGCCGGAACAACCACGAACCCGCCGCCGATGCCGAACAGGCCGCCGGCAAAGCCAGCTGCCGCGCCAGCGATGACCAGCGCCGGGAGCGCAAACGCGAGTGGGGAGAGCAAACTCATCGCATGCGAGAATACGCTCGCGTCCCTGATCTCCAAGCGAATTATCGCACTGCAGGATGGGGTAAATGCCCCATGCAGCGAAGGAATTTTTCCAGGACAGCGTTGCGCCAACGGGTGCCTGAAAGGCCTGAAAGTGCCTCGACAGGCGCCGTTTCGCCAAATCCATGCACAGTTCGCCTAGCTATCGGACTGGAAGCCGATCCGTTCGGCAGCGGCGCCGCTCATGATGAAGCCGATGGGGTTTTCGGTTTCTTCCTGCAGGTGCGCGATCAGGCTGGCGGTGCGGGCGAGCAGCGAGATGCCCTTCAGCGCCGCGAGCGGGAAGCCCGCGTCGAGCATGACCGCAGGGATCGCGCCGTTGACGTTGATCGGCAGGCTGCGACCGATCGCGTCGGGCAGCACCGCCTCGATCGTGCGCAGCATGGCGATATGCTTGCGCTCCATGCCATGTTCTTTCGCCAGCGCCAGCAGGCGATGCGCGCGCGGATCGCCGCCCGAATGCTGGGGGTGGCCGAAGCCGGGGATCACCTTCTTCTCGGCACGCAGAGCCTTGATCGCGGCGGTTGCGGCGGCGGCAGGGTCGCTGCCGTCAGCCTCCACCTGAGCCACGACCTCGGCGTAGAACTTGCCCGCTACTTCCGCGCTGCCCAGCACCACCGATCCGCAGCCCAGCAGGCCGGCAGCGACCGCGCCATGGAACGCTTCGGGCGCGGCGGCATAGGTCATGCGTGTTGCGACCACGCTCGGGACCAGGCCATGTTCTGCAATTGCGCACAGCACGGCATCGGCCAACGCCTTTTGCGGCGCCGATGGCAGGGTGCCGGTCACCAGCAGCCAGAAATAGCTGGTGAAGTCGACCTTGCCGATTACCTCGTCGCACAGGTCCATCCCGCGCACGGTGATGCTGGTCGCATCCGAAGTGCAGATCGCAGTGACGGCGTTATCCTGCTTGCCGATACGCATGAGCATTCCTTTTTCGTTATTCGAAGTTGATTTCGTTATGCGAAGAATATAGTATCATCTCATCATCAAGGCAAGAAGGTGAGGATAAGGCGGATGGCGGTCAAACCGTTAGCAGGCGTTACCGTGCTCGAAATGGGCACCTTCATCACCGGCCCTGCCGCCGGAATGCTCCTTGCCGATCTGGGCGCGGACGTCATTAAGGTCGAACAGCCCGGCACCGGCGATCCTTTCCGTTCGTTCAAGGGCGGTCTCTATTCGCCGCATTTTCAGACCTATAACCGCAACAAACGGTCGATCACCATCGACCCCAAGCAGCCCGACGACCTTGCCCTTCTCGATCGACTGGTGTCCACTGCTGACGTCTTTATCCAGAACTTTCGTCCGGGCGTGGCAGACCGGCTCAATGTCGATGCAGCGCGGCTCCACGGCATCAATCCGGCATTGGTCTATGCCTCGATTTCGGGCTTCGGCAGCGAAGGGCCGGATCGCGACCGGCCCGCCTTCGACACCGTGGCGCAGGCGGCGAGCGGATTTCTGCGCCTGCTGGTGAACCCGGAGCATCCGCGCGTTGTCGGCCCCGCCATTGCGGACGCCATGACCGGCTTCTACACCGCTTTGGGAATTCTTGCGGCGCTCAACGAACGACACGCTACTGGCAATGGCCGGGTTGTCGAAACCTCGATGTTTGAAGCAATGTGCCACTTCAACCTCGATGATTTCACGCACCTGTTGTCTGCCGATCAGGTAATGGGGCCGTATAGCCGTCCGCACGTCTCGCAAAGTTACGTGTTTCAATGTGCCGACGGCAAGTGGCTGGCACTGCACATGTCTTCGCCGCCGAAGTTCTGGGAAAATCTCGCAACCGCCGTAGACCATCCGGACATGCTGACCCTACCTGCCTTTGAAAGCCGCGAGGCGCGGATCGCGCATTACGAGGACGTGGTGGCGTTCCTCGCCCCGATCTTCGCCACCCGTGCGCGCAGCGAATGGGCGGATGTGCTGACAGGTCTGGAAGTTCCCAATTCCCCCGTGCTCGACAGCGCCGAAGTGCTGGCGACCGAGCAGGCGAAGGTGCTCGGCATCGAAGTCACCGATCCCGATGGCCCGCACGGCGCGTTCCGCACGATCCGGTTCCCGCTCAGCTTCGATGGCGAGCGGATGGACAGCGTCACCGCACCCCCCGTATTGGGGGCTGACGACGCGGACATTCGCCGCAGCATCGAAAGGCCGGACCATGGGACACGAAGGGGCTGACGCCGAAAGCAGAGATCCGGGCGCCAAAAACCCCGAATTTCTCTCGACCCTCGAACGCGGGCTGCGCGTGCTGAAGGTCTTCGACGAGGATCATCCGGAAATGACCCTCAGCGAAGTCGCCGTCCGAACCGCGCTGCCGCCGGCGGTCGCGCGGCGGTGTCTGATCACGCTGGTCGAACTCGGCTATGTCGGGCAGCACGAACGCAAGTTCCTGCTGCGCCCGGCGGTGCTTACAATCGGCTCGGCGTTCCTTGCCTCGATGCAGATCGAACAGGTGGTTCTGCCGCCGCTGCAAGCCTTACGCGACCAGACCGGCGACAGCGCTTCGCTGGCGGTGCTGTCGGGCAGTGACATTCTCTATGTCGCCCATGTTTCCACCGACCGTCGGTTCCGGGTCGCGGCCAATGTCGGCACGCGGTTTCCGTTTCATGCGACCTCGCTCGGGAAGGCGGTAGCCGCGCAACTGCCCGAGTACGAGCGCACGGCGCTGCTGGCCGCAGCTCCGTTCCAGCGCTTCACCGAACGCACCGTGACCGAAGCCGCCGCGCTGGACGAGCGGCTGTCGCTGATCGCGGCGCGGGGCTACGATTCGGCGCTCGACGAGCTGGACTACGGCATCGTCTCGGTCGCGGTGCCGGTGTTCGGACGTGACAATCGGGTGATCGCTGCGATCAACTGCTCCACCTCCACCACCCGCATCTCGCAGGACGAACTGGTCCGCACGCGCCTGCCGCTGCTGCGCAATGCGTCTGGCGAGATCGAAGCGTCGCTGCGCCGCTGGCCCGCGCTGGAGACATCGCTCAGGCCCTGAGGCTATTTTTCGTATATCGAAGTTGACTTCGGAATGCGAAGATTGTATTCCGGGTTTCTCGGAGGGGACCGAAGCAGGCGCAAAATGCGCCCACAGGGGAGAGAATAATGCAGAATCGGGGCTCAAGGCTCGTCAGCGCAATTGCGCTTGCATCCGCCACGCTCGCCGCCGCGCCGCTTCAGGCGCAGGACGCCGGGGCACCCGCAGCGGACGAGGCCGAAGATCAGGGCATCATCGTCACCGGTCTGCGGCGCGAGGAAAACCTGCAGGACACTCCGGCCGCGGTCACAGCCTTCAATGCGCAGGCGATCGAGAACGCCGGGATCGAACGTCCGGCGGATTTCATCGCGCTGACCCCCAACGTCACGCTGGTCGAGACGCAGAACGCGGGCAACGCCTTCGTCATCATTCGCGGGATCACCCAGAACCGCAATTCCGAGCCTTCGGTCGCAGTGATTGTCGACGGGGTGCAACAAGTAAACCCCGCGCAATTCAACCAGGATCTGTTCGATATCGAGCAGATCGAAGTGCTCAAGGGGCCGCAGGGCGGTCTCTATGGTCGCAACGCCATCGGCGGCGCGATCATCATCACCACCAAGCAGCCGACCGACGAATTTTCGGGCAATGTCACCGCCGGGATCGACAATGGTTTCGGCTATTTCCTGCGCGGCGGGGTGAGCGGGCCGGTGGCGGAGAATGCGTTCTTCCGCGTGGCCGGTTCCTATTACAACACCGACGGATTCATCCCCAACACCTTCCTGGGTGAAGATGCCGACCCGGTCGAGGATTACTCCCTGCGCGCCAATCTGCTGGTGGAAGCGACCGACCGGCTGACCATCGATGTTCGCGGATCGATCAACCGGCTGCGCACCCAAGGCCTGTATTACAACATCGTTGCCGACGTGAACGATATCGCCCCGGTACGGGTCAACAATCCCGGTCAGAACGACCGCGACATCAACAATGTCTCGCTCAAGGTCGAATATGAAGGCGACAATGCCGTCTTCACCTCGATCTCGTCGTACGACACGCTTGAAGAAGTCCTCACTGGCGACGCGTTCGACTTCCTGCCGATCGAGAATAGCTTCTTCTTCAACCTGTTCGAGGGCATCTTCGGCCCCGGCAACGGGTTCGACCTCAACCAGAGCCAGTTCCTCGATGTCGAGGCCTTCAGTCAGGAAGTGCGGCTCGCCTCGCCCAGCGATGGTGGGCCCTTCAACTGGATGGTCGGCGGCTATCTGATCGATACGCAGCGCTTCATTTCCACCGGCAACATGATCGACACCGGCAACGGCGTCTTCCCGGTGTTCCGCACCCCGTCGACCAATCCGCTGAACCCGCAGTTCAGCTTTTTGTCCGACGGGCAGGACAATTTCGCCTGGGCGCTGTTCGCCAATGCCGGGTATGAATTGTCGCCCGAATTCCGCGTCGATGCCAGCTTGCGTTACGACCGTGACAAGCGCCGCCAGACCACGCTGACCCCGCAGGGCTTCCTGCCGGTGGTCCCGGGCGTGCCGACGGCGCAAAGCGGCGAAGTGCGCACAGCAATCTTCGACGACTGGCAGCCCAAGCTGACCCTGACCTACGAACCCAGCCCCGACCTGACCATCTATGGCGGATACAGCCGCGGCTTCCGTTCGGGCGGCTTCAATCAGACCGGCGTCGGCGCGGAATCGGTGAACGCCGGCATTGTCGGCGTGGGCGACATCTTCGAAGCGGAAACCGCCGACACCTTCGAAGTCGGTGCCAAGGCGCAGATCGGCCCCGTGCGGCTGGCAGGCGCGGCCTACACGACCCTTTCGAAGAACAGCTATTTCTTCGTTTTCCTGGCCCAGTCCTCGACCCAGAACCTCGGCAATATTCCCGAGACGCGGATCAACGGCTTCGAACTCGAAGCGAGCGCGGAAGTGCTGCCCGATTTCGATATCAACGCCGCAATCGGCGTGACCAATAGCGAGATCAAGGAATTCCCCGACCCGACGGTGATCGGGAACGAGGCGCCGCAGATTTCGCGCTATACCATCAACCTCGGCGCGCAATATGCCGGGGCGCTGACCGACACGCTCGATGGTCTGCTGCGGATCGATTACCGCCGCACCGGCAAGACCTGGTGGGAACCGTTCAACACCACCGTGCGTGAGCCCGTCGACATAGTCGATGCGCGCGCCGGGGTGACGTTCGACGGTGTGTCCGTCACCGCATTCGCCGCCAACCTGTTCGATGAAACCTACAACGCGGAATTTTCTCCGGGCGGATTCGTTTTCCGCGCGCGTCCGCGGCGTTATGGTGTCGAGGTCGGCTACAAGTTTTAAAGGATACGCGACATGACCAAGGTGCTGGTGCTCTACTATTCGAGCTATGGCCATATCGAAGCGATGGCCGCTGCGGTGGCCGAGGGTGCCGCCAGCGTCCCCGGCACCGAGGTTGTGGTGAAGCGCGTACCCGAACTGGTGCCGGAGGAGATTGCGCAAGCTTCAGGTGTGAAGCTCGATCAGTCGGCTCCGATTGCGACCCCGGATGAATTGGCGGATTACGACGCGATCATCTTCGGCACACCCACCCGCTTTGGCAACATGGCGGCGCAGATGCGGAACTTCCTCGATCAGACCGGCCCGTTGTGGTTCCAGAACAAGCTGGTCGGCAAGGTCGGTTCGGTGTTCGTCTCCACCGCCAGCCAGCATGGCGGGCAGGAGACCACCATCACCTCGTTCCACACCACCCTGCTGCATCACGGCATGGTGATCGTGGGGCTGCCCTATACCTTCAAGGGCAATTCCGAGATGGGCGAGATCAGCGGCGGCACGCCTTACGGGGCAAGCACGCTGGCGGGGAACGATGGCAGCCGGATGCCGAGCGACAACGAACTTGCCGGGGCGCATTTTCAGGGCGCGCATGTGGCAAGCATCGCAGGAAAACTGGCCGCCTGACAGACCTAGGGACTGATGGAGAGAGCATGATGACGAAAATTCTCGCAAACCGCCTGCACCACACAGCCTACGTGACCAAGGATCTGGAGGCGACCCGCGCGTTCTACGAAGACGTGCTCGGCTTCCCGTTGATGGCGACCTATTGCGAGAAGGACGAGCTGTTCGGCAAGGAGCGCGTCTATTGCCATGTATTCTTTGAACTGGCCGATGGCAGCGCGCTTGCGTTCTTCCAGTTCGCCGATCCTGAAGACCAAGCCGAATTCGGACCGGACATTCCCTCCAGCCCCTTCATTCATGTCGCGCTTCAGGTCGATGCTGATGCGCAGGACGAACTCGAGCGCCGAATCAAGGCCGCCGGAATTACCGAGCCTCAGACCTACACGCTTGAACATGGCTATTGCCGTTCGGTCTATGTCACCGACCCCAATGGCATGATCATCGAATTAACCCATGACGATCCGCGCGCTGCGCCGCTCGATGCCGAGCGTCGCGCTGCGGCGCATGGCGAACTGGCTCGCTGGTTGTCGGGGCAACACCACAACAATAACCCTTTCCGCGCCGACGAAGCGGCCTGATCGCTGTTGGCGGCGCGCTTTCGATGATGGCTGCCCCCGCGCCCAGTGATCCGATTGCCTGCGACGCAGTCCCGGTAGATGGAGGGACGCTGCCGATCGCGCTGGCAGGGATGGGGACCGGTCGCGCGCCGATCATCTTGCTGCACGGCTGGACGTTGGACGGGCGAATTTGGGCCCCACAGATCGATGGGCTGGCGGCAGAGCACTTTCTCGTCATGCCGGACCGGCGTGGCTGCGGTCGCGCCACCGCACCGCCTGATTTGAGGCGCGAAGCGGAGGATGTGATCGCGATTGCCGATTTCCTCGGCTTTGACCGATTTGCGGTACTGGGCCTGTCGCAGGGTGCGACCATCGCGCTCGACGTGGCACGCAAGTTCGCCTCACGTCTGACCGGGGTGGTGGTTTCGGGCGCGCCGCTGCCCACGTTGGAGCCGCGCGAGGAGGTGATCGAGCTCGATACCTACCGCACGTGGGCGGCGGCAGGCGATCTGGCGGCGCTGCGCCGCGACTGGGCGCTGCATCCGCTGATGCAGGCGCACTCGCAAGCGGCGCACGCGCTGCTCGCCGCGATGCTCGCCGATTACGATGGGCGCGATCTTGCCGCCTTGTCAGAACCGCCCGCCCTGCCGCGCGATGTGCTGCGCACGCTGGCCGTGCCGGTTCTGGCGTTGACGGGGGAGCACGATACGCCTTGGCGCCGGGCCTGCGCGAAGGCGCTGGCCGAAATCGCGCCGCGAGCCATTCATGCGACAGTGCCTTTAGCAGGCCACCTCGCCAATGCGGATAACCCCGCTCGCTTTAATGCGCTGGTAGCTGCATTCATGCGCAATCTGACCGCCTCCCAGCCAAGGCCATACCCATGACCCGGACCCGCTTCCTTACCACCCACGTCGGCAGCCTGCCGCGCCCCGAAGCCCTGCTCGATCTGGTGTTCGCCCGCGAAGGCGGCGAGCCGGTGTCCGAGGCCGATTTCGATGCGGCGGTGGAAGAAGCCACGGCCTATGTCATCAAGCGCCAGATCGAGGCGGGCATATCGATCGTCAACGACGGCGAACAGTCCAAGCCCAGCTACGCCACCTATATCAAGCACCGCCTGTCGGGCTTTGGCGGGGAGGCCGGACAGTACGAATTCGCCGATTTGGAAGCCTTTCCCGGTGCCAAGGCGCAGGTGTTCGGCAACAAGGGCCGGGCCAAGCGTTCGGCGCCCGCCTGCACCGCGCCTATCGAAGTGATCGACATGGAAGCGCCGCGCATCGATGCCGAGCGCCTGGTGCGTCTCTCCAATGGCCACGCCACCTTCATGTCGGCAGCATCGCCCGGCGTGACCGCGCTGTTCTTCCCCAATCAGTTCTATGCCAGCGACGAGGAATATGTCTTCGCCCTGGCCGAAGGGCTGCGCCACGAATATGAGACCATCGCGGCAGCAGGCATTATCTTGCAGGTTGATTGCCCCGATCTGGCGATGGGCCGCCATGTACAGTTCACGGATTTGAGCCTTGAGGACTTCCGCAAGCGGATCGGCATGAACATTGCCGCGCTCAATCATGCGGTGAAGAATATCCCCGCAGAACAACTGCGGATGCATCTGTGCTGGGGCAACTATCCCGGCCCGCATCACTGCGACGTGGCCTTGGCGGAAATCGCCGATATCGTCTGGACGGCCAAGCCGCAGACCGTGCTGATCGAAGGAGCCAACCCGCGCCACGCGCATGAATTCGCGTTTTTTGAGGCGAATCCGCTGCCGGACGACAAGATCCTGTGCCCCGGCATGGTCGAGCCGCAGTCACCCTATATTGAACACCCCGAACTGATCGCCCAGCGCATCGGACGCTATGCGAATCTGTTGGGCGCGGAACGGGTGATGGCCGGGGTCGACTGCGGATTTTCGGTGCATGCGGGCAGCAACGCGCTGGATCCGGAAATCGTCTGGGCCAAGCTTGCCGCGCTGGCCGAAGGCGCCGAAATCGCAAGCCGCAGATATTGAGATTGCGCAACGCCAATGCCCACAAAGACCTGGCGCACCCGACAGGATTCGAACCTGTGACCTCTGCCTTCGGAGGGCAGCGCTCTATCCAGCTGAGCTACGGGTGCCTGGGGCTTGAGCCCGCGTATCGTTGCGTACGGCGCGGCGCTTAGCAAGAGCGCGACCGCTGCGCCAGAAAATTGTCGCCTTGTGTATGGGCTGTCTTGATATTGCAGAGACGGACGGTTCGCGAAGCTTGCTTAACCAATCGGCAAGGAGCCGACCCTAGCCTCGTCTCTATGGCCAGTCTTCCGCCCGAACCGATTCTCTCCGAATCCGCCGCCCCGCCCGCAGCGCGGCGTGGTCCCGCGTCGCTGGTGCAGAAGTGGGAGGCGCTGCATCTGCAGGCGGCCCAGCTCGCCATTCTGGCGGGGATCGCGGCCGAGACTGAGATGACGAGCTTCGCCCAGTTCGCCGAGCAGGCGCGGGGGTGGCAACTGAAGCTGGCGGCGCAAGGACTCGAGGATATCGCGGCGATGTTGCAGCTCGGGCTGGCGGCGCTCGCGACGCTCACCGCACGCGGGCAGGACGCCGCTGCACCGGCGCTGGTGCTATGGCGTGAATTTCACGCGGCCCGCGCCAGCGTGCTAGCGTCTTTGCAGGCGACCGAAGCGGCCTGAAAAACCGCGCGACGCAACGCCAACACTTGACTGCGTTCCTCCTTCGTTCCAACTTCCCGCGATGTCCGCACCAGCCACTTCTGCAATCGATTCGCACGCTATTCCGGCGTCATGTGCTGGCGATGTTGCGCGGGGGATCGCACGGTTGTTTGCGCGCAACGACATCTGGTGCCTTGCCGAAGTGCCGCTTCGCAATGGCCGCCGCGCCGATCTGATGGGGATTGATGCAAAGGGGCTGGTGGTGATTGTCGAGATCAAGGTGGCCCGCTCTGATCTGCTCGGCGATGCCAAGTGGCCCGATTATCTGGAATTCTGCGACCGTTTCTATTGGGGCCTGCCTCCGGGACTTGATCGAGCGCCGCTGGAAAGCGAAGCTTTTCGGCCCGAGATCTGCGGGGTGATCGTGGCCGATGGCTATGACGCGGAAATCCTGCGCCCGGCCGCATTCGCTCCGCTTGCTGCCGCACGGCGTAAGGTCGAGGTCGAACGACTGGCGCGGATCGCGATGCGGCGTTACACCGGACTGATCGATCCGCTCTGCGCTGCGCTGGATTCGCTGCCCTGAACCGCGAGCGGATTGAGACTGTCGCCCTGCCGCGATTTACGCCATAGTCATCGGCGATGCTTTCGTCCGATCTGCCCACACCGCTCGCCCTGCTGATCGTCAGCCTTTCGGTCACCGCCATCGTCGCGCTGCGCTATATCCTGTCGAGTGGGCTGTTCGCATTGGCGACGGAACGGATGCGACCGGGGCTTTATGCCGGGCGCGGTGCCCAGATTTCGCGGGAAATTCGCTGGTCGCTGCTCTCGACGGTGATCTACGGCGTGCCTGCGGGGATCGTTCTGTGGGGCTGGCAGCATCGTGGCTGGACGCTGATCACGGCGGATTTCGCAGCGTTGCCCTTGTGGTACCACCCGCTTTCGGTGCTGATCTACCTGTTCGTGCAGGATACCTGCTTTTACTGGAGTCACCGCTGGATGCACTATCCGCGATTGTTCCGGATCGCCCATGCCGTCCACCACGAAAGCCGTCCGCCGACTGCGTGGACCGCGATGAGCTTTCATCCGATCGAGGCGGTGACGGGCGCGATCGTGGTGCCGGTGCTGGTATTTTTCGTGCCGATCAACATCGCCATGCTTGGCGCGGTTCTGACTATCGCCACCGTGATGGGCGTGACCAATCACATGGGCTGGGAAGTTTTTCCACGCTGGCTCGTTCACTCGCGGTTGGGAGACTGGCTGATAACCGCCAGCCATCACGAACGGCACCACGAGGAGTATAAATGCAATTTCGGCCTCTATTTTCGCCTTTGGGATCGGGTTTGCGGCACGGACAAGGGCCTGTCGCGGCGGATTGTCGCCGAGGCCGGACATCTCAAGGCGGCCGCATCGTGAGGCTGATCGCGCTCGCCCTGGCCGTCGTTGCGGGCACGCTCGGCGCGGCTCCGGCTCTGGCGGACGAAGTCGTAATCACTGTTATCGATCTGCGATCTTCGAAAGGTGTGGTGCGGGCCTGCATGACCACGCGTGAGGATATCTTCCCCAAATGCATCAAGGACCCCGGCGCGCATCGCACGGTGGTTCCGGCCGGCGAGAAGGTGGTGATCCGCTTTGGCAACGTTAAGCCCGGTAATTACGCCATCGCACTGCTGCATGACGAGAACGAAAATGGCAAGGCGGACCGATCGCTGGGGATGCCCCGTGAAGGCTACGGCTTCTCACGCGATGCTCCGGTAAAGATGGCACCGCCCAAGTTCAGGGACGCGGTGTTTGCGCAGGGGGAAGGCACCAACCGTATGACAATCAGAATGCGGTATTTCCTGTAACGCCGGACGGCAGCGACGTCGCTGCCGCAATCGCTCTTCTATTTAACGTGATGTTTACCACACCGCGCCAGAACAGCCTCGATAACTGTTCACGAAGGGGCGAAAAAAGCCATGGATACTTTGCGTGGCCCATTCGATTCCGGCGAGGCTGCCGATCCGGCCGGGCTGTCATCGGATAACGGTTGGGATGTCACCGAGGTCGACAGCCCCAAACCCGCGAATTCGCACGATCTGCCGCCTGAGGCCATCGGTCAGGACGAACGCCGGATGCAAGTGCGCGCCTATAATCACTGGGCGAGCCTGCTGGGCGATCGGATGTTTCCGCTGATCGACGACCTCGACCCCGCCAACCTCCCTGACTTTGGCCCCTTCGGCGTGCTGCTCGATTTCAGCACCGGCATCGAAGATCCCGCCGTACGGTTCCTTGGCGACAAGCTGGCACAGGAATGCGGCGGCAGCGGCACGATCAACCGCCTATCCGACGTGCCGCCACGCTCGCTGCTGAGCCGTATCACCGATCACTACATGCAGATCCTCGCCAATCAGGCGCCGATTGGGTTCGAGGCCGAATTCTTCAACCAGCGAGGCGTGGAAATCCTCTATCGCGGTATCCTGCTGCCCTATTCCAGCGACGATGAAACCATCGACTTCATCTATGGCGTCATCAACTGGAAGGAAATGGCCGACCAGCTGACAGCGGACGAACTGCTGCTCGAAATCGATCAGGCACTGGAACTCGGGGCTGATCTGGAAATGGCCGACGAACCACGCCGCCGGGCAGCGGATCCGGTTACCGAATGGGCGGATTCGCCGGCGCATGAAGCTGACGATGCTTTCACTGTTTCAAGCGATAGCGCCGACGATGGATCCGGATATCCCGACGATCCCCTGTCGCTGCCCGATTTCGCCGCCTATTCACTCGATGGCGATGAGGAATATGACGAGGACGAGGACGAGGACGAGGACGCCAGCGCCGGTTACAGCTTTGCCTCGCTTGCCGATTATGTCGAAGCACCCGCCAAGAAGGCGATCGATCCGACCGTGCTGCCTTATGATCCGGCAGCCGATGCCGGTTTCGATGCCCCTTACACGGTAGAATATGGTGAAGGTTTCACGGCTGGCGAACCCGCTGCCCCCGAACCGATGATCCCCGCGGCGGAGCTGCCCGAAGGCGCGGGTCTTCACGAATGGCTCGCCGCCGCGCGCCAACTCGCGGATACCGCCAGCACCACCGAAGATCGCAGCCGCGGCGCACTTTATGAAGCGGTCAGCCGCGCATATGACTTCTCGCTCGCGGCACAGGCTGCGCCTGAGGATTACGCTGAACTGATCGCGGAGAGCGGCCTTGCGGTGCAGGACCGTGCGCCGATGACCCCGGTGGTCAAGCTCGTGTTCGGGCCCGATTACGACAAGACCCGCCTGACCGAATATGCCGCTGTCCTGACCCATGCCCACCGCCTGCAGCTGGAGCGCGGCAGCCTGTCACGCTATCTCGGCGAGGCCGAGGGCGGGCTGAAGGGCGTGGTCAAGGCCGAACGCCGTCTGCGCCGCGAGGAACAGGGCAAGGCACTTGAGGAAGAACAGGGCGTCCGCGCCGCGCTGGCGAAACAACTGCGCGCGCTCGAAGCACTGACGCTGGAAGCGCTCGCCACCGACGGACCGGAATTCGCCCTCGTGATGGTGCGCCGCAATGCCGCAGGCAACGTGGTGGTGCTGGGCGAGCTGCCCGAGGACGTGCCGCAGATCGAACGCGCCGCGAAGAAGCTGGTGGGCTGACTGCCGGCACTTGCTTCAGTTTGAGTTCAGGCGGAAACGCGGTAGGGTAGCAGCAATGCGCGCCCTACGCTCCATCTTCGCCAAAGCTCTGGCGCTGCTCGCTTGCGTTTCGATCGCGGCGCAACCTGTGGCGGCGCAATCGATCCTTCGCGATGCCGAGACCGAAGCGCTGCTCAACGACATGGCCGCGCCGCTTATCGAGGCGAGCGAACTGGAACCCGGCAATGTGGAACTGGTGCTGATCAACGACGGGTCTATCAACGCCTTCGTTGCCGGCGGTCAGGCGGTGTATGTTCATGCGGGCCTGCTCAATGCCGCGGACACTGCCAATGAAGTGCAGGGGGTGATCGCCCACGAACTCGGCCATATCACGGCAGGCCACGTGGTGCGCTTCGAGGAGCGCACCAAGGCTGCCAACGGCATCACCATCCTGTCGCTGCTGCTCGGCGTGGGCGCGGCATTGGCGGGGGCGGGCGATGCGGCCATGGCGGCGATGATGGCGGGCCAGCAGGCCGCGCTGGGCAGCTTTCTCTCCTTCAATCGCAATCAGGAGGCCGCCACCGACCTTGCGGGCGCGCGTTATCTTTCGGGCGCGGGGATTTCCGGACGGGGGATGATCAGCTTTTTCGAAAAGCTGCGCAATTTCGAAATTCGACGCGGCTACAGTCAGGCTGATGATGCCGCCTACATGCGCACGCACCCGCTGTCGGGCGACCGTGTGCAGACGCTGCGCGTGTTGCTGGAAGAAGACGCGGCGTGGGATGTCCCCGATGATGCCGCTTTGCAGGAACGGTTCCTGCGCGCCAAGGCCAAGCTGTATGGCTACCTGGCAGAGCCGCGCCGCACGCTGACCTATTTTCCCCCCAGCGACACCAGTGTGCCGGCGCGTTATGCCCGCGCCTATGCCTATCACAAGGATGCGCGGGTCGATCTGGCGCTGGCGGAGGCTGATGCGCTGCTCGCGCTGGAGCCCGAAAACCCTTATTTCCTCGAACTCAAGGGTCAGGTGCTGCTCGAATCCGGGCGCCCGATGGAGGCGCTCGAACCTCTGCGGCGTGCGACCGAACTCAGCCGTGCCCACCCGCTGATCGCAGGCATTTTCGGCCACGCGCTGATCGCCACCGAGGACGAAGCCAATTTCGCCGAGGCCGAGCGCGTGCTGCGTGCGGCGGTTGCACGTGATCGTTACAATCCCTTTGCGTGGTATCAGCTCGGCGTGGTCTATGCCGCGCGCGGCGACATTCCCCGTGCGCGCCTCGCCAGCGCCGAGCAGCTGGTGATGAACCGCCGCTATCCCGAAGCGCTGCAGAATGCGCAGGCGGCTGAGGCGAGCCTGCCCTATGGCTCGCCCGACTGGATTCGCGCACAGGATGTTGCGCTCGAAGCCCGCGCTGAACTGGAACGTCTGCGCGACCGGCGCTAGGCTGTCACCCTGCCTTTGCTCTTGACGGAAACTCCATGCCAACATCATCCTTGCGCAACACGCTGCTGACCGCGCTGGTCGCGCTGGCGTTCGGCTTTCTCGGTGCTGCGATCTGGTCCTATGCCGGGCTCGCCGATAACCGCACCCGAGCCTATCTCCTCGCCAATCCCGATATGCTGCCGCAGATGGTCGAGGCCTATGAGGCGCAGGAAGCGCAAAAGCGGTTGGCCAACATGGGCGATTCGGTGTTCGATCCGTTCCCCGGCGTGGTGCTTGGCAACCCGCAAGGCTCGAAGGTGCTGGTCGAGTTCACCGACTATAATTGCCCCTATTGCGAAGCGAGCCTGAAGGACGTCACCCGGCTGGTGGCCGAGGATCCCGACCTGAAAGTGGTGGTCCGCGAATGGCCGATTTTCGAAGGCAGCGATACCGCTTCGCGGATGGCGCTCGCTGCGGGCCTGCAGGGCAAATATGATGCCTTTCACAAGGCGATGTTCCGGCTCGGCGACGTGCGCGCCGCGGCCGCCGAGGCGGGGCTGGACATGGCGCGGGCCGAGGCCGATGCGGCGTCGGACGCGGTCTCGACCGAGATTGCCAGGAACCTCGAACTGGCGCGGTCGCTCGGCTTCAGCGGCACTCCGGCATGGATCGCCGGAGGCACGCCGTTCGGCGGCGCAGTGGGCTACGACAAGTTGAAGGCGGCCATCGACGCGGATAGCGCGGGATGACGCAGCGGGACCGGTGGCGGCGCAGTCTTCTGGCAGGGGGCGCAGCGCTGCTGACCTTGCCCTTGGCCGCACCGCTGGCCGCAAATCCCGATCCGCTCCCCGTCGACACCGATGCCGAAAGCGCTGCGATCGGCCGCTATCAGGATGCCGACCAGCGTCTGCAGGACATCGGCTGGAAGCTTGCTCAGGGGAATGTCGGCTTCTGCCCGCGGGTGATCCCGTCGATCGGGCTGCAATTGCAGGACATGGCGAGTTATGGTGCGCCAGCCATCGCCCGCAGCGCATTGGGCCTGACGCGCGATTTTGCGGTGCAGACCGCCGCGCGCGGCTCTCCCGCGGCGCTTTCGGGCGCATTTGCACGCAATCGCGAGATCGTGATGCTGGAGCGCTTCGATCCCAACCAGTGGCCTACCACCACCCCGGTAATGAACTGGCACCGGCTGGTATGGGCGCATGACCACATCGAAGCGATGCTGAGCGAACACGGCGGCATCGCGGTCGGCTTTGCCGATGGTGAGGAGGCGCGGGTGGCCCCGGTCGAGGTTTGCGCCACCCGCTTCGAACTGATGGGCGAAGGCAAGAAGGCCGTCGCCGATGGCAAGCGTGTGGTCATTGGCATCGAATTTCCCGCCTTTGCCTACCCCGAAGAGGATGTGTTTGCGGCGGTGATCGCGCATGAACTGGCGCATAATTTCCTCGAGCACGACGCCTGGCTGGATCGCAATCGGCGCACCCGCCGCCACGTACGCCGCACCGAACGCGAGGCCGACCGGCTGATGCCGTGGCTGCTCGCCAATGCCGGGTATGATCCGCAAGCGGCGGTGACCTTCATGACCCGCTGGGGATCGCGCCACGATGCCGGGATCCTGATGATCCGCGACCACGATGGCTGGGACGAGCGGGCCGAATTCATCGCCGCCGAACTGCCGCTGATCGCCTCAGTGCTAGCGCGTGAGGGCCGGGCCGATTGGCGCACGCACTTTGTACGCGAGATCGATCCGGCCAAAGGGCTCGAAGCCGCGCAAAGCGAGTGATCCCTGCGCCGAGCCGTGCCGGGCCAGCGACCATCCATCCGAATTGCGGTGCGGAAAAGGCAGAAATGGGCTAGATGGACAGGCTATGGCAGTGCTCCAGATCCAGCCGGCGCCGTTCTTCGCCAGCAAGAACCGGGCGTTCTGGAACCTCCAGCTGGCGGGGTGGGGCGGTGCGTTCGTCTTCCGCGCGGTGGTCGCTGTCGCCAATGATCAGCCGCTCGATCTTCTCGCGCTGGTCTTGGTTACCACCATTACCGGCTTTTCAATCAGTCTCATTCTGTCGGTCATCTATCGCAAGCTGATCCAGCAGCGGCCGCTGGTGACGTGGGGGCTGACGGCGCTGGTGCTGATGCTGGCGGTGATCCTGCACGCCTCGATCGACGCCTGGGTGCACGGCGTCTATTACGCCGGTAGCCGCGAGACGACCTTTGCCCAGCGCTTTATCGGCCTTTCCTTCATCCCGCTGGCGCTGCTCGCGGGATGGAGCGCGCTGTATTACGCGATCAATTTCTTCCTCACGGTGGAACGGCAGGCCGACCGGCTCGAACGGCTGGAGGCGCAGGCCACTGCCGCGCAGCTCGCCATGCTGCGTTACCAGCTCAATCCGCACTTCTTGTTCAATACGCTCAATTCGATCAGCACACTGGTGCTGCTGAAGCAGACCGAGCCTGCAAATGCGATGCTGACCCGCCTGTCGGGCTTCTTGCGCCACACGCTGATCGGCGAGCCGGGCAGTCAGGTCAGCCTCGCGCAGGAGATCGAGACGCTGCAGCTTTATCTCGATATCGAGCGGATGCGGTTCGAGGAACGGCTGCGCACCCATTTCGAGATCGATGACGCGGCGCTGGGCGCGCAATTGCCCTCGATGTTGCTGCAACCGCTGGTCGAGAACGCGATCAAATATGCCGTCAGCCCGCAGGAAGAAGGCGCGCGCATATCGCTCACTGCACGCGTGATCGGCGACCGACTGCGGCTGACGGTCGAGGATACCGGGCCGGGCATGGACGAGCCGCTCTTGTTCGACCGGATGGACGCGGCCGGTCTGCGGGCTGAAATGCGCGCCGGCCATGCGCCCGGACAGCCGGTCTCGACCGGGGTCGGCCTTGCCAATATCCGCAACCGGCTGATGCAGGCTTACGGCGACAGCCAGCTGTTCGAGACCCGCTCCGAACCGGGCGGCGGCTTCACCGTGCTAATCGAAATTCCCTACACCCGCGCAAGCGAAGTCGAATTGCAGGCACCCCCGGCTTCGGCCCCCAAGCCTGCTTCCGAGGACAAGACCGGATCCGCGAAGGTCATCCCCCTCAACCCACCGCAACCCCCGCAACGAAACTTCGGAACCCCCGCATGACAATCAGAACGATCCTCGTCGACGACGAGAAACTCGCCATTCAGGGCCTGCAATTGCGTCTTCAGCCCCATGAGGATGTCGAAATTATCGACACCTGCGCCAATGGGCGCGAGGCGATCCGCAAGATCAAGACCGAAAAGCCCGATCTCGTCTTTCTCGACATCCAGATGCCCGGTTTCGACGGGTTCTCGGTGGTCAAGGGCGTTATGGACATCGAACCACCCTTGTTCGTGTTCGTCACCGCTTATGAGGAGCACGCGATCCGCGCGTTCGAAGCGAACGCCGTCAATTATCTGATGAAACCGGTCGACGAACAGAAGCTGGCCGACACGATCGAGCGCGTGCGCCAGCGTCTTGCCGAGAAGAAATCGGCCGAAGATGCCGAACAGCTGCTCGATGTGCTGAGCGAAATCGCACCTGAGCGTGCCGCCGATTTCGTCGAAACCACCGCGACGACGCCTGAAAGTGCCGACCGGTTCGAAAAGCTGATCAACATCAAGGATCGCGGCCAGATTTTCCGCGTCGAAGTGGATTCGATCGAGCATATCGAGGCCGCGGGCGATTACATGATCATCTCCACCGGCGACAATTCGCTGGTGCTGCGCGAGACGATGAAGGATCTCGAACGCCGGCTCGACCCGCGCAAGTTCCAGCGAGTTCACCGCTCCACCATCGTCAATCTCGATCTGGTGCGGCAGGTGAAGCCGCACACGAATGGCGAATGCTTCCTGGTGCTGGAAAGCGGCGCCGAGGTGAAGGTTTCGCGGTCTTACAGGGATGTCGTTGCGCGCTTTGTGCATTGATTTGTGAGTGAGCGCGCCTCCGCGCGCTTATCCTCGGTGCCGTTCCTTCGCTGCGCTCCGGGCACCTGCGGGCGCGCTTCTGGTGCGCTACCGCTTTGCTGCTTGAGCGCACGGTCGTGCTTGCGGAGCCTGCGGCTCCGATTATGGTGCCAGCATGAGCACCTTTGATTTGCCAGGCTTCGACCTTGCCAAGTTCGTCCGCGAAACGCTTGCCGAAGACCTCGGTGAAGGGCTTCAGGGCGGCGGGCGCGATGTCACTTCGGACAGCGTGATCCCTGCCGAGGCGCGGTTTTCCGGCGTGATGGACAGCCGCAATGCGATTGTCGTCGCGGGGCTGCCGCTGGCGGAGGCCTTCTTCCGCGCGCTTGATCCGGATTGCACCATCGAAGTTCTTGCGCATGACGGCGACAGAGTCGGGGCGGGCACCGATCTGATGCGGATCGCAGGCCGTGCGCGGGCGCTGCTCACCGCCGAGCGCAGCGCCTTGAACATCGTCCAGCACCTATCGGGCATCGCCACGCTGACGCACGCCTATGTCACCGCGATGCGGGGGCCGGGCGGCAACCCCGCCTGCACCTTGCTCGATACCCGCAAGACCATTCCCGGCCTGCGCTTCCTCGAGAAATACGCCACCCGCATGGGCGGCGCGCAGAACCACCGGATGGGGCTGTGGGACGCGGCGATGATCAAGGACAATCACGTGGCGGTTGCGGGCAATGTCGGCGAAGCGGTGCGGCGCGCGCGCGATGCGGGGGTGGCAAAAATCATCTGCGAGGTCGACCGGCTCGACCAGATCGAACCCGCGCTGGCGGCGGGCGCGCATCACCTGCTGCTCGACAACATGGAAGCAGGCACCCTCGCTGAAGCCGTGGCGCTGGTCGCAGGACGCGTGCCGACCGAGGCGAGCGGCGGCGTGAACCTCGACACCATCGCAGCGAAGGCGGCAAGCGGGGTCGATTACATCTCGGTCGGGCGGCTGACCCAGAGCGCGCCAGCCGCGGATATCGGGCTGGATTTCAAGCCGGTATGATCCCGCTTTCGCGTGCCCGTCCGCTCAGCATTAACGCCTTTGCAGCCGCCTTCCTTGCGGCAGCGGTGATCGCCTTTCTGGATGGGCTGTGGGACATACCTGCGCAGCAGGCGATGTTAAGTGCGAACGTGCCTGACTTTGTGTGGTCGCGTGATGCGGTCATCGTGTTGCTCAGCGCAAGGTTGTCAATCGCGCTGATTCCAATTGCGATGGTCTGGCTCGGGGCCGTCAATTTTGCGCGCTGGATGGTGGCAGTGTTGGCGCTTGGCAAGCTGATCAACGTGCCAGAAGCAGTTCGTCTGTTCGCTAACGGAGAGCGAATCGATCCGGCATGGATAGCATCGATAACGTTGGGAGTGCTGGCGGTAACGATGCTCTTCACCCCCGCCAGCAACCGCTGGTTCGCGCGGCGGGAGGAGATAAACCCTGCGGTATTCGAATAGCCTGCTCGCCGCACTGGCGCTCGCATTCCCCGCCGCCGCCAATGCGCAGGCTTACCAATGCCGCGCGCCGCAGGTCACGAGCGTGCCGAGGATCACGCCCGACAGCCCGCGCCGCGTGTCGCCGGTAACGGGCTACACCCTTGCGCTGAGCTGGAGCCCGGAGTTCTGCAAGCCGCGCGCCGATGACCGCGCCCATGCGGTGCAATGTTCGGGCAAGAACGGCAGCTTCGGCCTTGTCGTTCACGGCTTATGGCCCGAAAGCGGGTCAAGCTGGCCGCAATGGTGCGGGAGCAACGCGGCGCTCACCCCGGGGGACATTCGCGGTGCGATGTGCATGATGCCATCGCAGCGCCTCGTCGCGCGGCAATGGGCCAAGCATGGCAGCTGCATGGTCAAACGCCCCGCCAGCTATCTCAAGGTCACACGCATCCTGTGGGACAGCTTGCGCATCCCCGATTACGATCGGATCAGCCGCGAGGAAGCCTTAACCGCAGGCCGCATCCGCGCCGCCTTCGCCGATGCCAATCCGGGCATTCCCGAAAGCGCGATCGGGGTGAAGCTGAACACGCGCGGATGGCTGGAGGAAATCCGCCTGTGCTATGCCAAGACCTTCCGTCCGGCCCGGTGCACGGCATCACGATACGGCGCGAAGGATGCTGTTCCGGCAAAGGTCTGGCGCGGCCTGTAGCACCGCTCAGCGGTTCGTCACCAACCACACCCGGATCGCGCTGGCGAGGCCTGGCGGGGTGGGCGACTTGATCCGCTCGGCATCGATCCTGCCCACCAGCGCGGCCACTGCGATGCCCTCGGCCTCGGCGGCAGCGCACAGCATCTCCCAGAACAGCGGTTCGAGGCTGATCGAGGTCTTGTGCCCGGCAATTGCGACCGAGCGTTTGACTGGGGGATGATAATGGGAGGGCGGCTGCATCGCGCTGCCTTAGCAGGCTTGGCGCAGCCTGTCCGCAGTGTCGCAATCGCGGATCATGGCCGGAACCTTTTACGCCAGAGCATCCGCTTGCGCTTCGGTGGCGAACCACGGGTAGCTCAGCCATGCGGTGATGTTGACGATCAGTACGCCGAGCAGCGGAAAGCCGCGCAGGACGTCCAGTTCACCGATACGCGCGCCGGATGTGACCGGCGCAGCCGCAGCGCTTTGCGCAATATTCATCTCTGCCCCCAAACCGCTGCGTTACCCCGGCACCCGGATCGCCGCGTTGCGCAAGCAGAAGTCGCAGCGCGCCGCAGCACGGTCAATTGCCGCGACCGTCAATAATGCGTCAATTCCGCAAGGCGGCGGCTGTTGCGCGGTGCGCTAAGTCCGCCAAGTGGCCTGATATCCATCCCTGCCGCGGCGGGAGGCGCAAAAAAAGCCCCTGCCGCGGAGGCAGGGGCATGGAGTCTGGGGCAGAATGCCCCTCGGGTCGCGATTGCCCTTTTACCTTAGCGCCTGAGAATTTCTCGTGACAAACGCTGTTAGGTCACGCGGAGGCGTGCCTTTTCGTGCCCACCGGGAAGGGGGATATGTCCGCCGCGCACCTTGCCCTGCGGCGCGGCATCGGGAATCCCTTCGTTCATGGCGATTCTTTCCGACAAATGGATCCGCGCACAGGCGCAGGCACATGCGATGATCGAACCCTTCGTCGAGGCCCAACGGCGCGACGGAGTGATTTCCTATGGCCTGTCTTCGTACGGTTATGATGCGCGGGTGGCGGACGAGTTCAAGATCTTCACCAATGTCGACAGCGCGGTGGTCGATCCCAAGAATTTCGCAGCCAACAGCTTTGTCGACCGCAAGACCGATGTGTGCGTGATCCCGCCCAATTCCTTCGCGCTGGCCCGCACGGTCGAATATTTCCGCGTGCCGGAAGATGTGCTGGTGATCTGCCTTGGCAAAAGCACCTATGCGCGCTGCGGGATCATCGTGAACGTCACTCCGCTGGAGCCGGGCTGGGAAGGGCACGTGACGCTGGAGTTTTCGAACACCACGCCGCTGCCCGCCAAAATCTACGCCAATGAAGGCGCGTGCCAGTTCCTGTTCCTGCAGGGTAACGAGCGCTGCGAGGTCAGTTACAAGGATCGTGCGGGCAAATATATGGGCCAGCGCGGGGTAACGTTGCCGAAGCTTTAGGCCCGTAACGCTAGACTTGGCCCGCTCCCTCGCGCATCATCTTGCGCAAAGGAGACTGTCCATGAGCACCCGCGAATTCGACATCATCATCTTCGGCGCGACCGGCTACACCGGACGACTTGTGGCCGAACATCTCGCCCAGCATTACGGTACGCGCGAGGATGGTCCCAAATGGGCGATGGCGGGGCGCAGCCTGGCCAAGCTTGAGGAAGTGCGCGGATTGATTGCGGCGCCCGACACCACGCCGCTGGTGGTGGCGGATGCCGACGACAGTGCCGATCTGGAAGCGATGTGCCAGCGCACCAAGGTGGTGCTGACCACCGTCGGCCCGTACCAGCTTTACGGCGACAAGCTGCTGGCCGCCTGCGTGAAGACCGGCACCGATTACGCCGATCTGTGCGGGGAGCCTGCATGGATGGCCGAAAAAATCGCCGAGCATCAGAACGCGGCTGCCGCCAGCGGCGCGCGCATCTGTTTTTCGAGCGGGTTCGATTCGATCCCGTTCGATCTCGGCGTGATGATGACCCAGAAGGCCTGCGTCGAACGCTTCGGCAAACCTGCGCCGCGCATTCGCGGGCGGGTGCGGGCGATGCAGGGCACGTTCTCGGGCGGCACTGCGGCCAGCCTCGGCGCAACGATGAAGGCGGCGGCGAAAAGCCCCTCGCTCATCAACGTGCTGCGCAACCCTTTTGCGCTCACCCCCGGTTTCGAAGGGCCGGATCAGCCCTCGGGGATGATCCCCAGCCACGAGGAAGACCTCGGCAAGTGGTCCGCACCCTTCGTGATGGCACCGATCAACACCAAGAACGTGCACCGCACCAACTTCTTGCTCGGCCACCCCTATGGCACCGATTTCAAATATGACGAGATGATGCTGACCAGCCCCGGCGATGCGGGCAAGGCGGCGGCCAATGCGGCGCTGGAATTCATGAAGAACCCGTTCGGCAACAAGCCGCCCAAACCGGGTGAGGGGCCGACCAAGGACGAGCGCGAGAACGGCTTCTACGATGTCGTGTTCGTCGCCGACATGGCCGATGGGCAGCGGCTGCAATTCGGGGTCAAGGGCCGGTATGATCCGGGTTACGGTTCAACCTGCCGGATGTTGAGCGAAACCGGCATCGGATTGCTTTCGTGCGACAAGCTTGGCGGCATCGGCACGCCGGGCAGCTTCCTCGGCGAAGATCTGGTCAAGCGGCTGGAGGAGCACGCCGAACTGACTTTCGCGGTCGAAGCCTAAGCCGCGCTGATGCCCGCTGCGCAATGGAACACGCGGCGGGCGGGCGCGTTCGTCAGGGAAAGGGGCATCGTTGTGACGAAAGGCGTCCCATGCCCGTTTCTTCCCTGTCCCTCACCCAGCTTCAGGTGCTTCTTCCGCTGCTAAGCGCGCTTTCGCTGCTGTCGGCGGCGTGGCTGGTGCTGCATGCGCGCGACGTGGTGCTGTTGCTGCGGCAGGCCTTCCCGCTCGAGCCGGGGCGAGGACGCAGGCTCGCGAGCTTCAAGGCGGTAAGCGCAGTACTGACGCTGTTCGGCTTCAGCCTTGCGGGCGAAATGTTGATTATTGCTCGGGTAGCGCCGAGCTAGCAGCCCATAGAAAGGGGGCAGCCGGTTACCCGACTGCCCCCCTGCGACCCTGTGCCGGGTAAGATGCGAAAAGGTGCCTTAGAAGCTCATCCGCACGCTAGCGCGGAAGTTGCGGCCCACCAGCGGGACGAAGTCCTTGGTGAAGCTCGCATGGCGGCGGCCGTTGACGTCGAAGATGTTGTCGGCCGCGACCAGGACGGTGACGTTCCGGTTGTTCGCCAGCGGCCGCCAGGCGACCAGCGCGTTGACCAGTGTGAAACCTTCCGTTGCGGTCTCGAAGGCAGTGACGCGGTCCTGATCGTCGAACCACTGCACCTCGCCGCGCACATCGAAGGCATCGGTTTGCGCTTCCAACGCGCCGAGCAGGCTGAGTGGCGGGATGCGCGGGACGGCGGTGCCATCGGCCAGCTCCGCCTCGACATAGGAGGCGCGCAGGTCTGTCAGCAGCCGGAAGCTGCCGGTGTCGATGACCGGATAGGACACGTCCGCTTCGATCCCGACAAAATCGGCATCCTGCTGAAGGTACTGGAACACCGGCAGTTCATCCTCTTCCTCGCCGGTTTCGTTGAGGAAGATGTAGTTGCCGAACCATTGCCGGAACGCGGTAAGACTGAATGTACCCGCGCCGATGCTGCCGCGGGCGAAGGCTTCCACACCCCACGCGTTCTCGGTGTCGAGATCGGGATCGCCGATTTCGAACGCCTGCGTAGCGATGTGCGGGCCGTTGGAGAACAGCTCCTCGGCGCTCGGTGCGCGCTCGGCGCGTGACCCGTTGATGCCGACGCGGATGCCTTCAACACCCTCATACACAAGGCCGAGCGCACCGGAGAACGTCTCGTAATCGCGCTCTACACCAAGGGTCTGCGCCTCGACATTCGTGAATTCGGCGCGGGCGGCGGCTTCGATCTGGAACGGGCCGGTGCCGAATTCCTGTAGCGTAAAGACGGCGATCTGATCGGTCAGGTTCGGCGGCACATAGGCTTCTGCGCCCTCAGCGAAGAAATCGCGGTGGGTGTATTGCAGGCCAGTCGATCCGCGCAAGGCACCTTGAGTGCTCTGCACCAGTTCGGCGCGCGCTTCGATGCTGGCGCTGTCGAACACGGTGCCCACTTCGGCACCTTCGAATTCGGTGTGGGTGTAATCCGAATAGCCCACCCGCAGCTTCAGCCGTTCGAACGCGCCATCGCCGAGATAGACGTCGCCCTTGAAGTCGGCCCGGATCTGTTCAAGACCGATGGTGATGATTTCCTCACCTTCTTCCTCTGTGCCCTCTTCCTCTTCGCCTTCCTCGCCGTGGTGGTGGCCTGCACCGGGACGCGTGGGGACGCCGTAGCTGGAATCGTAATAGCCGAGCGATGCGCCGAAGGTGCTTTCGCCGAGGATCAGCCCGAACCCGGCATTGACGGTCCAGCTTTCGGCGCCGGTGTTGGGCACGGTGCCGCGCTGGCCGGCGGCTTCGCGCAGTTCTTCGGCTTCCTCGAATTCGCCTTCTTCCTCCTCTTCGGCGGCATCCGCGAGCAAGTCGGCGCGCAGCGCGTCGGAGACCTGGAATCCGCCGATGTCGATGTCGCCGCTCTCGCGCCATGACCCATCGACATGCAGCACGAGGTTCGATCCGACGCCGACATCGAGCGAGGCCGCCCCGGTGCGCATGTTGGTCGCGCTGTCGACGCCGCCGAACGCATCGAGGTGGAACGCTTCGTCGGGCATCCGGGTGGGGATGCGCTTGTCGATCACGTTGACCGCGCCGCCGATCGCCTGACTGCCATAGAGCAGCGCGGCGGGGCCGCGCAGCACCTCGATCCGCTCGACCGTAATCGGATCGATGGTGGTGGCATGATCGACCGAGGTGTTAGAAACATCCGCTGTGCCGACTCCGTCGATCAGTACGCGCACGCGCTCACCCTGTTGGCCGCGCAGCACCGGGCGAGATGCGCCCGGTGCAAAGCTGGTGGAGGACACGCCGGGAATCTTGGTGAGCAGGTCCCCGATCTGGCCGGTCACGATGTCGCGCTGGATGTCGCGCGCTTCGAGCACGGTGGTGCCGGCAAGAACGTCAAGCTCGCGCAGGCCCGAGGCGCTGACGATAATGTTGCCCGGCCCTTCGGTCTGGCGATTGTGGAGATCGTCGTCGACCTGCGGTTCGCCGTTGGCAGGCTGATCCTGCGCTTCGGCAGCCTCGTCGGCGAAGGCAGGACTGCTGGTGATGGAGAGGGCCAGAACGGCGGCGAGGGCGAAGTGCGAGGGCGCGAGACGAGTCTTGCGAGTGGTCATGGAGTTTCCCGGCGTTTGTATGAGATAACGTATCATGCAATTATCAGTGTCGACGGCGGATGCAAGCGGAAAACCAGCGTCCGACCGCTTGCAACCCATCAGGTGCGGCATTTATGCGACAATGGCGCGCGCCGCTTACCCCTGCGACCGGTTGCTCGCCTAATTTTGCTTCCGAGACTGCAAACGCTCATCACTGACATTGGTGTCTTGGGATAAGGCCAACCCGTGCAGGCGCGGACATCCTGACAATTCGCCCCGTCCCACTGGAGGGTCCCATCGGAGGATTCCACATGCCCGCCAAATCAAAAGCCCAGCAAAAGGCAGCCGGAGCCGCTCTCGCCGCCAAGCGCGGCGATCAGCCCAAGAATAGCTTGAAAGGTGCATCGAAAGACATGGAAAGCTCAATGTCGGAAGACGAACTGGAAGAGCTTGCCAGCACCGACCGCAAATCCCTGCCCGAACGCAAGAACTGAGCGGCCGCCAATGTTGCCCATAACCAGCACCGCCTTAGGCTTTGCGGATTCGAGGAGGAACCCCGTGTCCCACGAAGATCATGAAGTATCGCTACTCAATTCGCTAATCGAAGCCACGATGGACAGTGTCGAGGGCTACCGCGAATCCGCCGACAAAGCTGCGAATCACGAACTCAAAGGCCAGCTTGCCGAGCGGGCGATGGAGCGCCTGCAGGTGGTGGGGCTGCTTCGCGACCAAGTGCTGCTTCTGGGCGGCCAGCCGCGCGAAACGGGCGGTATCCTTGGCGGGGCCCACCGGATGTTCGTCAATCTCAAGTCGGTCGTCGCCGCTCGCGACGAAGACGCGCTGCTCGAAGAAATTCGGCGCGGAGAGACGCATCTGATCAACCGTTTCGATGAGGCGCTGGCAGATCGCAACGCATCGCCCGACACGCGGGAGGTGATCGCAGCGGCTCATGGCCGTATCTCTGCCGGATACGGCAAGATGCTGGCGCAGGTTTCGCAGCGGATTTCATAGCGTCAGGCGGCCGAAGGTCGCGTGCCGGGGCGCCGCTCCTCCTTCTTCTGCTGTTGATGCGGCTGCTGCTGCTGCTCTGCCCCACCTCTCGGAGAATAGCCGGGGGTTTCAGGAATCAGCAACCAGATTGCTGCCGCCAGCGCGACCGACAGCAGCGTCAGGAACCACGACAATATCCGGATGCGAACCGGTGTGAGCGTGCTCACCGCGTGGGTGTCGAGCCGGCCTAAAACCCGCCGCGCGCGTTGCTCCGCAGACAGGAAGATATAGGCAGACACGATAAGGAATGCGGTCGCAATCGCCTTGGGCACCCACACCGGGTCAATCGACCCAAACAGCGCATTGAAACCCAGCCCGATCCCGATCGCCGCCATGCCGGTGCGCACCCATCCCGCAAAACTGCGTTCATGTGCAAGGATGGTACGATCTTCGGCAAGATCGGTACGATCCTCGGCCAGATCCTCTCGGTCTTCGGATCCCTTGTTTCTCTCCATCGCGCCACAAAGGCAGTTCAGGCGAATGGCCGCCGCAACATAGGCTAGGCTGATTTATGTGAGTGTCGCCGCTGGCCCTCAGCCGCAGCCTCAGTGCGTTCAGAAATGGAGGAACGCACAATGGCAAATTCGGTCAACACCAACGAAACCGGGCAGCTCATCGCTTCCGACAAGGTCGAGGGAACCGCAGTCTACGACCGTTCGGGCGAACGGCTCGGCACGATCAACAACTTTATGGTCGATAAGCGGTCGGGTCAGGCAAAATATGCCGTCATGCAGTTCGGCGGATTTCTCGGGATCGGCAGCGATTATTACCCGATCCCGTGGGACATGCTCGACTATGACGTCAATCAGGGCGGCTATGTGGTCGATCTCGATCAGGACAAGCTCAACGACGCACCGCGTTACCAGAGCCAGGAGCCGGACTATAACGAAGCATATGACCGGCAGGTCTACAGCCACTATGGCGTGACCTACTGACGCGAAGCCGGAGGCCGGTTGCCCGGGCCACAGGGTCCGGGCAGTCGGTCACCGGCGCGGCGATGTTCAGCTTTGCTCCGGCGGCTCCAATGCCACGCGACTGCGGTTGAGGCTGCCGGACAGTTCCCTCGCGATGAACCCGGTGACGGCCTCCCTTACGTCGCAGCGCAATTCGAACAATTCGCTGCCGTTGCGCCCGCTCATCAACACGCGCACTTCGAGCGCCTGCGCGGTCATGTCGGTCACCTGCACTTTGGCCACGCGCCCATCCCACAGCTGGTGCCGCTCCACCGCTTCAAGCGCGATCTCGCGTAGCCGATCGACATCGGCGGCATGATCGACATAGACCATGACAGTGCCCAGCAGATGACTCGTCTCGCGGGTCCAGTTCTCGATCGGCTCTTCCATCAGATTGGCGACCGGAACCACCAGTCTGCGATCGTCCCAGATCTTTAGAACGACATAGGTCAGCGTGATGCTCTCCACCCGCGCCCATTCGCCGCGGAAGACAATCACGTCATCGATCCGCAGTGGCTCGGTAAAGGCGAGCTGCATGCCTGCAACCAGGTTCTTGAGCAGCGGCTGCGCGGCCACGCCCACCGCCAGACCGGCAAGCCCTGCGGAAGCCACCAACGCCATGCCCACTTCGCGCACTGCGGGGATCTTCAGCAGCATCAGGCCCACGGCGATCACCGCCACCACCACGGTCGCGACCCGAGCGAGGATGTCGGCCCGCGTGCGCTTGCGCCGGGCTTCCAGATTGTCGACCGCGCTCAGATCGGCCTGCATACGAATATAGCGATGGACAAGCCGGATCGCGGCAATCGCCAGCCAGCCCCACAGCAGCGGCATCGCCGTGCCGGCGATGGTTACCACCAGCTCTGCGGTTTCCTCGCTGCGCATCGCGATATCGTCGGTCCAAAGCAAGACCAGCGCCACGATGATCCAGCGCAGAGGCCGGGACAGAAGCGGTAGCAGCGCCTCATCCTGCGTCGAGCGCGTGCGCCTGACGATGCGGCGAACGGCGAACACCAGCGCGGCATGGACGGCAAGCCCCGCCAGCGCCAGCATTGCGGCGGCGCCCAATGCCGCAGCCGCATCGACCAGATCGACCCGGGCCACAGGGATCCGCGCGGCTAGGTCCTGCAACAGATTCATGGCGGAAGGGTTCGGGAATTGCGTCATCTTGTCAGCGGCGGTTCAGCTGCCGACGACGATCCCGCCGTTGGGATGCAGAATCTGCCCGCTCATGTAGCTGGAATCCTCGCACGCCAGAAACAGGAACGCGGGCGCGACCTCGTTGGGTTGTCCCGGACGGCCCATCGGGGTGGATTCGCCGAAACCTTCCAGCTTCTCCTTACTCGCGCCGCCGAACGGATTGAGCGGGGTCCAGATCGGCCCCGGCGCCACGCCGTTGACCCGGATGCCCTTGCCGACGAGGTTTTCCGACAGGCTGCGGGTGAAGGCCGTGATGGCGCCCTTGGTGGCGGAATAATCCAGCAGCTCGTCCGCGCCCTTGTACATCGTCACCGATGTGCAGTTGATGATCGCCGCGCCTTCCTTCAGATGCCTCATCGCGGCCTGTACCATGTAGAACATGCCATAGACGTTGGTCTGGAAGGTGCGCTGCAACTGCTTTTCGGAGATTTGCGTCACGTCCTTGTCGGGATGCTGCTCGCCCGCATTGTTCACGAGGATGTCGATCCGGCCGAACGATCGGACCGCAAGGTCGACGATTTCGCGGCAATGGTCGCGCTCGCCGATATTGCCCGCGATGGTTACGGCCCTGCCGCCCTCTGCCTCGACCAGTTCAGCGGTTTTCTGGGCGTCTTTATCCTCTTCGAGATAGGCGATCACGACGTTCGCACCCTCGCGCGCGAACAGCACGGCGACAGCGCGGCCGATGCCGGAATCGCCCCCGGTAACGATCGCGACCTTCCGATCGAGCCGGCCGGAACCAGGATAGCGCGGCTCCCATTCGGGTTTGGGTTCAAGCTCGGACTCGCTGCCCGGCAGCTTGCCTTCCTGCAACTTCGACACGGTCTTTTTCGATACGGTCTTCGCCATTGGTGGGTATCCTTCAAAGCAACGCAGGGGAAGGTCGCGCGGCGCCAGAACGCATGTCTGGCAGCCCGCGCGAAGACTGCGGGCGCGGCTGCGCCATCCCAACAACATGGGTTCGGAAAACGGGAGAATTCGGGCGAAAACCTGCAGCTTCACCTATGTAAGACAGCGGGCGATTGCGGCGGGCTAGGGATTGATTCGACCAGCCGCGACTCGCCGGCCCATTCCGGCAGGTGGCTGGCACCCCGGAGCCTTACGCGATGCACCGCATACCCCAGCACAACCCTACGCCTGCCGCATCAGAGCGCCCGGTCATCATCTGCTTTTCGCATCTTCGCTGGAACCTGGTATTCCAGCGGCCGCAGCACATCATGACCCGGCTGCTCGATCAGTTCGATGTCATCTACTGGGAGGAGCCGCGCCGCGATCCGGCGTGCCGCACGCCGCATCTCGACTGCGTCACGTTGAGCGACGGGCCTATGCGCGTGGTGCCGGTCCTGCCCGACGGCCTCGATGCCGAGGCAAGCGAGCACGCGCTGCGCCAGCTGCTCGATGCCGAACTGGCGGGCCAGACGTGCCCTGTCATATTCTGGTACTACACGCCTATGATGCTGGCGTTCAGCGCTTCGTCAACGGCGGACCTGGTGGTCTATGACTGCATGGACGAGCTGGCGAACTTCGCCTTCGCGCCGGAAGATATCGCCGCACGCGAGAACGAACTGCTGCGACGCGCGGACATGGTCCTGTGCGGCGGACGCAGCCTGTACGAAGCGCGGCGCGGGCAGCATCACAACATCCATTGCTTTCCTTCGGGCGTCGATATCGCGCATTTTGCCCGCGATGCGGCAGACGTGCTCGACCCGCAGGATCAGGCGCAGCTGGCGCATCCACGGCTCGGCTTCTACGGCGTGATCGATGAGCGGATGGATCTTGAACTGCTGAGCGAAATGGCGCGCCTGCGCCCGGACTGGTCGTTCGTGATGGTCGGCCCGGTGGTGAAGATCAGCCCCGATGACCTGCCGCGCCCGGCCAATATTCACTGGCTCGGCCGCAAGGAATATGGCGAGCTGCCCGCCTACGCCGCGCACTGGGACGCGGCGCTGATGCCGTTCGCGCGCAATGCCTCGACCGAGTTCATCAGTCCGACCAAGACCCCGGAATACATGGCCAGTGGCCTGCCGGTGGTCTCCACCCCGATCACGGACGTGGTGGAAAGCTACGGTGCGTGTCCCAGTATCCGGATCGCCGAGGACGCATCCGGCTTCGTCGCGGCGTGCGAAGATCTGCTATCCGCCGGGGCGGCGACGCGCGGGGACTGGCGTGCGCAGGCAGAGCAGTATCTGGCGGACAAGAGCTGGGACCGCATCGTCGGGGCCATTGCCCGCAAGGTGCAGAACGCGCTGATCACACGGCAGGTTACCAAGATCATCGGCACCGGTCCGAGGCGGGAACGGCGGCATTACGATGTGCTGGTGGTCGGCGCGCGCTTTGCAGGCGCTGTCATGGCCGAACGGATTGCGGCAGGTTCCGACCGTTCGGTGCTGGTGATCGACAAGCGCGACCATGTCGGCGGCAATGCCCATGATTTCCATGATGCGGCGGGCATTCTGGTGCACAAATACGGCCCGCACATCTTCCACACCAACAGCCGCGACATCTTCGAATACCTCTCGCGTTTCACGGCGTGGCGGCCTTACGAACACCGCGTGCAGGCACAGGTGGACGGCAAGCTGGTGCCGATGCCGATCAACCGCACCACGCTGAACCGGCTTTACGGGCTGAACCTTTCGACCGAGGAGGAGGCGGCCGCATATCTGCAATCGGTCGCGGTCGATCCGGGCGAAATCCGCAATTCGCGCGACACGGTCGTGGCGCAGGTGGGCGAGGATCTCTACGCCAAGTTCTTCGAAGGCTACACTCGCAAGCAGTGGGGCATGGACCCGCGCGATCTCGACAAGAGCGTGGCTGCGCGGGTTCCGGCGCGCACCAGCACCGATGACCGCTATTTCACCGATGACTACCAGTACATGCCGGCGCTGGGCTACACGGCACTGTTTCAGAACATGCTGGCGCATCCCGATATCGACGTGATGACCAGCCAGTCCTTTGCCGGGCTTCCCGCCGGGATCACGTGGGATCATCTGGTCTGGACGGGGCCGGTCGACGAATATTTCGGATATCGGCTGGGCCGGCTGCCCTATCGCTCGCTGCGGTTCGAGCATGAGACGCTGCCGCTCGCACAGGCGCAGCCGGTGGCGGTGGTCAATTACCCCGATCCCGCGAGGCCCTATACCCGCGTCACCGAATACAAACACCTGACCGGGCAGAACGCGCCGGTCACCAGCATCACCCGCGAATACCCGGCAGAGATGGGCGATCCCTACTATCCCATTCCCAATCCTGAAGCGCAGGAGTTGTACCGCCGTTATGCCGCGCTTGCCCGCACCTGCGATGGTGTGACCTTCGTCGGCCGGCTGGCGACCTACCGATACTACAACATGGACCAGATCGTCGGGCAGGCACTGGCGACGTGGCGGCGGCTGGATGCCGCATGGCGACAGGAGGAGGCTGCGCTCATCGAGATGGTGGCGGCGGAATGAGACACGCCGAAGCTCTGCGCGAACGCGTCATCAGCCGTTCCGATGCGCCGCCAATTGCGCGAAATTGGGTGCGCTGCGCCAGTAAGGCGCCCTATTTCGAAACCGAATCCGGCGCTGTCTGGACTCCTGTTGGCGTCAACGAGGCTGTCACCTGGCCCAACATCGCCCCGCTTTACCGCAGGCGTGATCCCGCAGCGGTCGAACGGTACTTCGCGATGCTTGCCGCCAGCGGCGTCAACTGCGTCAGGATGATGCTCGATTATAGCCAGGTTTCGCACCGCCATCTTGAAACCCGCTGCGGCCGGTTCAGCCCGGCGATGGTGCAGCTGTGGGACGATCTCATCGCCTTGGGCGAGCGGCATGGCATCCGGTTCCTGATCACGCCCTTCGATACCTTCTTCATGGCCCGGCGCTGGCGCAGCCATCCTTACTCGCGCGCGGCCGGTGGGCCGTGCCGATCGGTCAGACAAATGTTCACCTGCGCCCGCACGTGCGCCGCCATCATCAATCGCCTCCGGTTTGCTACCCGGCGCTGGGGCCACAGTCCGGCGATCTTCGGCTGGGACCTGTGGAACGAGATCGACAGCTTCTATTCCGGCGGCGACATGGCCGCTGTTGAAACCTTCGTCGCCGAGGTTTCGGACGCGCTCCGCACCGAGGAACTGCGGCTGCATGGGCGCGCGCACCTGCAGACGGCATCGGTCTATCTGCCGGTGCTTGAGAAACGCCCGGAACTCGCGGACATCGCGTTCCGCCATCCGTCGCTCGATTTCGCCAGTGTCCATCTTTACGATCGCGGCACGATCGATCACCCGCGCTGTTCGCTGGACCCGGCCAAGGCCACCGTACGGCTGATGACGAAGGCGCTGGAGCAATGCCCGCCGAACCGTCCGCTGCTCGATACGGAGCATGGGCCGATCCATGCCTTCACGGACCACCACATCAGCCTGCCTGATGATTTCGATACGGATTGCTTCCGCCGCACACAGTGGGCGCATATCGCAAGCGGAGGCGCAGGTGGCGGGATGCGCTGGCCTTATCGTAAGCCGCATGTGCTGCTGCCCGAAATGCATCGGGCGCAGACGGTGCTGGCGCAGTTCCTGCCGCTGGTCGACTGGCACCGCCTGCAGCGCCGACCGCTGGGAACGCGGCTCATGGCGCATGACTTCATCGGGCTGGCCTGCGGCTGCGGCGACGAAACTCAGGCGGTCGTCTGCCTGATGGCGGCGCCCGAGCAGGGCGGCAAGCCCGCAGCGCTGGAGGTTTCGGGCCTCGAACCGGGCAGCTACAAGGTCACTCATGTGAACACCGTGACCGGCGAACGGGAAAGCAGCCAGGTTCACACACGCCAGGATGGCACGCTGATGGTGCTGGCTGGTGCTGCCGGACAGGACGTGGCGTTGGCGCTGGTGCGCGACACAACCGAAGATTAGTCGGCAGTGCGTCCGGTCACTGTGCGGATGCCGATCGTCAGGGCTGCGAAAGCGGCGAGGTTACGCACCTCGCTGCGTGGTCGCTGGCCGTAATCGACGCGGTAAACCCATGATTGGCTAGGGATGGCAGCACCGACATAGACGACACCGGGGCCTTCTGACTCCTCCATATCCGGCGTTCCCGCAAGGCCGGTGATCGCCAGGGAGAGATCGCAGCCCGCACGCGACAGGCTGTTTTCCGCCATGGCGCGGGCCACCGGCTCGCTGACTGCGCCATGCCGATCGATCAGGTCAGGGCCGATGCCCAGCATCTGCTGCTTGGCCGCCTTGGAGTAGGTGACGAAGCCCCGGTCCAGACAATGGCTCAAACCCTCGATATCGGTCAGTAGCGAGGCAAGAAAGCCGCCAGTGCAGCTTTCCGCGGTCGCCAAGATCATGCCTGCCCGATCAGCCTGAACCAGCAGGCTTCGCGCCGAGGCCCGCAGTTGCGCCATGTCCGGCACGCTGCCCTGCGCCCAGTCCTGTCCTGCCGCCTGTGCCATTTGACGCCGATATCAGGCCTGAAGCGCGACCTGCTTGGGCTGCGGCAGGTCACCATCCTTGGCCTGCTGCTGCAACTGCGCTTTCAGCTCGGCCATTTTCTCGCCGAGCGCATTGAGATCGAACTCGGTCTTGCGCACTTTTGCAAACATGCTGCCGCGCTGGCGTTCCTCCTCGTAGACGTGGTGTTCGACCTGCTCCTTGAGCACGCTCACCTTGGCATCATAATATTCGTCCGATGGTTCGGCATTCTGCAACGAGACGATCAGCGCCTTTGCGCTGTCGTGTTCGACCTGCGCTTCGTTCATCATGTCGGCTTCCACCGCGTCGCGTATCGCGGGGTAGAACACCTGCTCTTCCACCATCGTGTGGATGATCAGTTCTTCGCAAATCTGGTGCACGATTTTTTGCTGGGCGGATGCGCCGCGCGCGCTTTCATATTTCTCGAACAGCGATTCCACCTTGCGGTGATCGTCGGCCAGCATCTGCAGCGCGTCGCGCTTGTTGTTCTTGTCGGTCATGGTTGGGTTTTCCTGTGTTCGAGTCGGCAGACGACCATGATCCCTGTGTCGTCCCGCCCGCGCCCGGAGGCATACGCCTATGTTAGTGTGGCAGCCCCGAACCTGTTTCAGACCGCAAGCTGGGCACGCATCCTCGCAATCTGATGCCCGCAAGACAAGGTTGAAAGAAAACACCGCAAATGGCTGCACGTGCATATTGGTCTGGGCAGATACGGCTGGCGCTGGTCTCGATCCCGGTCGAGATTTTCTCCGCCACGCAATCGGGTGCGAAGATCCGTTTCAACCAGATCCACCGTCCGAGCGGCAAACGCATCGCCTATGAAAAGGTGGTCCCCGGCATCGGACCGGTCGACCGCGACGACATCATCAAGGGCTACGAGATCAGCAAGGGCAGCTATGTCCTGCTGGAGGAGCGCGAGATCGAAGCGGTTCGGATCGAAAGCAAGCGCACGCTTGAACTGGTGCAGTTCGTGGACAACGGCGAGATCGATCCGCTCTATTTCGAAAAGCCCTATTACGTCGCGCCCAAAGATCAACTCGCCGAAGAAGCTTTCGTGGTGCTGCGCGACGCGATGCGGAAGGCGGGCAAGGTGGGACTGGGGCAATTGTCCGTGCGCGGGAGCGAGAAGCTGGTCGCGCTCAAGCCCTGCGGCAAGGGCCTGCTGCTGGAAACCCTGCGTTACGCCGACGAGGTGCGGCAGGGGCGCGCGTTCTTTGACGATATCGACGATATCAAGCCGGGTGCGGAACTGCTCGACCTTGCGACCACGCTGATCGACAAGCGCACGGCGCCGTTCGATGCAGGCGAGTTCGAGGATCGCTATGTCGAAGCGCTACGCTCGATGATCGAGAAAAAGGCGAAGTCGAAGTCCGGCAAGGCGATCATCGATGATGTCGAAGCGCCGGTCGCTACAGGCGGCAACGTGATCGACCTGATGGCCGCGCTCAAGAAATCCGTCGGCGGGGCCACGGGTGGCAGCAAGGGCGCCAAGAAGGCACCTGCGAAGAAGAAGGCTTCAGCCAGCACCCGCAAGAGCGCCTGATGGAACTGAACGCTGCCGTTCCCCTGGCTGGGGCCGATGCTGACCTCGTGCTGCGGCTGGGCCTTGCGGCCGTGCTCGGCCTGCTGCTCGGGCTCGACCGCGAATTGCGCGGTCACGCCGCCGGGTTGCGCACCCACGGCCTGATCTGCCTTGCCGCTGCAACGATCACGGTTTCGGTCATCGGGCTTTATGGCGCGATGGATATGCCCAACGCCGATCCGCTGCGCCTGTACGAAGCGGCAGGGGCGTTCATCGGCATCATCGGCGCAGGGCTTATCGTGTTCAACAAGGGCGAGGTGCAGAACATCACCACCGCCGCGCACCTGTTCCTGACGGCGGTGATCGGAATCGCCTGCGGCGCGGCGCAGTGGCCGCTGGTGGCGATTGCCACGCCGGTCGGGCTGCTGATGCTGTCCGTTCTGGGGTTGCTCGAACGCAAAGCCGACAAACTTCGCGGTAAGAGTGCGGACGATGCCCGCAAAACGTGATCCCCTCGCCCAATACAATGCGAAGCGCGACTTTGCCAAGACGCCGGAGCCTGCGGGCAAGGCGCAGGCGGGCACTTCCGGCCACCGCTTTATCGTGCAGAAGCACGACGCCACGCGGCTGCATTGGGACCTGCGGCTGGAAATCGGCGGTGTGCTAAAAAGCTGGGCGGTGACGAAGGGGCCAAGCCCCGATCCTTCGATCAAGCGGCTTGCTGTGCGCACCGAGGATCACCCGATGTCCTATGCCGATTTCGAAGGCACGATCCCCAAGGCCGAATACGGCGGCGGTACAGTGATGCTGTGGGATCGCGGGACGTGGGTACCGGTTCCCGGCAAGAGCGCGAAGGATCTGGACAAGGGCCACCTGCACTTCACTCTGGATGGGGAGCGGATGAAGGGTGAATGGCTGCTGATCCGGCTCAAGCCCAAGCCGGGCGAAAAGCGCGAGAACTGGCTGCTGCGCAAGCTCGACGATGCTCATTCAGGCGCAGGCGACACGCTGGTGGAACAGGGGCTGACCAGTGTCCTCACCGGTCGATCGATGGCTGAGATCGCGTCGGGGAAGGCGGGTAAGGCAAAGCCGCAGGAAGACCGGGGCACCGTTCCCGCCCGCATGAAGCAGGCAGCCAAGGCTTCTGGAGCGGCAAGGAAAACATCGCGCAGGTCCGCCGCCGCACCCCTGCCCCGGTATCGCCCGCCGCAGCTGGCGACGCTGGTCGACGACGTGCCGACCGGGAATGGCTGGATGCATGAGATCAAGTTCGACGGTTACCGCGCGCTGGCGGCGGTCAAGGGCCGTGAGGTTCGCGTCTATACCCGCTCAGGTCAGGACTGGACGGACAAGTTCGGCCCCCTGGTCGAAGCCTTGGCCGGGCTCGACTTGCCTTCGGCGCTGCTCGACGGCGAAATCGTCGCGCATGATGCGGCTGGGAACCCCGATTTTGCTACCTTGCAGAAGGTGCTGAAACGTGGCCACGGCGCGCAAGGGGCAGGCGATGCGCTCGCCTTCCACGCCTTCGACTTGCTCGAACTCGGCGGCGAGGATTTGGCCGGGCTGCCCAATATCGAGCGCAAGGAGCAGCTCGAAGCGCTGCTCGCCGGGGCAGCACCGCCGATCCATGTGGCCGATCATGTCATCGGAGCGGGCGAGCGCCTGCTGCGCGGAATGTGCGATGCCGGGCAGGAGGGGATTATCTCCAAGGCGATCGCCGCGCCATACGCCTCGCGCCGCAGCCGCGACTGGGTCAAGGTCAAGTGCACGCGGCGGCAGGAATTCGTGATCGTCGGATGGAAGGCGTCTGCATCGCGCGGTCGCCCGTTCGCCTCGCTGCTGCTGGCCCAGCACGAGGGTGATACGCTGGTCTACAGGGGTAATGTCGGCACCGGTTTCGACAGCGAGACCCTTGCCAATCTCGCCGCCAAAATGAAGCGGATCGAACGCAAGACGCCCCCGCTGGAAATGGATCGCGCCGCCGCGCGCGGGGTCACATGGGTCACACCCAAGCTGGTGGCCGAGATCGCGTTTGCCGAGTTCACCGCCGAGGGCCGTGTGCGCCATGCCAGCTTCCTCGGTCTGCGGGGCGACAAGCCTGCGGGCGAGGTGCGCCCCGAACAACCCGAACCCGCGCCTGACAACACCGCGGCCAAAGTCGCTATATCCAACCGCGACCGTGTGATCTTCCCCGATAGCGGCCAGACCAAGGGCGAATTGGCCGATTACTATGCCGCCATCGCGCCGCTGATGCTGCCGTTTGCCGCCAATCGCCCGGTCAGTCTGGTGCGGTGTCCGCAGGGCCGGGCGCGCAAGTGCTTTTTCCAGAAGCACGACAGCGGCAGCTTCGGCGAAGGAGTGCACCACATCCCCATCCGCGAAAAGGACGGCGGGCACGAGGATTACCTGTTCATCAAGGACGCGCGCGGCATCCTGCAATGCGTGCAGATGGGCACGATCGAATTCCACGGCTGGGGCGCGCGTGCCGATGCGGTCGAAGCGCCAGATCGCATGGTGTTCGATCTCGATCCCGACGAGGGGCTGCAATTCCGCACCATCACCCGCGCTGCGAGCGACATTCGCGCCCAGCTCGCTGATCTCGGGCTGGTGAGCTTTGCCATGCTGTCGGGCGGCAAGGGCGTGCACGTGGTGGTGCCGTTGACGTCCGGGCATTCATGGGACGAGCACAAGGATTTCGCGCGCCGGTTTTCGGAGGCGCTGGCGCTGGCCGAACCCGAACGCTTCACCGCGACCATGTCCAAGGCCAAACGCAAGGGGAAGATCTTCATCGACTGGCTGCGCAACCAACGCGGAGCGACGGCGGTCCTGCCCTACTCCGCCCGCGCCCGCAGTCATGCTCCGGTGGCGGTACCAATCCCCTGGTGCGATCTGGAGCAGGCGGACAATGCCCAGCCTTTCGGGATCGGCGATGCTGCCGCGCTGATCCGGCGCGCCCGCTCGGCTGCCCTGGCAGGCTGGGGCTTTGCCGCGCAGACGCTGCCGGCGGTCTAGGCTCGGTAGCCTGGGCCCAGCTCGCCTTCAGCCTATTCGCGGTTGAAATGCAGGTAGTTGTCGTTGAACATCGCCACTTGTTTGAGCTTGTCCAAGTCCAGAATTGTCAGCTGGCGTTCCGCCAGTTCGATCAGCCCTTCGCGCCGCATCTCCTGCAAGGTCCGATTGACATGGACCAGGCTGAGCCCGTTGGCCTCGGCCAAGGTGTGCTGGGTGATGGGAAAATCGAAGCTGTGCCCCTGCACTAGTCCGACCGCCTTGAGCCGTTGATACAGCTCGACGAACAGATGCGATAGCCGCTCCACCGGTGTGCGCTGCCCGATCGACAGCAGCCATTCGCGCTGGATGCCCGAAGCCACCATTTCGTGCCACAGCAGCACTCGCAGCAGGTGCGGACGCGCATCCAGCACCTGCTGGAACTGCTGCGGCAAAATCTCGTAATATCGCACCGATGTGAGCGCGCCGATCGAATGGTCGAGCTCGCTCAGTATATAGACGCTCAGGTCGCAGAAATCGCCCGGCAGGAAGAAGCCGACGAGCTGCCGCCGCCCGTCGGGCAAATCCTTGTAACGGCAAGCCCAGCCAGACACCAGCAGGCGGATGACCGTGGGGTTCTCCCCTTCGCGGGCCAGATCGGCGCGTGCGTCCTTGGTGCAGATCGGCCCGACTTCGAGCATGGACAGTGCCGCGCGGTCATCGTCATCGAGCACCATGTAGCGGCTGAGCAGGCGAAACAACGGCTCGATCCCCGCAGAGGCCAATTCTGTCATTTGTCACCCCCCTTGATTCGCCGAGGCCCACATCCCCGACGTACTAGAATCTAATCATTTTTATCAGAAGATGCCGGGATGATGCGACTGGTTGCACCAAACGCAAGCTATGGCGAGCCGGATGATCGGCGCGTTGCCAGCCTGTCAGTAGGTGGACGGTGGATCGCTGGCGGGAAAGCTCTGGTCGGCGGCCTGATCCACGGCCGACCAATGGGCGTCCGGCTTGTCGCGCATAGCCTCCGGCCCCGCATCACGGACCGCATTGGCGGTGTCGTAACGCTGATCATCGTCGAATGCGGCATGATGCTTGCGGCGGCTCTTGGCGAACTGGTTGGCTGCGAAATAGCCGACAGCCCCCAGGCCCAGAAGTTTCACAATGGCAGACAATTTCGTTTCCTCTCGGCTATGGCGAAAGATTGGCAATGTGCTGCCGGCGCCGGTTCGTCCCTCAACTGAGTTAATCTGCTCCGTGCCTGACGGATGGATGGGCGGCGCTATAGGCTAGATCGAAGAGGAGTGATTCTAATCTGGATTAGGATGGGTTACGATTAGTGCGCGTATGGTCATTTGGCTTTGTCTTGCGCTCTCAACCAAATCCGTCGTTTCAGCCCCGCACATGCAGGCGCCGCCAACCTGCGAATTCGCACTCGGCTATGCAGCCCGCTGCTGCACAAGGGCGATGTCCATGTGGGGTGATCCAAGCGCGCAGGGTGACGGCAAAGCACTGGGCGAAAACATCTTTCGCGCCGCCTTTCAGGCGTTCCCGGCCGCGGCCTGCATTCTCGAACCGATCGGAGACGCGGGAGAATCGAACCGCGACTGGCGGTGCGTGGCGATCAGCGATGCCATGCAAAAAATGTTCGAAGGCGATGAACTGACAGGTCAGACGCTGCAAGGACGGTTTCCCGTATGGGCCGACGGATGGTGCGCCGGTTGCGAGCAAGTGCTGGCGAGCGGTGACGAGCACGTCAGCCTGTCCGCAGGATCGCGGGATTCGCAGCTGTTCGAGATCGTCCTGTCCCGGCTGCCATGCGAAGGGCGCGACGCCATCATCGCGAAAGTGCGCGATGTCAGCAGCGAATATGCAGCCCTTGAAAGCCAGCGCCAGATCGACGCGCGCTACAAGACTCTGTTCAACGCCATCGACGAAGGCTTCTGCATCGCCGAGGTGCTGTTTTCCGAAGCGGGCGAGCCAGAAGACTACTGCTTTCTCGAAGCCAACTGCGCTTTTGTCGAGCATACCGGCCTCGAAGACCCCGTCGGCAAACGCATCCGCGACATGCAGCCCGATATCGAGGATCACTGGATCGAGATCTATGGCCGGACCGCGCAAACCGGCGTTGCCGAACGCTTCGAAAGCGAATCGTCCGCCATGGGCCGGTGGTTCGACGTGTTCGCTTTTCCGATCGGCGACACGGCGCCATTTCTGGTTGGCATTCTGTTCGAGGATGTCCGGGAACGCAAGGAAATGGAGCTGGCGCTGCGCCACAGCGAAAGCCGGCTGCATTCGCTGATCGATTCCACCTCGGACCTGATTTTCCGGATGAACCCGGATGGCACCGATATCCAGCAGCTCGACGGGCGCGGACCGCTCGGCTCCGAAAGGAAGATCGCCAACCTGCTGACGGAACATATCCCTGCAGGCGACCACGATGCGGTGCAGCAAGCCCTCCAGGCCGCCATTCGGCAGCGCACGCCGCTGCATATAGAGCACCGTATCATCAATCCCGAAGGGGCCGTCAGATGGCTCAATTCGCGCGCCGTGCCGGTTCTGGACGAGTGCGGAAAGATAACCGAATGGTTCGGCATGGCGACCGACATCACCGGTCGCAGGAAGGCGGAGGAGCAACTCGCCCACGGCGCCGAGATGTTGCGGGTGGCGAGCGAGATCGGCAAGGTCGGGCTGTGGGACTGGAATGTCGAGACCGGCGAAATAACTTGGTCGGCCGAACATTTCCGCCAGCAGGGCTACGAAGTCGGTGAAGTCAGCCCGACCTACGAAATCTGGACGCAAGGGGTCCATCCCGACGATATCGGGCAGGCCGAGGCGAAGATTGACCACGCCATGAAAACGGGCGAGGAATACGTGAGCGAATACCGCGTGTGCCAACGCGATGGCCAGGTTCGCTGGCTGTCCGGACGCGGACGGTTCCTCTATGATCCCAAAGGAAAGCCGGTCCGGATGCTGGGTGCAATGGTCGACACGACCGAGCGCCGCCGTCAGGAGGAATGGCACAAGCTGCTGGTCGCCGAACTGCAGCACCGGGTCCGCAATCTTATCGGCATGGTGCGTTCGGTGGCGCGCCTATCGGCCCCCAGCCACCGCAATGTTGATGAATATGTCGATCACCTGATCGGCCGCTTGCAGGCCATGGGCCGCACGCAAGGCACGCTGACCCGGTCGCCGGGCACACGGGTCGACCTTGGCGAACTGGTGCGCGAGGAGCTGCTGGTGCACGCCGCGCGGCCCGATCAATGCATGGTGGAAGGCCCGGATGTGGCCCTTTCCCCGCACGCGGCAGAGATTGTAACCTTGGCGATTCACGAACTGGCGACGAATTCGATCAAGTATGGGGCGCTGGGCGACAAGGGGCATATCCGGATCATCTGGACCCTCAGCGACAAGGATGCCGAAAGGTGGGTTTCGCTGCGGTGGCAGGAAACCTCGCCGCACGGTAACTCGAAAAAACCGCGCAAGGGCTTCGGCCGCCGCCTGATCGAGGAACGGGTGCCGTATGAACTGCGCGGCACGGGCCGGCTCGACGTGCACGACACCGGAGTTCTGGCGCAACTGGAGTTCCCGTTGGTGGAAGGTCCGAGCATTCTAGAGACACACAGCCACAGATTGGGCCGTATATGAATTCCGAGCCTCTTGCTGGCCGCCGAATTGTAATTGTCGAGGATGACTACTTCCAGGCGGAGGACTCCCGGCGGTTGCTTGAACGCGCCGGTGCGCAGATCGTGGCGATTGCCGCGACCACGCCGGACCTGGCGGAATTGCTGGCGCTGGGGTCGGTCGACGCAGGTCTGATCGACATCAATCTGGGGCGGACCCACTCGCTGGATTTCGCACGCGCGCTGCGCGATCACGCAATCCCGTTCGTGTTTCTGACCGGATATGATGCGGCGATGTTGCCTGAAGATCTGGCGGACGGCCCGTGCATCAGCAAGCCGGCGGACAGCGAACGGATTGTCGCCGAATTGTGCAACCTCATGCTTGCCCGCGAAGGGTAATCCGCGCACGCACCCCTACAGACGCCCTGCCCGCCGAACTGCCCGCGCCCGCGCCGATAATGGCGCGGGAAGGGGCCCGGTCAGTCGGGGCAGGCGGGGGTCAGGCGGCAATCGCCTTGTAGTGGCCGAGCGTGTCCTTGTTGTCGGTGCGCGGCGCAAGATAGGCGCTGTCGAACCCGGCGACCTGCTGCAGTTCGCGCAGGTCGAGAATGGACATCTGCTTGGATCGCAGGGCGATCAGCCGTTCGTGCCGCAATTGCTGGAGCTTGCGGTTGATATGCACCGGCGTAAGCCCCAGCACATCAGCCAGATCATCCTGCGTAAGGGGGAAGAAGAACTGGTTGCCTTGCGCCGCGTCGACCAGGGTGAGCCGGAAATGGGCCTCGCAGATCAGATGAGCCATCCGCTCGAGCGCGTCGCGGCGCCCCACGTTGACGACCCAGGATGCGAGAATGGCATTTTCCATGCAGCCGTAATTGCGCATGGCTTCACCGATTGCGGGGTAGCGTTCGATCGCCCGGTTCATGTCGGCATGCGGAATGTTGACGATCTGGCAGGGGCTCAGCGTGATGACCTCTTCGATCGCCACTGCATCGGGTGAGGAATCAAAATAGAACGCATCGCCCGGCAGCAGCAGACGGGTGATCTGGCGCGCGCCGTTGCGGAGGATTTGATAGCGGGCCGCCCAGCCGCTCAGGATGACAGGGAATGTGACGATTTCGTCGCCGTCACGTGAAAGGTACTTCTTCGCCGGGATTTCCCGCGGATTGCGACACAGTTCCTCGAGGACGCCGATCTCACTCGGGGTGAGTGCTGCTGCGTGCGACAAACGTTGCAGGAAAGCGTTGGTCATCGAAGTCCTCCTCATATCAAGCGTAAGGCGGTAGTGTCGTAGGAGTCGCCCCTGCACTCCTGCTCAAATGTTAAGTCCCGTGTTGATTCTAGTGCAACTCACCGTGGAAACAGGGCGAGCCATCGGCTCGCGGTGCGAAGATGATGTAATACGAGGACAATTATCTAGGATGATATCATCAGCCGAATCGGTCTGCGCCTTTTTTGGCGGGGCGCCGGTATAATCTGCCGAGCCTCCGACGGCCTTTTATCGGGTATCGCGCCGACCGGCAGTCTCCGGCCTGTGGACTTCACCATCGACCAATCGGGTGCACCTGACGATAGGGCGCGGCGGGTGGGTAATGCAGGATAAGTGCCCCCCCGAACGGCCATGCCAGTCTCATGCAGAATCGAGGTGGCGGCGCTGCTGCCGCTCCGGTTCTCACATGGGAAAGGAACCAGACATGGCAAACGAGCGCAATCAGAATCGCGAGGGCCAGAACGAAAGCGGCCGCAATCAGAACCGGCAGGGTCAGCAGAACCAGTCCGGCCAGATGGAGCAGCAGGATCGCCAGCGCGACCGCGATCAGGATGAAAACGGCCAGCGCGGACAGGACCAGCGCGGACAGGACCAGCGCGGACAGGGCGGGCAGGCCGAGCAGCGCGGCTATGGCGGGCAGGGTGGCGTAACCGGCGGATACCAGCCGGGCCAGCAGGACTCTCAGGGTCACGGCCAGGACCAGCAGCGCCAGGGCCAACAAGAACAGGGCCAACAAGAGCAGGGCCAACAGCGTCAGAGCGAAGGGCGCTCGTCTTCCTCCACAGGTTCGAGCGGTTCGGGCGGTTCCGGCAAGTCCGGCTCCTCCTCGAACTGATCGACGTGGCGGCGGGCAAGCGCCCCTGCCCGCCGTCACACCTCATTTTCCAGCAACTATCGCTAGACCGGGAGAAGCCCGATGTCCCTTCGACCCCACCGTTCGTGGTCGAACCTTGCCGTTCTCGGAATCGGCCTCGCGGCGATTCCTGCCGTGGCATTCGGAGTGGCGAACGCCCGCCGCCGTTCGGATATCCGTTCGGACAATGCCCCCGGCTTCACGGCACGGCGATCCTTCGGCAGCTTCGATGTGGTGGGGCGCAGCGTGACGATCCGCAGGCCGCGAGCCGAACTGTTCCGGTTCTGGAGAGATTTCTCCAACCTTTCCGAATTCATGGAGAATCTGGAGAAGGTGGAGCCCGACGCGACAGAGGCCGGGCGCAACACTTGGTTCATCCGTGCGCCAGCGGGCAAGACCTTCGCGGTCGAAACGCGGGTCGTGCGCGAAATCGATAATGAACTGATCGCCTGGCGTTCAACCCCGGAGTCGGAAATCGAGACCGAGGGCCGCGTCACTTTCGAGGATGCCCCCGGCGAGCGTGGCACACGTGTCGGCCTAATTATCGCCTACAAGCCGGTCGGCGGGGCGGCCGGCAAGATGCTGGCCAAGCTGATGCGACGATCGCCCGAACTTCAGGCCCGCCATGATCTCAAACGTTTCAAGATGCTCATGGAAACCGGCGAAATTTCCACGTCCGCGCGGTGCCGGGCAGACCGCAGCGACCAGCAGCAGGCAGGCAGCAAAAAGGAGCATGCATAATGCGCGCGCTGACATGGCAGGGCACACAGGATGTGCAGGTGGACAATGTTGCCGATCCCGAAATCGTCAACCCGCGCGATGCGATCATCAAGGTCACGTCGACCGCGATTTGCGGCAGCGACCTGCATCTTTACGACGGGGTCATCCCGATGGTGAAGCCCGGCGACATCCTCGGGCATGAATTCATGGGTGAGGTGGTCGATACCGGCACCTCCAGCACCCTGCGCAAGGGGCAGCGCGTCGTCGTCCCCTTCACCATCAGCTGTGGGGGTTGCTTTCACTGCAAGATCAGCCAGTTCAGCGCCTGCGAGAACTCCAACCCGGTCGAGAAGCAGGACGCATCCGAAATGCTCTACGGCCATCCGATGGCGGGCATTTTCGGCTATTCGCACCTCACCGGCGGCTATTCCGGCGGGCAGGCGGAATATGTCCGCGTGCCGTTTTCCGACGTCGGCCCGATCGCGGTGCCCGACCATCTCGATGACGATCAGGTACTGTTCCTGTCGGACATCCTGCCCACCGGCTGGATGGCGGCGGAAAACGCGGAAATCCAGCCTGACGACACCGTGGCGGTATGGGGTTGCGGCCCGGTCGGGCTGTTCGCCGTGCAATCGGCATTGGCGATGGGCGCAGCGCGGGTGATCGCGATCGATCACTATCCGCACCGCCTCGCACTGGCGCGGATGCTTGGCGCAGACACCGTCGATTTCCGGCACTCGAACGTGCGGGAGGCGCTGATGGAGATGTCTGGCGGGATCGGCGTGGATGCGGTGATCGATGCAGTCGGTATGGAGGCGCATGGCTTTGCGATCGACAACATGATCGACATCGCCAAGCAGAAGGTTGGCGTCGGCGCTGACCGTGCAAGCGCGCTGAAGCAGGCGATCCTTGCAGTGCGTCCCGGCGGGCGGGTATCGATCCCCGGCGTTTATGGCGGCATGACCGACAAGTTTCCGCTGGGCGCGCTGATGGAAAAGGGCCTGCAGATCCGCACCGGGCAGACCCATGTGCAGCGTTACCTTCACGATCTGCTCGCCAAGATCGAAGAGGGGGCGATCGACACGACCTTTCTGATCAGTCACCGACTACCGCTGGAAGAAGCCGCTCGCGGCTACAAATCCTTCAAGGAAGAGCAGAACAACTGGATCAAGGTGGTTCTGAAGCCGGGCATGGTTACGTCGGGACCGACACTGCGGGGCTGACGAGCTGGTGCGGTAACACGATAGTTACCGTGAATTCACCAATTCGGGTGAAAGGCAATTCAGGTTAGAGCCAGTTTTGGCCCCGGGTTGCAAAGCCGAAGGCACCAGGAGGCCCCGATTCTTTCTGGCAAAGCTCTTGCCGGATGATGTGCGCTGTGACGCCCGTCCGGTGATTGCCCCATACTCCCCCGCCCAGCGATGGGCGGGGGTTTTTTGGTTTGCACCGATGGACGGGATAGAGCTGATCCGTGCGGGATTACGCGCGCAGTGCTGACGTAAAAGCGCCCGCAAGGAGGGAAGGGGTGAGCCGAGGGGGCTCAGGGGGCACCTTCTCCTGCTTGCGGGCGCTACCCCGATCCGGGCCAGGCGGGTCGCAACCCGGCGGGGACGGGGATGGGGTGTCAGGCAGCCATCAGCCGCGGTCGAACCGATCGAAGTAGTTGCGGTATTCGACGCTCATGCGCTGGCGGATCTCCAGCGGCGCGTTGCGGATCACGTCGGGCAGCCAGCTGCCTTCTTCCTGGTGGATGTGCTGCTGAACGGCGCTTTCGATATGATCGAGCTTCTCGATCCATTCCTCGCTGCCCGGTTCGAGCTTCTGCAACTTTGCCAGTTGCACCTTGGTCATGACGTGTTCCTCATAGGCCATCCCGGCATGGGTCTTGCCGCTGTTCTCGGACACTTCGGGATAGATCACCGCCTCTTCCGCCATGGCATGGGCGTTAAGCAGCAGGCTCAGTTCGGTCACGGCTGCCTGCGCCGCCGGGCCCGACGCGCTGCGCGCCTGCGCGAACAGTTGTTCGATCTGTTTGTGCTGGCGAAGAATGTCCTCGGCGAACAATTGGCCTTCCGCGATTTTCTCGAAGCCGAGCCGGGTTTCCCTCCGCTCCTCGTCGGAAGCGGCCGGAGTGAGCGTGGCGGCCAGGCGATCTAAAAGGGACATCGAAAAACTCCTGATCCGGATTGAAACAGCGCGAAGAATTGCGTTGCAGGCTAGCAGGCAGGCGAGGACCCTCCATCTCCTAGCTTGCTATCTCGCGTTAGTGCGCCGTGCTGTTCGGCAGCGGGCACCTGCGCGCGGGAATTGCGCAACACGCAAGGCCCGGCAAACGACTAGCGAACCGCCAGCAAACGCGGCGGAAATCTGGTGCTGGCCGTGAGCTTCCATCACATGGGCTATATCTTTGCACCTTATGGTGCGCGATCCGACGACCTGAGGGGGAATGACCGCACGCGGACGGAATTTGTTTTCGGCGATGTGCCTTTGCCAGACGGAGGGCAATCCAATGCGTCGCCTGATCGCCATATCGAACCGCGTGCAGGTCGATCACGAGGGAGAAACCGCCAATCGCGGCGGGCTGGCGGTCGCTCTTGCCGTGGCCTTGCGCGAAAGCAACGGCATCTGGTTCGGCTGGTCGGGCGAATTGACCGAGGAATTCACCGGGCAGATCACCTTCCGCCGAGCGGAAGGGGTGGCGACCGCCACCATCGATCTCGAAGCGCAGGATATCGACGAATATTACAACGGTTTCGCCAACCGCACCTTGTGGCCGCTGTTCCACTACCGGCTCGACCTGACCGAGATCGCCCGCGATTATGCCGGCGGCTATGCGCGGGTGAACAGCCGGTTCGCCGACACCGTCGGCCCGCTGATCGAAACGGACGATCTCATCTGGGTGCATGATTATCACCTGATGCCGCTGGGCCGGCTGTTGCGCGAACGCGGGTTCGACAATCGCATCGGCTTTTTCCTGCACACCCCGTGGCCGCCGCCAAGCCTGTTGGTGTCGCTGCCCGATCATCGGCAACTGGTGGAAAGCCTGCTCAGCTACGATGTCATCGGCTTTCATTCGTACGAGTGGCGGCAGGCCTTCATGGACTATGTCGCGGCGCATCTGGATGCGCGGCTGGAGGGCGATAGAGTGATCTTCGGCGCTCGGACATCACTGCTGCTGATCTGTCCGATCGGTCTCGACACGGCTGAATTCTGCGCTGCGGAAGGCACGCCTGCGGCGGTTGAGGCCGAAACGCGGCTGATCGACAGCGCGGTGGGCAAGGACATCATCGTCGGCGTCGACCGACTGGATTATTCGAAGGGGCTGCAGGAACGCTTCTCGGCCTATGAACTGCTGCTCACCTCTCGGCCGGACCTGTGCGAAAAGGTGTTCCTGTTGCAGATCGCACCGCCTTCGCGCGGGGATGTCCCCAGCTATCAGCAGATTCGCGCCGATCTCAACAGTCTGTCGGGCAGCATCAACGGGGAGTTCGCGGGCATCGACTGGGTGCCGGTCCGTTACGTCAACAAGGGTTATTCGCGTGACCAGCTGTTCGGCATCTACCGGGCAGCGCGGGTCGGGCTGATCACGCCGCTGCGCGACGGCATGAACCTTGTCGCCAAGGAATATGTCGCCGCCCAGGACCCCGCTGACCCGGGCGTCCTGGTGCTGTCGTGCTTTGCCGGAGCCGCAGCGCAGCTTGATTCCGCAGTGATCGTCAATCCGCACAGCACCGAAGACATGGCCGACGGCATCGCGCGCGCTCTGGCGATGCCGCTGTCCGAGCGGCGCGCCCGGCACAAGGCGATGCTGGAAAGCGTGGAGACGCAAGACGTGCGGTGGTGGTCGCAGCGCTTCATGGCGGCGCTGATCGCCCCTGACGATGCACCGGAACCCGGCAGAGTTCCGGCAGACGCCGCGCAAAAGTGAATCCGGCCGGGGTGGGGCAGTTGCACGCATGATGCAAGCGGGCGACCGCAAGGCCGCCCGCTTGCCGCTTCGCTTTGCCTGCGTCCTATCGGGTCGGGGCCATCCGGTTGTCCGCGCCCGCACCGGCCATAGCGTTGTTCGCCGTGCCGCCATAGGCAGACGTATTGCGTTCGAGCCGACCATAGTGACCGCGGATCACTGGCACGACGTTTTGGGCGAACTGCCGCAGCTCAGCATTATCGCCGCGTTCGGCGTAAGCCTCGTGCATGGCCAGCGCCTTGCGATGTGCCGCCATCTGCTGGGTCATGTATTCGTTATCGAAGTTCTCCCCGTCGAGATTTTCGAGCCTATCGATCATCGCCCGATGCTCGCTGTCGAGCTGTGTCGGCATGCTGGCCGGTCCGCCCGACTGGCCGGCAGCCGCCATCAGATCGCGCGTCGATGCGGTGTGATCGTCGATCATCATCCTGCCAAAAGCGCGCACCTCGTCCGAGCTGCCGTTCTCGACTGCCAGCTGGCCAGCCTGGATCTCGTACATGTCCGAGATCGCGGTCCTTTGCACATAATCTTCTGCAGTGGTCGGCATATCGGCCGCCATGGCGTTGTCGCCCATTTGCCCCGCCATCTGCCCCATGTTGTCGGCAGGCAGGACGGCCGTATCATCGGCCTCGCGGTTATCGCAGGCAGTCGCAAGCAAGCCGGAAGCGATTATCAAAGCAATGCGCATATTCGATCCTTTCGAGACAGCCGTTCGATGAAAACGACCCATCCGGCCGGTTAATGCGCATCGGGGTTTGCCGAACTTACATAAGGCACTGTCTCTGGTTTCGCTGATGGGCGCGGCGTGCCTTCGTGTCCCTGCTCGCCCGCTCTGCCCGTGCCGTGCCCGGTTCCGTCGCGGTGCTTGCGGTAGTAATTGAACGCAAGCGCACCCGCTCCGATCATCGCCAGTCCGGGCAGGGCCACGCGGGACAGCACGAAGGGTACCGCAGTGGCGATCACCGTTCCGGCCGCTCCGCCCACGGCGGGCGATGACTTGGCGAGTTTCGCGCCGAGGGCAGCGCCAATGACTTTTCTGAGCATGCTTGGTCTCCTTCCGGGCGTGGGTGGAGGCAAACCGCGCCGCACCGAACTTGTTCCGCCGCGCCTGCGCAGGATCGGTGCATGTCGGGCGATACGGAACATTTTGCCTCCGGTATCGCTCTACCCGCCTCTTTCCCCTGCGCCGTCCCGCCTTCCGATTGTCGGGACGCGCAGCAGCAAGACGGACGAACCGATGATCGAACCCCCCTATCGAACCGGCATGATTTGCCGCTTCCCGACCGGAATCGACCCCCTCGATGCCGCGATCAGGCGGATTTTCGACCGCATCGCTGCCGAGCAAATACCTGCAGAGTTTAGTGTGCTGACCGCCAGGCTCGGCGATGAACGGGAGAAAATGAGGGAAGAAACGAATGTCCGAGACAGCATCAGTCGCACTTGCCGGGGAGGATCTTGAATCCTTCAAGGATCACATGGTCACCTTGATCCCGTCGCTCCGCGCCTTCGCTCGCGGGCTGTGCCGGCACCGCGAAGCGGCCGACGATCTGGTGCAGGAAGCGATGATGCGGGCGTGGTCGTCGCGTGACAGTTTCACGCCGGGCAGCAATTTGCGCGCATGGATGTTCACGATCCTGCGCAATCATTTTTACACCACCATCCGCAAGGATGGCCGATCCGTCACCTGGGATCCGGAAGCGGCCGAACGTATCCTGATCCAGGAGCCCGAACAGGAATTGCCGCTTCATCTCGAAGACGTGGAGCGGGCGCTGCTGGAATTGCCCGACAAGCAGCGCGAGATGCTGTTGCTGGTGGCGGGCAGCGGGCTGACCTACGAAGAGGCCGCGCAGATCGCGGAATGCAACATCGGAACGGTCAAGAGCCGGTTGAACCGCGGCCGTGCAGCGATCCGTGCCGTGATCGATGGCGCCCAGGCAACCACCCTGGCGCGCTAACGCTATCGCCGCGCCGCCGGAGGATCACAGCGCCCAGGAAATCACGGGCGGGCCTGTTCTGACTGCAGGCCCGCCCGCGATCGATCATTCGGGAACCTGATCGGCCCGATCCTCGAGCATTTCGGCGACCCGTTCACCTTGGTCGCGGGTCTCCTCGGCACGCTCTTCCATGCGGTCCTCGGTCAGGCCGCCCATCTCGTCAGCGCGCTCCTCCATCGTGTCGGCGGTGGCATCCGCCGTTTCGCGTGCCGCTTCGGCCTGCCTTTCAAGAATATCCTCGCGGCCCGTTTCCGGTTGCTGTTCGCACCCGGCCAGACCGGCGGCGGCGAGGGCGATCATGCCTGCGGCGATGAGTTTCTGCATAATTCGCGCACCGGCTCAGCGCACCGAGCCGCGACGGAACAGATTGACGATCGCCAGCAGGACCAATGCGCCGATGAAGGACGCGATCAACGACATGATATCAAAGGAGCCCGAGGTGATCGGCGCTCCGCCGATCAGCGGCGTGATGAGAAAGCCCGCCAGCAGCGCGCCGACAATGCCGACGACGATGTTCAGAAATATTCCCTGGCTGGCATCCGTCCGCATGACGATGCTCGCCAGCCACCCGAGAATGCCGCCTACGATTATGATTAGTACGAAAGTCATTTATCCCGTCTCCTATCTGAGAGGGATGGCTGAACCGGGGCGGTCGCGGATTGTTCCATTACGATGCGACCACATGCCGGGGCAGCGCGCTCTTCGGGATCGCGGCGGCGCAGAGGTTTTCTCCGGCCCGCGCAGGGCACCCGCCAATAGTCAACCTTTGCCTCCGTCGACGCCAACGGCGCCTGCTCCGCTGACGCGGAAAATCTCGACACGGATCGGAAAGACTGGAGCGGGCGAAGGGATTCGAACCCTCGACCCCAACCTTGGCAAGGTTGTGCTCTACCCCTGAGCTACGCCCGCTCACTGGCGCTGGCAGCTATCGTCACGAAGGCGGTAGCTGCCGGAGAGGCGGCGCGATTAGCAGTGCCTTGCGAAGCCTGCAAGCGCAAAATGGGCGCTTTGCGCGGCGCCATCGGCATGCGCTTGACCGGTAGTGCAAATGCGCGCTTCACATTGGGCAAAGATGCCCCACATTGGGCGGCAGAATCCTTACCGACGCGCAACGACAGGAGCATACCTTGGCCAGCACGGGACTGAGCATTGACGAACAGAAGGCAGTCGAACGCTTCCGCCAGGCGGTGGTTGACCCTTCGCAGACGAAGCTCGTCATTCTCGATTTCTGGGCCGAGTGGTGCGGGCCGTGCAAGGCGCTCACCCCGGTGCTGGAGAAGATCGCGGCCGAATATGCCGACAAGGGCGTGGTGCTGGCCAAGATCAATGTCGACGAGGAACAGTTCATCGCCGCGCAGTTCCAGGTGCGTTCGATCCCCACGGTCTATGCGATGTTTCAGGGTCAGCCGGTCGCCGATCTGACCAGTGCGCGCAGCGAATCGCAGCTGAAGGCGGCGCTCGATCAGCTGATTGCACAATTGCCGCTGCAGGACGGGGCAACCGAAACTGCGCCGAAAGGTCCCTCGCCCGAGGAACTCGCGCAATATGTGAAGATGGGCGAGGATGCGTTGGCGGGCGGCGATCCGCAGCGGGCTGCGGGGATTTTCGCCCAGATCACCGAATTCGCGCCCGACAACGCGCCGGCCCATGCCGGGCTGGTTCGGGCGCTGGTGCAGATGGACCAGATCGACGAAGCAGGTCGTGTGATGCAGGCAATCGAAACCGATCCGCGTCTTGCCGCCGATCCTGCCATCGCTGCCGCCCGCAGCGCGATCGAATTGGCGGGCACGCGCGTCGATGATGGCGAGCTTGCCGCTCTGCGCGCTGCAGCCGAGGCCGATCCAGCCGATATGGACGCGCAGTTCGCCTATGCCGAAGGCGCCTTCGCTGCCGGTCAGCGCGATGTGGCGGCCGATGCCCTGCTCGCCATGGTCGCCGCCGACCGCGAATGGAATGACGGCGCGGCGCGGGCCAAGCTGCTCAAGATTTTCGAAGCGATCGGGCTGGAGGATGAGTGGGTGGTCGCCGTCCGCCGCCGCCTGTCCAAGATCCTGTTCGGCTGAGGACGCAATGACCAAACGCCTGTCGATCTTTCCGCTGACCGGAGCCGTGCTGTTCCCCGGACTGCAATTGCCGCTGCACATGTTCGAGCCGCGTTACCGTGCGCTGGTGGGTGATGCGCTGATCCGCGACCGGCAAATCGCGATGATCCAACCGCAGCGTTCGGTGGAAGGCGCGCCGCTCTACAGTGTCGGCTGTGTCGGGCGCATCGGCGAATTTCAGGCGATGGAGGACGGGCGCTACAATCTGGTTCTCGAAGGCATTGCCCGCTTCCGGCTGGTGCGCGAACTCGATGTCACCACCGCGTTCCGCCAGATCGAGGCGGATATCTATGACGAGGACGAGGACGAAACCCTGTCCCATGCCCAGCGCGGCGGGTTTGAGCGTGAGGCGCGGCTGTTTGCCGAAAATCAGGGCTACAGCGTCGACTGGGATTCGGTCGAGCGGCTCGACGATCGCACGCTGATCAACGGCGTTTCGCAGATCGCGCCGTTCGATCCGGCCAGCAAACAGGCGCTGCTCGAGGCCGAAACGCTGACCGACCGCTGCGAATTGCTGGTGCAGCTGATGCAGTTCTATGGCCGTCACGACGGCGGCGAGGAAATCGTTACGCTGCAATAGAGCGTTTCGAGCGCATCAGTTTTCGATCAGCACGAATGGTGCCCAGATCGCAGGATGGCTTGCGCCTTCCATCCCGCTATCGCCGATCAGCGCCAGCTGCGCCTGCCGCAGCGCCCCCGCCCGGCTCTCGCCCCCATTCACCGCCTCCAGCGTCCGCACGCTGAGCCACGCTGCCGCATCGTCGCGCACCCGCCAGTGCGACAGCAGCAATGCGCGCGCGCCGCTCTGCGCGAAGGCGGTCGCCAGCCCAGAATAGGACGGCGCCCCGTCGCTGGCCCCGCTGGCGGTGTTGCAGGCCGATAGAATCACCCAGTCGGCATCGATCGTCAGCCGCGCGATCTCGCTTGCGCCCAGCAGCCCGTCCTCGCCCGCCGACGGATCGCTGGTGCCGAGCAGCAGCGCAGGCTCCCAAAGGCCCGTCATTTCGCCCGCAACCATCCCGTGCGTGGCGAAGGCCAGCACGTCGAGCCGGGTCAGATCGGCGCCCTTGAAGCGTTCTTCGGCAGCATCCGGCCCGATCAGCAGCATACGCCCTTCGGTCGGAAACGCCTCCGCCAGCCCGCGCAGCTCCTGCGCCGCAGCGGGCAGCGCGGGCAAATTAACGATCACGCCGCGATCCGGGCGTCCGCTGCGGAACAGTCCGGCAAGGCGCGGTGCGTTGTCGGCAGAGGCGGCGGGCAGTTCGACCCCGCCGACACCGACGAAGCGGCGGCTGCGCTGCGGCGCGCGCACCGGCTGCTCCGGTTTGAACAGCGCAAGATTGCTCAGCACCTGCACGCTCGCTGTACGGACCAGCCAGGGCGCATCGGCCAGCGGCCCATCATGCGCGCGCGTGGTCAGCAGGGCGACAGGCAGGCTGGCGAGCCGCTCCCCGCCGTGCACCAGCACACGGCGCGCATTGCCTAGCCCGTGCGGAAGGAGATCGCGGAACAGGGCGTGCGCGGTGCCGAGCGGGAAGCTGGCCAGCGCAGGATCGGGCAGATCGACCGCTTCGCGCAAGGCCGCCACCTGCTTGCCCAGCTGCGCGGTGTCGAGTGTCGTCCAGCGCAAGCTGTCCTTGTCGATCGCCAGCACCCATGTGCGTGCCTCGCCTTCGATCGGGGCGAGCAGCAGGTCACCGTCCTGCATCCGGGCGCGTAACCGGGCGAGGGTCAGCGGTTGAGGGCGGCAGCGGGCGACGAACTCCGGATGCTCGCGCAGAAGCCTGGCTTCGATGGCATCGGCGGCGCTGTCGGCGGCGGTCAGCTGCCGCGCCAGCGCGTCACGATCGGCGCTTTCATCCAGCTGCGCCGCCTCCAGCCGCGCGCGCAGTTCCGCGGTGGTGCGGGCGAGATCGAGCAGCCGAGCCCTGAGTGCCAGCGCCCCATCCTCGCCGCCGCCATCCGCAGGCTGAGCGAATTGCTGCCCGCGCGCCAGTTCGGAGATGTTGGCCAGCTGCATCGAGCGGACCATCCGCTCCTCATCGGCCAGATCGGCGGCCAGCGCGAGGTAGAGGATCGCCGCCTCGCGGTGGCGCTGTGCCTCGCGTACCAGCGCCCCGTCCGACACCGCGAGATCGGCGAGCTTGCTTTCCAGCTTGTCCATGGCCGCGTCGGCGAGCGTGGTAACGCTGGCTGCGTCCTCACCTGTCAACTGGCGCAGGCGGGCGAGCAGCATTTCCGCCCAGATGCGGTCTTCGTGGGCCGCGATCAGATCCGATTGCATCACCGGTACCCACCGTTCCGCTTCGGCGCGGGCAGCCGCAAGATCGCCTTTGCGCAGCAGCCATTCGGCGCGGTACAGGTGGATATGCGCCTGCTCCGCGCTGTCCTGTTCGAGCGCGGCATCGGCGCTTTCGAGCGATTTGTCCGACAGCGCGAAATACCGATCCCACTCGCCCCGTCGTGCGGCGAAATCGGCCAGTTCGGCATAGAGATAGGCGAGCGCGAACGGGGTTTCGACCTCGCCGGTCCCCTCGTAGATTTCAAGCGCACGGCGGTTTAGTTCTTCGGCGTCGGCCTGCTGTCCGCTCGCCTTCAGTGCGGTGGCGAGATTGCGCATGGTAATGGCGGTGCCGCTCGCCCGTTCGCCGACGGTGGCGATCCGCACCGCCATCGATTCGCGTAGCACCGGGATCGCCTCGCGGAAAATGCGGTTCTCGATCAGAGCATTGCCGAGGTTGTTGAGCGCGATGCCGAAGGTGGGGTGATCGGGCCCAAGGTATTCGCGCGCCAGCGCCTCGGCCTTGCGCGCAGCGGCAAGACCTTCGGCGGTGCGCCCGGATCGGCCCAGCACGCTCGCGAGCGAGGTCATGCGCACGATCGGTAGCGGATTGCCGGTCCGCACGAAATCAAGCTGCTGCTCCGCCGCCTCGCGCAGGAAGGGCAGCGATTCCTCGATCCGCCCCTGCCGGTAATAGACATAGCCCAGCCCGAACAGCGATGATGACACGGCCTCGCCGCGCTCCCCTTCGATGCCGCGGCGGATCGCGAGCGCGCGGCGGTGATCGGCCTCGGCCTCGGCATAGCGCCCGATCGCGGCGAGGATCGAAGCGCGGTTGTTATAGAACCCCGCCAGTTCATCGGGCGGTGCGCCGCCTGCTTCCAACAGCGGTCCGGCGCGGCCATAGGCTGCTGCGGCAGCGTCGAAATCGCGCAAGTAGAAATGCGCGGCGCCCTCAGCGGATTCGAGCAGTCCCAATTCGGTGGCAGGCAGTCCGCCATGCGCGGCGATACGGCGGCGCAGATCGGCGATCTTGACCAGATCAGCGGCCGGATCGGCTGACGCATCGCCTGTACCGAAGGCCTCGATCTCGGCGATAATAGCGGCCTGTTCGGTGCCGGTGGCGGCGGCAGGGATATCTTGTGCAAGCGCGGCAGGCGCAGCCAGAATCCCCAACCATAGCGCTGACGGCAAAGCCGCAGCCCAAAACGGAAACGGCATGGCGATTGTCCCCCCATTCACCTGCGAAGGGGACGATGCCAGAAATCTGCGGTAAGGCAACTGCGGTTGCACCCGCGTCGGCGATATCAGATGCCGAAGCTGCCTTTAAGTCCGTCTATCACATATTGCGCCGCCAGCGCGGCCAGCAGCACGCCCAGTAGCCGTGTGATGACCGCTTCGACCTTGTCGCCCAGCAGCCGGATCAGCGGACCCGCCGCCACCAGCGCCGCCGCAGTGATCACCAGCACCGCTGCCAGCGCCGCCAGCACTTCAACCATTCCGGGCAAGCCTTCGGCCTCGTTCATCAGCAGCATGATTGCCGCGATCGCCCCTGGTCCGGCCAGCATCGGCATTGCCATCGGGAACACCGAGACATCCTCGACTTCGGGCGTGGCTGCGATCTTCTCGGCGCGTTCCTCGCGGCGCTGGGTGCGCTTTTCGAACACCATTTCAAACGCGATGAAGAACAGCATCAGCCCGCCTGCGATGCGGAAGCTGTCGAGTTCGATATGCAGCGCGCCGAGCAATTGCTGGCCGAACAGCGCGAAGATCAGCAGGATGATCGCCGCGATGAATGTTGCGCGAAGCGCCATGTTGCGCGCCTGCGTCGGGCTCGCGCCCTTGGTCAGCCCGGCATAGATCGGCGCGCAGCCGGGCGGATCGATCACCACGAACAGCGTGATGAAGGCGGAGACGAAAAGTTCGGTGACAATCATCGGCGGCGCGTCACTGCCCGCCTGCCGGCGTCAGGCTTTGTTTGAAGGCGGTCAGCCAGCGGCCTTCGTAGTAATATTCGACTTCGGCATAGCGGGTGCCGTCGTCGCGGTGCTCCCAGCGCCAACGCAAAGTGCCGTCGCGGCTGAGGCGGGCATCGGCCTTGCCGTCCTCGCCGATCGGCATGGCGGGCGGCGGTGGCACTGCGCCGCCGCGCGGGCAGGAGGCGACCAGCCCCAGCACCGCGTCGATCGAGGTGACGACGATATCCCCGTCCTCGAACTGTTTCCTCGGCGGCGGTTGCGGCACGTCCGGTCCGCCCGCATCGAAGACATAACGATATTCGCCGTCCGATTGGCGTTCCCACACGGTCACGAAATTGCCGACCATGCCTTGCGGATCGCGGTAGCGCCCCTGACTGACTGCCATTGCCCCGTCGCAGCTGATTGCTACGGCGCGCGGTTCCCACTGCACGGCTTCGGCGGGGTCGGACTGGCCGGCGAGAAACGTGTCGAGCGGCACCGGCCCCGAGGGCGCGTGAATCAACGCTCCGGGCGCGGCGAATTGGCGGAAGGCGGTCCACTGGCCCTGTTCGCGCGCAGCGCGGGCAAAGGCGATCTCAGCGGCAACCACATTGCTCGGTTGCGCGGCGCCCGGTGCGCTTGCCAGTGCGCGGTTGATGACGGCGGTGGGCGGCCCCTGGCGCGGCGCGGCGCAGGCGGCGAGCGTTGCGGCGAGCGCGCCTGCCACAATCAGCGCGGCGGCGCGCTTCACAGACCCTCCGGCGCAGGAAGGCCCGCGTGGCGGTGCGCGGCGATCAGGGTGTTGCGCAGCAGCACAGCGATGGTCATCGGCCCGACCCCGCCCGGCACCGGGGTGATCGCACCCGCGACTTGCCGTGCCTCGTCGAAGGCAACATCGCCCACCAACCGGCCCTTTTCCTTGCCCGGCTCTGGCGGCAGGCGGTTGATGCCGACATCGATCACGGTCGCGCCCGGCTTGATCCAGTCGGCTTGCACCATTTCCGCCCGGCCCACTGCGGCAACCACGATATCGGCGCGGCGCACCAGTGCGGGCAGATCGCGGGTGCGGCTATGGGCGATGGTGACGGTGGCGTTGGCATCCACCAGCAGCTGCGCCATCGGCTTGCCGACGATGTTCGACCGCCCGATCACCACCGCATCGAGGCCCGACAGGTCATCGCCCAGCCGGTCCTTCAGCAGCATGATACAGCCCAGCGGGGTGCAGGGCACGAAGCCCGGCTGACCCACCGCCAGCCGCCCGGCGCTGATGACATGGAACCCGTCCACGTCCTTGTCCGGGTTGATCGCGGCGATGATCGCCTGTTCGTCGAGATGCGCGGGCAAGGGCAACTGTACCAGTATGCCGTCGACCGCCTCGTCCTGATTGAGCCGCTCGACCAGCGACAGCAGCGCCGCCTCGCTGGTTTCGGCGGGCAGGCGGTGTTCGATGCTCGCCATCCCTGCGGCGGCGCACGCCTTGCCCTTGGCACCGACATAGACCTGGCTGGCGGCATCCTCGCCCACCAGCACCACCGCCAGGCCGGGCCGCCGCCCGGTGTTCTGCGCAAACGCCGTGGCCGCCGTGCCGACGCGCGTGCGCAAGGCTTCGGCAAACGCCTTGCCGTCGATCAGGGCGGCTGTCGGCATCAGTAACCCGCCACAATGCGACCTAGTACGAGTATTATCGCCTGCAGACCAAAGATCAGCACCAGCGGCGAGAAGTCGATCGCGCCGGTATCGGGCATGATGTTGCGGATCGGGCGCAGCACCGGTTCCAGCAGGCGGTTGATCGAATCATACACCTGCCGCAGGAATTCGTTGCTGGGGCTCACGACGTTGAAGGCAAACAGCAATCCGATCACGAATTGCACGATGATGAGCATCACCAGCACTTGGGTTAGCATTCCGAGTAGATCGACGAGTACAGCCAGTCCTTGCATTACAATCCGTTCCGTTACCGGGGCGCCGCTCTCGCCGCGCCCTGTGAAGTCCCTTGAAGGCGTATTAGCCTCTTAATACGCCTCGCGCCATAGTGTTCCCGTGTTTCAGGACGCGCGTACCAGCGTACCTGCCCCGCGTGCGGTGAAGAATTCGAGCAGCATCGCGTGGCCCACCCGCCCGTCGAGCACCACCGCCGCTTCGCACCCGGCCTCGACCGCGGCGATGCAGGTTTCCAGCTTGGGCACCATGCCGCCGCGGATCACGCCGTCTTCGCGCAGTTTGGCGATGTCGGCGGGGGTCAGGTCGGTCAGCAGCTTGCCGTTACCATCGAGCACGCCGGGCACGTCGGTCAGCAGGAACAGCCGCGCCGCGCCCAGCGCCGCCGCGATTGCGCCCGCCATGGTATCGGCGTTGATATTGTAGGTCGCGCCGTCCGCACCCGGAGCGATCGGCGCGATCACCGGGATCATGCCTGCTGCCACCGCCGTGTCGATCACGCTGGTATCGACGTGGTCCGGTTCGCCGACGAAGCCGAGATCGACCACGCTTTCGATCAGGCTTTCGGGATCGCGAGTGGTGCGGGTGACCTTGCGCGCGGTCACCAGCCCGCCATCCTTGCCCGAGATGCCGATCGCCTTGCCCCCGGCCGCCGCGATCCAGCTCACCAGCTCCTTGTTGATCGCGCCCGACAGCACCATTTCGGCGATCTTGGCGGTCGCCTCGTCCGTTACCCTGAGCCCGTCGACGAAGGTGCTTTCCACCCCCAACCGCGCCAGCATCTGGCCGATCTGCGGCCCGCCGCCGTGGACCACCACCGGATTGATGCCGACCGCTTTCAGCAGCACGATGTCCTCGGCAAAGTCGCGCGCGGCCTCGGGGTCGCCCATCGCGTGGCCGCCGTATTTCACCACGAAGGTGCGCCCGGCATAGCGCTGGAAGTAGGGCAGCGCCTCGATCAGCACTTCGGCTTTCGAAAGGTCGAGCATCTGCGCTGCGGGTGCGCTGGGCTTGGTTTCGGTCACAGGCGTCACTTTCCCTCGCCCGTTGCGGGCACATCCAATGCCGCGCCCCTAGCGGCTTGGGCGCGCAGTGCAAGGCGGCTTGGTACGGGTGTGACCGCGATCTTTGGATTTCAGGGGTTTGGTGCTATGACAATCCTCTCGGAGGTGCTTTATGAGTGACGAACCGATTGCCCAGCCTGACGATACCCCCGCTGATGACGCTCGCCGCAAGGGTGACCGGCGCAAAGGCCAGCAGCCATTCGACGGCCCCGATCGCCGCAAGGACGACCGCCGCTCGGGCGATGACCGCCGGACGACCGAGCGCAGCTAGACCCGGCCTCAGGTAACCCTCCCCCCGCGCCGCCGCGTTCAGGCGCGGCGCGTGTAGGAGACACATGAGACACTGTCCAGGAACGGAAAAACCCGCTCGCCGGAAGCGGTGTCGTGCGCCCGTACAAGCAGTGCGCGATGGCCGGTTCGGCAGGCGAGGTGAGGGCGGAGCGGCGGCATGGCGGCGCGCAGGCTACCCCGGCACGGCGGCAGTAGGAAAGCGCGCTCCCACGGCCTCTGCGCTTTCAGGGCTGGCCGGGAACGCCCCAACTATCGTCGCCGGTGTCGTTGAAGGCGTTGGGATCGCCGCCCCATTCGCTGCCATCGACCACGTCCCCGTTCATGCCGTTTGTCACTTCGCGAAAACTGTCACCCTCGCGCGTGTTGAACGGATCGAGCGCACCGGGCGCCGCGTCGATATCGCACCCGGCCTTCTTCAACTCACGCTCGGCAGTGTTGAGCTTGGCGATGGCGCTCAGCGCATTGGTTTCGATTCCGGTCGGCATCCCGTTCGCATCGAAGCCGAGCAGCTTGTCGCGGAGGCCCGGGCAGTGCGGCCCCCAGGCGGCGTTCTTGTTATCCGCGATTTCGGCCTGCCGCACGGTTTCCACTGCATTGCGCACGCCCTGCTCGCCATCGAAAAAGCCGGTGAGATACAGCCCCCCGCACACCACCACCATGCACCCGCCGAGTGCCTTTGCGAAGAACATGACCTGCAACCTCCCGTAATCGTCCGGGGGCAATTGTCGGCTGAGAGCGGTGAAGAAACGGTTACGCGGGGTGCGGAAAAATCCCTGTTTTTGTGACGCTTGCATGACGAGAAGGGGCAGGCGTGCCTGCCACAAGAACACGATCAGGAACGCCGCCGCGTCCCTTGCGGATCGCCCTTAATGCGATTTTGACCACCGGCGTTACAGACTGGCGCGATGGGCAGGATCATACCATTTCGCAAGGCACCCGTATCGCGCCGCACGCCTCCGCCGACGTTTCGCCGGGGGCGCAGCGCGGCGGCGGACAAAGGCGTGCGCTGGTTTCCGATTGCCTTGGTGGCGCTGCCGCTGGCCGCGTTCAGCGCGGTGCTGCTGCTGCCCTATGGCGGCGGCGGGCCAGTGGCCGAGGGCGCGGTTGCGGGCGCGGTACCGGCGGCATCTGCGACCGACCGCGAACAGGCGCGCTTCGGCTTGTGTTCCGGCCCGGTGCGGGTGACCTGCGTGGTCGATGGCGACACCATCTGGTATCGCGGCACCAAGATCCGGATCGCCGATCTCGACACGCCCGAGGTATCGAAGCCGGGCTGCGCCAACGAGGCCGCGCTTGGCCGCAAGGCGACGCGGCGGCTGCAAGCGCTGCTCAACGCCGGGCCGTTCACGCTGGAGCCGAACACCTTCGGCCCGAGCGAGGACCGCTATGGCCGCAGCCTGCAACGGGTCACGCGCGGCGGGACAAGCCTCGGCGCGGTGCTGGTGGACGAAGGGCTGGCGGAGGAATGGGGTGGGCCGCGCAAGGCGTGGTGTTAGGGGCGGGGGAGCGGAGCTTAGTGTGATTCTGGTTTCAGGATCCGGCGCATGCAGACAATCTCAATCGGCTTAGATCCATCAATAAACATTTGATAGTGGACTACCGGAAATCGCGTCTCTGCCTCAACTATCCCATCACTTTTGACTTCTTGTAGCGAAAGGCCGCGCTTCGCCGCTTCCTTCCAGTCGCTCTCCATTAAGTCCCACAAGACAACGACGTCGATTTCACTGAACAACTTTCTCTCGTCAGTGAAGTCTCTAAACAGGCCCCGTAGCCCAAATTTAAACTCTACTGAGAAGGACTTCTTTCCGATGCGGCCAAACAGATCGTATTTGGCACGATAGCCGCTTATGTACGGCTCGAAGCCACCGAATTTGCCCTGCCCTAGTTGCTCGAAAAACATGGCAGCAACCGTCGCCTCTTGATCGTTCGGGCGTTTTACAAACGCGCTTGCCGGCGAGTCCAAATCCGGAAGCCCCTTGATTTCCTCAATTAATTCTTCGCGATCGTATGGAGAAGGGCCGTCGGCAGCGGAGCCTCCAATGTATTTGGATGCAATAGAGATGAATTCCCGGAATCGCTCATATGCAATGTCCCGGAGCATTCCTTGCTGTCGTCCATGGATCGACTTACGGCCGATGTCGAATCCTAGGGACGGGTCTTCTATTAGCACAAAGAAGTTTGGTACGTAGCCAGCAGAGCCCCTCGGCTTTAATTCAAGAGAAATGCCAGTTGGCATACCTTTTGTTGAGGTAACCAAGCCGCCGCCGAACGAGTAAGCCTCATCTCCTTCGACGCCATCGTCGTCAACTGCATCAATCAGACCGGCGCGATCTGATATACTTCTCCAGAACGCTCTGTTTGGGACGAAGCAAGCCCAATAGTTTATTGTTCGTCCAGCTTGATTTTTCTTACCAGATGTAAAAAGAATCTTATCTTTTAGCTTCCGGCGCTTCTCAGTGTCTCCTCGATCACCTTCATCGAGCCATGTCTCGAATTCCTCAAGTGAGATTCGACCATGGTCAGGCACACATTCGGTGGGCAGCATATATTCACATTCGCGTTCGGCTGACCAGTTATCTCCTGACTTGTCAGTATGAGAAAGCTTAAAATCGCAGTTTAGCGAACCCTCCCAAACACTGGCAGTGTTTCCTAGGGCGGTGCGTGTTCTGAGGACGAACTCAATCTGCTTATGCGTCAGATCCCACAGCGGATGTTCTTGATCGGCTAACTTGAGCCTAATACGAAGGCCATTCTCCGCCGGTTCGATCTCCTCTAGATCAATGAGCAGCGGCTGATCATTCTCTTGGTCAATCCAACTCCGCGCTCCATTTACCGTTGCGCGACAAGACCCATCGAGGTGATGAGATTCAATCTCCACCCAGCTAGTGCTAAATATCGCAAAAGTTAAACCAACGCCTTTTTGCCCGATCTGCGTCGGATCTCGCATTTTGTCGGAGCCAAATGGGCGCAATAGACGGGGGAGATTGTCAGGATCTATTCCCCCGCCGTTGTCCAAAAACGATATCGTGCGGTTAGGTGCATCAACATCTATAGTTATATGCCCTTTGACTGGCTTCTGTCTCGCAATCGCGTCAACAGCATTCTGGGCAAGTTCAGCTAGCAGATCCCAATCGTGGCTATAGCTATCCAGCACACCCCTAACTTGGTGGCGTATTTGCTCTGGATCCGGTTGGAGAAACGGTAGCTGTTTGCCCATGCCACTCACTCCGCAGCCTCAGCCCCGAACAGCCCGACCTCGGGCAGCTCGACGCTGTCCTCGTTCACGGCCCTGGCCTTCTGGCGCTTGTCGAAGCTGGACCACACGGTGTTCCAGTCGCCGGTGGTCGCGCCCTTCGAATATTCGGTCGCGCGGGTTTCGAAGAAGTTGGCGTGCTCGACGCCGTTCAGCAGCGGGGCAAGCCACGGCAGGGGGTGGTCTTCGATCATGTAGATTTCCTGCAGGCCCAGCTGCTTCAGCCGCCAATCGGCGATGTAGCGGATGTAGCGCTTGATCTCCTTGGCGCTCATGCCGTTGACCGGGCCCATTTCGAAGGCGAGGTCGATGAAGTTGTCCTCCAGCCGCACCGTCTTCTGGCAGATGTCGATCAGGTCTTCCTTCACCGCCTTGGTGAGGCACTGGCGTTCCTCGCAGAAGGTGTGGAACAGCTTGATGATGCCTTCGCAGTGCAGGCTTTCATCGCGCACCGACCAGCTGACGATCTGGCCCATGCCCTTCATCTTGTTGAAGCGCGGGAAGTTCATCAGCATGGCGAAGCTGGCGAACAGCTGCAGCCCTTCGGTAAACCCGCCGAACGCGGCGAGCGTGCGGGCGATATCCTCGTCGGTGTCGACGCCGAACTGGTTGAGGAAATCGTGCTTGTCCTTCATTTCCTCATATTCGAGGAAGGCGGAATATTCGCTTTCGGGCATCCCGATGGTGTCGAGCAGGTGCGAATAGGCCGCGATGTGCACCGTCTCCATGTTGGAGAACGCGGCGAGCATCATCTTGACCTCGGTCGGCTTGAACACCCGGCCGTAGTTTTCGTGATAGCAGTTCTGCACCTCGACATCGGCCTGGGTGAAGAAACGGAAGATCTGGGTGAGAAGGTTGCGCTCGTGCTCGGTGATCTTCTGCGCCCAGTCGCGGCAATCCTCGCCTAGGGGCACCTCTTCGGGCATCCAGTGGATCTGCTGCTGGCGCTTCCAGAAATCATAGGCCCAGGGGTACTGGAACGGCTTGTAGGTGGAGCGGGCTTCGAGCAGCGACATGAGGCGGATTCCTTCGATTAATGTCTTACAGGGCCAAGATAGGCGTTTTCAAATACGGTGCGAGCGGCGGCCCGGATTCACGCGCCCCCGCCCGCTAACTTGTCAGGGTGCCCAGGCGATCAGGACATAGAGGCAGAACGGCGCGAGCATCGATACCATCGCAATGTGGATCATCGCCGCGTTGCGCGCATGGCCGGGCTTGTCGCGCCGCAATTCGCGGACCGAATTGAACGCGAACACGGCGCACACCAAGAGGCCGAAAATCGCCATCCCGAACGGCAAATTCATCACTTCGTCTCCTCGTCGTCCCTGTGGCCGTGCGGGCCATGATCATATGAACCGCCGCACCGGAAGGCTGCTGTTGTCTTCTTCAAACGCGGCCTGCGCACCGTGCCAGTCGGCAGCGGCGAGCAGGGTGAACACCCGGCGCGGAAGCGGACGGGCGAATTCGATCCCGACCCGCGAACCCTGCCGCCATGCGACCTCGGCCATGTGCGGACCGGTGCCCGCAATGTAGAGGCGCACGAACTCGCCGAGCCGCAGCCGCCCGCGGGAATCCTCGATCCGGCACCCGCCCTCGGACAGGTCGGCCAGTTCGAGATCCCACTGCATCCCGCGCGACGTCCGGCACGAACCGGTGGCCGCAGTGGGAATGCGAACGGAGTTGCGGGCGCGCATCTCTATGGCCTCACTGGCAGCTCAGGCATTCCTCGTAATCGGTCTCGCCCGCCGACAGCTCGATCTTGGCGAGCGCGGAGGTGTTGTCCGCTTCCACCCCGCCGACGAAACCGGCGCGCTGCACCGACTTGGAACGGAGGTAATAGAGCGACTTGATACCCTTCTCCCACGCCTGGAAGTGCAGCATCATCAGGTCCCACTTGTCGACATCGGCCGGGATGAACAGGTTCAGCGACTGCGCCTGATCGATATAGGGCGTGCGGTCGGCCGCGAATTCGAGCAGCCAGCGCTGGTCGATCTCGAAGCTGGTCTTGAAGGTCGCCTTTTCCTCCACCGTGAGGAAATCGAGGTGCTGCACCGACCCGCCGCGTTCGAGGATCGAGTTCCAGACGTTGTTCGAATTCTTGGACTTCTTGTCGAGCACCTTTTCGAGATAGGGGTTCTTGACGATGAAGCTGCCCGACAGCGTCTTGTGGGTGTAGATATTGGCCGGGATCGGCTCGATACAGGCCGAGGTGCCGCCGCAGATGATGCTGATCGACGCGGTCGGCGCGATCGCCATCTTGCAGCTGAACCGCTCCATCGCGCCCATGTCGGCCGCGTCGGGGCAGGGGCCGCGTTCCTGCGCCAGCAGCATCGATGCTTCGCAAGCCTTGGCGTGGATCTGCTTGAACATCTTGAGGTTCAGCGCCTTGGCCATAGCGCTTTCGAAGCCCACGCCCTTCATCTGCAGATAGGAGTGGAAACCCATCACGCCGAGGCCGACCGAACGTTCACGGCTGGCCGAATACTTGGCCCGCGCCATTTCGTCCGGCGCGCGGTCGATATAGTCCTGCAGCACGTTGTCGAGGAAGCGCATCACGTCCTCTATGAACTGCTTGTCCCCGTTCCACTCGTCCCACTTTTCGAGGTTGAGCGAGGACAGGCAGCATACTGCGGTGCGATCATTGCCGAGGTGGTCGATCCCGGTCGGCAAGGTGATTTCGCTGCACAGGTTCGAGGTCGAAACCTTGAGGCCCAGATCGCGGTGATGCTTGGGCATCATGCGGTTCACCGTATCGGAGAACACGATATAGGGCTCGCCCGTCGCCAGCCGGGTTTCGACCAGCTTCTGGAACAGCGAGCGCGCATCCACCGTGGCGCGCACTTCACCGGTCTTGGGCGATTTGAGGTCGAACTTGTCGCCCGCACGCACCGCTTCCATGAATTCGTCGGTCAGCAGCACGCCGTGGTGCAGGTTCAACGCCTTGCGGTTGAAATCGCCGCTGGGCTTGCGGATTTCGAGGAATTCCTCGATTTCCGGGTGGCTGACATCGAGATAGCACGCCGCCGAACCGCGCCGCAGCGAACCCTGGCTGATCGCCAGCGTCAGGCTGTCCATCACGCGGACGAAGGGAATGATCCCGCTAGTCTTGCCGTTCAGGCCAACCGGTTCACCAATGCCGCGGACATTGCCCCAATAGGTCCCGATCCCGCCGCCCTTGCTGGCGAGCCAGACGTTTTCGTTCCAGGTGCCGACGATCCCTTCGAGGCTGTCGGACACCGAATTGAGATAGCAGCTGATCGGCAGGCCGCGGTGGGTGCCGCCATTCGACAGCACCGGGGTGGCGGGCATGAACCACAGCTTGGAGATGTAATCATAGAGGCGCTGGGCGTGGGCCTGATCATCGGCATAGGCATCCGCCACGCGGGCGAACAGATCCTGATAATTTTCGCCCGGCAACAGATAGCGATCGGTCAGGGTTTCCTTGCCGAATTCGGTCAGGTTGGCATCGCGTTCGGGCGTGGTGGTGACGACGAAGCGGCGATCATTGACCTTCTTGCTGTCGGTGCCCGCGGCTTCCTTGGCCGCTTCGACCATCGCGCCAGCCAGCGCTTCGCCCGCCTTGACGGCGATCAGTTCTTCCGATCCGCTATCGGCCTTGTTCATGGTCATGGCCTTTTCATCCTTCACCGGGGTCGCCGCCAGAGCGCCGCCCGCATCCATTTCGTTCAGCAAATCGGCCACCCCCGCATTGGCCCCAGAATTGGCCTCCGCATTGGCCTCCGCATTGGCCCCGCCGTCGTTCATCTTGAATTCCATCACTTGCCCCAATCGTGCCGCCGAATCATCCCACGGCGCAAGGCCTGTGTTCTAATTCTGTTCTATACATGACGATCCACAGATCCGCCAACAGGATGTCCCCGGAGGGCTCCACAGGCGGGCCTGACTTTCGCTTCCCGGCTTGCGGCGTCCCCCCGATTCTGCAGCGAATCCGCCCCCTGTCACCCTTACGGGCTATAACAGCGAGTCACCAATTCTTGGGGGTCCGTCTTCAGCCGAACCACTACATAGTGAATCAGGCGCGATTCCACGTCAACGGGCGATTAATGCTTAAGTTACCACGAACGGCCCGTTCGCGGCATCCGGAGACCCGCGACGCGTGGATCAAGCTTGAGTCGCGTACCCCGCAACCCCCAAATTGAATCTGTGAAGAAAAATTTGGTGATTGAATCATGTGAATCAATCGGTGAATCTTTTGCGCAGACGCACAATGCGAATGTTGCGTGGTAGGCCACGCAGTCGGCGGCGAATGATGGCTCGCTGATAGTCGAATGCTGGTAATGCATCGCGCGAAACTGCCATCCTGCGCGCGCCTGTCGTTGGCGCCGGGCGTTCGGCCCCACCGCACCTCCCCGTCGCACGGCCCCGCCACCGTAGTTCCCACAGGTTGCTGGCCGGCCTATGGTCCGTATCGGCTCGACGCTCCGGCGTGATTGCTATTCTTGCCGAGCGAGCAGCCGAGCAGCCGTACGCGAATCGGCAACCCTGTAGCGAGGCTGTGCCACAGCGAACCGGCCGACCCGAGCCGGTGCAACCGATCTTCATCCGAGCGCTCCACCCACCGAGACGGGTGCGTCGAAGATACCGAACCCCCGAAGGAAAGCGGACCTGCCAATGCCGATGATAGACAATCATACAGCGAATCCGGACGCGGCCACAGCCCAGACCGGCGCCAGCCGCAGAATATACGTGATCGACGACGACAGCGGCGTCCGTACCTCGCTGCATTTCATGCTGGCTGCATCGGGCATTCAGGCGTGGCCCTTCGCGTCGGCGGAGGATTTTCTCGACCAGCTTCCGTTTCTCACCCCCTCGCCCCTCCTGCTGGACGTCCGCATGGAGGGCATTGACGGCCTGCAACTGCTCGCGATCCTCAAGCAACAGGGCGTGTCGTGGCCGGTGGTTATCCTGACCGGGCATGGAGATGTCGCTCTTGCCGTGCGCGCAATGAAACTGGGTGCAATCGACTTTCTCGAAAAGCCGTTCACCCCCGAAGCGATCGATCAGGCGATTGCGCAAGCGTTCGAAATGCTCGACCAGATGCATCACCTGCTCTCCGCCCGTGAACAGGCGCGTTACAGCATCGAACGACTTACCGCGCGCGAGCGTGAGACGATGGCGATCCTGATGGAGGGCGTTCCCAACAAGGAAGTCGCGCACCGGCTGGGGTTGAGTGTGAGAACAGTGGAAATGCACCGCGGCAATGCGCTGGCCAAGTTGAATGTCAAAAGCGTGGCGGAAGTCGTGAAGCTGGCGAACAGGGCCGGTTTCACCGCCGAAATGCAGCTCGACAGCGAGAAGTTGCGGCAAGATTCGCCGGCCGGCAGCAAAAATTGATCCAGTATATCAACATCGAATCTGCCAGCCGGTAGTTATAATCCCCCGACGCTAAGGCCGGTTAAAGCGATCCGGACAATCGGACATTCGACGATGGCCAAACACGCCGCCCACAGTCAGCAGGACGATATCACGCACGCTCAAGCATGGTCGGGCGCACTGGCACAGGCCGCGAAGGGCTCTCCTTTAGCGACGGTCGGCACGAATAGTCTGGCCGAAGGTGATCCGATCGTGTTCGTCAATGATGCCTTTGCGGCGATGACGGGCGCGGCGTGCGACGCCGTGCTCAACCGTCCGGTGGTGGCGGTGCTTGCCGAGTACGCGGAGGCTGCGGGTTTGGCCGGGTTCCGGGATGCGCTGGCGGATGGACGCAGCGGATCGTGGCGGATGCGGATTGTGCGGGCCGACGGCGCGGCGACTCCGGGGATCGTCTTCCTGTCCCCCGTCCGCGACAAAGGCGATCGGGTCGTCGGCCATTGCATCAACATCGTCGATCCGGCGGCTGCGGACGCTTGGCCAGACGAGCGCGGCGGCATAAGTCCTGCGAACTACGACAAGGCTCCCGGCTTCATCGCGATTGCCAAGGGGGCGGATCATCGCTTCGAATACACCAACGCCGCATATCGGGCGTTCGTGAGGCGCGATCACCTGATCGGCAGGACAGTCGCTGAAGCGCTGCCCGAGATGGCGGAGCAGGGCGTTCTCGACCTGCTCGACGAGGTGTACCGCACCGGCGCCCCCTTTTGCGGGTCGGACTTGCCGATCAGCGTCCGCGATCCGGCGACGAATTGTCTTGAGCGGCGCTGGATCGACGTCCTGTACCAGCCGCTGCGTGACGGAAGCGGAGCAATCTGCGGCCTGTTCTGCGAAGGGCAGGACGTCACCGACCTGCACAAAGTTAACCGGACCCTTGCCGCGTTGGAAATGAAGATGATCCATGCCTCACGCGTGAATGCGATGGGGACGATGGCGGCGACACTGGCGCACGAACTCAACCAGCCGCTGACCGCGATCACCAACTACCTTGCGGGCGCCCGCACGGAAGGCGAGCGGGCGCCCGATGTCGAACGACTCAAGACGGCGCTCGACGGCATCGGCGAGGCGACCCGGCGGGCCTCCGGGATTCTCGATCACCTGCGCCAGCTGACCAGGCACCGCAAGCCTCTGCGCGAGCCCTTCAACCTGCGGGAAGCGGTTGCGGAATGTATGCGGCTGGTGGGGTCGTCGTGCCGCACCGCCATCGGGTTCGACAACCGGGTCCCGGGCGACACGATCATGATCGCCGACCGGATCAAGATCCAGCAGGTGCTGATCAACCTGCTCCAGAATGCCTGCGAGGCGATGGCGGAAGCCGATCCCGCGCTCGCCACCATCGCCGCGAGCGCGGATGATCGCGGCATCACCGTCTGCATCGCCGATACCGGCCCCGGCGTGACCCCGGAAGCGAAGGCGACGATGTTTTCATGGACCGAAAGCCTTAAGCGCGAAGGCATGGGGATCGGGCTGTCGATCTGCCGTACCATCGTGGAGCTCTATGGCGGCCGGATCTGGCTTGAACACAGCGGGCCGGAGGGATCGGAGTTCCGGTTCTGGCTGCCGTGGCCCGCCGCCGCGCCGCCGCGCTAGAGCGCGCCGCCGCCTCCTTCTCTGGCCCCGGCCAGTTCTACACCGCCTGCGCAACCGAAGCGCAGCCGAAGCGTGCGATCATGGCGGGAACGGACGCCCCCGGCTGCGCCTTGCCGAAGTGGAACCCCTGTCCGATGTCGCAGCCGTGCGCCGTTGCGAATTGGGCCTGCGCGGCTGTTTCGATCCCTTCGGCAACCGTGGTGATGCCGAGGCTTTTGCCCAGCCCGATCAGCGCCCGGACGATAGTGGTGTCGTCGAAATTGGTGCCGATCCCGCTGACGAAAGAACGGTCGATCTTCAGCACATCCACCCGAAACTGCTTGAGGTGGGTGAGCGATGCGTAGCCGGTCCCGAAATCGTCGAGCGCGATCCGCACCCCCGCCTTGCTCAGCACCGACAACGCCCGGCCGACATGCTGCGCACCGCGACCCAGAAACACGCCTTCGGTCACTTCGAGTTCGATCATGCCGGGCGAAAGCCCGCGCGCCGCAATTTCCATCAGCAGCATCTCGGCAAAGGCATTGCCGCGGAAATCGGCAGCGCCGGTGTTGATCGCAACATGGCCGAAGTCGAGCCCACGATCGACCCAGGCACGGATATCATCGAGCACGGACGAGATCATCTGGCGACTGATTGCGACGGCCAGTTCGCGGTCTTCGAACGCCTGTGCGAAACTGTCAGGCATAATCGTGCCGGCGTCGGTGGTCTGGCACCGCACCAGCGCCTCGAACCCGACCAGTACGCCGGTCCCGAGATCGATCTTCGGCTGGTAATGTGCCACCAGCCGCCCGGCTTCGAGGCCCTCGCGCGCGACTGACAGCATTGCGGCCCCGCGGTCGAATTCCTCCATCAGCCGCGGGCTGAAAGTCTCGGCCCGTCCGCGCGAAAGCTTCGCTTCTGCGAGCGCGAGATCGGCGCATTTCATCAGCGCGTCAGGATCGGCCGCATGGTCGGGATAGATCGCCACGCCGACGCTTGCCTTGCAACTGATCAGCCGCCCGCGATGCAGGATCGGTTCGTGCAGCCGGCGATTGAGCGAGGCGACGACATCGGCCACCTGTTCCTCGCGATCGATGCCGCCGAGGATCACGCCGAATTCGTCCCCGCCGAGCCGCGCCGCGATGTCTGTGTGACGCAGGAAGTTGCGCAGCCGTTGCGCAAACCCGCACAGCAGGGCGTCGCCTGCATCATGGCCAAGCGAATCGTTGATCTGCTTGAAGTGATCGACGTCCACGAACAGCAGTGCGGCCCGATGGCCGTCCCGGTGGGCGTCCTCCATTGTTCGGGACAGGAGCCGGTTGAACAGGTCGCGCCGGGGAAGCCCGGTCAGATCGTCATGCTCGGCAACATAACGCAGCCGCTCGCTGAGCCGCGATTGCGCCGCCGCCTGCGCTTCGCGTTCGAGCACCAGCCGCCGCAGTTCGAGCAGTGCCTCCACCTGTCCCGCCAGCGTGCGCAGGGTCAGGTCCTCCAGCGGGGTGAGCCCCTGCGGACGTGGCTCCGGATCGAACACGCACAAGGCGGCGATGGGCGTGCCGTCCGCCGCGAGTATCCGAACTCCGGCATAGAAGCGGATATGCGGCGAGCCGGTCACCAGCGGATTATCGGCGAACCGGACGTCCTCGGCCGCGTTTTTCACCACCAGCGGCGCTGCTATGTCGATCGTGTGAACGCAGAACGAGACCGAGAGCGGCGTCTCTCGCGGATCAAGGCCCCAGCGGGCCTTGAACCACTGCCGCGTGTCATCGATGAAGCTGATCGCCGCTGTCTGCGCGCCGGTTATCCGCGCGGCCAGCCTGACGATATCGTCGAAATGCGGCTCTGGCGCGCTGTCGAGAATGGCGTAGCGGGCAATCGCATCGCGCCGCCGCGATCGCCCGCTTTCGGGTTCGGACCGGCGGGCAGGCGCGCACGACGCCGAAAAGGTCTGGAGCGCCGCAGTCATTTCTGGGCCACTTGATCTGCCCCCTGCGGCTCCTGTCGTAAGCCCACCGGCGGCTCGGGCGTGCGCATCAGCCGCTGTATCGACCCCAGCGCCTCCAAGCTCAGCGGTTGCAGCAGCATCACGCCGGCTCGGTCGCCGCGCACCCACCGCACGCGGCCGAGGCGTTCGATCCCGGACGGCAGTGTCACCTTGAGATCAAGCCCCTCGGTCAGGCTCCCGTCATGCTCCAGCTTGAGCCCGCGCAACGATATGTCGATCACCTTGGCGCTGCGCAGGCCAATCTCGCTGCGGGTCAGCGCCGTGGCCATAAGCTGCAGTCTGACCGGGCGGTTGCTGCCCAATCGCGCGCCTTCCGCCAGAACCGCGAGCAGATGCGCGCAATCGATCGGCTGGTCGAACTGCAGGCCGAGATGTTCGTTCTCTTGCCAGACGACATGCCCGCGCACTTCCACGCCGTCTGCAAATTCGAGCGTGAGACTTTCCGACAGGTTCGCGGGCATCATCATGCGCAGGCCCGCGCCCCGATCGGACAGGTTGGTGATCCGGGCGAGGCCTTCGTCGGTGCCGGTGATGACGCGAGCGACGCGGAATACGGTCTGGACGCGGCCGTCGGTGCGACGATCGCCGTCCGGCAGGATAGCGCTTCCAGGCTGTGCAGTGATGGCGTGAGGCGATCCAATGGTCATACAGTGTCTCCCACTGCCTTCATGCATCGTTGCAAGGCACGGGAAAATCTGTTGAACTTACCGCAACGGCATTAACCGGTGCGCAACAACCTGGTTTAGGCTGCCGCTGCGGAAAGCGGCATTCGCCGGAATCCTGCGGATTTCCTCAGTTGCTACGCACGTGCCCGACGATTTCGTCGGCGATTCGCGCAATCAGTGGTTCGGGAATATCGTGGCCCCAGCCGGGAAAGGTCACCAACCGCGCCCCGGGGATCGCCCGGGCGGTGTCCTCTCCCGCCTCGAGCTTGACCAGCGGATCGTCCTCGCCGTGCAGGACCAGCGTCGGCACGCGCACATCGGCGAGCCGCGACCGCCGGCAGCCATCGTCGATAATCGCGGCCAGCTGGCGCGGCATGCCCGGCGGATAGACAGACCGGCGGACGCTGCGCAGCACCACCTCGCGCTGCCGCACGGGATCGGGGCGGTAGCCGGGGCTGCCGATATTCTTCGCGACATCAAGGCCGCGTTCGACCAGCGTTTCCTCCTCCATGTCCTTGAGCGGCGCGATCAGCGCGTCCATCGCGTGCTTTTCCGCCTGTGGCAGCTTGCCGTTACCGGTGGTCGACATGATCGAAGTGAGCGTGCGCAGGCGCGGGCCGTGATGCACCGCCATCAGCTGCGCGATCATCCCGCCCATCGATGCGCCGACCACGTGCGCCGATTCGATTCGCAGCACATCGAGCACGCCGATGCCGTCATCGGCCATGTCCTTGAGGGTGTAAGGCACCTTTGCGGGCCAGCCGATCTTCTTGCGCAATATCTGGACCGGGAGCGAGGGCGCGCGCGCGCCTTCCATCTTCTGGGACAGGCCGATATCGCGGTTGTCATAACGGATCACGCGGAAACCTTTGCCCACCAGCGCTTCGACGAATTCGTCGGGCCACAGGGTCAGCTGCGCGCCCAGACCCATCACCAGCAGGATCACCTCGCGTGCGGGGTCGCCGTGGTCTTCGTAGAAGATTTCGATACCGGTATTGGGGGTGGTGATGGTGGGCATTGGTGCTCTGGCCTCTCGCGCAAACTTCTGCGCGCCATCATTTCCACGCCGGGCCCGCGATGTCGAGGCCTTGGGCCGCCAACCGGTCGAGCACGCCGTCGCTCTCGGCCAGCACACGCAGTGGCACCACGGCAAGCGTGACGCCCGGCTGGGTTTGCGCTGCGTTGATGTTGTCGACCCAGATGGTGCGCAATTCGGTGCCGAGCGTCTCGTCCGCCCACGGCCAGCATTGGCCCAGCGCCTGTTCCAATGGATTGGCCATCACGGCGGGGATATCATAGCGCCGCCAGTCCGCGCCGCGCTGTTCGACCACATCTGGCCCGCTTTCCACCGCGTCCATCGCAGCGGTGAGGCAGGGGATGTGCGCGGCAGGCGGGGCATCGGCGAGGTTGTCGATAATATCCTCGCCCCTAAGGCTGGCGGCGCGGGTGATCGGGACATCGGCCCTGTCGGCGGCCTTCTTGACCACGTCGGCAGGCTCGTCGGCAGTGTCGCGGTTGAAGCGCAGCTCCTTGCGCAGCATCTGGAACGAGGTGAGCAGGAAGGACTGGCGGGCATAATCCTCGCCATGCGCCTCGCCCAGTGCGGCCAGCCGCGCCCATTGTTGGGGGGTGAGGTATTCGGGCGCCTCGGTCTTGTCGGGCAGTTTGGTGAACTTCGACCCGCTGAAGATCAGCCGCAGCACATCGCCCGGAGAAATCTTGGGCCGCGCGCCGAGGATCACGCGGCTGGCCTGCGCGGTCGCATCCTTGAGCCGGTCGGGCTGCCACGGGGTGGTTTCGGGGATCGCCCGGATTTCCCCGACGAGGATGATGGTGCCGGTGGGCGTATCGATCGTCCACATCGGCGCGCCGGAGCGCTGCGCGGTGACGACGATGGAGTTTTCGGTGGGGGCGGGGTCATCTTGCGCCGCGAGGGGAGGCGCGGTCAGCGCGGCAAGCGCCAGCAAGTAAGGCAATGTCTTCATCTCTCGCCTCTCGCATGATGGGTAAGCGGCGGGTTAGGCCGTGTGAGATGAACCCCTCCAGAACCTATCCGTTCCGGGCGGCAGGCAGCCTCACGGCACCAGCACCGTATCCTTCGGCTCATCCGCCATCTCGGGATAATCCAATGTGTAATGCAGCCCTCGGCTCTCCTTGCGGGCGAGGGCGCTTTTCACGATCAGGTCGGCGGCTTCGATCAGGTTTCTGAGTTCGATCAGGTCGGTGGTGACGCGGAAGGCGCCGTAATATTCCTCGACCTCGCGCTTCAGCAATTCGATCCGGTGCTTGGCGCGTTCCAGCCGCTTGGTGGTGCGCACGATGCCGACATAGTTCCACATGAAGCGGCGGATCTCGGTCCAGTTCTGCTTGATGACGACTTCCTCGTCCGAATCGGTCACGCGGCTTTCGTCCCACGGCAGAATCGCGGGCGGCGGCTCGAGGCTGTCCCAGCGTTCGAGGATGTCCTGCGCCGCCGCCTCGCCGAACACGAAGCATTCGAGCAAGCTGTTCGACGCCAGCCGGTTCGCGCCGTGCAGCCCGCTTTCGGTGCATTCGCCCGCCGCCCACAGGCCGGGAATGTCGGTGCGCGCCTTCAAATCCACCACCACCCCGCCGCAGGTATAATGCTGCGCGGGCACGACCGGGATCGGCTGTGTCGTCATGTCGATGCCCAGACCCAGCAGCTTGTCGTAGATCGTCGGGAAATGCCCCTTCACGAAGTCGGCGGGCTGATGACTGATATCGAGATGCACGTAATCGAGCCCGAAGCGCTTGATCTGGTCGTCGATCGCGCGGGCGACCACATCGCGCGGGGCCAGCTCCATGCGTTCAGGGTCGTAATCGACCATGAAGCGGCGGCCCGTTTCAGGATGCAGCAGGTGCCCGCCCTCGCCGCGCACGGCCTCGGTGATCAGGAAGTTTTTCACGTCGAGATTATACAGGCAGGTCGGGTGGAACTGCATCATCTCCATGTTGGAGACGCGCGCGCCCGCTCGCCATGCCATCGCGATCCCGTCTCCGGTCGCGCCGCGCGGGGCGGTGGAGAACTGGTAGACGCGCCCCGCGCCGCCGGTGGCGAGGATCGTGGCATGGGCCACATGGCGTTCGACCCGCCCGGTTTCCTCGTTGAGCGCATAGACCCCCCACACGCGGCCTGCGGCGGAGAACTGTTCACGGTGGCGGTCGGTGATGAAATCGATGCAGGTGCGGCCCGGCAGCAAGGTGATGTTGGGATTGGCCTCTGCCGCCTTGACCAGCGCGCTCTGCACCGCCCATCCGGTCGCATCGTCGACATGGACGATCCGGCGATGCGAATGCCCGCCCTCGCGCGTCAGGTGGAGCGCATCGGCATCGCGGTTGAACGGCACGCCCAGTTCGCACAACCGGTCGATTGATTGCGGCGCGCGCTCGATCACGAATTCGACCGTGGCAAGGTCGTTCAGGCCCGCGCCTGCCACCATCGTGTCGCGCACATGGTTGTCGAAGGTGTCGCCGGTGTCGAGCACCGCGGCGATCCCGCCCTGCGCCCAGGCGGTCGATCCGCCGGTCAGCGTGCCCTTGGCCAGCACCAACACGCGGCGCGTCTGCGCCAGCGCCAAGGCCGCCGTCAGCCCGGCCGCACCCGATCCGATGACCACCACGTCATGCGGTTGTCGCACTGCATCCTGCATCGCCATTCCCGCGCCATGGCGCGCAACGCCGAACGGAGCAAGCCCCCGCCTGAATTACGTATTTTCCCTTAATCGCGATGCAGCGAGAAGGTATTCCGCGCCCAGCCAGCGATTCGGATCACCGAGCGGGGATGGGGATCGCAACCACAAACGCCGGTTATCTCGTATCCTCGTTCAGGGCACCTCTCGCCATGTCGTTGTTTTCGTTCATCGGCTGTCTGGCCGACAAGCATCAGCCGGTTCGGCGCGATGTCGATTGGGATGGCCGCCACTATGTCGGAACCTGCCGCCACTGCGGCGCAGCGGTCAGGCGCCACGGCCGCCGTGACTGGCGCAGGCGCGAAATATGAGAATGCGTGCGACGCGCGTTTCAGCCTGCCATTTGGCTGGACCGCATCGCTACTTTGGGCTTGGCCCAGCGCAAACCTGCAACCTGCTGGTCAAGCGGTGTTCCGACGATAGAATTAGTGTAATTGCTCATCACCTTCACGGCTAGGCCCAACACCACCTCAAGCGCCTGTTCGGGCGCGAAGCCTGCGGACAGGAAGGCATCTAGCTGAGCCGGAGCTACGTTGCCGCGCTCTGAAATCAGCGATCGCGTGAACACTCTGAGCGCTTCGAGCCGAGCATCATCGATTGTTGCGCCGTTGCGCAAGGCGGCAATGGCTGCTTCGTTCATCCCTGCCTTCTTCGCCAATAGGGTGTGCCAAGGCACGCAATAGTCGCATGCATTTTCGTAATTGGCAGTCAGATACACAACCTGACGTTCAATTGGAGAAAGGCTGGTCGTATCGAACAAATCCCATAACGCGCTATAACCTTTGAGTAAGGCAGGCGCGCAAGCCATCACCCGCTCAAGGTTGGGGATCATGCCGAAGTTTTTTCGGGTGGCCGCCAAGGCATCCGCAGCTGCGCGCGGCGCGGTGGTTTCATCATGCAGCGGGAAGATTTCCATGGCGTGGCTCCTGAGTGAATGTAGACGAAGCTTCGTCGCTCCCAGAGCCGTGGTTACACAGCCTGGCTGTCAAGCCAGGCTAGCGGTCAGCTGGACGAACACGTCTTCCAGATCCGCCTCGCGGGTGGTGACGTCTTCGATGGTGAGGCCCTGTTGCTGCAGGATCGCCAGCACCTGGCCGGCACTGAGGCGATCCTTGTCGTAAGTGACCTCGACCCCGCGCACCCCGTCCCATTCCACCCGCACGAACGCGTCATGGGCCGGTGCGGCGGCCAGATCATCGGCGACGGTGACCGCGACCACTTTCTCGCGCGCCATGTCCACCAGTTCGCGGGTCGGCTTGTTGGCGATCAGCTGGCCGTGGTTGATGATCGCGATCCGGTCGCACAATTCCTCTGCCTCTTCGAGATAGTGGGTGGTGAGCACCACGGTCACGCCGTCGCGGTTCAATTCGCTCACCAGTTCCCACAGCTGGCGGCGCAGATCGACATCGACCCCGGCGGTGGGTTCGTCCAGCACCAGGATCGGCGGCGAATGCACCATCGCTTTCGCCACCAGCAACCGGCGCTTCATCCCGCCCGACAGGGTGCGGGCATAGGCGTCGCGCTTGTCCGCCAGTCGCACCGCTTCCAGCAGTTCCTCGCTGCGACGCAGCTTGGCCGCTATGCCATAGAACCCCGCCTGATTCTCCAGCACCTCGTATGGGGTGAAGAACGGATCGAATACGATTTCCTGCGGCACGATCCCGATCGAACGGCTGGCGTTGCGGCGGTGGCGATCAATGTCGAAACCCCAGATCTCCGCCGATCCGCCGGTCTTGTTGACCAGCCCTGCAAGGATATTGATCAGCGTCGATTTGCCTGCCCCATTGGGACCGAGCAGGCCGAAGATCGATCCTTCGGGCACATCGAAACTGACCCCGCCCAGCGCCAGCTTGCCTTCGGTCACCATACCTTTCGGTCCCTTGGTCGGGGCGTAACGCTTGACGAGGTCGGTGATGCGGATGGCGGGCTGGGATGACATGGACGCAGCCCTATGGGAGCCGCTGCCGCGCGGCAAGAGCGCGCAAAGGCAATTGCACTCGGACTGGCTCGGGGGTAACGGCAAAACCATGAGCATTCCCCCTCCCGAAGTCCTGCTGGTCGATACGCGGCGCGTTGCCTGCGACGGGGCCAGCGCGATCCGCGCCGGTGCGGGCTATACCCCGGCGGCGCTCGGCCACCCGCGCGTGTTTCTCGAGATCGACGAGCACGGCTATGTCGATTGCGGCTATTGCGACCGGCGCTTCGTGTTGCGCGGCGGCCCGGCCGACGGCGCCGAACAGGCCGTCCTACCCGACATTTCCTCCGGCGCCAGCGCTCCTCACAGCTGATCGGCGCTCAGCGACGGTTAAGGCGCGATGCGTTAGACCGGCACGGCATTTCTGATGGAGAATCGCCGTGACCCGACTTTCAGCCCCCGTTCGCCCGCTTGTCACCGGTCTTGCCGCCGCGCTGGTGCTGGCGGTGGGGATGCCCGCAATCGCGCAAGCTCAAGCCCAAACCGATGTCGAAACCAACGTCGCAGCCGAGCCAGCAACCAAGGGCGAAAAGCGGCTGGCCAAGCTGCTCGAAGGCCGTGAGGCCGGTGAGCCGGTGAGCTGCATCCGGACGCTGCCCAGCCAGCGCATGCAGACCATCGACAACACTGCCTATGTCTTCGGTTCGGGCAACACGATCTATGTCCAGCGCACCCGCAACCCCGAGGATATCGACAACTCCGACGCGCTCGTTACCCAGCGTTTCAACGGCAGCCAGTTGTGCAGGCTCGATGTCGCCAGCACTATCGACCCGTTGATGGGCTTCTTTACAGGGGCCGTCTTCTTCGAGGATTTCGTACCCTACACGCGCGTGAAGGACGATGCCGCCAACCGCGGCTGACGATCTGCCAGTCGCCTGCCAGCCATGTTCTGCCGGGCCTATACCTGGCGGGAATCGGTCGACCGCATTGCAGGGGTTGAAGCAGGATACGGTCCGTGCGTGGGGAATCGCGCCGACACGGGGCAGTCTCCTGCATCACCGCAGGCGCTGTTGACGGGGCCGCGACAGAAGGGCTGACCGCCGCGTGCCCGATGACGGCAGGTGTCTGCGGTGCTGCGGGCGAACAGCACCGCCAGATCCTGCGCGGCAGGGGTCTGATCGAAAATGCGCTCGTCCTGACGGATCGATCTGACCTGATCGTGAAGTTCGCACAGCGCGAACGGCACAGCAAAAATCGCACGGCGTTCCTCGATCGAACGCCGTCGGCAAGGTGGTGGGCTGGCGGCATGTGCAGCCTGTTCGGCATTGCTGCTGCACTGGACGGCGAGTTCCGGAGCGGCGGACCGGATGGGCGCAGCAGGCGTCACACCGCTGGCCTGAACTCCGCTGCCCGCCTGCATATGGCTTGCAACCTGCATCCGCCCAAAAGCCCACCCGCTCAAAGCGAGCAAACCGGCCAGTCCGCCCAAAGCCGCTGGATCAAGTGCCAGTTCCATCGCGTTCCCCGCGCGCGGCGCATTCCCGAATGCGAATCGCCGCGCCCTTGTTCTAGAGCGGTGCGACCCAGCGCGCGTTCATGCCGCACCAGCCGGGCGGTGAGAATGCGGGTGGATACCTATTGCGCCGCCGTGCGACTCGCGATCAGGCGCGCCCCATCGCATGCATCCGGGCGATGATTTCCTCGGCCTGAAGCATGATCCGGTCGATCAGTTCCTGACAGGTCGGGATATCGTGGATGAGCCCGGCGACCATGCCGCAGCTCCACGCGCCCTTGTCCATCTCGCCTTCCATCATAATCGACGGATAGACCCCGGCGACTTCGGCAACGATGTCCTGGAAGGTGAGCGCGTCGCCCAGCTCCTTTTCCTTGACGATCAGGCGCTCGACCGCAGCATTGTTGAGCACGCGCTCGGTGTTCCTGAGCGGCCGCATGACCAGCCGGGTGTCGAGCTCGCTCGCTGCAAGGATCGCCTGCTTGACGTTGTCGTGCACCGGCGCTTCCTTGGTGGCGATAAACCGCGTGCCCATGTTCATGCCCTGCGCGCCCATGGCAAGGCTGGCGACCAGGCTGCGTCCATCGGCCATGCCGCCGCTCGAAACGAACGGGATTTCCAGTTCATCCGCCGCACGCGGGAGCAGGATGAAATTGGGCACGTCGTCCTCGCCCGGATGGCCGCCGCATTCGAACCCGTCGACGCTCACCGCGTCGCAGCCGATGTCTTGCGCTTTCAGGGAGTGGCGCACGCTGGTGCATTTGTGGATTACCTTGATCCCGGCATCCTTCAGCGGCGGCAACAGTTCGACCGGGTTGCGCCCCGCCGTTTCGACCACTTTCACCCCGCCATCGATGATCGCCTTCACTAGGCCAGGATAATCGGGCGGGGTCAGCGTCGGCAGGATGGTGAGGTTCACGCCGAACGGCTTGTCGGTTATGTCCTTGCAGCGCGCGATCTCGTTTGCGAGCTTCTCGGGCGTGCCCTGCGTCAGGCCGGTGATGATCCCCAGGCCGCCTGCATTGGAGACGGCAGCAGCCATTTCGGCGAAGCCGACATAATGCATTCCGCCCTGAATAATGGGGTGTTGAATGCCGAACATTTCGGTGATGGCGGTCTTCATGGCTTGGATTCCTCCCGTGCAAGCTGTGTTTGCGCCGGACACAAGCCTGTTTGTGGAACGCTTTCAAGTCCGCTGTTGCAGAGAGAGTGCCCCGCCGATGCGCGCCGTAGCGTCAGCGCGCCTGCCGATCCTTGCGCCCGCCGGTCACTGCGGTGATCTGCCGCCCGACCCACCACGACACCGGGATGGAGACCACGAAGCCTGCCACTGCCGCCCACAGGATCGGCTGCCCGGTCGCCCAAATGTTCATTGTGAGCACCGCGACCACGCCGATCCCCATCAGGGTCGTCGCCACCATCGGGAAAAGAGCAAGGCCCAGCCGGTTCATCTATCCACCTTTCGCATGGAAACCGGGGGGGCTGGCAGCGGTGGGATCAAGACGCGCCCGGCCGCCCGGACAGGCGGAATGCCCGCGGCGGTGCGGGTCAACATTGATCCAGCGCAAACCGGCTGAAAAAGCGTGGCAATCCGCGTCAGGAGCGGGTGAAGGCGAGCATGAAGGTCACCGGCACCGCAGGCGTGATCGACGGCAGCTCTGCCAGCGCGCGCAATTCGCCCAACTCGTCGGTCAGTTCGAACATGTCGGTGGTGATGATTACCGGCGCGGTCGGCACCACGGTCACGCGGTCGTCGGCGGTGCGGGTGACAAGCACTTCGGTCTCGAACGCCTGCTCGACCCCCTTCAACGACAACGTCGCCTTGAGCGGGCGGGCGAGCGATTGGCCCACGGCAAGGCCAGCGAAGGCCGCCGGATCGAGCTTTGCCGTCACCACTGCGCTGGGGTTGTCGACCACCTGGAAGAAAATCTCGCGCATCCGTTCGTTGCGGATATCGACCCCGGTGCTGACCGAGGCGAGATCGATGTCGACCTGCGCCGTGCCATCGGCGGCGATTGTCCCCGACAGCGTCTCGAAAGCGTTGTTTTCAGCGATCTCGCCCGCCTTGATGCTGACATAGCCGAGCCGCGATGTCGCCGGATCGAGCGTCCATGCACCCTCGGTCACCGCAGCGTCCATTGTAGCAGCGGGCGCTTCACCGGCAGGCTCGGCGCAGGCGGCAAGGCCCAATGCGAGCGTGGCGGTCAGGGCAAAAATGCGGGCGATGGGCTTCACAGGGGCAAACCTCTCATGGGGCAATATCGTGGGTGAGCATTATTCTATTCTACGCACTGCCGAAAGGGGCAGATGCACGCAGGGTGCAGGGTGCAGGGCGCAGGGTGCAGGGTGCAGGGTGCAGGGTGCAGGGTGCAGGGTGCAGGGTGCAGGGTGCAGGGTGCAGGGTGCAGGGCGTAGGGCGTAGGGCGCAAGGCGTAGGGGGCTCACTCCCACTCGATCGTGCCGGGCGGCTTGCTGGTGTAGTCGTAGACCACCCGGTTGATGCCCTTGACCTCATTGACGATGCGGGTCGCCACGCGGGTCAGAAAGCCCGAATCGTAAGGGAAGACATCAGCGGTCATCCCATCGGTGGAGGTAACAGCGCGCAGGGCGCAGACGTTATCGTAGGTGCGACCGTCGCCCATCACGCCCACGGTTTTCACCGGCAGCAGCACCGCGAAAGCCTGCCAGATCGCATCATATAGGCCCGCATTGCGGATTTCCTCCAGATAGATCGCGTCGGCCTTGCGCAGCACGTCGCAGCGCTCCTTGGTGACTTCGCCGGGAATCCGGATCGCAAGACCGGGGCCGGGGAAGGGGTGGCGGCCGACGAAGGCATCGGGCAGGCCCAGCTCGCGTCCGAGATCGCGGACCTCGTCCTTGAACAATTCGCGCAAGGGTTCGACCAGCGCCATGTTCATCCGTTCGGGCAGGCCGCCGACATTGTGGTGGCTCTTGATGGTGACCGACGGCCCGCCGGTGAAGCTGACGGACTCGATTACATCGGGATAGAGCGTGCCTTGGGCGAGGAATTCCGCGCCGCCGACCTTGTTGGCCTCGGCCTCGAACACGTCGATGAAGGTCTTGCCGATGAACTTGCGCTTGGCCTCCGGGTCGGTCAGGCCTGCGAGCCCGCCGAGGAACAGCTCTTCCGCCTCCACATGCACCAGCGGAATGTTGTAGTGGTCACGGAACAGGGTGACGACCTGATCGGCCTCGTTCATCCGCATAAGACCATGGTCGACGAAGACGCAAGTCAGCTGATCGCCGATCGCTTCGTGGATCAGCACGGCGGCCACCGCAGAATCGACCCCGCCTGAAAGCCCGCAGATCACGCGCTTGTCGCCAACCTGCGCGCGGATTTCGGCGATCTTGGTCTTGCGGAATTCGGCCATGGTCCAGTCGCCCGCCAGCCCGCAGACATGGCGCACGAAATTGGCGATCAGCTTGCCGCCGTCGGGCGTGTGAACCACCTCGGGGTGGAACTGCGTGCCGTAGAACTTGCGCGCCTCGTCCGCGATCACGGCAAAAGGCGCACCGTCAGAGGTGGCGACGATTTCGAACCCTTCGGCGAAGCGGGTGACCTTGTCGCCATGGCTCATCCACACCTGATGGCGTTCGTCCACCTCCCACAACCCGTCGAACAGCGCGCATTCGGCGGTGACGGTCAGGAACGCACGACCGAATTCGCCGCCCTCGCCGGTTTCGTGACCGGGCCGCACTTCCCCGCCGAGTTGGTGCGTCATCACCTGCTGGCCGTAACAGATGCCGAGAATCGGCACCCCGGCATCGAACAGCATCTGCGGCGCGCGCGGGCTGCCTTCATCAGGCACGCCGGCGGGCGATCCGGACAGGATGATGCCCTTGGGCTGCATGCGCTGGAACGCGGCCTCGGCCTGGGTGAAGGGCGCAATTTCCGAATAGACCCCGGCCTCGCGCACCCGGCGGGCGATCAATTGCGTCACTTGCGATCCGAAATCGACGATAAGGATCGATTCCGACGCAATAGCTTCAGGGACAGCGGAATCGCCCGCGGTCGGGCTGGTGGGGTGCGCGCTCATGTCGGGCGATTACGAAGCGCATCCGTTTCTGTCCAGCGCGGGCGCATGCGGCGCGGTGCATTCTCGCGCACGAGCCGCGCCAAAGTTGCGTTTTGCGCAACAAAGCTTGGCGTTTTCTCATTTGAATTCGATCCCTTCGAACATCAAATGGGAAAGACGCGATGCGCGCCGGGGCTCCTCTCTCTCCACCCTCGGCATCCCCCATGCGGGGCCATCGTTTGGCGGAACCAGGCCGAATACGGCTGTTCTACCAGCCTGCGAAACCCGGTTCAGATGGCCCTTCCCCCATTGGCCCTCTGCCCCCGCCGGGCGCCCTGCCGCAAATGGTCGGGCCAGCAGTGCGCGAGACGCGGCCACCAGTCCTCCCCCCTTAAATTGGTGGCCGCGTCTCCAGCTGCGCTGCTCCGTTCCCGCGCCTGTGATTGCAATTTCCGCTTTCGGTGATGAAATATTTTCGTGCGCTATCGGGTTTGATTATTGCGCGGCTTCATCCATATAGTGCGCAAGCCCGCACGGTGATTCCTCTCCGCTTTGCCGCGCCGGGCCGAACCAACCACAACAGAACAGGGAAACAACCCATGCGTATGATCAGTGAGAAAGCCGTCGCCTTCGTCCTCGCGGTCGCTTTCAGCGGCGCGGCGTTCAACACGCTTATCGTCTAACAACGCGCCAGATACCCGGTAAAGCGCGAGAACCCTCTCCCTCGCGCTTGGCATCTTCGGCCCGGTTGCCCACTCCCGTCGCGGAACAGGGCAGCCGGGCCGTTTGCTATTCCACCCCGCCGAGCCGCGCGGCTTCTTCGCGCAGGTCGCTTTTCAGCAGCTTGCCGATGTGGCTGCGCGGCATTTCGGCAATGGGGTGCAGCGCGGCGAGTCGCTGAGTCTTTCCGAGGCGCACGTTGACGGCAGCCATGATCGCCGCCGGATCGCGATCACCCTTCAGCACCACGAAACCGACCGGGCTTTCTCCCCATTTGCGTGACGGCAGGCCGACCACCGCCGCCTCGACTACGCCGGACTCCTTGCACAATTCGGCTTCGAGATCGGACGGGTAGATGTTGAACCCGCCCGAGATGATCATGTCCTTGGCCCGGCCCACCAGCTCGACGAAGCCATCTGCGTCCACCCGGCCGACATCCCCCATCCGCATCCATGCCTCACCCGTGGCGGGGTCGATCCACTGCGCTTCGGCGGTAGTGTCGGGGCGGTTCTTGTAGCCGCTCATCATGGTGAAGCTGCGGCCCACAAGGTTGCCGGGGGTGCCGGGGGGCACTTCAAGGTCTTCGTCGTCCAACACCTTCAATTCGCTACCCGGCGCAGGGCGGCCGACGGTGTGCAGCTTGTCCCGGAATTCGTGGCATGGCAGCAGGCACACCACGCCGCCTTCGGTCATCGAGTAGATCTCTATCAGCCCGCCCGGCATCCGCGACAGCACTTGTCGCTTCAGATCGGCAGGGAAGGGCGCGGAGGTGCAATACTTGAGCTTGAGCGCCGACAGGTCGAAATCCTCGAGCCCATCGAAATCCATGAGCCGCTGATATTGCACCGGCACCAGCATAGTGATGGTGGTGCGGTCGGCAGCAGCATGGGCGAGCCATTGCTCGCAGTCGAACTTCCCCATCACCCGCACACAGCCGCCCGCCAGCAGCACCGGCAAGAACGCGACCATCGTGGTGTTGGAATAGAGCGGAGTCGAAGCGAGCGAGCGGATGTCCAGTCCGGCACCAAGGTATGACAACGCCGTCGACGCAAACTGCCGCCAGCGCATCCGGTGCGAATGGACGATCCCTTTCGGAATGCCGGTCGTGCCGCTGGAATAGATGATGTTGAACGGATCGCCGGGCTCGGGCGCGAAGGCGGGGGCGCGGCTGCCGGGAGGGGCCATCCATTGGTCGATGCTTTCCAGCGGCACGCGGATCAGATCGGCCATGAAGTCCGGCCCCAATTCCGCCGCCTTGACCGCATCGATGAACAGGTGCCGTGCGCCAGAGTCCTTGGCCATACCTACGAGCTGATCGGGCGATGCGCTGGTGGTCAGCGGCGCCGCCACACCCCCTGCACGCACCGCCGCCAGAAACACCAGCGCATAGTTGGCGCTCGACGTGCCGAGGATCGCCACCGACTGCCCCCGCTGGAGCCCCGTCTCCACCAAGCGCGCTGCCAGCCGTTCGACCAGCCCGACCAGTTCGGCCCAGTACACCTCGCACTTGTCGTCACGCAAAGCGAGATCGTCGCCCTTGATGCGCGACCATTCCATCAGGATATCGGGAAAGCTGCCGAAGGGTTCGGCGAGGCGGGCGGTCATCATCTCGGTGCTCATGGCGGCTATGCATAATCAGACGCGGGCAAGGCGCAAAGGGTTTGCGAAGTGGCCCGCAAAAGTGGCAGGAAGCGCGCCGAGGAGAGGCAGGCAGAATGATCCGCATTGCAAACATGATCGCGCTGGCCATGCTGGCTATGGCTCCGGCGGGGCAAGCGGAGGTGAAATCTGCCGTTCAGGAGAGCGTCGTGGTCGTGCTGGCTCATCCCGACGATGAATTACCGATGGCTCCGGCCATCGCGGCTCTTGCGCGCGAGGGTCGGTTTGTCAGCATCATCCACGCCACGCCGGGCGATGCCGGGCCGGGCGTTTCGGGGATGGCCAAGGGCGATGCGCTGGCCGCCACGCGCCGCAGCGAAGCGCAATGCGCCGGACGCGAACTGGGCGTGGCGGAGGTCGTCAATCTCGGCTTCGGCGACGGAAGGCTTGCCGACCATGTTCGCGACGCATCACTGGCAGCCGCGCTGATTGATCGCATCGGCGAGGCTGACGCCGTGCTGACATGGGGTCCGGATGGCGGCTATGGTCACCCCGATCATCGCTTGGTGAGCGCACTCACTTCGCAGATCGTGCAGGCCATGCCCGCCGAGACGCGGCCAAAATTGCTCTATGTCGGCATCCCTGCAGGCGCCCTGCCGCCGGTGCCCGAAATGGCCGTTTGGGCCACGACCGATCCCGCGCTGCTGACCGAGTCGATCCCCTACACCCGCGCCGATCTTGCCGCCGCCGCCGCAGCCGCGCAGTGCCATGTCACCCAGTTCGACGAGGCGACCCGGGCTGGAATGATACCTCTGTTCGATGCGACGATGTGGCAGGGCAAGGTGCATTTCCGCCCAGCCTTCTGATGGGACCGTCCGACGGGCATTGCGGGCCATCCGTCGGGCCAGCCCGCTGACTGGTGGAAAAGCCCCGCTTGCGGCCCTTGCGCAGTTGGGTTTCAGCGCCCGAGCGCCTATATGATGGTCATGAACGACACCACTTCGCAAACGACTGGGCAAACGCCCGAAAGCCTTCCCGAAAAAGTCCGCCAGATGGGCGACTACGGCGCGGATTCGATCAAGGTTCTCAAGGGCCTCGATGCCGTGCGCAAGCGCCCCGGCATGTATATCGGCGATACCGACGACGGATCGGGTCTGCACCACATGGTGTTCGAGGTCAGCGACAACGCCATCGATGAAGCTCTGGCGGGCCACTGCGACCTTGTGCTGATCGAACTGAACCCCGACGGTTCTGTTTCGGTGGAGGATAACGGGCGCGGTATCCCGACCGGAATGCACACCGAAGAAGGCGTGTCGGCGGCCGAAGTCATCATGACGCAGCTACACGCGGGCGGGAAATTCGAAAACACCAGCGACGACAACGCCTACAAGGTCTCCGGCGGCCTCCACGGCGTGGGCGTGTCGGTTGTCAACGCGCTGTCCGAATGGCTGGAACTGGTGATCTGGCGTGAAGGCAAGGCGCACTGGATGCGGTTCGAGCACGGCAACGCGGTCGAGCCGTTGGTGGTGACGGGCGATGCCCCGCCGGTCGACAGCAATGGTGACGACAATGGCCTGAAAAAGGGCACCCGCGTCACCTTCAAGGCCAGCCACGACACCTTCAAGAACGTCACCGAGTATGATTTCGACAAGCTCGAACACCGTTACCGCGAGCTGGCGTTCCTGAATTCGGGCGTGCGCATCAAGCTGCGCGACAAGCGCCACGAGGACGTGCTGGAGCACGATCTCTATTACGAGGGCGGGATCGCGGCCTTCGTGAAATATCTCGACCGCAACAAGCAGCCGCTGGTGGGCGAGCCGATTTCGGTCTCGGCGGAGAAGGACGGGATCGGTATCGACGTCGCGCTCGAATGGAACGATTCCTATTACGAGAACGTGCTGGCGTTCACCAACAACATCCCGCAGCGCGACGGCGGCACGCACCTGGCTGCCTTCCGCGCCGCGCTGACCCGCACGCTCAACAATTATGCCGAGCGTTCGGGGATGCTGAAGAAGGAAAAGGTCAGCCTGTCGGGCGAGGATATGCGCGAAGGCCTGACTGCGATCGTCAGCGTCAAGCTGCCCGATCCCAAGTTCTCCAGCCAGACCAAGGACAAGCTGGTGTCCTCCGAAGTCCGTTCGCCGCTCGAAGCGCTGATGGGCGAGAAGATGAACCAGTGGCTGGAAGAAAACCCGGCCGACGCCAAGCAGATCATCCAGAAGGTGATCGATGCCGCCGCCGCGCGCGAAGCGGCCCGCCGCGCGCGTGAAATGAGCCGCAAGGGCGCGATGAGCATCGCCAGCCTGCCCGGCAAGCTCGCCGATTGTCAGGAACGCGATCCGGCCAAGTCCGAACTGTTCCTGGTCGAAGGGGATTCCGCCGGCGGCTCGGCCAAGCAGGGACGTGACCGCAAGACGCAGGCGATTTTGCCGCTCAAGGGCAAGATCCTGAATGTGGAGCGTGCGCGGTTCGACCGGATCATCAGTTCCAAGGAAGTCGGCACGCTGATCCAGGCGATGGGCACCGGCATCCGCGATGAATTCAACCTTGAAAAGCTGCGCTACCACAAGATCGTGATCATGACCGACGCTGATGTCGACGGCGCGCATATCCGCACGCTGCTGCTCACCTTCTTCCACCGCCAGATGCCCGAGATCATCAAGGGCGGGCACCTGTTCATCGCCCAGCCGCCGCTGTTCAAGGTCGCAAAGGGGCGCAGCGAGGTTTACCTCAAGGATCAGCCCGCGCTGGATCGTTACCTGGTCGATGCGGGCCTGCAGGGGCGCGTGCTGGAAACGGCGGGCGGGGCGCGCGGGGGCGGGGATTTGCGGGCCATCGTCGACGCGGCGCTGCGGCTCAAGAACCTGCTGGGCTTCGTGCCGCGCCGTTATGATTCCGGGCTGGTCGAGCAGATGGCGCTGACCGGCGCGCTCGAACCCGGCCTTTCCGGTGATGGTCTTAGCGCGGCGCTGCAGCGCGCGGCCGGACGGCTCGGCGCGGGCGACCGCGAAGCGCGCTGGACCGCGTATCAGCGCGAGGACGGCACCGTGGTGTTCGAACGCCTGTGGCGCGGCGTGACCGACGTGCATGAAATCGATGCGCGGTTCCTGTCCAGCACCGAAGCGCACAAGCTCCATGGCCTCGCCGCGGCGCAGGCCGATACCTACAGCGTCCCGGTCAATCTGGTGCGCGCAGGCGAAGCGGAGGCCGAGGAGCCCGAAGTCGAGCCTGCTGCGGACGACCTTCTCGCGGGCGAGGTGGAGGAGCCTGTCGCCGCCCCGGCCGTGCCGGTCGATGGCGCGATCAGCCGTCCGACCCAATTGCTCGAAGCGATCTTCGCCGCCGGGCGCAAGGGCCTGTCGATCGCCCGCTACAAGGGTCTCGGCGAAATGAACGCCGAGCAGTTGTGGGAAACCACGCTCGATCCGGAAAACCGTGCGCTGCTGCAGGTCAAGGTCGAGGACGCCGACGTCACCGACGAGATTTTCACCCGCCTGATGGGCGACGTGGTGGAACCGCGGCGCGAATTCATTCAGGATAATGCCCTCAACGTGGCGAACCTCGATGTCTGATGCCATCAGCCGCGAAGAACCGCCGGGCGCGCTCCATGCGGCTCACCCCGGCGTCTAGGCGAACATAGGCGAGACCCCTCAGCATGTCACAGCAGCCGCACCGCACCGATGAATTGCAGCACGCCAGCTTTCTGATCATCCTTGCCGTCGTCACGCTGATGATGGTGGTGATCGTGTGGCCGTTCGCATCGGCGCTGCTGTGGGCGGCGCTGGCGGCGATCATGTTCCAGCCGCTGTACCGCTGGATGCTGAAAGGCGCGCGCGGTGGGCGCAATCAGGCGGCGATTGCCACGCTGCTGGTGATCTTTTTCGCGGTGCTGGTACCTGCCGGGTGGCTGGCGACACTGGTGGTGCAAGAGGCGCTTGAACTGATCACGGCGCTGCAGGCCCAGCCGATCGATCTCGCGGCGACCTTCGACAGTGTCTATGACGCGCTTCCCCGGATCGCGCAGGAATCCATCGATCGGGCCGGGTGGGCCGATGTCTCCTCGGCGCAGGCACGGCTGCAGGAAGTGCTCGCCGAAAGCGCGGGGGTGATCGCCAGTCAGGCGGTGTCGATCGGCAGCGGCGCGCTCGGTTTCCTGCTGTCGTTCGGCGTCGGGCTGTATGTCATGTTCTTCCTGCTGCGCGACGGCGAGCGGATCGGACGCACGCTGCTGCGGACCATCCCTGTCGAACGGACGGTGTCCGAACGCCTCGCCCAGCGCTTCCTCGGCATCGTGCGGGCGACGATCAAGGGATCGGGCGTGGTCGGGCTTGTGCAGGGGGTGCTGGCTGGGATCAGCTTTGTCATCGTCGGGCTGGAATCCGCGCTGCTGTTCGGGGTCATCACGACGATCTTTGCACTGGTGCCGGTGATTGGCGCGGGCGCGGTCTATGTGCCGATCGGGTTGTGGCTGCTGCTGACGGGCGCCGTGTGGCAAGGCGTGTTCGTGCTGGGGTTCGGCATTGTCATCGTGTCGTCGGCGGACAATGTGCTGCGGCCCATTCTGGTGGGTCGCGATACCGGGATTCCGGACTGGATCATCCTTGTCACCACGCTGGGCGGAATCAGCTTTCTGGGCTTTGCCGGGATCGTGCTGGGGCCGCTGGTGGCGGGACTGTTCCTCGCCAGCTGGTCAATCCTGCAGGAATATCGCGAAGAAGACGAACGCGCCGGCGAACACGACGAAATCAGAGTCGATGCCTCGGGCAAGACGCCCGAGGCGGAAGGCGTGGCCTAGGCCATGCGTTCGCTGACCCGCCCCGGCAGTCAGGCCGAACAGGCCGGGCGGCTGGTGCTGGCCGGGCTGGTGGTGGTGATGCTGCCCGCGCTCCCGCTGGGCAATTACCTGATCTATCCGTTCATGATCCTGACCACCTGGTTTCACGAGATGGGCCATGGGCTCACCGCACTGGCCATGGGGCAGGAATTCCGGCAGCTGATGATCTTCGCCAGCGGTTCAGGGGTAGCCGAAAGCCGCCTTGCCGCCGATGCCTCTGCCTTTACCTTCGCCGCGATTGCCGCCGGCGGCCCGCTGGCGCCGTGCATGGCCGGGGCACTGCTGATCCTCGCCAGCGCGCATCCGCGGCTGTGGCGACCGGCGCTGTGGCTTGTTGCAGGTGCGATCATCGTCAGCACCGTCATCTGGGTGCGATCACCGGTCGGCTATACGATGCTGCCGCTGGTCGCCGCGCTGCTGGGGGTGATCGCTTGGCGGGCAAAGCCAGGACTGGCGCGTTTCACGCTGCAGTTTCTCGGTGTGCTGGCGGCGATGAGCATGCTCCGCGATTTCCGCTATCTGTTCACCGAACAGGCCGTGATCGAGGGGCAGTTCGTCCTATCCGACACCGGCCAGATCGCCGCAGTGCTGGGTCTGCCGCACTGGTTCTGGGCAGCGGCCATTCTGCTGGTTTCGGCGGTGATGGTGGGGGCTGCGCTCAAATATGCGCTGGCGGAGCATCGGCTGCGCCCGCCGCCCCGCAATGTGCTGCAATTCCGGCGCGACTGACGTTGTTCAGGACGACGCGAGCTTGAGCTTGTTCACGCCCGAAGCATCCGCTCCGGCCTCGCCCGACAGGCCGATGAACATCGTGTCGACGATCCGCGCCAGCTTCTGCTCGGTCAACTTGTCGCCAAGATAGATCAGCGCATCGGGCAGGGTGTAGTTGGAGATCATCTGGTTGATCAGCGACAGCGCCTCATCGATCGATAGCCCGGCGAAGAACCCTTCGGCCTGCGCTTCGGCGATCAACTCGCACAGGTAGTGATCGGCCAGGTCGACATAGCTGCGCACCCGTTCGAAATTGGCGGCGCCCATCTCGCAGATGATGGTGAAATGCTCCGGGTCGGCGCGAAAGTGTTCCTGCGAGATGATGAAGCGGCGGCGAAAGAATTCGTACATCTTGCGCTGCGGGGGCAGCGCGCTCGCCAGCACATCTTCCATCACCGTCAAATGCGGGGCGAACCAGAGCTGGGCGATGGCATCGAACAGGTCGTCGTAATCGGCGAACAACGCCTCGAACCGGGCCCGCGTCAGCCCGCTTTCGGCCATCGCGATGGTCCAGGGAATCTCCGAGCCGCGATCCTTGACGAGGTCGAGCACATGGCGCGCGATGCGCTCACGCTCGGCCTCCCGCGCCGTTTCGGTCATTGGCATAGCGTGCGCGCCTCCTCGCTTGCGGGTGAGCATAGGCGAAGCTGGCGCAGGCTTAAAGTGCAACTCGTCGAATTTTGTGCGACGCAGCAAGGGGAAAACCATGGCTCGCGGTGCCTCAGCGCTACATCAGCTTCGCGGCGGCATCGGAAAGAAGGCCGAAGTGCGCCGCTTGTAATCGGCGTACTTGTCGCCCTTGGACTTGTTCAATCCCTTCTCCAGCAGCGCCGCGCCCGACCATTTGGTGAGCGTAAAACTGAGGAACAGTGGCCCGATGATGGTCGCGGCGGCATATTCCCAACCTGCCGCCGCGCAAGCCAGCCAGATGCCCCACCACGCAGCGAAATCGCCGAAATAGTTGGGATGGCGGGTGTAGCGCCACAATCCGGTGTCGAGCACCTTACCGTGATTGGCGGGATCGGACTTGAACCGGGCAAGCTGCCAATCGCCCACCCATTCGAAGAACACACCTACGCACCACAGCGCAAACCCCGCCCATGCCAGCGGAGGAAAGGGTGTGGGGTGAGGGCTGGCGAGGATACCGACCTGCGCCGGGCTCGACACCAAGAACAGCAGCACCGCCTGCAGCAGCCACACCTTGGTCAGCGCGGCACTGGCGAAGCGGCCCTCGGCGCGGGCCTTTTTCAGGATCAGGGTATAACGCTTGTCCTCGCCCTCGCGCCGCCAGCGGCGCAGCAGGTGGATGCCAAGCCGGAAGCCCCACGCCGCAGTCATCGCCATGATCAGCGTGGCCAGTTCGCTCGGACCGCCCGGGACATGCAGCCAGCTCGCCACCGCGAGGATACCCATTCCCGCGCCCCAGAACGCATCGATGAAGCTGACATCGCCGATTTTCACGCTGATCGCCCATAGGATCAACACCATCGCCAGCAGGATCGCGGCATTCAGCGCCAGCAATTCAAACATCGTTGCGCCCCGCGATGATGTCGCGCGCCTGTTGTTCCAGCACCTTGAAGCGTTCGTAATCGGGGAGTTTGGAGCGGAACCATTCGGCGATTATCAGCAGGTCCTCGCCGTAATTGCCGGTCGGGATCATCGGCGGGCCGAAGCTGATGATCATGTTGGTGTTGTCGGCAAAGGCGGGGATGATCGGCACGTTCGCCGCCCGGGCGATGTGGTAGAAGCCGGAGCGCCACTTGCCGTCGGACTTGCGCGTGCCCTCGCAGGCGATCACCAGCGCCAGTTCATCGCGGGCGGCGAATTCGGCAGCGACCTGCTCGGTGGCGTTGGCCTTGGCCGTGCGATCGACCGGGATGCCGCCCATGTCGAGCATGAAATTGCGCATGATCCCGGTGAACAAGGTGTGCTTGCCCATGAAGTTGGGTTTCACGCCTTCCTCGTGGGTCGCTCCGGTGAAGAACACAAAATCCCAGTTGGTCGTATGCGGTGCGCCCGCGATCACGTATTTCTTGAGGTTGCGGGGCAGTGGGGAATCGATCTTCCAGCCCTTGATCTTCCAGATGGCGAGGATGATCCGGCGCACGATGCGCGACAGCAGCGTGGGTGTGCGCGGCGGCGCGGCTACGATGTTTTCCTGAAGCAAAAGGCGCGCCCCTCCCAAAGGCCTGCGTCTTGTGGCCTATCTTGGGTTATTTACGCAAGTGGGGGCGTGGGGGTTTCAGACTTCTCTCGCCGGGTTGTGCGGCGCTTAGGCGTCTTCAGAGCATCAGCGGCAAAGCATTGCCCAGGTTGTGCGCCGTGATCGGCAGCAGCAGGCTGCCGGTGCGCTCGCGCAGCCACACGGCGAGCAAGGACGGGATCGCAGTGAGGGCAAGGTAGATCGGATCGAGCGCAAAGCCTTCGCCCGCAGAATACGAAAACGCATGGGCGAGGCCGAACACCATCGAGGACAGCAATGCTCCCCATCCCCAGCCGATGCCCAGCAGCCTGATCCGTCCGCGGAACGCCTCGTTCAAGGCCAGCAACAGGATGCCGCGGTAGAATATCTCCTCCTCAAGGCCGGGCATGGTGAGCTGGAATGCCACGGTTTCGGCGGTTGCATCGCCGGCATCGAAAGCGAGCGCGATGACGAGGAAGAACAGGACATAGGCTGCGAACGCGAAAGCTGCAGGACGAAGCGAGCCGGGATATTGCCGCAAGGTTAGCCCCGAACGGCGCCATCCGAACATGCCCAGCGCCGCGACGCCAAGCGACAGGGCGAGCGCCATCAGCTTGCCCTGCCAGTTCCAATCGCTGTCCGGCAGGAGATCGGGGATCAGGCCGTAAACGCGTGTGAGCATCGCATCATTGGCGAAGACCAGCGCCGTCGCCACCGCGAGCCAGCCGGGAGAGAAGTTCTTGCGGTCTGTCAACCCAAGCGCGGTTCCGACAAGAATGAGTATCGCGCAGATCGCGATAATCGCCACTATCTGATCGGTCATTCTCGCGCTCCCCCGTGTGTGGCTTGGTTACATCCGGAACACGCCGAAGCGGGGCGCTTTGGCGATAGGTGCCTCAAGACACGCCGAGAACGCAAGCCCCAGCACATCACGGGTCTGCACCGGGTCCACCACGCCGTCGTCCCACAGCCGGGCGGTGGCGTAGTAGGGGTTGCCTTCGTCTTCGTATTTCTGGCGGATCGGGGCCTTGAACGCCTCGGCCTCGCGTTCGTCCCACTTGTCGGCGTCGCGGTGGACGGTGGCGAGGACACTTGCCGCCTGCTCCCCGCCCATCACCGAAATGCGCGCGTTGGGCCAAGTGAACATGAAACGCGGCGAGTAGGCGCGCCCGCACATCCCGTAATTGCCCGCACCAAAGCTGCCGCCGATGACGACAGTCACCTTCGGGACGGTCGCGGTGGCAACGGCGGTGACCAGCTTTGCACCATGCTTGGCGATGCCTTCCGCCTCATACTTCCCGCCGACCATGAAGCCGCTGATATTCTGGAGGAACAGCAGCGGGATGCGGCGCTGGCAGGCCAGTTCGATGAAATGCGCGCCTTTCTGCGCGCTTTCGCTGAACAGCACGCCGTTATTGGCGAGGATCGCGACTGGCATCCCCCAGATATGCGCGAAACCGCACACCAGCGTGCTGCCGTACTGCGCCTTGAACTCGTGGAACTCGGATGTGTCGACCAGCCGCGCGATCACCTCTTTCACGTCATAGGGCGCGCGCACATCATCGGGGATGATGGCGTAGAGATCGTCTGCGTCGAACTTGGGCGGGCGCGGGTCTTTCAGCGCCACATCCGCCGCCACGCCGGTATTCGCGCCCAAGTGGCTTACGATATCGCGGACGATGGTGAGCGCGTGTTCATCATTCTCTGCGAGGTGATCGACCACGCCCGATTTCTTCGCGTGCAAATCGCCGCCGCCCAGATCTTCGGCGGTGATCTCCTCGCCCGTCGCGGCCTTCACCAGCGGCGGGCCGGCGAGGAAGATCGTGCCCTGATTGCGGACGATCACGCTCTCGTCCGACATGGCGGGGACGTAAGCGCCGCCCGCGGTGCAGCTTCCCATCACGCAGGCGATCTGCGGGATGCCGAGCGCGCTCATGTTCGCCTGATTGAAGAAAATCCGCCCGAAGTGGTCGCGATCGGGGAACACTTCCGCCTGATGCGGCAGGTTCGCGCCGCCGCTGTCGACAAGATAGATGCACGGCAGGCGGTTCTCCTGCGCGATTTCCTGTGCGCGCAGGTGCTTCTTGACCGTCATCGGGTAATAGGTGCCGCCCTTCACGGTCGCATCGTTGCACACGATCATGCACTGCCGCCCCGACACGCGCCCCACGCCGCAGATGATCGAGGCCGCGTTGACGTCGCCCTCATACATCCCGTTCGCGGCGAGTTGCCCGATTTCGAGGAAGGGTGAACCGGGATCGAGCAATCGCTCCACCCGCTCCCTCGGCAGCAGCTTCCCGCGCGACACGTGCCGCTCGCGGCTGCGCTCCGACCCACCGAGCGCGGCATCGGCCACGGCTGCACGCAGTTGCTGCGCCAGCGCGTGGTTATGCGCGAACCGCGCCTTGGCCTCGGGGCTTTCGCGGTCGAGTTTCGATGTCAGGACGGGTGCGGTCATGTTGCCTTTTCTTTGCCTTTCGTCTCGGGGTCATGCCCCGACAGGAGGTAGCGATAGACGCCGACGAGGTTGATCGCCAAGAGCCCGATGTTCTGCCAGCCGATTCCTTCCCCCTCGTCGTTCATAAACCCCCAGGCGATGAGTGCGATCGAGGAGGTGACGAAGATCACGAAGCCCCAGCCGGTGGGCCGCGTGCCGAGGTTGAGCGATACGATCAGCGCCGCCACCAGCCCCGCGCCCGCGCCGTAATACTGGAGAGCGTTCAAGAGGTTTTCGTTCATGTCCGGTCCTTGGCTGTGAAGCTGCTCCGGTAGAGGGTCGGATGCGCTTGCGCCCACCAACCAGGTGAGGATCACCGCTTGCGCACGAACTCGGCCCGCAGCACCAGGCCCTTGATGCCGGGATATTTGCAGTCGATCTCCTGCGCGTCGCCGGTCAGGCGGATCGATTTGATCAGCGTGCCTTGTTTGAGCGTCTGGCCTGCGCCCTTGACCTCCAAGTCCTTGATCAGCGTCACCGCATCGCCATCGGTGAGGATGTTGCCGACCGCGTCGCGCACCTCGACCGTGTCCTCCGCCGCCTGCTTGGCCGCGAGCTGCGACGCAGCCATCCATTCGCCGCTCGCCTCGTCAAAGACGTAGTCTTCGTCGGTGCTCATTGTAGGCTCCTGCGTTGCAAAGCTCTGTCCAGTATCGCACGCGTTGCCAGAAATGCGCGATATTTGGGGTCCTGCTCCGCGAAGATGCCTTCGCCAGCGCCCATATAGGCTCGCATAAGTTCGTCCGCCGCCCGGTCTTTCTCTCCAAGTTCGAGCAGCGTCTGGCCGAGGCGTAAGTGGATGAAGGGGTTGCCGAGGCCGCCGGGGCAGAGCATCGCGAATTCGAGCGTCTGCCGGGCGACGGCGTGATTGCCCTTGAGGAAATCGATGTCGCCGATCGCCGTCGCCAGCCAGGTCGTCGCCTCCCATTCGCTCTGCGGTTCGGGGAGCAGCGCCCAAGCCTGCATGAACAGCCCACGGGCCTCCTCCAGTCTGCCCTCGTCGAACAGCGCCTGCCCCTGATCGGTGAGGCGCGTGATTTCGGCGTAGGCGCGGGGGTCGAGTTCGGTGGGCATGGCAGTGCCTTCCTCAGGCGGGGGCGCGGGCGATTGGGCGTGGCCTTGCGCGGGCATGACGAGAAGGCAGGCCAGCGCGCCGGTAGCGGCGCGGCGCCACCGGGCTCTGGTGCAAGCGATCATCACCCCGCCGCCCCGATCAATTCGCGCCCGATCAGCATCCGGCGAATCTCGTTCGTCCCCGCCCCGATGTCGAGCAGCTTGGCGTCGCGCATGTAGCGCTCCACCGGCCAGTCGAGCGTGTAGCCCGCTCCGCCGAGCGCCTGCACGCTTTCAGCCGCGACCTTGAAGGCGTTCTCCGACGCCAGCAAAATCACGCCCGCCGCATCGAAGCGCGTCGTCTGCCCCGCGTCACACGCCTTGGCGACCGCATAGGTGTAGGCGCGGGCCGATTGCAGGGCGACATACATGTCGGCGACTTTGGCCTGCATCAGCTGGAAGCTGCCGATGGGTTTGCCGAACTGCTTCCTCTCGCGCAGATAAGGAATCACCGTGTCGAGGCACGCCTGCATGATCCCGAGCTGCAATCCGGCGAGCACCACGCGTTCATAATCCAGCCCGCTCATCAGCACGCCGACGCCGCCGTTCAATGGCCCCATGATGCGATCTTCGGGCACGAAGCAGTCGTTGAATACCAGCTCGGCGGTGGGGGAGCCCTTCATGCCAACCTTGCTGATCTTCTGACCGATCGCAAAACCCTCGTCGCCCTTCTCGATCAGGATGGCGGTGATGCCGCGCGATCCGGCGTGGCCATCGGTCTTGGCATAGACCACCAGCGTATCGGCCTCAGGCGCGTTGGTGATCCAGAACTTGGTGCCGTTGAGCACATAGCCGCCCTGAACAGCCTCAGCCTTCAATTTCATCGAGACCACGTCCGACCCCGCGCCCGCCTCGGACATGGCGAGGCTGCCAACGTGCTTGCCGGAGATAAGCCCCGGCAGATACTTGGCCTTCTGCTCGTCATTCCCCCAGCGGCGGATCTGGTTGAGGCAGAGGTTCGAATGCGCGCCGTAGCTGAGGCCCACGCTGGCGGAAGCGCGGCTGACTTCCTCGACCGCGATCACGTGCTCAAGGTAGCCGAGCCCCAGCCCGCCCCATTCTTCCTCAACGGTGATGCCGTGCAGGCCGAGCGCGCCCATCGGCTCCCACAATTCGCGCGGGAAGCGGTCTTCGCGGTCGGTGCGTTCGGCCAGCGGGGCGATCTGCTCGTCCGCAAAGCGCGCGGTGCTGTCACGGATCATCTCGGCTGCTTCGCCAAGGTGAAAGTCGAAATCGGGGGTAGCGCGCATTTTATGTTCCTGCCGGAGTAATGATCGTTCTGTGGACGCGCATAGCAAGCGCTCACGCAAAGGCCAATCGCCCGCGCTGGCTCTCTGCGTCTTTCGCCGTTAGGGAACAGCAGCATGACGGCCACCGACCCCTTGCTCGTATTCGACGCCGTGACCCGCGCTTACGGCGAAGTGCTGGCGGTGGCGGGCGTGAGCTGCGCGATTGAGTCCGGCAGCCTCGTTGCGCTGGTGGGTGCGTCAGGTTCGGGCAAGTCGACGCTGCTCAAGATGGTCAACACACTGGTCGAGCCGACCGGCGGGGTCGTGCTGTTCGGCGGCGAGGATGTGACCACCTTGCCGCCTGCCCGCCTGCGCCGCAGAGTAGGATACGTGTTTCAGGGCATCGGCCTGTTTCCGCACATGAGCGTGGCCGAAAACATCGCCATCGGCCCGCGCCTGACCGGCGAGAAGCTGGCGGGGGAACGCATCAATGCACTGCTCGAACTGGTGGAACTCGAACCGGCGATGGCGACCCGCATGCCCGACGAGCTTTCCGGCGGGCAGCGCCAGCGCGTTGGCGTGGCGCGCGCGCTGGCGGGTGGGCCGGAGCTGCTGCTGATGGACGAACCCTTCGGCGCGCTCGATCCGCTGACCCGCGATGCGCTGGGCACCAAGGTGCGCGAATTGCACGAAAGGCTTGGCCTGACCACGGTGATGGTGACGCATGACATGGCCGAGGCGCTGCTGCTGGCAGACCGAGTGCTGGTGATGGACGGCGGCCACCTGGTCGCCGACGAGACCCCGCGTGCGTTGCTGGCGGGGGCGGGCGGCGACATTGCGCAGGGCCTCTTCGCGGTGCCGCGCCAGCAGGCCGAGCGGCTGGCGGCGTTGGAGAGTCTTGGGGAAACCCCGCACTGATGGGCGATATCTGGGAAATCCTCCCCGGCCTCGGCGACAAGCTTGCCGCGCATGTCGTGTTGTCGGCCAGCGCGATCGGCCTTGCGATGCTGATCGCCTTGCCGATGGCGGTGTGGGCGAGTCGCTCGCCCACGGTGTCGCGCATCGCGCTGGGGCTGGCGAGCCTCGTGCAGACCATCCCCGCGCTCGCGCTGCTGGCGCTGTTCTTTCCGCTGCTGTTGAGCTTGCGCAGCGTATTCGGCGAGGGCTTGCCGACGCTGGGGTTCCTGCCCGCGCTGATGGCGCTGACGCTATATGCGTTACTGCCGATTTTGCGGAATGCGGTGACGGCGCAAGCCAACCTCGATCCCGAGATTCTCGAAGCCGCCGACGGCGTGGGCATGACCAAATGGCAGAAACTGACGCTGGTCGAAGCGCCGCTGTCCGCGCCCTTCATCATGGCGGGCATCCGCACGGCATCGGTGTGGACCATCGGCGCGGCGACGCTCGCCACCACTATCGGCCAGCCCAGTCTCGGCGATCCTATCTTTGCGGGTCTCCAGACCCAGAATTGGGCGCTGGTTCTGGCCGGGTGTCTGGCGAGCGCGGGGCTTGCGCTGGCGGCGGATAACCTGCTGTGGGTGATCGAAGTGGGGCTGGCCAAACGCTCGCGCTGGATGACCTTTGGCGGGATCGCGGTGGTGCTGGCAGGTATTTTTGCGGCGCTGTGGGCGCAAGGCGCGGGCAGCGATGAACGCCGCATCGTCATCGCCTCCAAACAGTTCTCCGAACAATATATCCTCGCCAAGCTGATCGGGTCGCGGCTGGAGGCGGCGGGATACGTGGTCGAGTATCGCGACGGGCTGGGCAGCGCTGTGGTGCATTCCGCGGTCGCCAGTTCCAGCATCGACATTTCGGTCGACTACACCGGTACGATCTGGACCAATTACCTGAACCGCGACGACAATCCCGGACGCGAGGCGATGTATGAAACCATCCGCGACTGGGAATGGCGCGAGAATGGGGTGCGGGTGCTGGGACGATTGGGGTTCGAAAACGCCTATGCCTTTGCCATGCGGCAGGACCGGGCGGCGGAACTGGGCGTTACCTCGCTGGACGATCTGGCGGTGGTCGCTCCGCAGCTGACGGTGGGAGGCGACCCCGAGTTCTTCGAGCGGCCCGAATGGGTTGCGGTGCGCGATGCCTATGGCTTGCGGTTCGCGGATAACCGCAATTTCGCGCCGACGTTCATGTACAACGCGCTGCAATCGGGCGAGGCCGACGTTATCAGTGCCTACACTTCAGATGGGCGGATCGCGGCGGACAAGCTGGTGGTGCTCGACGACCCGGAAGGCGCGCTGCCGAGTTATGATGCGATGCTGATGCTCTCCCCGCGGATCGCGGACGACGCGGGCGTGATCGCGGCGCTGCAACCGCTGATTGGCGCGATCAGCGTCGAAGCGATGCGCGAGGCGAACCTTGCGGTGGACCGCGAGGACGAGGCGAAACTCACCCCGAGGGCGGCGGCGGCTGAGTTGGCGGAAAAGGTAGGCCTTTAGAACGCGCCCACCGGGGTGGAAATACTACCTTACCCGCTTCCAAATCTGAGTCTGGCAGAACGGGCCGATACAGCCTTTCACCTCCAGCACGTTCGCACCCGTTCGGCGGATGACCGAGCGGTAGCTTTTACCGCTCTTGGGATCATAGATTCTGCCGCGCCATAGATCGCCATCGGCGGTAAAGCCCGACAGGATCGGCAGACCGAGCAGGCGGCGCTTGCGCAAGACCGGATCGGGGTTGTTGATGTCGCGCTGGTCGTGGCCATCGGGCGGCGGGACGAGGAACTTGTCGACCGTGCCGCACAGCGTCCTTTCGGGCGCCGCCCTTCCGCATGGCTTGATCGCGACCACTGCGTCCCTTTCCGCTGTCACCCAGCGCCCGGCCACCGGCTCCGCTGCCAAGGCGGGGCCCGTCGCCGCCGCAAGCGCCGCCGCAAAGGTCAGCGCGGCCAGCCACTTCATCATGCAAACCCCACGCCGAACGGCCAGCGCCGCCCGCAAATACCGAGCACCTTGAACAGCGTGCCCATCTGATTGTCCTCCACCAGCCTGTCACGCTGACGCTTGATCTTGTCGGCCTCGCCCGGATTGCGCAGCTGGAGCGCTTCGGTCCGGGTATCGATGCCCATCTGGCGCAGCCATTCACCCTGATATTGCAGACCCATCACGTCCGCGCCCTGTTCGCGCGCGACGTGGGCGAGCAGTTCGAAATCGACATGGGCGGTGATGTCGGCCTCGCCCGGATGCGCGAACACATCGACCTTCTTGTGTGCCTTCAGCGCCTGCAAAGTGGTGCCGGCGCTGAGTTCCATATGGCCGTAATCGATGATCAGCGCGCCGCCGCCCTGATTTTTGAGGCGTTGCGCGATCTCGGTCATCACCGCGACCGCTGCCGGACTGGTTTCGATCGTCGCGCCCTGCGCCGCGCTTAGCCAGCTGGGGGGGACGATGGAATCCATCCGCTCCTTGCCGGCGCCAAACACGAAGTTGTCGCCGTCCAGCCCAACCATCCGTTCGAACCATCCATCGGCGGACCGCACCAGCTGGTGGATCGGCAGCGCATCGAAAAATTCGTTGGCGATGATCAGCAGCGGGGCATCTTCGGGCAGGGTCGAAAGATCGTGGTGATGGTGGCAGCCGGGAAATGCCTCGCGCTGCAACTGGCGCAATGTCGGCGAGGTTTCGACGAAGTGCACCTCCGGCGCGAATTCGTAGCGGGCTGCGGTCGTCAGCGCGTCCTTCGCCAGCGTGCCGCGTCCGGGGCCGAGTTCGACATAGTGAATGCGTTTGCGGGCGCCCATCCGCACCCACAGATCGGCGAACCACAGCCCGATCAGCTCGCCGAACATCTGGGTGACTTCCGGTGCGGTGATGAAATCCCCCTGATCGCCCAGTGGATCGCGGCTGGCGTAATAGCGCGCGTTGCTCTCGGCCATGAACTGCGCGAGGCTGATCGGGCCAGTCTCGCGAATCAGGCGGCGGAAGCTTTTGCCCAGATCGATCTTGGCGCGGGCGGCGGCTTCGGCTTCTAGGCGCGCCCGTTCATCGGCTGCCGCTTTCGCTTCGGCTTCGGCTTTCGCCTTGGCTTCCGCTTCGACCCGTGCACGTTCGGCCGCTTCGGCGTCGGCCTTCGCCTTGGCTTCGGCTGCCAAGCGGGCCTTCTCCGCGGCTTCCGCCTTTGCGCGAGCGGCGGCTTCGGCCTTCGCTTTTGCCTCGGCCTTCGCCTTCGCTTCCGCCTCTGCTTTCGCCTTCGCCTCTGCTTCGGCCCTCGCTTTCGCCTCGGCTTCAGCCTTTGCCTTCGCTTCTGCCTCTGCTTTCGCCTTGGCTTCCGCCTCCCTGCGGGCGTGTTCGGCGGCGGCCTTGGCGGCGGCTTCCGCTTCGGCTTTTGCGCGCGCTTCCGCTTCGGCTTTCGCCTTGGCTTCGGCTTTGGCTTTCGCTTCGGCTTCGCGGCGGGCCTGCTCCTCTGCCCGCTCTTTTTCCTTGGCTTCCTTGCGCGCTTTGGCTTCGGCTTCGGCCTTCGCCTGCGCTTCGGCGGCGAGCCGGGCGCGTTCGGCTGCCTCGGCTTCGCGGCGGGCACGGGCTTCGGCTGCGGCTTTCTCGCGCGCTTCGCGTTCGGCGGCGGCGCGAGCTTCGGCTTCGGCCTGCGCGCGCGCACGTTCCTCGCGCATCAGCCGCGCGCGTTCTTCGGCCTCGGCCTTTAGGCGTGCGAGAGCTTCGGCCTTGGCCATCGCCTCGGCTTCGGCCTTGGCCTTGGCTTCGGCCTTGGCCAGCGCGCGGGCCTCGGCTTCCTGACGGGCTTTCTCTTCCGCTTCGGCGCGGGCGCGGGCTTCCGCCTCTGCCGTCGCCTGTGCCTCGGCTTTGGCCTTCGCTTCCGCTTCGGCTCTCGCGCGCTCTTGCGCTTCGGCAAGGGCGCGGGCTTCGGCGTCAGCTTTCGCCTTGGCTTCGGTCGCGGCCTGCTCGCGCGCAGCGGCCTCGGCCTCGGCCTTCGCCGCCGCCTTCGCTGCCGCATCGGTTTTCGCCGTAGCCCGCTCCGCAGGCCCGGTGTCCGGATTGATCAGCCGCAGCCCGCCGCGCCATGCGCGCGGGCCTTCGGCGTCAACGTCGGACGTCAGGCCGGCGCCACGCCCCCGCTCGCCAGCGGCTTCTTCCGCAGCGCGAAGAACACGACAATCAATCCAGTCAAGATCAGCGGTATGCTTAGCCATTGCCCCATCGATAGCCCGGTCCGGGCCGCAAAGTCAGCCAATTGTGCATCCGGCTGACGGAAAAATTCATTAACGAAACGCGCGATCCCCATGCCGAGCGTGAACACGCCAACAAGCAAGCCGGGGCGATAGCGCGCGCGGGTTTTCCAGAACAGCAGCAACATGACGATCAGCAGCGCCAGCCCTTCCAGTCCGGCCTGATACAGCTGGCTGGGATGGCGCGCGAGTTCGTCCGCGCCGGGGAACACCATTGCCCATGGCACATCGGCGGGCCGCCCCCACAATTCACCGTTGATGAAATTGGCGAGTCGCCCCAGCAGCATCCCCATCGGCACGCTGACAGCGACATAATCGGCCACCCGCAGGAAGTTGAGCTTGTCGCGCCATGCGACGTAAGCCATCGCCGCCGCCACGCCTGCCAGCCCTCCATGAAACGCCATCCCGCCGTCCCACAGCCGCAGCAATTTCCAGCTGACGAATCCGTCGCCCGAAAAATCGGTGAAAGCGCTGGGAATGCCGGTCTCGCCGCCGGTGTAGAACAGCGCATAACCCAGTCTCCCGCCCAGAATCACCCCCAGCGTGCAGTAAAAGAACAGGTCGTCGGCATGGCGCTGCGCCATCGGTGCACCGGGCGCCCGCAGCATCCGCGATGTATGCCACCACGCGAAGATCACGCCGACAAGATAGGCAAGCGAATAATATCGCAGGGTGAAAAACCCCAGTTCGATACCCGGGCGCAGCCCGAGGTCCGACCAGTAGATCGGATCGGTAGCGCCGCTTGCAGCAAGTAGTGACAGCACGGAGCGAACCCCTTAATGGTGATGATATGCCGTATCGGCGGGCCTGATGTGGCCTCGTTTGCGCTGGCGCTTCTGGCACAGCGCGCGGGGCAGGGGAAGGGGCGCAGGCGCGCGGGCAGATAATGGGATCGGAAGACCGGACAGGCGAACGCCGCAGCGGTCTTCTTGTACACGAGAGAGGAAAGGACACCGCATGCCCACCCAGCTGGACAATGCGCTTGAAGCGATCATCACCGGCCTGACTGCACCCGGCCAGCCCTTCGCCCTCGCGCCTTATGTGCGCGACGGGGTGGAAATGCCCGCTTTCGCCGCCGCCCCGCCGAGCCTTGCGCATTATTTCGCGCATTTCTGCAACGAACACCGCGATCTGCCCTTCCTCGTCGATGGCGATGTGCGGCTGACCTTCGCCGAAACCTACAGCGCCGCGACCTGCGTTGCGGAAAGTCTGGTGCGCGACCACGGCATCCAGAAGGGTGACCGCATCGCCATCGCCGCGCGCAACTCGGCCAACTGGATGATCGCCTATATGGGCATCCTGATGGCGGGCGGCTGCGCAACGCTGCTCAACGGCTTTTCTTCCGGGGATGAACTGGCCTACGGAATCGATCTGGCCGAATGCAAGCTGGTGCTGGCCGATGAAGGCCGCGCCGCCCGGCTAGAAGGGCATGCACACAGTGCGAAGCTGGTTTTGTTCAGCCACGGCAATCCGCCGTCCGAAGGGCTCGCCGATCTCTGGGCGCTGCCGCAGGGCACAAGCGCGGCGATGGCGCTGCTGGGCCAGATCGGCCCTGACGATATCGCCACTATCCTCTACACCTCCGGTTCGACCGGGAGGTCCAAGGGCGCGTGGTCGGATCACCGCGGGGTCGTCCACGGTGTAATGAACTATGTCGCCCAGAGCGCGATGGCGAAGGTGCATATCGAGAGCCAGGAAGGCCCGATGACGGTTCAGCCCTGCGCGCTGGTGGCGGTGCCGCTGTTCCACGTTACCGGCGAAGTGCCGCTGTTCCTGCAAAGCTTCGCGATTGCGCGCAAGCTGGTGCTGATGCCGAAGTGGGACGCAGGCCTCGCGATCCGGCTGATGGCGGAAGAAAAGGTCACCTATTTCGTCGGCGTGCCGCTGATGAGCTATGAAATTGCAAGCCATCCCGACCGTGCCAAGTACGACCTTTCGGCGTGCAAGAGCTTTGCCGCTGGCGGCGCGCCGCGTCCGGTCGAGCACGTTACCCGGATCAAGGAAGCCTTCCCCGGCGGGTTCCCGCTGCTCGGCTATGGCCTTACGGAAACCAACGCGGTCGGCTGCGGCAATTTCAACGAGAATTACCTCGCCAAGCCGGGTTCCACCGGGCGGGCGAGCAAGCCGATGGTCGAACTCGCCATTCTCGACGATCTCGGCAATGCGCTGCCGCAGGGGCAGGTGGGCGAGGTGTGCATTCGCAGCGTCGCCAATTTCCGCGGCTACTGGAAGAACGACGAGGCGACCAAGGCCGCCTTCACCGACGACGGGTTCTTCCGCACCGGTGATCTGGGTTATCTCGATGCCGACGAATACCTGTTCATCGTCGACCGCAAGAAGGACATCATCATCCGCGGCGGCGAGAATATCTCCTGCATCGAGGTGGAAGATGCGATCTACGCGCATGACGACATTGGCGAATGTTCGGTGTTCGGCCTGCCCGACGAACGCTTCGGCGAAGTTCCGGCGGCGGTGTACCGCATGAAGGAAGGTCACGCCGCGATCACGCCCGCCGAACTGCGCGCCTTCCTGCTCGAACGGATCGCCCCGTTCAAGGTGCCGCTGGAACACCAGATCTGGTTCACCGAGGACGCGTTGCCGCGGCTCGGCACCCAGAAGATCGACAAGCGCAGCGTCAAGGCGCGGTACGGCGATGACAAGGTGGCGGCCTGATCCCCTGACCTGCCTGCGTCCCATCCTCGATGCCCTGGCCGGGGGCCTGATGCGGAAGCCCTTCCCGTGAGCCCCCGGGGTTTGCCCGGACAGCGGGCGATCATCGATCGGCGCGTGCTCGCCGACGAAATCGCTGCGCTGTTCGCGGCTGGCGGCGAAGGTGCGCGGGCGGATATCGTCAAGGCCCTGCGCCATGCGCTCGATACGGGCCGCGGCGAATTGGAACGCAGGTTGGCCGAACGACCATCGGCCGGACACGACGTGACAGGCGGCTATTCCTTCCTGACCGATCAACTGCTGCGGGTGATCCACGATCACGTAACCACGCACCTTTACCCGGTGCCGAACCGCACGCAGGCCGAACGGCTCGCGGTGCTGGCCGTGGGCGGTTACGGGCGGGCCGAGATGGCGCCGCATTCGGATATCGACATCGCCTTCATCACCCCGATGCGCCGCTCGCCGTGGTGCGAGCAGGTGATCGAGGCGATGCTGTATCTGTTGTGGGATCTGGGCCTGAAGGTCGGCCATTCGAGCCGCACTGTGGCCGACACCATGCGCTTGGCGAAGGAAGACCTGACGATCCGCACCGCGCTGCTCGAAGGGCGGCTGGTGTGGGGCGATCAGGCGCTTTACGAAGAATTGCGAAGCCGGTTCTGGAACGACGTGGTCAAGGGCAGCGAGCGGCAGTTCCTGACGCAGAAGCTGGCCGAACGCGATGCCCGGCACAAGCGGATGGGCGATAGCCGCTATGTCGTGGAGCCCAATATCAAGGACGGCAAGGGCGCGCTTCGCGACCTGCAGACGCTCTACTGGATCGGCAAATATGTCCACCGGGTGCAGAACGCCGCCGAACTGGTCGATGTCGGGCTGCTGACTCGCAGCGAATACCGCAGCTTCCGCCGGGCCGAAGGGTTCCTGCTGGCGGTGCGCAGTCACATGCACATCCTGACCGACCGCGCCGAGGATCGCCTGACCTTCGATCTGCAGCGGCAGGTTGCCGAACGGATGCATTTCGCCGACCGTCCCGGCAAGAGCGCGGTCGAGCGGTTCATGCAATATTACTTCCTGCAGGTGAAGCGGGTGGGCAGCCTGACGGGCGTGTTCCTGGCCCACATGGACGAGGAGTTCGCCAAGAAACGCACCCGCAGCGGGTTTTTTGCCGGCTGGACCCAGCGGCCTCGCGCGTTCAAGGGTTACGTGGTCGAAGGCGGGCGGCTGCGCGCACCGGGCGACGACTGGTTCCGCGCCGATCCGGTGCGGCTGATCGAAGTGTTCCAGCTGGCCGAGGCCGAAGGGCTGGAAGTCCACCCTGAAACCATGCGGCTCGCCGATCGCGATGCCAAGCTGATCGACGCCAAGCTGCGGCGGGACAAGCGCGCCAATGCGCTGTTTCTCGATCTGCTGGCAGGGCGCAAGGATCCCGAAACGGCCTTGCGCTGGATGAACGAGGCGGGCGTCTTCGGCCGGTTTGTCCCCGATTTCGGTCGGGTCAACGCGCAGATGCAGTTCGACATGTATCACCACTACACGGTCGACGAACACACGATCCGCGCTATTGGGTTGTTGAGCCAGATCGAGCGCGGGCTGCTGTCCGGCGATCATCCGCGCGCCACCCGCGAATTTCCCAAGCTCGCCTCGCGCCGGGCGCTTTATGTGGCAGTGCTACTGCACGATATCGCCAAGGGGCGCGGCGGCGATCATTCGGTGCTGGGGGCGGATGTCGCGCATGAATTGTGCCCGCGTTTCGGGCTGGACGAAAAGGAAACCGATCTGGTCGCCTGGCTGGTGTTGCAACACCTGCTGATGAGCCGCACTGCGCAGAAACGCGACCTTACCGATCCCAAGACGATCGAGGATTTCGTGGCCGAGGTGCAAAGCCTGGAACGGCTGCGCAACCTTGCGATCCTGACCGCAGTCGATATCCGCGCAGTCGGTCCGGGGACGTGGAACAGCTGGAAGGGACAACTTCTGGGCGAGCTTTACGACTCCGCGCAGGAGCGGTTGCGGCTGGGCCACAAGGGCAAGGGCCGCCAACAGCGAGTCGCGGCAAAGAAAGACGCGGTCGCGCGCCTGCTGGGCGAACGCGATCATCTGGTCGACACGATCGGCGCGCTGCTGTCCGACGCCTACTGGATCGCCGAGCCCGAGGACATCATCGCCAGCAATCTGGTGCAATATGATGCGGCGCAGGCAGCGCAGGACCAGCTTTCGATCCATTGCGAGCCGGACGAGACCCGCGGCGCGACCCGCGTCAACGTCATCGCCGCCGATCATCCGGGCCTGTTCTATCGCATGGCGGGCGGCATCCACCTGGCAGGCGCGAACATCATCGACGCGCGCATCCACACGACCAGAAACGGCTTTGCGGTCGATAATTTTCTGGTGCAGGATCAGCACGGCCAACCGTTCCGCGAGGCCGCGCAGATCGCGCGCATCCAGAAAGGCATCCGCGACGCGCTGCTGGCCGAGATCGAACTGGTTCCCCGGCTCGCCGCGCGCCCGCTCGCCCATTCGCGCGCCCGTGCCTTTGATGTCGCGCCACGTGTGGGTTTCGACAATGATGCTTCCAACCACTTCACCGTGATTGAAGTGAGCGCGCGCGACCGTCCGGCCTTGCTCAACCGGCTGGCTCACGCACTCTACAAGGCGAACCTGATCGTGCATTCGGCGCATGTCACTGCCTACGGCGAAGCGGCGGCGGACACTTTCTATGTCACCGATTTGACCGCGGGGAAGATCAAGGCGCCCGAACGGCTCGCCGAAATAGAAGCCGCGCTGCTCGATGCCGCCAGCGACCAGCGGCAGCAACAGCTTGAAAAGGCGTGATTGCAAACCCCCGCAGATAAGAAAGCCGGGAAGGTGTGGCGAGCGTGCTTCATGCTTGCGCAAATGCCCTTTTCCGCTGTGGAGATAGGTTGCAATCGTGTGACTTATTGCTAGGGCGGCCAGCCTCAACTCAGGGAGAGTTAAAAGACATGACCACCGCATCCTCCATGCGGAGCCCATTCCGGCTCGGCAAAATCGCTCTTATGCTCGGCACCGCCGCGCTGACTCCGTTCGCCGCGAACGCCCAGGACGCCGAAGGCGAAGCGCCGCGAGAAGCACGCGCCAGTTCGCTCGACACCATGAACGAAATCCTCGTCACCGGCACCAAGACGCGTGACCCGGAAAACGTGCAGGATGTGCCGCTGGCCATCACCGCGTTCAATTCCGACACGCTGGAAGCCTACAAGATCCGTGACATCTCGGGCCTGTCGTTCCAGGCGCCGACGGTCAGCCTCGACCAGGTCGGCACCAGCCGCGGCACCGCCAACTTCACCATCCGCGGCCTCGGCATCAACTCCTCGATCCCCTCGATCGACCCGACCGTCGGCGTGTTCGTGGACGGTGTCTATCTCGGCATCAACGGCGGCGTGGTGTTCGACCTTTTCGACCTTGAAAGTGTGGAAATCCTGCGCGGCCCGCAGGGCGTGCTGTTCGGTCGCAATGTCACCGGCGGCGCGGTGGTGATCAACACCGGCAACCCGACCGAGGATTTCCGCGGCAAGTTCCGCGCGGCGGTCGACGGCCCGGCGCTCGACGGCGGTCGCGGCGGCCCCAACTACACTGCCAGCGGTGTGATCAGTGGCCCGATCATCGAAGACAAGCTGTTGTTCAAGGTCGGCGCGTATTACAACAAGGACGAAGGTTATTTCCGTAACCTCGCTTCGGAAACCCTGAATGTGCCGGAGAACCACGGGCGTGCGGACACCAAGATCCTGCGCGGGGCACTGGAAGCGCGGCTCGGCGATCTGACCCTGACCGGTAAGCTCGATTACTTCGAAAGCGATGGCGATGGCCCCTCGGCCCAGAACCGCGCGTTGTTCGACCGCAACAGCTTCGACATCGCGATCGACAATCCCGGCGGATACGACAACAAGATTTGGACCGGCTCGCTCACTGCGGAATGGGACATTGGCCCCGGCACGCTGACCAACGTGTTCGGCTGGCGCGATTATGATGCCACCACCGATGGCGATATCGACGCGACCCCGCTGTTTCTGTTCCACTCGACCACCGAGACCGCGCAGGAGCAGTTCTCGAACGAACTGCGCTACGCGATGTCGTTCGACCGGCTCGACCTGACCATCGGCGGGTTCTGGTTCGATCAGGACCTTGCCTATACCGAAGTGCGGCAAGTGCCCCCCGCAACCCCGCTGACGTTCTACGGCGGCGGGCGCCAGAACCACGAAGTGCTCGGCGTGTTCGCCAATGCGCAGTACGAACTGGTCGACAACCTCTCGGTTATCGCGGGGATTCGCTGGAACCAGGAAACCAAGGATGCCGACGTCACCTTCGTGCGGCCGCGTCCCGAATGTTCCGTTGTTCAGGGAACCTGCCCGACCACCGGCACCAACCCCTTCATTCCGACGGAGGGCAACGGCTTTTCCGACCGGATCCGGTTCCGCAACATCTCGCCCAAACTCGGCCTGCAATACGAATTTGCCGATAGTCAGGTTTATGGCCACTGGAGCCGGGGCTTCCGTTCGGGCGGTTACAATTTCCGCATCACCAACGTCCCCGTGTTCAATGCCGCCGTGGCGGCAACCGGCATGCTCGGCTTCGATGAAGAGCAGGTCGACAATTACGAGATCGGCGGCAAGTTCCAGACCGCTGACCGTTCCTTCACGCTGAACGCCGCGGCCTATGTGACCAAGATCGGCAATATGCAGCGCGAAGTGAACCTGGCCGATCCGGGGGCGGGCGTGGTGCAGAACATCCTCAACACCGCCGATGCCACCATCGTCGGCTTCGAAGCCGAAGCGCGGATGCGGGTGTCGGAAGCACTGGTGTTCACAGCCAATATCGGGATTACCGATGCCGAGTATGACGAAGTGCTGTTCGACATTTCGGGCGACGGGATGATCGACGACGCCGATCTGGCGCTGAGCCTGCCGCGCGTTCCCCCGATCACCGTGGGCGCTGGCCTGATCCACGAACTCGACCTCGGCAGCAGCAACATCCTCACGCGGATCAACTACCAGTACCGTGACGAGGCAGCCTATACCGACGACAACCTCGGCTGGCTGAATGCGCTGAGCAACCTCGAAGCCAACGTCACCTGGAACACTCCCGTCGATGGGCTTGCGCTGTCGATCTACGGGCGCAACCTGCTCGACGAAGTGCAGGAAGGCGGCGATACGCAGGTTCCGTTCGGCGGACCGAATTCGACCGGCGTGCGCCAGCCCTTCGCGCCGAACCCGACTGCGGGCACGTTCTCGCCGCTGATGCGCGGCCGGAACATCGGCATCGAGGCATTGTTCGAGTTCTGATTTTCGCACCCCCTACCGGGGGTGCGATTTCCTCGCTCATGCGACCTGAAGGTCGCGTCGCTGCGGGCGGCCGGTCGGCCTTGCGGTCGCTTTGCGACCGATGCTCGCCGCGAAAGATCAGGGGCGCTCCGGCAACGGGGCGCCCTTTTTCGTTCAGCTTTCGGCGGTCGCCAGCAGGAGCGCAATAGTGCTGTCGTCGAAGGCGACGAAGGCCCATTCGATGCTTGCAGTGGTGATCGGGTTCCAGCCGAAATACATGCGGTTAGTGACGATCTGCCGTGTGACGGAATCGAAGCAGGCCAGAAAATCCTCCCCCATCGCCAGCGCGTTATCCTCGCCCAACCAGAGCTGCTGCGCGAACACCATGTTGTGGGCGAAGGCGTCGACCAGCGCAGCGCGGGCGGAGCGCGGGCCTTCCATGCCCACCTCGGCATCGAGCAGTTCCCAGTTGCCGCCGATCGGCGTCAGGCCAAGGCTGGTGACGAAGGCGTCGGCGCAGGAGGCATGCAGCCCCGGCGGGGTCGTGAGCGCATCTGCCGCGATCCGCACCGTGCCTCCATCGGCGTTTAAGCGCAGGTGCCATCTGGCGCGGAACGCGTCGAGCCGGGCGAGCGTGTCGCCCAGCCCTTGCATCACGGGCGTCCGCCGAACAGCGCGGTGCCGACCCGCACATGGGTTGCGCCCAGCATCACCGCGGTCTTGTAATCGCCGCTCATTCCCATGCTGAGTCCGGTCAGCCCGTGATCGGCCGCCAGCTTCGCCAATAGCGCGAAGAACGGGGCGGCTTCGGTGTCGGCGGGCGGGATGCACATCAGCCCGGCGAGCGGGATATCGGCGGCGCGCACCCGATCGAGAAAACCGGGCAGGTCGGCCAGCGCGCAGCCGCCCTTCTGGTCCTCGTCGCCGATATTGACCTGCACGAAGCACGGCACCCGTCGTCCGGCTTTGTCCATCGCCTTGGCCAGCGCCTTCAGCAGACTGGGCCGGTCAAGCGAATGGATATAGTCGAACAGCGCCACCGCTTCGTCGGCCTTGTTCGATTGCAGCTGGCCGATCAGGTGAAGCTCGATATCGGGATATTCGGCGCGCAGATCGGGCCATTTGCCAGCTGCTTCCTGCACGCGGTTCTCGCCGAACACGCGCTGGCCCGCCTCGATCAGCGGCTGGATCGCCTCTGGCCCATGCGTCTTGCTGACCGCGATCAGCGTGACATCGGCTGGCTCGCGCCGCGCGGGCTTGCACACACGGGTGATGTTGCCGCGAACTTCAGCGAGGCGGGAGGCTGTACTATCCATACAGCGGCGCTATAGCGCCGGCATGGCGCAAGACCAGTCCGTACCCGACATCTGGCTGCTTTCGGATGAGCGCAACGATGCGGTGCTCGAACAGGCCATCGGGCGGTTGCCGCCGCAGTCGGGCTTTGTTTTCAGGCACTACCACCTGACCGCTGAGGCTCGCGCGGCCCGCTTCGCGCAGCTTATGCCAATTCTGCGAAGCGCCGGACATTGGGCGATACTCTCGGGCAGTGTCACGATGGCCGAAGCATGGGGGGCAGACGGGGTCTATGGCGCGTTGCGTGCCGCCGCGCCTGCCGGGCCGCGCTGGATCGCCACCGCGCACAATGCCGCCGAAATCGCCGATGCGAACAGATTTGGTGCGAACGCAGTGATGCTCTCACCAGTGTTCCCGACCCGCTCGCATCCAGGGGGCGACACCCTAGGCAGCGACCGCTTCCGCGAACTCGCAGCGCTGTCGGGAATCCCGGTCATCGCGCTTGGCGGCATGACGGCAGAGCGTGCCGAAGCCCTCGATTGGCGGCGCTGGGCCGCGATCGATGGGCTGAGCTAGCGCAAACGCCCCGTCGCACACGGCTTGACCGGAGTCTCCCGAGGATTCATGATGTGTTCCGCTCAGGAGACTCCCGCCATGGCCAGCCGCGCCGTCACGCCCCGTAAAGCTGCCGTTCGCAGCAAGACCGACGCCGAATGGCGCGCGGGGCTGCGGCGTTCGCTCCGGCGGCTGGCGCAGATGGTGGGCGCGGGCGTGCTGCTGGGGGCCACGGTGTTCCTCACGCTGGCGCTCGTGAGCTACACCCAGACCGATCCCAGCGCTTCCACCGCTGCCGATCCGGGGCAGGTCGCAAACTGGATGGGCGCGCCGGGCGCGTGGATGGCGGACCGGGTACTGCTGATGTTCGGCCTGCCCGCAGCGCTGCTTTTGCCGCTGCTCTACATTTCCGCGCGCAAATTGTGGCGCGATGTGGAGAACGGCGACGAAGCGGAAACGACTCCGTGGTGGCTACCCACCGGGTTGCTGCTGATCGCGATGACGCTGCTTTCGACTGTGCTGGCGCTCGCTTTCGAAGGGCCGGGCGGGACGCTTCCGGCGCAGGCCGGGGGGCTTGCCGGTTTGCTCGGCGCAGGCGCGATCGAAGCTGTGGCGGCACGTTTCGGCGGAGAGGCGCAAGGCTGGGTCATCCTCGGCACCGCGCTCGCCTGCCTTGCCATCGGAGTCGCGCTGCTCACCCGGATTTTCGCGATCGACTGGCGGCTGCTGCTGAGCCTGCCCGAATTTCTCGGCGGCGGCTCGCTGGCCGGACTGATGCGCCGCCTGCCGCTGATGGGCCGCGCATCTGCGCCCGCGCTGGCCTTCGCCGGTGACGAGGAGGATGACGACGACGACGCGGCACCCGCCCGCCCGCGCCGCGCCGCCAAGGGCGATGCCGCCATGCCGCCAAGCGCCGAGGCGCCGCGCCGTGCGCCCGAGATCAGCGACCCCTCCGCTCCGCCCAAGCGCGCGCTGCCGACGAAGACGGCGCAGAAGGACATGTTCGCCGCCTTCAACCTGCCCAGCCTCGATCTTTTGGCCGAACCGCCGGTGGACAAGGCACCCAAGCTCGACAGAATGGCGCTGGAACGCAACGCCCGTCTGCTCGAAAACGTGCTCGATGATTTCAACGTAAAGGGTGAGATCACCGCCGTACGCACCGGCCCGGTGGTGACCATGTACGAACTCGAACCCGCGCCCGGGATCAAGGCCAGTCGCGTCGTGGGCCTTGCCGAAGACATCGCCCGCAACATGAGCGCGATTTCCGCCCGCGTCTCGCCGATACCCGGGCGGACGGTGATGGGGATCGAACTTCCCAATCAGGATCGCCAGGTGGTGATGCTGAAGGAACTGGCCGCCTGCGCCGATTTCGCCGATGCCAAGGGCAGCCTGCCGATCATTCTGGGCAAGGATATAGCGGGCGAACCGATCATCGCCGATCTGGCCGCGATGCCGCACCTGCTGGTCGCGGGCACCACCGGTTCGGGCAAGTCGGTCGGGCTGAACGTGATCCTGCTCAGCCTGTTGTATCGCTTCACGCCCAGCGAGCTGCGCCTGATCCTGATCGATCCCAAGGTGCTCGAACTCAAGACCTATGACGATATTCCGCACCTGCTTTCGCCAGTGGTGACGGAACCGCACAAATCCGTGCGCGCGCTGAAATGGGCGGTCGAGGAGATGGAGCGGCGGTACCGGATGATGAGCGCGGTCAGCAGCCGCAATATCCATTCGTTCAACGAAAAGGTCAGCGCCGCGATCGCCAAGGGCAAGCCGCTGGGTCGCCGGGTGCAGACCGGGTTCGATCCCGAAACCGGCGAGCAGTTGTTCGAGGAAGAACAGCTCGATTACCAGCCACTGCCGCAGATCGTGCTGATCGTCGACGAACTGGCTGACCTAATGGTGACGATCGGCAAGGAAATCGAAGTGCTGATCCAGCGCCTGTCGCAAAAATCACGTGCGGCGGGCATCCACCTGATCATGGCGACCCAGCGCCCTTCGGTCGACGTCATCACCGGCGTGATCAAGGCCAACCTGCCCACCCGTATCAGCTTCAAGGTGACCAGCCGGATCGACAGCCGTACCATCCTCGGCGAACAGGGGGCGGAGCAATTGCTGGGCAAAGGCGACATGTTGTATAAGCCCAACACCGGTGCGATGGTGCGCGTTCACGGCCCGTTTGTCTCCGACGAGGAAGTCGAGGCGGTCGCCGATTTCTGGCGCTCGCAAGGTTCGCCCGAATATGTCGATGCCGTGACCGAGGAACCCGAGGACGGCGGCTTCGGCTTCGAGGACGACATGACCGCGTCCGACAATCCCGAAGAACGCAAATACCGGCAGGCGTGTCAGGTGGTGATCGAAAACCAGAAGGCGTCCGGCAGCTGGCTTCAGCGCCAGATGGGCGTGGGCTACAACACTGCGGCCAAGTGGATCGAGCGGATGGAGGAAGATGGCCTCGTCGGCCCCGCCAACCATGTCGGACGACGCGAGATCTACCGCGACCGGGACGGGAACCCGCTTTGATTTTCGCGCAGTGACGCGCGATGCAGACCACCCCCCCCGCCTCCCCACCCGGCCACCAATAGTACCACTATGCTGTGGTGGCCGGGTGGGGAGGCGGGGGGGTGGTCTGCGCCACCACAGGTGGCCGCCACAAGGATGCATTTTGGCAACGTCTCGAAACTGTAAATCGGGGGTAACGCCCCCGTCACGCATCCGTCGCCGCAGCGTCACCATCGACTGCCACGGGAAGGGCCTCTCTCCACCAAGAAGGGCTTTCCCGAATGCTCCGCACCCCGTTCACGCGCGTCTCGCTGATCGCGCTTACCGCCACGCTCGCCGCTGTCCCGCAGGCCGTTTTCGCCCAGGACGCCGTGGCTTCCGAGGCTGACGATCAGGCCTCAGGCAACCAGATCATCGTAACCGCGCAGAAGATCGAGCAGCGCGCGCTCGACGTGCCGATCACCATCTCGGCCACGACCGGCGAACGAATCCGTGAACTGGGCGTGACCGATCTGGACGAGCTGTCCTACTACACCCCCGGCCTGCTCATTCAGGAACAGAGCGCCAACAACCCCGGCATCGTGATCCGTGGCATCACGTCTGACAGCGGCTCCGCGCAGGAAGGCCCGCGCGTCACGCTCTATTACAACGGCGTCGATATTTCGCGGTCACGCGGCTCCTATCAGGCGATTTATGATCTGGAGCGGGTCGAAGTGATCAAGGGTCCGCAGGCGACCCTGTTCGGGACCGCTTCGGCAGTCGGCGCGATCAGCCTCGTTTCGGCCAAACCGCGCGAAGGGTTTTCGGGCGAACTGCGGGGCGGTTATGGTAATTTCAACCAGACCGTGCTGGGCGGTTTCATCAATATCGGCTCGGATGTCATCGCGGCACGCGTTGCCGGTGAATGGCGCACGCGCGACGGCTATGTCGAAAACCTCAGCGCCAATCAGGACGAGGAACTTTATGCGCAAGACCAGCTCGGCCTGCGCGCGTCGATCCGCTACACGCCGAGCGCCGACTTCACGCTCGATGTGATCGGCACCTACGATCAGCAGCGCAACGGCGGGACACCGTTCATCTCGGCGGCCTTCCCGGCTTCGGCGACTTCGCCCGGTGGTCCGGCCAACGCCTTTGTCGACGCCAATCTCGGCGGCAACCCGGCAGGCGCGGCGGCGCTCGGTAATGACCAGCTCGGCCTGAACCGCGAAGTCTACGACCTCAACATTACAGCTGAATACCAGTTCGCCGACGAATGGACGTTCACCACCGTCAACGGCTACCGCGAGTTCGACAGCCGCGAGGTATTCGATGCTGACGGCACGGCTGCGCCCTTCCTCGAATTCGCCGAGAATGCCGACGGCTGGCAGGTCAGCCACGAAGGGCGCTTTTCCTATTCCAGCGACAAGCTGCGCGCCAGTGCAGGCTGGAACCTATTCATCGAAGATGGCGGTCAGGCCGTGCCCTTCTCGACTGAGGAAGGCCTGTTTTTGCAATGCGCCGCCTTTACTCCGGTCGGGCAAGCTGTCGGCATCCCGCAGATCATTCCAGGCCTACCGTGCGTTGCAGCCGACGGCAGCGTGCCTGCGACGGCGGTGACAGCTCTTGCCACCGGCGGTGCGTTCTCGGCCATTCCCTATTCCTCAATGTTTGAAAACCAGGGCCGGAACGAAGCGTATTCGGTCTTCGCCGATGTCACCTGGATTCCGTTTGACGCGCTCGAACTGACCGCCGGTGTCCGGTTGTTGGATGAATACCGCCAGTCAAGTTTCTTCGCGGATGTCCCGGCACCGTTCCTGCCGAACGCCACGCCGGGTGCGCCGTTCACTCCGTCGCTTATCCCCGGACAGACCGACACCAACGGCCAGACCTTTACGGCCGATGCTTCGTTCCAGGCCGTTCTGCCACGCTTCAATGCGCTGTACCGGATCAGCGATGATGTGAACGTTTACGCCACCATTTCCAAGGGGCGCCGCTCACCCGTGGTGCAGCTTGGCGCACGGCCCGACGGAGCCGGTGTGGTCGCCAACCGCACCGATGTGGGCGAGGAAATCGTTTGGAACTACGAAGGCGGAATCAAGCTCGCCTCCGGCCCGATCTCGGCTTCGCTGGGCGTCTATTACCAGGTCTACGACGACTTTCAGGTCTCTGTGCCGGACCCGGATCGGCCGGGAACCTTCATTACCCGCAGCGCAGGCAGCGCCAGCAATCTGGGCGTTGAGGGAGAGCTGGCGGTCGACGTGGCAGAATGGTTCAACTTGTTCGGAAATTTCGGCTATATTGATGGCGGGATCGACGATGACCCGGCCAATGGCATCTTCGCAGGCGCGCGGTTCCGCCTCCAGCCTGAATTTCAGGCGTCCGGCGGCTTCACGATCGATGCGCCGGTCAGCGAAAGCGTGCGCTTTTTTGCAACGCCCAGCGTGACCTATCGCAGCCGGATCGTCTTCGAGCTTCCCTCCCAGTTGAGGCCTGTACCGCTCTCGCAGGACGCAGTAACGCTGGTGAATGCGCGCGCCGGGGTCAGCTTTGCCGATGACCGGTACGAGATCGCTGGCTTCATCCGCAATGCCTTCAATGAAGATTACCTGCTCGACGCGGGCAACACCGGAGGGGGCTTCGGCATACCGACCTTCATTCCGGCAGAACCGCAGTTCTACGGGGTCGAAGTCTCGGCACGCTTCTGATCCGGACCGTTAACGATGTTCACGGGGCGGGAGGCCGGTTGCGGCCTTCCGCCCCTGTTCGTTCGTGGCCCGCGATTATGGTTTATGGATCTGGTTAGGAATTCCTAAACGTTACTACCGTAGCCCTACGTGAATTAACGGGGGCTAACGCCATGAAATATTCCTTTCGCACGCTGTGCGCCCTGCTGGTCGCGGCGTCCGTTACCTTCGCGGCGCATCCGGCGATGGCACAGGAATCCGGCTGGCAGCTGGAACCCGATGCCCGGATCGAGGTGCAGACGGTTAGCGCCCAGACCACCACCCGCGACGATGATCTGGTGATCGATGGCGAGGCCATATCCGTCCGCGCCCGGGTTGGCGCGGCGCTGGAAAAGCGCGGTGTACGGCTGCGCATCGAAGCCGACCGGATCGAGGTCTTCCGACTGGGTGAGGAGCGGCGCGACTTTGCCCGGGACCGCTTTACCGCGACGGTTCAGACCGACATCGAGAAAGACTGGGAGCTGCAGCTTCAGGCCCGCCACTTCGACGACGCGATCTCGGTCGAGGCGATCGACACCGACGAATGGCAAGGCTCGGCGCGCCTGACGTGGGAGCCTGAACGCGCGCACCGGGTGCGGGTGCAAGGCACCTGGCGCGAACGCGAATATGCCAACGGCGCCGCCGCTGAAACCACCGGCGAGGGCGCCCGGATCGATGCGCAATATCGCCGCCGGTTCGGGCGCTATCACTACCTTGCCTTCGATCTGCGCACCGAAGCGATCCGTTCGGACGATGCACGGCGCGGTTACGAACGCGAATCCGCAGGCGTTGCCTATACCCGTCCGATCACGCCCGATCTGCGCGTGCGCCCTGCAATCGAAGTGATCCGTACCCGCTTCGACGGTCGGTTCGCCGATGATGGCGAACGCCGCCGCGACAGCCTGATCGTGCCCGAGGTGGAGCTGTTGTGGTGGCCCGACCGATGGCGGATCGAGGCCGAGGCCAAGTACATCTTTTCCGGCAGCAACGAACCCGTGCGCGAGCGCGAGGGTTACCGGCTGACGCTTTCGGTCGGGTATGCGTTCTAGGCTGATCTCAACCTTTCGGCAGTTCTGGGAACGAGCGACGCCGCAAATCCGGCACCCGATCTATATCGGGATTGTCGTGGGCCTGTGCATCGCTGCGCTGGTCGCATTGGGGTTTGCCAACACCGATACCTTCTTTTCGCTGCCATCGTCATTCAATGGCAAGTCCACGTCGGAAGCAGTGTGGGGGTTGAAGCCGTCCAACCTGCTGATGGTTCTGCCGCTGGGCGCATTCCTGGTGGTGCTGGCGCGCAGCTTTGTCGGCCTCAAGGCGTTCGGCCTGTTCACGCCGATGCTGATCGCCCTGGCGTTCCTGCAGATCGGCCCGATCATGGGGCCGGTGGTGCTGGTTTCATCGGTGGTGGTGGGCATGCTGGTTACGCCCACGCTCCTCAAATTGCGGATGACCCGTGTCGGGTTTCTCGGCGTGCTGATTTCGCTGATCGTGCTGGTGCTGGTTGCGCTGCAGATGCTGCTCGATACCAAGCTTCAGGTGGATGCCTTCCCGGTGATCGTTTGCGGCCTGTGCGTCGAACGGTGGTGGAAGCAATGGGGCAAGGATGGCGCAAAACCGGCGGCGAGGATGGCGCTGAATACCTTTATCCTGGCGGTCGTGATCGAATTCGTGATGGTCAGTGAATTCGCACTGGCGCTGATCGACGCGTCGCCGCTGCTGATGCCGGCGGCAACCGCGATCGCAATCGCGATCCTTGGCCGGTATCGCGGATTGCGGCTTTCGGAAATCGCCCGGTTCGCGCCGATCTGGCTGGAACGAAGGCGGAAAGCGAGAACGCTCGTGCTGCCAGACGATGTGGCCGAGGACCGGCGGCAGGGGTTGCCGGACAAGCGGCGTGTGCCCCAGCCCGCGACCGAGCGAGCGCCGCTCCGGCCCGCGGTTGCTGCAGCGGCCGAAGCTGCCCCGCCCCTTTCCGGCATGTGGGTCATCAGCTCGCGTGCCGAGCTCAAGCGTTTGGCCCGAAGGCGTGTCCCGCAAGCCAGCGCGAATGTAGTCCCCGATCGCGAGGCTCAGTTCGAGCCTCGCATCGCCGCGTCCGGCACCGGCTCTGCCGACTTCACGTCCGGTCGGCCACCAATCCACAATGCCTGGATCATCCGCACGGTAGAGGATGTTTGAGATGTTCATGAGCCTGACAAAGAAGTTCGGCAGAGGCGAGCGGCCGTTCAATCCGCTTGATGAAATCCTCGGCATCAACATGCGCAATGCCCTGATCGCGAAATATAATCCGCGCAGCGCGATCGAGCGGGCGCGCGACAAGGTGGCGGCCAAGGTGGCGCTGGAGGCGGCCGGGATCGCCTGCACCGGGACAGTGGCGGTGATCGACGACCATCAGAAGCTGGGCGAGTTCAAGCCGCTGCGCGACATGCCCGATGCCTGGGCGATCAAGCCTGCGCGCGGATCGCAAGGCGACGGCATTCTCCTCGCAGTCCGGCGGGAAGGCAACACCTGGTTCAAGGGATCGGGCGCCCCCCTGACCGAGGAAACGGTGATGCATCACATCCAGAAGGTCGTCGACGGCGGCTTTTCGGGCGATTCCGCGGCCGAGGACGCGGCGCTGATCGAACCGCTGATCATCGCCGACCCGGCGCTGGCCGGAATCGTACCCGAAGGCCTGCCGGATCTGCGCGTCATCAGTCTGCATTACACGCCGCTGATGGCGATGGTGCGGCTGCCGACCAACGAATCCGACGGAAAGGCGAACCTCCATCAGCGCGCGATCGGGGCGGGCATTTCGCTGGAAACCGGGCGCATAACGCGCGCGGTGGTAAAAGGCGAGGTCATTACCCATCACCCCGATACCGGCGTGCCGTTGATCGGATTCGAAATTCCGGGGTGGGAGCGCGTGCTCGAACTGGCATCGAAATGCGGGCCGGCGGTAGGCTTGGGCTATTGCGGGGCGGACATCGTGCTCGACGTCAATGACGGTCCACTGGTGATCGAGGTCAATGCCCACCCCGGAATCGAAATCCAGAACATCAATCAGGAGGGCTTGAAGGCACGGATCGCGGCTACGGGCGAGGACTTCCGTTAGGGCGCGGTCATGATCGCGGGCGGGGTGAAGGGCCGCTGATCCGGCGCATCGCGCTCGGCCCGTTCCTCCGGCGTGAGCGGGCGAAAGCGAATGGCAATCGGGGTGAAGCTGCCATTATCGCGCTGACGGATCGTCACTATCCCGCGCTGGTCGCGGTCCCGCAGTTGCAGATCGAGCGCGGCAGCGCGGTTCTGATCGAGATAGAGCCGCCCCCGTTCGAGACTGGAGATCCCGTAGATATGATCCGGATCGGCCTTGGCTGGGTGGGCGCATGAGGCAAGATCGGCCTCGGTCGCGACCGGGACAGCACGGTCGAGCCGCGGCGCATCCCCCGACAGGCACAGGAACGCCAGCCCGCTTTCCGTTCCGCTTTCGAGCGGCCAGTCATAGGTGAACTCGACATAATGTCCGCGCAGGAAATCGCGTGGGTCATAGCCTTGGATCGGCACCTCCCACGCGGTGCCTTGCCGGTAGGTATTGTCGCTCTGTGCCCATAGGCCGGCGAGGCCGAGCGCGGGGATCAGCACGGCGGCAAGGCGCGCGATTGCGTGCACGGGGCGGTTCATGTCTCTGCCTCCGGTCGCGGCGCGAAAGCCTTGGACACCCGCACAGCGGCCCATGCCACGCCAAGGATCAGCAGGCCCGAAAGGATCAGACCGAACCCGCTCGCCAACAGATCGCCCGCCAGTTCGAAGCTGAGGATGATGAGCCGCAAGGCGATCACCCCGACGCTTAACTGGAACACCCCGCGCCAGTGCGCCACCAGCGCGGCGGCGGCAATGCCGATCCATAGCGCCATGAACAGCAAGGCAACGGCAAGGGTGAGATCATCCGTGGCATGGGCAAGCGGCATCACGGCGCCTGCCCCGACCATTATCGCACCCGCCATCCGGCCAGACACATCCGGCCGCGCCAGCATGACGCCCAGCCCGGCGAGCGCCGCCACTGCGCCACGCAGCGCCATACCCACGCCTTCCGTCGACAATCCGCCCTCGCCGAAGCCGCCGGCACTCGCCAGCGCACAGGCGAAGGATGCGCCACCCACCGCATAGGCGAGCGCAAGCTGTTCGACCCGCCGCCAGAAATCGCCTCGAATGCTTCGGGCGCGCATGGCCGCTGCCAGCGGCGCGGCCAGCACCGGGAGCGCGCTCACCAGCGCCAGCCACAGATAGGCCGGATCGGTTCCGCCGCCGCCCGCCGATCCGAAGCCGGTATTTGCCCCGACATATTCCCACGCGCACCAGGTCATCCCGCCCATCACCGCCGCCGCCGTCAGCCACCCGCGCCCCATCAGGAGCAGCAGCGGCGCGAACAGCGCCAGCCACACGGCCAAGGGCTGCCAAAGCGGCGAGGACGTTTGATAAACCTGCCCGATATGCCCGAAGAAAGTGAGGCCCAGCGCAGCGGCAACGAACAGCAGCGCCTCGACCGCCCACGGGGATGCCGCCGCCAGCCGCTCCTCACGCCAGAACAGCGCGCCCAGCGCGGTGACGATCAGCGCGAAATGCACGGAAAGCCGCAGCTGGCCGGGGATGTCCTCCCAATTGGCGGCAACCACCGACACCAGCCCCAGCCCGATCGCCAGCGCGCCGATGCCGAATACTGCCCACAACGCCAGTGGGCGGGCGTGCTGCGCCTCGTAGGCGAGCAGCCGGTCGCGCGTGCCTGCATCAATCAGACCGGCGTCGTGCCATGCGGCGATTTTGCGGGCGCTCATGCGGGATGGCTACCGCGCAATGCCCCCGGCCGCAATCGGATGCTTACTCGGCGGCGAGATCCGCGCGCGTAAGGGTGATCTGCTCGGCGACCTTGCGGGCATTTTCCGCCATCGTCTCGGGCGGCATGGCGACCATGCCGATACGTGCCAGCGGTCCATCCTTGCCCCAGTTCTGAACCCATTCGTCCAGATAAGCGCCCAGACCGGGGATGGCGCGCATATGCGCCTTCTTTACATAAACATACAGCGGACGTGCGCCGGGATAGGCGAAGCTGGCAATGTTTTCGTAAGTCGGCTGGACGCCGTTCATCGGAAGCCCCTGCACCTTGTCCGCATTCTCGTCGAGATAGGAAAAGCCGAACACCCCGACCGCGCGCGGATTGCTTTCGATCTTCTGAACGATGAGGTTGTCCTGCTCGCCCTGATCGACATAGGCCCCGTCATCGCGCACTTCAGTGCAGATCTGGTTGTAGCGGTTCTCGTCGCTTTCCTTGAGCGCCTTCATTTCCGGGTTGGACGCGCAGCCGACTTCCAGCACCAGTTCCTTCAGCGCATCGCGCGTGCCCGAAGTGCTGGGCGGGCCGTAGACGAGAATCGGCTCGGCCGGCAGCGCGGGGTCGACATCGGCCCAGGTTTCGGCGGTTTGTTCGCGGCCATAAGGGCTGGCTGCCAGCGCTTCGTAGATCGTCTGCGGCGACAGGTTGAGCATGATGCCATTCCGCGCCGATGCAAAGGCAATCCCGTCCAGCCCCACCTGAAGCTCGATGATCTCCTCGACATTATTGGTGGCGCAACGATCAAACTCGCTTTCCTTCATCCGGCGCGATGCATTGACCATGTCGGGGGTGTTGGACCCCAGGCCTTTACAGAACAACTGGATACCATTGCCGGTGCCGGTGGATTCGATCAGCGGCGAGCGGAAATCGGTGTTCGAACGGGCGAAGTTTTCGGCTATCAGCTTGGCGAAGGGATACACTGTCGACGAGCCGACGGCGTGGACGGTATTGCGCGCACTGCCACCTCCACCGGTGCTGTCGCACGCGGTCAGGGTGAGGGCGGCGAGCGCCAGCGCAGCGCCGGTGCGGGCGAGGACGGAGAGACGACGGGTCATGGCATATCCTGGATTGGGGTAAAGCGTCCGCTAGAGCCGGTTCATGACAACCGCGTGACTCGCGCGGTTCTGCTCAACGGACGGCATTGTGCAGTTTGCGCAACTCCATGAGTTTCAATCAGAATCACTCCGAAATGGAGATAGTCCGCTTAACAGCATCGTAAGGGCTAGCGTGCTAGCAGCGCTGCCATGGCACGATTGCGCCTCACCTTATGGTCATGGATGGCTGCGGCGCTGCTTGCGCTGGGCCTTGCTGCGCCTGCTGCCGCCCATAATCGCGACCGGACGAGCTTTGAGCCGGATTGCCATGCCGTCTCCGGCGCGGACCGCACTGCCAGAGCGATGACAGGCCCCGCGGCGTGGAATTGCAGCGGCACCGGCTGGCAAGCCACCGCCCCGGTCGCCTGGCTACGGTTCGATATGGACAAGTGGAAGGGCACGCCCGCTCCGCGCCAGTTCTTTACCCGCACTTCGCGCCACGAACGGATTACCATCTACGCGCTCGACACCGATGGCACCTTGCGTTCGCGCAGCTTTGCGGAAACTGATGGCCGTCCGTTCGCCAGAGGGCCGGTATTCAGCTTGTCTCTGCCTCCGGTCACGTCCGAGACCGAGGCGGTGCTGGTGCGGATCGACAGTCCGCACTCGATCCCCTTGCTGACCGAGGCGGGGCTGGCGCGCCATCTCGACGATGCGGGGCGATCGGTCGAGGAGATGATGCTGTTGGCGATGGTGCTGGGGATGCTGGTGCTGCCGCTCTTGTTCGACGTCAGTTTCTACCTCGTACTGCGCGAACGTTTCGTCCTGTTCCATGCGGTGATGGTTGTGGCGATGATGGGCTACGTGCTGTTCGCTGGCGGCGTGATTACGGCGGTCGTGAGCCTGCCGGTGGCGTTCCTTGCGGTGATGGCGCCGCTGTGCTGGGCAATCGGATGCGGGGCGGCGCTTTTGTTCCTGAGCGAGTTTCTCGAACGCGGTGCATTGTCGCGCTCCATGCGGCGGATCACCTTCTGGGCGGGATGCTGGACGATTGCGGTGCCGGGGTTCTTAGCGCTGCAATTCCACGCGACGCAGGCCTTCGATGATGCCGCCTATTTCTTCACCATCACGCCTGCCGCGGTGGTGGTATCGGTCGCGCTGATCCATGCGATTCTGCGCGGCAGCCGTTCGGCCAAATTCGTGGCGGTCGCGTGGTTCCCGCTGATCCTGACCTCGCTTGAGCGCCTGAGCCGGGGCTTGGGCGTTTACGCAGGGCCTTCCAGCCTCGATTCGATGATGTTCGTCGCGACCGGGATGGAAGTGGTGGTGATCAGCCTTGCGATTGCCGACCGCTTCCTCGCGATCCGCAACGAGCGCGATGCCGCGCTGACCGAGGCGCGGATGCTGGAGCAGATCTCGACCCGCGATTCGCTCACCGGCCTGATGAACCGCCGCGCGATCGAGGCCCGCTTCGACGAGCTGCTGGCGCAGGGCTTCGATACCTTCGCGCTGGTCGATCTCGACCGGTTCAAGGCGATCAACGATCTGCACGGCCACCAAGTTGGCGACGCCGCGCTGATTGCCTGCGCCAACGCAATTCGCGCCGCCGGGGACCGGGATTCTATCGCGGTCAGGCTCGGCGGGGAGGAATTCGTGGTGCTGCTGCGCGGGGAACGCACGCTAGAACGGGCCGAGGCGATGCGGCAGGCCATTCCGATGCGCATCGCGAAGGATGTTCCGGGGCTGGAACTGCCGGTGACTGCCAGCATGGGGGTGATCATGCTGGCTCGGGCCGCGCGCCAGACCATGCAGTTCGCCGAATTCTACGCTCGTGCCGATGCGCTGATGTATGAGGCCAAGGCTTCGGGCCGCAACCGGCTCGCCTATGAACGACTGACGGTGTTCAGCGAGCCGCCCGCCGGGCGCAGGCGAACGCCGAGCGAGGGCAGGGCGGCATAATCAGGCGCGAAAGGGTGCGAGCACCTCGGGCCGCACCCGTGCGAGCCTGCCGGTTGCGCGATCGAGCATCGCCCACGTCGTCGCCGCACTGACGAGGCGTTTGCCAGCGCTGTCGGTGAATTCCACCCGGCGAAGCGATTTGGCACCCTGCGACGGGTCTTCGATCCAGGTGGTGGCGCTGACGGTTTCGCCCTCGGACACGTTGCCGCGATAATCGATCTCGTGCCGCACCACGACCCAGAAGAACGCCGTCCGGTCTTCCGGACGGGCGACGGCATCCCAGTGGGCGGTGGCCATGTCCTGAATCCACTGCACCCACACGGTGTTGTTGACGTGGCCGAGCGCGTCGATGTGATTGGGCGCTGCGGTAAAGGTGCGAGTGAAGCGACTAGTCACTTCTCCCCCTCCCGTTTGCGGCAGGGGGTCGGGGGGTGGGAGTGAAAAACCATCGCGCGTTTCATGCCCACCCCCGGCCACTCCCGCAAGCGGGAGGGGAGATATTCTACTTCGGGGCCATCCCCATCTGCCACAGGATGAAGGCGTATTCTTCTGCCGTTTCCTTCAGGGAATTCCAGCGGCCAGATTGCCCGCCGTGGCCTGCGCCCATGTTGGTCTTCATCAGCAGCAGGTTGTCGTCGGTCTTCACTTCGCGCAAGCGTGCAACCCACTTGGCCGGCTCCCAATAGGTCACCCGCGGATCGTTGAGGCCCGCGGTCACCAGCATCGGCGGATAATCCTTGGCCACCACCTGATCATAGGGCGAATACGACAGGATATAAGCGAACGCCGCCTTGTCTGTGATCGGATTGCCCCATTCCTGCCACTCGCCCGGCGTCAGCGGCAGCTTTTCGTTGAGCATCGTGCCCAGCACATCGACGAACGGCACATGCGCGACAATGGCGCCATATTGCGCAGGATCCTGATTGATGATCGCGCCCATCAACTCGCCGCCTGCCGACCCGCCGCTCGCGGTCACCATGCCTTCCGCCGTGTAGCCCTGCGCGATCAGCCCGCGCCCGGCGTCGACGAAATCGTTGAAGGTGTTCGTGCGTTCGAACAGTTTGCCCTGCAGATACCAGCGCCTTCCCAGATCATCTCCGCCGCGAATATGCGCAATGGCATAGGCAAACCCGCGATCCACAAGGCTGAGGCGCGAGGTCGAAAAGCCCGGCGGGATGGCATAGCCATAGGCGCCGTAGGCATAGAGATGCAGCGGCCCCGGCCCTTCGATCCCGGCCTTGGCGAGGATCTCCGCGCGATCTTTGCGCATCACCACGCTGACCGGCACCATCGTCCCATCGCGCGCCTGCACCGTCAGCCGCTCGGTGGTATAGAGGCTGGCGTCGTAACCACTGGGGATTTCCTGCGTCTTCAATGTCTCGAGCCCGCCGGTCGCCACGTCGTAGTCATACACCGTGCCGGGCGTCACCATGCTCTGATACGACAGCCGCAGCTTTTTCATGTCGTATTCGGGATTGTTCGAAAGCCCGGCAGAATAGCTCGCCTCGGGAAAGGCGATCGGCGTCACCTTGGCCGGATCGGCATATTGGCGCAGCTGGATCTGGTCGAGTCCGTTCAACCGCCCTTCGGTGACGAAGAAATTCTTGAACAGGTCGAAATCGGTAAGGTAGAAATCGTCCGAACCGGCGATCACTGTCTGCCAGTCGCCCGGCGTTTCCAGCGATGCCTTGGCCAAGCGGAAGTTGATGTGGTCGTCATTGGTCCACACCCACAATTCCCCGTCCCGCACGTCCACGGCGTATTCGACGCCCTTCTTGCGTGCCTTCACCAGTACGGGGGCCGCGGTTGGGGCAGCAGCAGGCACCAGCCGAACTTCGCTGGTCTCGTTGTCGCCGGTGGCAATGATCAGCCAGTCCTCCTGCGCGCTAAGCCCGGTGCCGACGCTGAAGCTCTGGTCCTCTTCCTCATATAGCGTCACGTCTTGGCTGGTCGGCGTGCCGATCACGTGCAGCTTGGCCTCCAGCGTGCGCCATTCCTCGGTCGCGGGGCTATAAACCAGCGCCGTATCATTCGCGACCCAGACCAGACCGCCACGCAGGTTGGTGAGTTCGTCGGGCAGATGCTCGCCGGTCTGCAGATCCTTGATCCGAGCGGTGTACCGCTCCGATCCATTGGTGTCGGTCGAATAGGCCAGATAGCGCCCGTTCTGGCTGACCGAAGCTGCGCCGAGGCTGAAATATTCCTGTCCCTCGGCAAGCGCGTTCTCGTCAATCAGCAATTGCGTCTCGCCGCCAGCCACCGGCTTGCGGTAATGCTTGCGGTATTGCGCGCCTTCCTCGAACTCGCTCCAGTAAAGATAATCGCCGTCCTTCTGCGGCACGGTGCTGTCGTCTTCCTTGATGCGGGCGCGCATCTCGGTGAACAGCGCCTCGGTCAGCGGAGCCTGTGCTGCCATGTGCGCTTCGAAATACGCGTTCTCCGCCTTGACGTGATCGAGCACATTGGGGTCGTCCACCACCGGATAGGATTTGTCGTAGAGCCAGTCATACGGGTCTTCGATGGTGATCCCGTGATGGGTGTACGAATGCGGGCGCTTGGGTGCGACCGGCGGCTGGATTGCACCAGTAGACTTGGGGGCAGGCGATGGGGCAGCGGCGGAAGATTTGGTCACGCGGGTGGAGTCCTCGACTTGGGCCGCCAGTGCGGCGGACGGGGCAAATGTGGTGGCGGCAAGCGCGCTGGCAAGCGCAAGCTGGCTGATCGGGCGAGGCATATGTCGGCGATCCCTGTGAAGCGTCCGGGTGGAAAGTCACGGCCTTTCGGCCTATGTCAGCCGTTCTAACCGGACATTCCCGCGCGGCAAGAGCCTGCGCCGACACCCGAGGATCGATACCATGCTGATGCAGACCCATGAAGCCCGCCTTGCCGCCCTGCGCGAAGAGTTGAAGCGGCGCGGCGTCGAAGGCTTCATCATCCCGATCAGCGATGAGCACATGAGCGAATATGTGGGCGATTATGCCCAGCGACTGAACTGGCTGACGGGCTTTGGCGGATCGGCCGGGTTTGCGGCGGTGACGCTCGATCACGCGGCGATCTTCGTCGATGGGCGCTACACCGTGCAGGTGCGCGATCAGGTCGACGGGCAGTTGTTCGATTACAAGAGCGTGCCCGGAGATAGTCTTGCCGGATGGCTCGCTGAAGTCTGCGAGAAGGGCGCACAGATCGCCTATGATCCCTGGCTGCACACCTGGGCCTGGGTCGAGGCGCTGGAACGTCAGGTCAACCCCAAGGGCATCACGCTGGTGCCCGCCGACAGCAATCCGATTGATGCGGTGTGGGCCGACCGGCCTGCAGCTTCGGCAGCAAAAGCAATCGTGCATGACGATGCGCTGGCGGGGCAATCATCGGCAGAAAAGCGCGCAGTTGTGGCCGATTGGCTCATTAGGGAGGGCCACGATGCGGTGGTGATTCCAGCGCTCGATTCGGTCGCATGGCTGCTCAACATCCGCGGGGCCGATGTGTCGCACACGCCCGTCGCGCTCAGCTATGTTATTGCGCACAAGGACGGCAGCGCCGAATTGTTCATCGCGCCGGAGAAGGTGACGCCGGAGTTGCTGCGTCATTTGGGCAATGCAGTGACGATCCGGGAGCGTAGCGCGTTCGAAGGTGCGCTGAGGGGCGAATTGTCCGGCAAGACGGTTGCGCTCGATCCCGATTTCGCGGTGGTCGGCATCGCGCAAGGATTGCGGGCAGGGGGCGCGAAGTTCGCCTTCAAGCAAGACCCGACAATCCTTGCCAAGGCGATCAAGAATTCCGCCGAGCAGCAGGGCCACCGTGATGCGCAGGCGCGCGACGGGGCAGCGGTTTCGCGGTTCCTGCGCTGGCTGGAAGTGGAAGCGCCCAAGGGCGGGGTGGACGAATTGGCCGCCGCCGCGCGCCTGCAGGCTTTCCGCGAGGAAGACGCTGGCCTGCGCGACCTTTCCTTCGACACCATCTCCGCCGCTGCCGGCCACGCGGCGCTGCCGCACTACAAAGTGGACGAAGACAGCAACATCCCGATCCCGCCCTCCTCGATCTATCTGGTCGATTCGGGCGGGCAGTATCCGGGCGGCACCACCGACATCACCCGCACGGTGTGGGTCGGGCCGGGAGAGCCTTCAGCAGAAATGCGCGACCGCTTCACCCGCGTGCTGAAAGGCCACATCCAGATCGACCGTGCGGTGTTCCCGCAAGGCACCTGCGGCGGGCAGCTCGATGTGCTGGCGCGGCAATATTTGTGGGAAGCGGGCGTCGATTACGCTCACGGCACCGGCCACGGAGTCGGCAGCTTCCTTGGCGTGCACGAAGGCCCGCAACGCATCGCCAAGCCGGGCGGCGGGCAGGCAGGCACCGCGCAGGAATTGTTCGCAGGCATGATCCTCTCGAACGAACCGGGCTATTACAAGGCCAATGCATTCGGCATTCGGATCGAGAACCTGGTGCTGGTGGAGGAGCGGCAGATCGAAAGCGCGGAAGGCCGCTATCTCGGGTTCGAGACGCTGACCTTCGTGCCGATTGATCGCAAGCTGATCGATCGCGGCCTTTTGAACGCCGACGAGATCGCATGGGTGGATAGCTACCACGCCAAGGTGCGCACGCTGCTCGCCCCGCAATTGACGGGCGATGATCTGGCATGGCTGGAGCGGGAGACAGCACCGCTTTGAGCACGCTTGTGCCGCGGCTTCTGTTCTTGTAATGTTCCTGAATAGGCGAGTCGCGCGGCGCGGCACGCGATTCGGGAGGACCAATCATGATCGGTTACGTTACAGTAGGCACCAATGATCTGCCGCGGGCGGCGGCTTTCTATGATGCGATTGCCGTGCATTTCGGCGTCGGACGGATGATGGACAATGATCAGTTCATTGCCTGGGGCGACATGGCATCGCCCAGCGCCGGGCTTGCTGCGACCAAGCCGTTCGACGATCAGCCCGCCAGTGTCGGCAACGGCACAATGGTCGCGCTGATGGTGGACAGCCCGGAAAAGGTGGACGCGGTCTACGCCACCGCGATAGCGCAAGGCGGCAGCGACGAAGGTGCGCCCGGCCCGCGCGGGGATGACGGATTCTATGCGGGCTATTTCCGCGATCTTGATGGCAACAAGCTGAACGTGTTTTGCATGGTCGCGCCGACCGGCTGACCGCAGCGGAGTCAGCGCATCAGCCCGCCGATCAGGTTGCGAACGAAGCGTCCGGCAATCGGCCCTGCCAGATCGGTGGCGATCGATCCGGCGGCAGACGTGATACCCGAGGCCATCGGGTTGGCGCGGCTTTTCCTGCCGAGAATGCTCGACGCGGCCATCCCTGCCGCGCCGCCCGCAGCGACCTTGACCCCGCGCGAGACCGCCTTGCTCCACAGGCTGGTGTGCTTGCGTGAACGCTTGCCGACTTCCTCCTCGCCCAGCTCCTCGACCTCCTCGGCGGTGGCGGCGGCATCGGCGGCCTTGGCGGCGAGCACTTCCTCGGCGCTTTCGCGGTCGATCCGCGTGTCATACTTGCCATCGAGCGGGCTGATCGACTGAATGATCGCGCGCTCCTTGGCGCTCACCGGACCGAGCCGCGAACGCGGCGGCTTGATGAGCGTGCGTTCGACGATCGTGGGCGCGCCGTCCTCGTCGAGGGTCGAGACCAGCGCTTCGCCCACTTTCAGTTCGGTAATCGCGGCCTCGACGTCGAGCTTCGGATTGATCCGGAACGTCTCCGCCGCTGCTCTGATCGCCCGCTGATCGCGCGGGGTGAAGGCGCGCAGGGCGTGCTGCACCCGGTTGCCCAGTTGTCCGGCGACTTCCTCGGGAATGTCGATCGGATTCTGGGTGACGAAGAACACCCCGACCCCCTTCGACCGGATCAGCCGCACCACCCGTTCGATGGTGTCCTGCAGCGCCTTGGGCGCATCGTCGAACAGCAGGTGCGCCTCATCGAAGAAGAACACCAGCTTGGGTTTTTCGGGATCGCCGACTTCGGGCAGGCTTTCGAACAGTTCGGCCAGCAGCCACAGCAGGAAGGTGGCGTACAGCTTGGGGCTGCGCATAAGCTTGTCGGCGGCGAGCACGTTGACGTACCCGCGTCCTTGATCGTCAAGCTTCAGGAAGTCGTCGATCTCAAGCGCGGGTTCGCCGAAGAAATTGTCCGCCCCTTGCGATTCGAAGCTGAGCAATTGCCGTTGGATCGACCCGACCGAAGGCTTGGTGACATTGCCGTATTTGCCCGAAAGTTCCGCCGCGTTCTCGTTCGCCCATTGCAGCATCGCCTGCAGATCGCCGAAATCGAGCAGCAGCAGCCCGTTCTCGTCGGCGTGGCGGAAGATGATCTGCAGCACCCCTTCCTGCGTCTCGTTCAGGTCGAGTAGGCGCGACAGCAGCAGCGGCCCCATCTCGGACACGGTGGTACGGATCGGGTGGCCCTGTTCGCCGTATAGATCCCAGAAGATCACCGGATTATCGGAATAGGCATAATCGCTCATGCCCAGTTCGGCGGCGCGCGATTCGAGCTTGTCGGCGTGCTTGAAGGTCGGCGAACCCGGCATGGCGATGCCCGACAGATCGCCCTTCACGTCAGCGACGAAGACCGGCACTCCGGCAGCCGAAAAGCTTTCCGCAAGGCCTTGCAGGGTCACGGTCTTGCCGGTTCCGGTCGCGCCCGCAATCAGCCCGTGGCGGTTTGCGCGATTAAGGCCGAGCGCCTGCCGCGATCCCGCCGCACCCAGACCCAGGAAGATTTCGGTTGCGCTGTCCGCCATTGCTTGCCCCTTGTCGTATCCCGATCGCCGCGATCGCCCTTCGTGCCGATGTGCAGGGGGTGGGCGCAGCGGTCAAGTTCTCGACTTGCGCGACATTTGCGGTATGGCTGGCGCGCATGGGCCAACCATCACCATTCGTGCTGCTCGACGATGCCCGCGCCGGGGAAATAGCTGCCGATGCGCTGCTTTACGAGGCTCCGCAGGCGCTGTTTGTGGCCACCTGTCCGGATGCGGTCGACAGCGTGCTTGCCGCCGCAGAGGCTGCGCGGCGGGACAGTGGCGGATCGCTGGCGGGCTATATAGCCTACGAAGCCGGGCTGGCGCTGGAGCCGAAGCTCGCCGATCTTGCTGCGGCGCGCTCTGGGGCGGCGGGGCCGCTGGTATGGCTCGGCCTGTTCGATGCGCCCCGGCGGATCGCGGCTGCCGATGTGCAGGGCTGGCTGGCTGACCGGGCCGAGGGGGCTGGTACCATCGGGCCGATGGAGCCGCAGCTGTCGGCTGGCGGTTATGCCGCCGCGTTCGAGCGGCTGCGCGAGGCGATCCATGCGGGCGATATCTATCAGGCGAACCTCACCTACCTGCTCGCCGGTTCGTATCGCGGCGATCCGGTGGGGCTTTACGCGGCGCTGCGCGATGGCAGCCGCGCCGGATATGGCGGACTGATCTTCGACGGGTCGCACTGGCTTTTGAGCTTTTCGCCCGAGTTGTTCGTCGCGCTCGACGGGGGCGATGCCAAGGTCAAGCCGATGAAGGGCACGCGGCCCCGCGCCGCCGACCCGGCGGTGGATCGCGCCATGGCCGAAGACCTTGCCGTCTCGGTCAAGGACCGGGCCGAAAACCTGATGATCGTCGACCTGATGCGCAATGATCTGTCGCGCGTGGCCGAGCCGGGCAGCGTGTGCGTGGATGCGCCCTTCGCGGTCGAAACCTATCCGACGGTGCACCAGATGGTGTCAACCGTGCGTGCGCGTCTTGAACCCGGCAAAGGCGCTATGGATCTGGTGCGCGCGCTGTTTCCATGCGGATCGATCACCGGCGCGCCCAAGATCCGGGCGATGGAATTGCTGGCGGATATCGAGCGTGATGCGCGCGGCCCCTATTGCGGCGCGATCGGGCGGATCGACAGCGATGGCAACGCTGCGTTCAATGTGGCAATCCGCACGCTGCGGCTCACGCCGGTCGAGAACGGGCAGGGCAACGCGGTGCTCGGCATCGGTTCGGCGATCGTGGCCGATAGCGATGCATTGTCCGAACGCCGCGAATGCGAGGTCAAGGCAGGCTTCCTCCGCCGCGCCGCGCCCGACCTGACAGCGCCGATGTGCGACCTGATCGAGACGATGCGGTTCGATCCCGAAAGCGGGATACCGCTGCTCGAACTGCATCTCGCCCGCATGAAGCGAAGCGGGGCAGAACTCGGCTTTGCGCTGGATCGCCATGCCTTGCGCAACCAGATTCAGGCGCTGTGTTTCGAACTGGATGTGCCAGCCAAGGTGCGCCTGCTGGTGGCGCGCAGCGGGGCGAGCGCGCTCGAAACCGGGCCGCTGCCTGCCGCCATGGCCGAGCCGGTGAAGGTGGCCGCGCTGCCCAATCCGCTCGATCCGTCCGACTGGCGGCTGGCGCACAAGACCTCCGATCGCGGCTTTTACGAGGATGCGCTCGCTGCCGCGCGGGCGATGGGCGCGGCCGAGGCTGTGCTGGTGCGGGCGGATGGGCTGGTGACAGAGGGCAGCTATACCAATATCTTTGCCGGCGGGCCGGACGGCGTGCTGCTGACTCCGCCCGCGGCCCTTGGCCTGCTGCCCGGAATTCTGCGCGAACATCTGATCGCCGAGGGCCGCGCGCGCGAGGCGGAATTGACGCTTGATGATCTCAACCAAGGCTTCTGGCTCGGCAATGCCCTGCGCGGGCTGATACGGGCAGAACTGATATGACACTCCCTATTCTTTACGAAGACGGCGAAGCACTGGTGATCGACAAGCCTGCGGGCCTGTCGGTCGATCGTCCCCGCAAGGGCGGACTGTGCCTCGATGACCACCTCGACGCGCTCAAGCTGGGCTTCCTGCGGCGGCCCGTGGCGGTGCACCGGCTCGACACCGATACGTCGGGCTGCCTGCTGCTGGCGCGCAATCCGAAGGCGCTGGCGCGGTTCAACAAGTCGTTTGAGGAGCGTCTGGTCGGCAAGACCTATCTGGCGATTCTGGCGGGCCGCCCGCCGGGGACGCAAGGCACGATCGAACTTGCGTTGTCCAAAATCAGCTCGGCGGAGAAAGGCTGGCGGATGATCGCGGCCAAGAAGGGCAAGACTGCCGTCTCGCACTGGGAGATGGTGGGCGAACTCGGCCCCCACAGCCTGATCCGCTTCCGCCCCGAAACGGGCCGAACCCATCAGCTGCGCGTTCATGCGCTGAGCGGCCTCGGCGCAGCCCTGCTGGGCGATCCTGTCTATGGCGGGGGCAATGCTCCGGGGGCGAAGCGGACGATGCTCCACGCCGAAAGCCTCACCGTCACGCGCCCCGGCAAGACCCCAATCGAAGCCCGCGCCGCCCTGCCTGCCGATTTCCGCGCGCTGGGGGCGCATGATGGATGACGGCGGTGATCAGGGGTCGCCAGAACCGCTGAGCGCCCGCGCCATCCGGCTGGCGCAGGAAAGCTTCCTCGCCGGATCGGGGCCGGGCGGGCAGAACGCCAACAAGGTCGCGACCGAGGTGGAACTGCGCGTGAATATCTATGCGCTGCGCCTGCCGCCGCCGGTCTTCACGCGGCTGCGCGCGCTGGCGGGGTCGAAGCTGGCGGGCAATGGCGATCTGATCGTCACCTCCAAGGCCCACCGCACGCAGGAGGCCAACCGCCAGGACGCCCGCGCTAAGCTGGCCGCACTGCTCGAGGACGCCCAGACCGAACCCAAGCGCCGCGCGAAAACCCGGCTCAACCGCGTGGGCAAGACCGCGCGGCTCAAGACCAAGAAAACCCGCGGCACGATCAAGGCCAATCGCGGCAAGCCGCGACCTTCGGACTGGTAGCGCCGTCTTTTCGCGCGCCTTGACTTTTTCCCGCGATTCGGCGAATGGCGCCAGCGTGAGCGGTGTGCCGGGCCTTCCGGGCGCGCCGCATTTGCTTTTTTGACGCCCGCGTTCGGCAATGCGTGGGCCAATCGATTTGACAGGAAACCGCCATGGCGAAGCCCACCACCGTGAAGATCCGCCTCGTCTCGAGCGAAGGCACTGGCTTCTTCTACGTGACCAAGAAGAACCCGCGCAACATCACCGAGAAGATGAGCTTCCGCAAGTACGATCCCGTCGCGCGCAAGCATGTCGAATTCAAGGAAGCCAAGATCAAGTAAGGCTTCTTTCGCGCCTGCCCGGCTGCCGCGGCGGGCGCGTTAATTCATCGACAGTTCAAGCCAGCAGCCTTAGGCGCGTTGGAATGATCAGAACCCCTATTCCGTTTCGCCCGTTGCTGCTTGGCCTTGGAGCCGGGGCGATGGCTTTCGGCCTTGCGCCCGCCTTGCCTGCCGCGCTTGCGCCGGCGCCGCTCGCCGCGCAACAGGCCACGAGCGACATCGATGCAGTGGTGAACGCCCTGCGCGCGATCAGCACGATGCGCGCCGATTTCAGTCAGACCGACCGGCAAGGCAATGTCATGTCCGGGGTGATGACGCTGAAGCGTCCGGGCAAGATCCGTTTCGATTACGGGAAGAACTCCGATTTCCTCGTCATCTCCAACGGCAAATCGCTCTACGTGGTCGATTACGAGGTTTCGCAGGTCGAACGCTGGCCGATCAAGAATTCGCCGCTCGGCGCGCTGTTCGATCCCGAGCGTGATGTGAAGCGTTTCGGCAAGCTGATTCCGACCGGCAACCGCGATGTCATAAGTGTCGAGGTGCGCGATCCCAAGAAGCCCGAGTTCGGGATGATCAACCTGATCTTCGTTCGCAACGCGTCGGCACCGGGCGGTTGGCAACTGACTCACTGGGTCGCGCTCGATGCGCAGAATCATCGTACCCGGGTGCAGTTGACGAATCAGCGCTATGGCCTGTCGGTGGCTGACAATACTTTCACTTTCCGCGATCCGCGCCGTTCATCTCGTCGTCCCGGCTGAACGACTGGGCCGCAACCGGTTGTAAGAAAGCGACAGAATCCGGCTGTTGTTCATGTTGGTGAAAGGCTGGAACGGCTAATCATTCTCAACAAGGCGGGCCGAAGGGCGGTTTCCCCCCTGTTGCCCACCCTTCCTAAGGGCCTGTCTTGTACAAGCGTGACGAACGCTAAACGGAACCCTCGACCCATCGCCCCCGGGTCGGGGGTTTTGTTTTTTTCAGGTTGGTGACGGACGCGCAATCGACCGGGCGCGCAGCGACCGCAAGGGCGCCAAACAGTCTGGGCGTCCCGCCGCGGCTTATGCCGCGACAGCCAAGCAGGCCGGATGGTCCGCGTCCGGCGCTAACAAAAAACGTTACTCCCAGCCCAAAGCCTTGCGGATGATGGAGTAGATCTCGTTCTGTTCGATCACGCCGCGCGCACGGTCTGCACCCGGCCCGGTCGCGAATAGCGCAACATCCTCGCCCGCGTGGGTTTCGCCCCCGGTGGGCACGGTCGCCTGTTGCTGTGCGGCGATGCCGGTTTCGGGCAACGTCCGCTCGCCGCGCAGCGCTCCGGGGCCATTGGCATAGCCCAGCGTCGTATAAGGCAAGCCATCCGCCGCCAGCACCGGCGTGCGCCCATCCCCGCCATCCTCGCCGCGCCCGGCGGGCGGCACCACCAGCCCGAGAATGTCGTTCCCGCGCTGCGGGTATCCGGCAATGGTGAACACGTGGCTGTGATCGGCGGTGACAAGGATCAGGGTTTCGTCAGGATCGGTCTGGTCGACTGCCCACTGCACCGCCCGCGCGAATTCCACTGCTTCCTCCAGCGCATAGCCTGCCTGTCCGCCGTGATGCGCGTGATCGATGCGCCCGCCTTCGACCATCAGGTAGAAGCCATCGGGATCGGCCTGCAACCGCGCGATCGCCTGCGCGGTCATGTCGGTCAGCGTGGGTTCGGGCGAATCCGGCCTGCGATCGGCCATGTAGGTCATGTGACTGGGGTTGAAGATGCCCAGCACCGGTGTGTCCATTGGTGCGGCGCGCAATTCGGCGGTGTCTTTCACCACCACGCCGCCGCTGCGTGCAGCCCATGCGGCTGGAAGGTCGGCATCCGCCTCACCGCGCCGTCCCCCCTTGTTCTTGCCATAGAACATCGCCGTGCCGCCGCCGAGCGCCACGTCGAAATTGGCCCCGGCCAGTTGCGCCGCGATGTCGGTGCAACCCTGGTCCTGCTGATCGGCGGGAATCGCGGCGTCGGCCTCCCAGTCGCGGTCGGCACTGCGCGCATAGACGCTCGCCGGGGTGGCATGGGTGAGCCGGGTGGTCGTAACGATGCCGAGCGCCAGCCCACGCCGCTTCACTTCCTCGCCCAGCAAAGGCAGCGGATGCGCCAGCGCGTCGGCGCACACGCCCTTTTCCGCCTCTGGACCGATGCCCAGCACGCCGATGCGGGTCTTCACGCCCGAATGCATCGCAGTCGCCGTGCCGGCGCTGTCGGGCACCTGCGCGTTGGTGTTGTAGGTCTTGACCAGCGCGACATTATCGAACTTCTCGAAGCTGAGGCTGTTTTCCTCGCCCGTCTCCCCGCGCTTTTGCGCTTCGTAGATGCGCGCGGCGGTGATGGTGGAAATGCCCATGCCATCGCCGATGAACAGGATGACGTTCTTGGCCATCGGCTCTGCGGGAGCATCTTCGGCAAGGGCCGGGAAAGCAGCGCCGGACAGCAGCAGGGCGGCGAAGAAGGTGCGGGTCATGGGGCGTCTCCGAAAGTGATGCCCCGCCCTATCGCGCCCCAATGCGTCGATAAAGTGAAAGCTAGAAAGACAGCGTTCTTGCCGTCCTAACGCTTCGCTACTTGAGGACTGGTTCACACCCCCCTAAGCCCGCGCGCATGATCTCTGTTGCTACCTGGAACATTAATTCCGCCCGCCTGCGCGTGGGCCTCATCGAAAAGCTGCTCACCGAGGCTGCGCCCGACATCCTGTGCCTGCAGGAAATCAAATGCGAGAGCCACCTGTTCCCGGCCGAGGCGCTGGCGGCGCTGGGCTACACCCATCAGGCGGTGAGCGGTCAAAAAGGCTACCACGGCGTCGCCACGGTCAGCCGCTTGCCCATCCGCGAAGTCACCCGCCACGATTGGCAGGACAATGGCGAGGCGCGGCACATCGGCGTGGAATTGCTGGGCAAGGATGTGTTGGTCGAGAACGTTTACGTCCCCGCCGGCGGCGACGTTCCCGATCGCGAAGTGAACAAGAAGTTCGGCCAGAAACTCGATTTCCTCGGGCGGATGACGCGCTGGGCGGACACTCTCGACCGGTCCACGCTGATCGTCGGCGATTTCAACATCGCCCCGCTGGAAAGCGACGTGTGGAGCCACAAGCAGCTGCTGAAGGTCGTCAGCCATACGCCGATCGAGGTCGAGACTTTGGGCAAGTTCCGCGACGCGCATGGCTGGGTCGATATCGGGCGCGAGCATGTGCCGCATCCGGAGCGCTATTACAGCTGGTGGAGTTATCGTAACCCGAACTGGCAGACCAACGACAAGGGGCGGCGGCTGGATCACATGTGGGCATCGCCAAGCCTCGCCCAGCAGGCGACCGCGCACCGCGTGCTGGAGGACGCGCGCGGGTGGACGCAACCGTCCGATCACGTGCCGCTGATCACGGAGTTCGACATCTGAGCACGCCGTCCCCTGAACGCCGCGCGGCGCAGGCGGTCGACGCGTTGCGCCACGGCTGGCCGCTGGCGTTCGATGGCGGGCCGGTGCTGCTGCCGGTCGAAACCGCCATCGCCAGCGGGGCGAGCGCCAGCCGGATGCTGATTTCCGCCGCGCGGGCGACGACGCTGAAACTCGCCAACCAGCGCGATGCTGCCGTCCCGCACGCTCCGGTGCTGATTACCGGCGGAGAGCCGTTCACCTTGCGCGATGCGCTGCCGATTGCCGACCCGGCGCTCGATTTGGGTAATCCGCTGAAAGGCCCGTTCAAGGCTGTTGCGCTCGATTGGGCCGACACCGCCGCCGCCGCGCTGGAACTGGCGCGAATTGCCGGGATCCTGCCCGCCTTTCTGGTTGATCCGGTGGAAGCGGGCGAGGCGGTGCCGGTCGCCGCAAGCGACCTGGACGCCTACGCCGACGCGGGCGCGCTCAAGATCGTCACCCGCGCCCACTTGCCCGTTTCGGCGTGCGAGGATGCCGAGATCGTCGCCTTCCGCTCCGCCGCCGACCTGCGCGAACACGTCGCGCTGATCATCGGCAAGCAGACGGGCGACCGCAAGCCGCTGGTGCGGCTCCATTCCGAATGCCTCACCGGCGACATCCTCGGCAGCCTCAAATGCGATTGCGGGCCGCAACTGGACGGCGCGCTGCACGCGATGGCGCATGAGGCGCGGGATAGCGGGGGCTGGGGCGTGCTGCTGTATATGCGGCAGGAAGGGCGCGGGATCGGGCTGATCAACAAGCTGCGCGCCTACCGCCTTCAGGATCAGGGGTTCGACACGGTCGAGGCCAACCAGCGATTGGGCCTGCCCGACGAAGCGCGCGATTTTCCGGTGGCGGCGCGGATGCTGGAATTGCTGGGGGCGGGCCAAATTCGGCTGCTGACCAACAACCCGGTCAAGGTGGCGGCGCTGGAAGCTGCAGGGATCGCGGTGAGCGAGCGCGTGCCGCACCAGCTCCCCGAAAACCCGCACAATGCCCGCTATCTGGCGACCAAGCGGGATCGCTCGGGGCATTTGCTGAGTTAGCGCGCCTCGTACTGCGCCAGCCCGTCGGCCAGCCGGTTGCCCTGCATCACGACCCGCTCGCCCGTCCAGTCGGCGAGGAATACGCTGTTGCGCTTCAGGCCGGGGACGAAGCGGGCCTCGTTGTTCTCGATCCTGAGGCCGTCGGATGGGTGCAGGATATCCTCTGCGCCCAGTGCGATGAAGGCCGAGTAGTTCTCCTTGTCGCGCCCCTGCACGAACCAGTTGTCGGCGATCCGTCCGCGCGATCCGGCGGGCAGGTCGATCATGTAATTGGTGGTGCGCCCGTTCGCATCGTCGAAACTGTTGCCCTCGATCGTCACTTCTGCGGCGCGCGCCTTCAGGTAATGGCCGCCGGTGCCACGTTCGAACCGGCTTTCGCGCACTGTCAGCGTGCCGATATCGCCGATATAGAGCGAATGCGCGCAGCCCGCGTCGTTCTCGCAGGTGCCAAGACCGCTGAAGGTCGAGCGGGTGATATAGACGCGCATCGCCGGATCGGCTGCGGTGAGGATGCCCTGCTGGCTGTTTGCGAACCGCGCATAGGCGACATTGAGGCTGCCTGCCTCCAGCCGGATGCCCGCGCCGTTGCCGTCGGACACATTGATGCCGCTGAAGGTCAGCCCGCGAATTTCGGCTCCGGTGCCGCGCAGCACCAGGGCCGCCTTGCCTTCGCAGGCTCTCCCGGCGAGCGTCACGGTGCCGGGCTCGGTAGCTTCATAGACGATGACCCCGGCTTCCTGCACCGCGCACTGCCGGTAGCTTCCCGGCGCAATGCGGATCGTCGCGCGGGTATTGCCCACGGCGTCCACTGCGGCCTGCAGGCTGGCATAGCTGCGCCCGGTCTCGGCCACGGTGAAGGCGGGTTCGCCGCTCTGGGCGAGCACGGCGGCAAATGGCAGGCCGAGGGCAGCAAGGGCGATTGCCGTGCGGAGGCGAAGACGGTTCATGCGGACAAGGCTAACAGGCATTGGTTAAGGCACCATTTGGCGCTTGGCCTTCGCCCCCAAGGTTGGCTACACCCCCTGCAATCGCGCCGGACGCATGACCGTCCGGTGCAGACTGGCGCAGAGGAGAGACTTACCATGAATACCCGCACCACTTTCGCCGCCCTGACCGCCGCCGCACTGATGCTGGCGGCCTGTGGCAGCGCCGACGACGCCTCGACCGAAGCGACCGCCGATACTGTGGAAATGCCCGCAGACGAGGCGCTGGAGGCGATCAGCGACGAGGCGGTGGCCGATCCCGATGCCACTGCCACTGACGCACCGGATGTCGACAGCGAGGCGGGCGCCGAAACAGAAGCCGCCGCTGAAGACGCCGCCGACGCTGCGGCCGCTGTGGCTGCCGAGGCTGCCGCCGCTGCCGAGCAGGCCAGCGAATAGGCGGACGAACCCGTGCGCCGTCTGCTGATCCTCGCCGCGCTCGTCCCCGCTCTCGCCGCGTGTGAGGGCGACGGGGTCGATGCGCCCGGCGGCGTGAGTCCCGGCGAGGCCGAGGCATTGGAGGATGCGGCGGATATGCTCGACGAGCGCCGCCTGCCGCCCGAGGCGCTCCCGCCCGAGGCCGCTCCAACTGGCGCGGTCCCTGCCGAAGCCGCGGGCGACGCTCCGGCGCAAAGCCGCCAGTGAATCGGCCCTGACCTTACCAGCCGGTGCTGCGGCACCGCCCGAAGGATTGTAATTGCCATGAATGCCCCCAGCGCGCTTTCCGCTCCCCTTAATGCCGGCATGGACGAGGAGGTGTTCGCGCAATTCGCCGAGCAGCTCACGCGCTATGTCCGCGAACGGCTGATCCCGGCCGAACCGCAAGTGATCGCCAATGATGCGATCCCGCCGGAAATCGTGGACGAGATGCGCGACATGGGCCTGTTCGGCCTCAGCGTGCCCGAAGAATACGGCGGCGCGGGGCTGAACATGACGCAATATGCGCGCGTGGTTAACATCATGGCCTATGCCGCGCCGGCCTATCGGTCGATCTTCTCGATCAATGTCGGCATGTTTTCGAGCGCGCTCAAGAACGGCGCGACCGAGGCCCAGAAGGCCGAATGGTATCCGAAGGTCGCCGAGGGCAAGATCGCGTGCTTCGGCCTGACCGAGCCGGGATCGGGCAGCGATTCCGCTGGTCTTCAGACGACGGCGGTGCCCGATCCGGACGGTAATGGCTGGATCTTGAACGGCACCAAACGCTACATCACCAACGCCCCCCACGCCGATGTCGCGCTGATCATGGCGCGCACCGAAAAGGAGGCGCTGCCCAAGAACGCGCATGTCTCCGCCTTTCTCGTCCCGATGAACGCAGCCGGTGTTTCAACCGGATCGCCCGACAAGAAGATGGGCCAGTCGGGATCGCACATTTCCGACATCATGCTGGATGATGTGCGCGTGCCGGGTGACGCGCTGCTCGGCGGGGAAACCGGCAAGGGCTTTGTCTTTGCGATGAAGAGCCTCGATAACGGGCGCATTTCTGTGGGCGCTGCGGCGACCGGCTATGCCCGCCGCGCGCTCGATTCGGCGCTGCGTTATGCCAATGAACGCAAGGCCTTCGGTGAACCGATCGCCAATTTCCAGCTGATCCAGGCGATGCTCGCCGACAGCGAGATCGAAATCTACGCCGCCGAAAGCATGATGGCCGATGTCACCGCGCGCGCTGACCGGGGGGAGAACATTCTGGTGAAGGCCGCCGCCTTCAAGGTGTTTGCTTCCGAGATGTGCGGCCGGGTGGTCGACCGGGTGGTGCAGGTCTACGGCGGCGCGGGCTATCTGGCCGAATATGACGCCGAACGGTTCTTCCGCGATGCGCGCATTTACCGCATTTACGAGGGCACCACGCAGATCCTCCAGCTACAGATCGCCAAGCACATGCTGCGCGAGTGGAAGGAGACTGCTTGAGGTGCGGATGCCCACCCCATTGCAGCTAGGTTCGCTGCGCTCACCAAGCTTCATTCCCCTCCCGCAAGCGGGAGGGGCGCGAGACTTGCCAGCTTGCTGGCTAGTCGCAGCGCGGTGGGCCTGAGCGACTGATGTACAACCTCCTCAACGACCTCTCGATCATCGAAGTTTCCAGCTTTGTCGCTTCGCCAACGGCGGGGCTGTATTGCGCGCAGATGGGGGCGGAGGTGATCCGCGTCGATCACACGGCGGGCGGGCTGGATTACAACCGCTACATGCTGACCAGCCAGGGGCGTTCGCTGAGCTGGGAGAACCTCAACCGCGCCAAGAAATCGGTCGCGCTCGATCTGCAATCGGGGGAAGGGCGCGAGTTGTGCGTCGAACTGGCGGCGAAAACCGGCCAGTGCATCACCAATCTGCCGGAACGCAGCTTCCTTGCCCATGCGGCGATGGCGGCGCGGCGGGCGGACATGATCAGCCTGCGCATCATGGGCTGGCACGATGGGCGCCAGGCGATGGACTTCACCGTCAACGCTGCCGCCGGATACCCGCTGATGTGCGGGCCGGAGGACTGGGACCCGGCTACGGCTCCTCCCGTCAATCAGGTGCTGCCCGCGTGGGACTTCATCACCGGGGCTTATAGCGCCTTCGCAATGCTCGCGGCGCTCCACCACCGGGGCCGCACGGGTGAAGGCAGCGAAGTGCGCGTGCCGCTGGGCAATGTCGCGATCGGCACGCTCGCTAATTCGGGGACGATGGCGGAAATGCTCTATCGCGGGGCCGACCGCGAGCGGCTGGGCAACGCGATCTGGGGCGCGTTCGGGCGGGATTTCCGCAGCCGCGACGGGTCACGCTTCATGGTCGCTGCGCTCACGCCCAAGCAGTGGAACGGGCTGGTCAAGGCGTTCGGTGTGGACGCGGGGATTGCCGCGCTCGAAGCCGAACTTGGCGTGCGCTTCGCCGACGGAGACACGCCGCGTTTTCAGCACCGGGCAGCGCTGTTCGCACTGTTCCAACAGGCGGCAGACGGCTTCGACTATGCCGATCTAGCCGCGCGCCTTGCGGCAGAAGGCTGCACCTTCGAGCGTTATCGCACCGCGCATGAGGCCGCGAATGACGCAGAACTGGTGGCAGGCAACCCGCTGTTCGGCCCGTCGCCCGCCAATCCCAGCGGCTTTGCCTATCCCGCCACCCGCAGCTTTGCGAACCTGCCGGGGCGTGAGGCGGGCGATCCCGCGCCTGCGCCCTACCTCGGCCAGCATTCCGAGGAAGTGCTGGCCGAGCGGCTGGGGCTGTCTTCGGGCGCGATCGGCAAGCTGGTCGATGCGGGCACGGTGGCGCTTTCCGACAAGAACAGATAACCCGGACGGAATTGAGAGACCTATGACCAGAAGAGCCGCCATCTGCACCCCGCTGCGCACCCCGGTGGGCAAGTTCCTTGGCGGGCTTTCCAGCTTGAACGCGGGAGAACTTGGCGCGGTGATCCTCGGCGCGTTGATGGACCGCAGCGGGATCGATCCCGCACGCGTTGACGATGTCGTGTTCTCGCAAGGCTACGGCAATGGCGAGGCCCCGGCTATCGGCCACTGGGCATGGCTCGCGGCGGGGCTGCCGATTGAAGTGCCCGGCTTCCAGCTCGACCGGCGCTGCGGATCGGGCGTGCAGGCAGTGGCGACGGCTGCGATGATGGTCGAGACCGGGATGGCCGATGTGGTCGTCGCGGGCGGTGTCGAGAGCATGTCGAACGTAGAACACTACACCCTCGCCGCGCGCGGGGGCGTGCGGATGGGCGACATGGTGCTGCATGATCGCCTCAGCCGGGGCCGGGTGATGAGCCAGCCGGTCGAGCGTTTCGGTGTCATCACCGGGATGATCGAGACAGCAGAGAACCTCGCCAAGGATTACGGCATCACCCGCGAGGCGGCGGACGCGTTTGCCGTGCGCAGCCATCGGAACGCGGCGCGCGCTTGGACCGAGGGGAAGTTTGCCGATCAGCTCGTCCCCGTCGCGATCCCTCAGCGGAAGGGGGATCCTGTCATATTCGACCACGACGAGGGCTACCGCACAGATGCCAGCATGGAGACGCTCGGCAAGCTTGCGCCCATCGACGCAAAGCGCGATCCGCAAGCGATCGTCACCGCGGGCAATGCCAGCCAGCAGAACGATGCGGCCGCCGCCTGTCTGGTGGTGGCGGAGGACAAGCTGGAGGAACTCGGGCTCACCCCGATGCTGTGGTTCGGCGGCTGGGCGGCGGCGGGCTGCGATCCTTCGCGCATGGGTATCGGCCCAGTGCCTGCAGTGGAGCGTCTGTTCGCGCGGCGCGGATATTCATGGGACGATATCGGGCTGGTCGAACTCAACGAAGCCTTCGCCCCGCAGGTGCTCGCCGTGCTGAAAGGCTGGGGCTGGAGCGAGGACGACTCCCGCCGCGAGATGCTCAACGTCAACGGATCGGGCATCAGCCTCGGCCATCCCATCGGCGCGACCGGCGGGCGCATCCTCGCCGACATGGCGCATGAAATGCACCGGCGCGATGTGCGCTACGGGCTGGAGACGATGTGCATCGGCGGCGGACAGGGGATCGCCGCGGTGTTCGAGCGAGCGGAATGAATTACGAGGCGTGGATCGGGCGCGAGAGCCGCGCGGCCGAACGGCTCGATCAAGGGCTGGCGATGCGCTGGCTCGCTACCTTCGACTTGGCCATGCCGCACCCGGCGATCATGCCACAGGGTATCCACTTCGCGCTGTGCCCGCCCGAGGCGCCAACCGCGAAGCTGGGCGAGGACGGCCACCCGGCGCGCGACGACAGTACCGACAGCTTCCTGCCACCCTTTCCCATGCCGCGCCGGATGTGGGCCTCCTCGACAATCGCCTTCAATTCCCCCATCGCCATCGGCGCAGTAATCGAGCGCACCAGCCGGGTTGCTTCGGTGAGCGAGAAGGAAGGCGGATCGGGCCGGCTCGCCTTTGTCGATGTCGAGCACCATACCCGTGCCAACGGCACGCTGGCGGTGGTCGAGACGCAGACGCTGGTCTATCGCGAGGCGGCTGCCTGCGATGCACCGCTCAGCCCGCCGCCGCTCAGCGGGGGTCGCTTCGATCATGCGGGCTGGGATGCTCAGCGCACCATCAATCCCGATCCGCGCCTGCTGTTCCGCTATTCGGCGCTGACCTTCAACACGCACCGCATCCATTACGATGCGCCCTATGCGCACGACGTCGAGCGGTATCGCGGGCTTGTCGTCCATGGGCCGCTGATTGCGAGCCTGCTGCTGCAACTCGCCGCCAGCGAACTGGGCGAGAACCGCTTGCGCTCCTTCGCATTCCGCGGCCTGTCCCCTGCTGTCGCAGGCGAACCGCTGCATCTGGCGATGCGCAAGAGCGAGGAGGGGTATGATCTCGCCGCATTCGCGGATGACGGGCGGCAGGTGACGCAGGCGAGCGCGGCGCTTTAGTCGGTCGGATAATCCGCAATCGGCTTCAGCACGCCATAGCTTTCCTTTGCAGGCTCGCGCCCCAGATCGGGGAAATCAATGCCAGGCGGTTCCTCATGCGTATCGGGAATCCGTCCCAGCAGGTCGCGGATGAGCGTCAGTCGTCCGCGCTTCTGGTCGTTGAAGTCCACCAGCGTCCACGGTGCATGGGGCGTATGGGTTGCCGCCAGCATCGCTTCGCGCGCGGCAGTATAATCATCATACTTCTCGCGCGCGGCAAGATCGATCGGTGACAGTTTCCAGCGCTTCAGCGGATCGTCGAGCCGTTCGCGCAGGCGCGCTTCCTGCTGGTCCTGATCGGTCGCCAGCCAGTATTTGAACAGCAATATGCCATCGTCCACCAGCAGCTTCTCGAACACCGGGACCTGTTCGAGGAACGCTGTGACCTGCGCTGCGCTGGCGTAACCCATCACCTTTTCCACCCCGGCGCGGTTGTACCATGACCGATCGAACAGCACGATTTCGCCCGCGCACGGCAAGTGAGCGACATAGCGTTGAAAATACCACTGGGTCAGTTCGGCTTCGGTCGGTTTGGACAGGGCGACTGTGCGGCACTGGCGCGGATTGAGCTTGGCGCGCACTGCGCTGATCGCGCCGCCCTTTCCCGCGGTGTCGCGCCCTTCGAAGACCACCACCACCCGCGCGCCGGTCGCCCTGACCCAGCGAGCCATGCTGACCAGGTCATGCGTCAGCGGTTCGAGCGCATCATGATATTCACCGCGCTTCATGCCCATTTCCGCCCTCTCCGATTTGTCCTTGCAGCGCGCTGGTGATAGTATCATCTGTAACGATATGGCCACGCTCGCACACCCTGACCCCGACTTCACTACATTGCCCGAAATGTCGGGCGATGTCTTTACCGCGCCGCTCGCAAAGCCCGCCCATGTCGGCGAGGACTGGCTGGAGCCGAAGCAGACCGACTATACCGCCGAGGACCACGCGGTATGGAACGAGCTGTTCGCCCGCCAGATGGAGGTGCTGCCCGGTCGCGCCGCAAGCGCCTTCATGGCGGGTCTGGAAAAGCTCGATCTGGGGCGCGGCGGCATTCCCGAATTCGGTGCGCTGTCCGAAGAGCTCGGTGCGCTCACCGGGTGGAGCGTGGTGCCGGTGCCGATGCTGATTCCCGATCACGTCTTTTTCTGGCACCTCGCCAACCGGCGCTTCCCGGCGGGCAATTTCATTCGCACCCGCGAAACCTTCGACTACATCCAGGAACCCGACGTGTTCCACGATGTGTTCGGCCATGTCCCGATGCTGACCGATCCGGTCTATGCCGATTATATGCAGGAATATGGCCGCGCCGGGTGGAAGGCGATGCGTTACAACCGCCTGAAGGCGCTGGGCGCGCTCTACTGGTACACGGTCGAATTCGGGCTGATCGAGGAGAGCGACGGTATCCGGGCTTATGGCGCGGGCATCCTGTCGGGCCCCACAGAGGCGCGGTTCGCAGTCGAAGCGCAAAGTCCCAACCGGATCGTGCTCAACGTCGACCGCGTGATGCGCACCGATTATGTCATCAGTGATCTCCAGCCGACCTATTTCGTCATTCCCAGCTTTGAAGATCTGTACCGCCAGACGGTGGAGCGCGATTTCGACCGGTTGTACCGCAGCCTTCCGGCGGGCTTCACCTATGCCAACTCGGCGGTGATCGATGTCGACAATGTGCTGCACCGCGGGACGCAGGAATACCACCTGCGCGGCGGGCGCGGCAGCGGGGCGGCGGCGGTTTAGGACTTTGATGATCTAGGCATCGCCAGCTTTGGCTGCACTGCACTGCACTGTGGGCTTGGGGGCTGAACCCGTCAGGCTTCTGCCTTCCGCCGCAGAACCGCGTGGTAAAGCACCAGCGCGACCGCAGTCGCTGCCAGCGCAACGCCAAGGCCGAGGAACGAGAGGCTGCCCAGCATCGTTCCGCCATTGGCTATGACCCCTGCAACCAGCGATACCGTCACGCCGCCCGCGATCTGACGCAAGATTGCGCCCGGTGCTTCGGTGCGTGCGATGATCGAGGCCAGCCAGCCCAGCGTCACGCCCAACATGATCAGCACCAGCAACGCCATCTTCGCTTGAGTCTCCACGGAGTGCGGGCGTGTACCGCCCTGTTCGACTCCCAAACCCCCCTGTGCGCCGGTGGTTCCTGAGCAATGCAGGTCAGCGCAGCATCAGCCACGCAATCGCCGCCCCGCCCACCACGATCCGGTAGTAGCCGAAAGGTGCGAAACCGAAGCGGCCGACATAGGTTACGAAGGCGCGGATCACGACCAGTGCGGTCAGGAAGGCGGCGATCAGACCCAGCGCGATTTCGCCCCAGCCGATCAACCCGCCGCCCGCCAGCAGCTTTTCCGGTTCCGATGCGATCTTGACCGTGGCCGCGCCCAGCATGGTCGGGACGGCGAGGAAGAAGCTGAACTCCGCTGCCGTCTTGCGGCCCACGCCCATCGCCAGTGCGCCGAGGATGGTCGCGCCCGAACGGCTGGTGCCGGGGATCATCGCGAGGCATTGGATGAACCCGATGCCGATCACCTTGGCGAGCGGAATGTCGGCCACGCCGCTGTCCGCACCAGGGCGCACGTTCTTCTCGAGCCCGATCATCGCGATCCCGCCAACGAGCAGCGCCCAGGCGACCACCAACGGGCTTTCCAGCATCACGTCGATCTGGTCTTTCACCGACAGGCCGATGACGGCTGCCGGGATGAAGGCGACCAGCAGGTTGCGCACAAACCGCACCGCCACCTGCTCCCACTTGAGCAGGCCGATGAACATGCCCCACAGGTAGCGGAAATAGGTCACCACCACGGCGAGGATCGCGCCCAGCTGGATGACGATGTTGAACTGCGCCCACTGCGCGGCATCATAGCCGAACAGCTCGCTGGCGAGGATCAGATGCCCTGTCGATGATACGGGGAGGAACTCGGTCAGCCCTTCGAGGATGCCGAGCAGGATCGCCACAATGGTTTCGCTCATGGCCGAGGCGCTTTGACGAGCCGTGCGGCAGTGTCAAACCAAAAGGCCCGCTCCTTTGTGCAGGAGCGGGCCTCCGGGTGGTTTTACCAGATGCGCACGCGCTCTTCCGGGGGCAGATACAGCGCATCGCCGGGCTTTACGTCGAAGGCTTCGTACCATTCGTCCAGATTGCGGACGACGCCGTTGACCCGGTATTCCTCGGGGCTGTGGCTGTCGGTGCGCAGGCGGTTGCGGTAGTTTTCCTCGCGCTGCGCGGAGCGCCACACTTGCGCCCAGGCAAGGAAGAAGCGCTGGTCGCCGGTCAGGCCGTCGATCACGGGCACATCCTTGCCCTTGGTTGCGATCTTGTAAGCGCGGTAGGCCATCGAAAGCCCGCCGACATCCCCGATATTCTCGCCGAGGGTCAGGCGGCCATTGACGCAAGTATCGCCGTTATCGAGCGGGCAGAACGCATTGTATTGCGCCACCAGCCGATCGCCCAGCGCATCGAATGCCTTGCGGTCCTCATCCGTCCACCAGTTGCGCAAGGCGCCGGTGGCGTCGGACTTCGAACCCTGATCGTCAAACCCGTGGCCGATCTCGTGCCCAATAACCCCGCCGATTGCGCCGTAATTCACCGCGATATCGTTGGAGAGCGCGAAGAACGGCTGTTGCAGGATGCCGGCCGGGAACACGATCTCGTTCTTGGTGGAGTTGTAATAGGCGTTCACGGTCTGCGGCAGCATGAACCATTCGGTCCGGTCGATCGGCTGGCCCAGTTTCGCGACATTGTCGGCCAGACCCCACTTGGCTGCGGCCATGCGGTTGGCGATCGGATCGCCCGGTGTGATGGCGAGCCCTTCATAGGTTTCCAAGTTGGGGCGGTAGCCGATCTTGGGGTCGAAACTGTCGAGCTTGGCGCGCGCCTGCGTCTTGGTTTCTTCGCCCATCCAGTCGATCTCGGCGAGCGATTCGCGCAGCGCGATCCGCAGGTTCGCGACCAGTTCGTCCATCGCCGCCTTGTTCTCGGGCGGGAAGTACCGCTCGACATAGGCCTTGCCGATCAATTCGCCCAGCAGGCCTTCGGATTCGCCGATGGCACGCTTCCAGCGTGGGCGCTGTTCGGGCGTGCCGCGCAGGGTCTTGCCGTAGAACGCGAAGCTGGCTTCGTCGAAGCGTTTGGGCAGCACGGCCGCGTTGTTGGACAGGAGTTCGACCGCCATCCACGCCTGCAAGGTAGCCACCGGGGTTTCGCTCAGCAGCGCAAACATCCCCGGCAGACCGGTGCCGATCTTCGCCAGCGTCGCATCATCCAGCCCCAGCGCTTCGATCTCCTCTGCCGTCGGCGGCATCAGGCTGACGACGAAGCCGGGGCTGTCCTCAATCCCGATTGCGGCGAGCATCGCAGGCACCGGCACCTTGCCTCCGATTGCGGCGAGTTCATCGGCGGTCAGCAGGTTATAGGTGAGGTCGCGGTTGCGCCGCACGGTGCGATCCCATGCGACGGTGCGGGCGATCCGGTCTTCGAAGGCATAAACCGCTTCGGCGGCAGCCGCCGGGTCCTGATAGCCCGCCTCGCTCAAAATGAACGTCAGAAATTCCTTGTACTTCGCCTGGATGCTGCGGCCTTTTTCGCTGTCGTCGAGATAGTAATCGCGGTCCGGCAGGCCCAGTCCGCCGAACCCGACCGAAGCGATGTGGCGATCGGGCTGCTTGGCATCCACGCTCACGCCGCCGCTGACCGGGCTGGGAAGGCCCGGCTCGGCCCACAGCATGGCGAGATCATCGAGACTGGTCGCGCTGAAGATCCTGTCGAGATACGGCTGCGCAGGCGCAATCCCTGCCGCTTCAATGGCGGCGGTATCGAGATAGGATTTGTAGGCGTTGACGATCCGCGCTTCATCCGCGCTCAGGCTGGCCGCATCCTTGGCCAGCAATTCATCCATCAGCGCCTTGACGTCGGCGGTGCTTTTCTCGCCGAGCAGGGTGAAGGCGCCGATTCGGCTGAATTCGGACGGCAGCGGGTTGGCCGCGATCCACGGCCCGTTGACATAGGCGTTGAAATCGTCACCCGGCTTCACGTCGGCGGCGAGCAGATCGGGGTCCACGCCCCACTCGCCGAAGCTCATTGTAGGGAGCGCGGATGCAGTGTCTTCGCTGTCGTCCAGCAGCAATTCGATACCGGCTGCGTGACCGTGGGTATCGTCACCGGCGATAGCAGGCGAAGTCAGCGCGAGCGCGAACAGGCTGGCGCCCAAGAAGGCGGCGGTCTTTTGGATCATGTATGAAGTCCCTGAAAAACTGGTGCAGGCTTTAGATAGTGTCACATTAACGCCGCATCAGGCCACAGGTTGCCGTTTATCCGGCGAAAGCGACATTTCGTCGAAAAACGGGCGGGTTCAGGCCGCCGCGTCGGCGAATTGCAGCCGGGCGAGCCGCGCATAAAGGCCGCCCGCCTTGCTCAAGGCATCATGCGTGCCCTGTTCGACGATCCGGCCGTCCTCCAGCACCACAATCCGGTCTGCCGCGCGCACCGTGGCGAGGCGGTGGGCGATCACCAGCGTGGTGCGCTGCGCCATCAGCTTTTCGAGCGCCTGCTGCACCAGCTGTTCGCTTTCGGCATCCAGCGCGCTGGTCGCTTCGTCGAGCAGCAGGATCGGGGCATCGCGCAGCAGCGCGCGGGCAATGGCGACGCGCTGTTGCTGCCCGCCCGAAAGCTGCGTTCCGCCTTCACCCAGATAGGTATCGAGGCCTTGCGGCAGCGCCTTGATGAAGCTTTCGGCGTTGGCGGCGCGCGCCGCGTCCCAGATCTGTTCGTCGGTGGCGTCCCACTTGCCATAGCGCAGGTTGTCACGGGCATTGGCGCTGAACAGCACCCCGTCCTGCGGCACCAGCGCGAGGCGCGCGCGGATATCGCCGGGATCGGCGCTGGTCAGCGGCACGCCGTCCAATCGAATGGTGCCGACCTGCGGATCGTAGAACCGTTCGACCAGCTGGAAAATCGTGCTTTTGCCCGCGCCCGAAGGACCGACGATGGCGACCGTCTCGCCCGGTTCGATCTCGAGCGTGAAATCCTTCAGCGCCGCCACCTCTGGCCGCGCCGGATAGCGGAAGGTGACATTGCGGAAGCTGAGGCTGCCGCGCGCCGGTTCGGGCAGGCGTTCGGGCCGTGCAGGGGCTGCGATTTCGGGCCGGGATTCGAGCAGTTCGGCCAGCCGGCTCGCCGCGCCCGCCCCGCGCAGAAGATCGCCGTAAACCTCGGTGAGCGAACCCAACGCGCCTGCCACGAGAATCCCGACGAAGACGAAAAAGCCCATATCCCCTGGTGTAATCGTGCCTTGATTTACCGCCAGCGCGCCGCGCCACATTGCCAGCGTGATCGCCCCGAACACCAGCAGGATCACCACCGATGTCATCGCCGCGCGCAAGATGATGCGCTTCCGGGCAACCGCGAAGGTTTCCTCCACCACGCCCGCAAATCGCTCGCTTTCGCGCCGCTCCTGCCCGAAGCTCTGCACGATTTTCATCGCCGCCAGCACTTCGGTCACATAGGCACCGACATCCGCGATCCGATCCTGACTGGTTCGCGAAACTGTACGGATCTTGCGCCCGAAAAACACGATTGGCGCAATAACCAGCGGAATGCCGATCAGCAATCCGAGCGTCAGCGAAGGCGCAATAAAGATCAGCAACCCGATCCCGCCGATCGCGGTTAGCGAATTGCGCAGCGCGACGGAAATGGTGGTGCCGACCACGTTCTCGATGATCGCGGTATCGCTCGTCATCCGGCTGGATATTTCTTTGGGGCTGTTGACCTCGTAGAAACCGGGCGAAAGCCGCAGCAGGTTGTGCTGCACCTTCAGGCGGATATCGGCCACCACGCGCTCACCAAGCCAGCTGACGAAATAGAACCGCAGCGCCGTGCCGATGCCGAGGATCACCACGATCATCAGCAGGTACTGGAAGGCGTGTCCGATGCCATCGGGGGTCGCGCCACCACCGAATGCCTCGTCGATAATGACCTTGAACCGCCACGGAATCGCCAGCGTTGCCGCCGATGTGATCACCAACGCCAGCAGCGCCAAAGCGATCTGGCGCGGGTAATGTTTCGCTGCGCCGAATACCATCTGCAAGGGCGCCAGCGAGCGCGAACGCGGCGCGTCTTCGTCCACCGCAACCGCCACATCGACCACAACTTCCGGCAGGGCAGACGGCTCACTGCCGCTATCGGGCTGGTCTTCGGAAGGTCCGCGCGTCTGAGGTTCGCCATGCATATCCGCGCCGCCCTAGCCTTAACGCAGGCGAATTTCACGTGCAAAAATCGGTACGGTGCTGCGCTGTCCCCTGCGCGGTGGCCCTGCGGCTGGCCCGCAGTGGCGCAATTGTGCATTGCACAATAGGGCGCAAAGGGCCATCTGAGGCACCAAGCGCCCCGCCAAGCGGCGCAAATTGTTCGCGATGCCGGAGGGCCACACGATGCTTTACCACGCCTATGAACTGCAGCGCAGCTGGATGAACAGCGCCAGCGCGCTCGCCTCGATCAGCTCGGGCATGCTGTCGAACCCCGCCAATCCGCTCGGTTACATGGGCATGGGGCCGATGGTTGCCAACGCGCTGGAAGTGTTCGCCCATGCGACCGCGCATTACGGCAAGCCCGCGTTCGGGATCGAAACCGTCGAAATCGGCGGCAAGACCCATGCGGTTACCGAAACCACCGCGTTGAAGCGTCCATTCGGCGATCTGCTGCGCTTCCGCGTCGAAGGCACCCCTGAAGATCGCCCGCGCCTGTTGATCGTCGCGCCGATGAGCGGCCATTACGCCACCCTGCTGCGCGGCACGGTGGAACGGATGCTGGAAAGCTGCGAGGTGTTCGTCACCGATTGGGCCGATGCCAAGATGGTGCCGACTGATGCAGGCAATTTCGATCTCGACGAATATATCGATTACCTGATCGAATTCGCCGAACACATCCATGGGGAAGCAGGCGGTCAGCGCATCCACATGATGGCAGTGTGCCAGCCAAGCGTGCCCGCCTTCGCCGCGACCGCGCTGATGAACCTGCACAACTCGCCCGCAACGCCTGCAACGCTGACGATGATGGGCGGGCCGATCGACACCCGCGAATGTCCCACCGCGGTCAACAACATGGCGATGCAGCGCCCGATCGAATGGTTCCGCCAGAGCGTAATCGCGACGGTGCCTGCGAAATATGCAGGTGCGGGCCGCCGCGTCTATCCCGGCTTCATGCAGCTTAACGCGTTCATGAGCATGAACCTGTCTAGCCACATGATGAGCCATTACGAGATGTACAAACACCTCACCGTTGGCGACGATGCGAGCGCGCAGGCGACGAAGGATTTCTACGACGAATATCGTAGCGTGTGCGACATGACGGCGGAGTTCTACCTCCAGACCGTGGAAGAAGTGTTCCAGAAGCATTCGATCCCTAAAGCCGAGTTCCGCCACAAGGGCGAACTGGTCGACATCAAGCAGATCACCGATACCGCGCTGCTCGCCATCGAAGGCGAGCGAGACGATATCTCGGGCCTCGGCCAGACCAAGGCGGCGCTCAAGCTGACGCCGAAACTGCCCGCAGCGAAGAAACGCTATTACATGGCCGAAGGCGCCGGACATTACGGCATCTTCAACGGCAGCCGTTGGCGCACCAAGGTCGCGCCGGTGGTGGAAGAATGGATTGCCGCCCATTCGGGCTAACGGGGTTGGCGGGGTGTCCCGCTGAGCGCATCCGGTGCTGCCGGGCGTCCAGCAGGGCTGCAATCGCGCCGAGTTGCCGCTCCGCGCTTTTCATCCGGGCGAATGCCGGATATCCCGCCGTTCGAGAACGCATGATCAGGGCCGGATACCCGCCCGGTTCCGCGCCGCCTGCGGTGCGCGCCCGATCACGAAGAAATCACCTGAAGGTTGTTCGATGCCAATGATGCTGCGCCTGTCTGTCTGTGTCTCCGTCCTGGCGCTGTCTCTGCCCTTGGGCGCGCCGCTCGCCGCGGAGGAGCAATCGCCGGAGCAGGAGCCGGCCGAAGCCGAAACCAAGCCCGAGATCATCGTGACCGGACGCGGGCTGGAGCCCGCATTGTCGAGCGGGATCTATGCGACCACCATCATTGAACGCGAGACGATCGTCTCCAGCCCCTCGGGCCGGATCGAGGATGTGCTGCGCAATGTCGCCGGCTTCCAGCAATTTCGCCGTTCGGATAGCCGTTCATCGAACCCCAGCGCGCAAGGCGTCACCCTGCGCGCATTGGGCGGCAACGCCACCAGCCGCGCGCTGGTGCTGCTCGACGGGGTGCCGCTGGCCGATCCGTTCTTCGGCTACATCCCGCTGTCGGCGGTTCCGCCCGAAACGCTGGGCCAGATCAGGGTGACGCGCGGCGGCGGCTCGGGTCCGTTCGGTGCGGGCGCGCTGGCGGGCACGATTGAGCTGGACAGCGCCGACCCGTCCGCGACCGGGCCATTCCTCGGCAGCGCCGCCATCAACGACCGCGCCGAAACCGAAGCGAGCGGCGTGCTGACCCAGCGGCTCGGCAGCGGCTTTGCCGTAGCGAGCGGGCGCTGGGACCGCGGGCAGGGGTTCTTCACCACGCCCGAGGATCAGCGCGTCCCCGCCACCGCCCGCGCCGGGTTCGACAGCTGGAACGCCGCCCTGCGCGGGGTCGCTCCTCTGACCGGCGATGTGGAATTGCAGGCGCGCGTCGCCGCCTTCCGCGATACCCGCACGCTGCGCTTCGAAGGCGCGGATTCGCTCAGCGAAGGGCAGGAGGCCAGCTTGCGCATCGTCGGGCGCGGCGAGTGGCAGTTCGATGCGCTTGCCTATGTGCAGGCGCGCGACTTCGGCAATGTGGTGATCTCCTCCACCCGCTTCACCCCGGTGCTCGACCAGCGCCGCACGCCGTCGACCGGGATCGGCGGCAAGTTCGAACTGCGCCCGCCGCTGCTCGAAGGGCACGACATCCGCATCGGTGCCGATTACCGCCGCGCCGACGGGGAGCTGCAGGAGGACGCGATCAGCGCCTTCACCGGCAGCATCACCGAACGCCGCCGCGCGGGAGGGGCGACCGAGAACCTCGGCCTGTTCATCGAGGACGACTGGCAGATCGGCCCGCTGATCGTCAACGGCGGCCTGCGCGCCGACCGCACCAGCATCACCGATGGCTTCTACCGCGCGGTCGATCCGGCAGGCGCGGTGGTCAGCGAGATCATCGCCCCCGACCGCGCCGACTGGACGCTCAGCTGGCGGGCAGGCGCGCTGTTCTACGCCACCCGGCGGCTCGACCTGCGCGTGGCGGCCTATACCGGGCTGCGCCTGCCGACCCTGAACGAGCTGTACCGCCCCTTCGTGGTGTTCCCGGTGGTGACGCAGGCCAATGCCGCGCTGGAGAACGAGCGGCTGGAGGGCATCGAGGTCGGCTTCGACTGGCAGCCGGTCAACGCCGTGGTGTTCTCCCTCACCGCCTTCGATAACGCGGTCGAGAACGCCATTGCCAACGTCACCATCGCCCCCAACCTGCGCCAGCGGCAGAACCTGCCCGCGATCGAGGCGCGCGGGATCGAGGCGAGCGTCGCGGCAAAGGTCGGCGCGGTCAGCCTCGATGGCGCACTCGCCTGGACCGATGCCGAAGTGCGAGGGCAGGGCGCTTCGCTCGATCTCGACGGCAACCGCCCCACGCAAACCCCCGAATTTGCCGCTACGCTCACCCTCGGCTGGCAGCCCGTCGCCGGTTGGCAGGTGGCAGGCACGCTACGCCATGTTTCCGCCCAGTTCGAGGACGATCTGGAAAGCGACGTGCTGCCCGCTGCGACCACGCTGGATGCCTTCCTGGCCGCGCCGCTCGTCGACAAGCTGTCACTCGTGCTGCGGGGCGAGAACCTGACCGACGAGACGATCGTGACCCGCAATCAGGGCGGTTCGATCGACCTCGGCGTGCCGCGCACCGTGTGGCTGGGCCTGCGCTACGGCTTTTGAGGCAGCGCGTTACGATTGCGCCGCTTCTTCGGCGGGCTGGGTGACCGGCGGGCGGAACGGGAACAGCCATTGCTCCCTGATCGACAGCCGTTTGCGATCGTCCTGCCCGACCACCTCGGATTCGCCTTCGCGGTAGGTGCCGAACACTCGGTCCCACAGGATCACGCTGTTGCCGTAATTGCAGCGCGTATCCTCGTAACTCAGCGCAGTGTGATGCAGGCTGTGGTTGCGGATGGTGGTGAAGACAAACCCGAACCAGATCGGCGGATCGGCGCGGACATTGGCGTGGGCATAGGTGGCGATCACGCCGAGGCTGCTGAACGCCGCGAACAGCGCATTGAGATCGACATCGAGCAGCGCGATCACGCTCAGCCCGATCAGGAACAGTTCGATCGGATTGCCGATGAACCCCTTCATCGCGTTCAGCTGCGTGATGTGGTGATGCGGCGCATGGGTCAGCCACAGCGGATGCCAGTTATGCATCGCGCGGTGCATCCAGTACTGGCCGAATTCGAACACCAGCATCACGATTCCGACCTGCACCAGGAACGGCAGTTCTGCCAGCCACGGGGTCGCGATGCCGAGCGACTGCTTCAACTCCATCATCGGTTCGTTCACCAGCAGTTCGCTCAGCGTGCCGATCACGCCGTAACCGAAGGCGACGTAGAAGACATCTGTCGCGAGTTCCTTGCCGGTGATGCGCCAGCTTTCGTGGCGTTCGAACACCAGTTCGAGCAGTTGCACGAAGGCGAGCACGGCAAGACCGACGACGATGATCGTCCACGGCGCTGCGACCCAGCTTTCCGGCGCGAACGCCCAGAAGGCGAGCACTGCGGCGATGGTCACAGGCGGCAGCAGGTTGATGAGGCGCTGTTTCATCGGACGTTCCTTGTCAGAAGGCTTGCCCTTGTCAGAAGGCTTGCGACCATCCCTAGTATTGCACGACCTACCCTATCCATACGCATCTTGCCCACCGGGTCGAGAAGGGGCCGGGTTCCGGCGCCCAGAGCCGTTCATCTGCGGGCCTGTTGGAGACACATGAGACACTGTCCAGAAGCGTAAAAACCGCCCTCGCCAAAGCGCCTTTCGGCGGGCTGACGGTCATGGGACGGAAGGGGCCGATCGATCATGCCAATGAACCTGCCGCCGCCCGGCAAGGTAGGAAAGCGGAGTTTGCCCGCTAGCCGAAAAGCGCGTACGCCGCGGCGGGAAGGGGCGGCACCGCAACAAAACCTGCCGTTCAGTAAACGACGCCATTCGAGGAAGTTGGGTTGATCTGGCACCGGTGGTCAGATCTTGACGAAAAAGCATTCAACACTGATAATTTTGTCTAGCGGTAGTAGGATGCGGACCGTTGGCGCCTAATGGGTGCTGCTCTTGCGAGCGGCTTCGGATTTCCCGTGACAGCGGCTGAGAGGGGTTCAACCGTATCATGTACGGTCGGAGAAAACTGATGAAAATTCCGCTGTTAGTTCTCTCTGCGATAGCTTGCGCCTCATGTGAAAGTGACGAGGTAACGGGGAGGCCGGTAGAAACCGATGACAAGACTTACTCTGAACATCTAAAATTCGACCATTATGAAGCATGCTCCCACGCAGAAAAACTTTATCCTGATTATGATTTGTTATCGGATCGTTCCGCTAAAGCTTATTTGAAGTACCGTTACGAAGGTGAACGAGTTGGCGCGTTCCTAGCGTACAACGAATATTACTGCGCACTTCTGAACAGAAATCTTCAGCAAGGAGCGGAGAGATGCGTTGTCTTTACTCCTGCTTCGGTTGGGTTGGGTGGCTCAGTGAAGTTTTGTATAGATAAGGAGGGAGTGATAACTGAGTTTTTTCAAGCTGCTTAGTAGCTGCAAAAGGAGGAGCGCTCCGTGATCGACGTTCCTGTTTTGGCTTTGCGGACAGTGCTTTTAGCAGCGGTCTTCACCTTTCTCTTCTGGGACCGAAAATCGGCAAAGTAGGTTCTTGAAGGCATCGGATGCGGTTTCATGTCCGCTTCCCACCCACTTTCCGCCATTCGCCGCCATCAGCCCCTCCCCCAGAAGCCGCCGTTTGCCTGCAAGGCCGGTGTGGCAGGCGGGTGACCTTTGGGCCGCAACCTTCGATTTCCCAGGCCCTGATTGCACAGCCTTCGGCGTGATCGCGCCGACTTTGCCCGGTAATTGGGTTGCTGCGTGCGACGCCTGGCCACATCTCACTTGATGCAGGTTGTGGTGCGCGCATCGGGACTGCGGCCTATTGCAGCCTGCATTGCAGGAGAACAGCCGTATGGCCCAGCCCCGCCACCACCCCGGCGCGCTTGAGCCGGGGACACGCTTTCCGGATTATGTCTTTCCCGATCACACCGGGGTGAAGCGGCGATTGTCCGATCTGCAGAGCGACCAGACGATGGTGGTGGTACTCACCCGCGGCGCATTCTGCCCGAAGGACCGGCAGCATTTCCAGGAACTGGTGCGCTTTCACCCGCAGCTGGTGGTCGGCTTCACGCATATCGTTGCGATCACAACCGACGATTGGCACACCGCCAACAATATGCGCCAGCAGCTGGGCGCGCACTTTCCGTTCCTGCTCGACGAGGAACGGCAGGTGCAGCGCGATTTCGGGATCGCGGAATATACCGATACCGAACATGACGTGATGATCCCGCACACGCTGGTGCTGAAGCCGGGGCTGGAAATCCAGTCGGTCTACAATGGCTATTATTACTGGGGCCGCCCGTCGATGGCCGATCTGCACCGCGACCTGCGCGAGGCGACCCGCGCCATACGCGGCGACTGGGATCTGACGAAGCGGGACCTGCGCGAGGCCTGGGACCGCGGCGAGAAGGATCGTTTCTGGCCCTATGGCAGCAAGAGCATGGAGCAGACCCTCGTCGAAATGGCCGGGGCGGTCGATCAATATGCCGGCCGCGCGGGAGACTGAGGAGGAACGCGCCATGTCGATCCCCCGCCTCGCCGCGTTCGACAGCACGCTCGCCTTCAAGCGTGAAGGTTACGCGTTCGTCGGCAACCGCTGCCGCGAAATCGGCGCCGATGCCTTTCGCACCCGCATCATGCTGCGCGAGGTGGTGTGCATGCGCGGCGCGGAGGCTGCCGCGCAGTTCTACGATGGCGAGCACTTCACCCGCAGCGGCGCCATGCCGCCCACCACTCTGCGGCTGTTGCAGGACAAGGGCAGCGTGCAGTCGCTCGACGGGCTGCATCACCGCGCGCGCAAGGCGATGTTACTGTCGCTGCTGACCGGGCCTGCGGTGGCGGCGATCACCGATCGGTTCGAGGCGGCGTGGCACGATGCGCTGCCGGGCTGGTGCGCGCGGCCTTCGGTGGTGCTGCATGACGAGATGCAGCAATTGCTGTGCAAGGCGGCCTGTGATTGGGCCGGGGTGCCGGTGCGGGGCCGCGCGCTGGCCCGCCGCACCGAGGAAATGGCGGCGATGATCGGTTCTGCCGGGGCGATCGGCCCCAGCGTGCTGGGCGCGCTGATGCTGCGGCAGCGGTCGGAAATCTGGGCGCGGCGTGCGGTCCTGACAGCGCGCGAGCGCCGCGAAACCGCCACGCCGGTGGGGGTGCTGGCCCATCATCGCGATCCCGGCGGCAATCTGCTCGATCCCGAGGCGGCAGCGGTGGAACTGCTCAATCTGGTGCGCCCGACAGTGGCGATTGCGCGCTTCATCACCTTCGCCGCGCTGGCGCTGCATCAGCATACGGACGCCGCGCAGTGGCTGGCGGAGGACCCGGAAGCGCGCGCGCCCGCCTTTGCCGACGAGGTCCGGCGCTTCTATCCCTTCTTCCCGGTAATCGGCGGGACGGTGCGCCGGCCGTTCGCATGGCACGGCCACACCTTCGCGCAAGACGACTGGGTGCTGCTCGGCCTCCACGCGACCAACCACGATCCCGCCTTGTGGGATGATCCGCACGCCTTCCGGCCGCAGCGTTTCATTGCTGCCGATCCGTCGTCCTTCGCGCTGGTGCCGCAGGGAGCGGGCGATCACGCCGCGGATCACCGATGTCCGGGCGAATGGTTCACGATCGCGCTGATCGCCCGCGCGGCCGTGCTGCTGGGCAAGGCGACATGGGGCGTACCCCGGCAGGACCTGTCAATCCCGCTCAACCGGTTTCCGACACTGCCCGGGCGAGGGATGGAAGTCGTCTTCGCCTAAGGGCCGGTTTCAGGATCACAGCGCCGAGGGAAACAGGTCGTCCGGCCCTTGCGCCTCCGGTTCGGCTTCGGCCAACGGTTCGAGTGCGCGGGTTGTGTCGAACCAGCAGAAGGCGTCGAATTGCCGGCTCGGCGCGCATTCGACATAGTGGCTCCAGCGCTCGGTCTCGGGCCGGTAGATCACTCCGATGAAGCGTTCGAGCCACGTCTCGGCAAAGCGTTCGGCGAGCGCGGCGTCAGCGCCGAAATCGAGCAGGAAGCGCTCCGCGCCGCTATCGTGGCAATGGCGTTCGAAACTGTCGGCGCGCGAGGGCAGAACGCGCTTGGTCTCGCGCGGGCCGTCCCAATCGCTTGCGGCGGTGACGGTTCCGGTATGCGTGCCGAAGCCGATCAGCGCGGCATCATCGCCCCACCGCTCACGCGCAAGCTGGCCGAGATTGAGTTCGCCGCGCGTGCGTCCCATTCCGGTTGCGCGGGCATCGCCGATATGGCTGTTATGCGCCCAGACCACCGCCTTGGCGCCGTCTCCGCGCGCTTCCAGCAGGTGTTCGAGCGTGTCGGCCATGTGCCGGTCGCGCAGGTTCCAGCTGTCCGACCCGCCGCGATACATCGCGCGGTAATATTGCTCTGCCGAGGCGACCAGGCGGGCGTTCATCGCCGCATCGAAGGCATCCCCGTCTTGCGCTAGCGCACGGCCGAGCATAACGCGGCATTGCTGGATCACCGGCTCCTCGCACGCGGCATAGCCTGCTGCCATCGCCGCGTGGCCATAGCTTGCCGGGTCCTCCTGCCAATGCGCAAGGCAGCCATAACGCTCGCGCGCGGCGGCGGCGGCATCGGGCGCATGCGCGTCGAGATGGGCGAGCACCGCTTCGATCGATGCGGCCATGTTGTAGAGGTCGAGGCCATGGAAGCCGACCTGCCGATCCTCTGGCCGCGGCGCGTTGATCCGTTGCAGCGCCACCAGCAGGTCCGGCATCACCGTGTTGCGCCACATCCAGGTGGGAAAGCGACGGAAGGGCGGGCTCTCTGTTGCGCGCGGCGGCTGGCCGCGGATGAAGCGGTCGTAATGGGCGGCATCGGGCCAGTCCGCCTCGACTGCGACGATGGTGAAACCATGGTGTTCGACCAGATGCCGGGTGATCGCCGTGCGTGCGGCGTAGAATTCATGGGTTCCGTGACTGGACTCGCCCAGCATCACCACGCGCCGGTCGGCAAAGCGGTCGAAGGCTTCGGCGAAACCCGATGTGCCGGGCTGGGGAAGGTGGATCGCGGCACTTGCGATCATTCCGGACAAGGATTGCTCCTCCTCTTTGCCCCCGTCAGACGTATTCTGCGTCATATCGGGGCCGACCATGCCGGATAGCAGCGGAACGAAGCGCACCGGGGTGATCGCCTGCGCCTCCCAGCTCTCCTCACCCGTCCGGGTGATGACGGTGAGTTGCTGCTCGCGCTGGTCGCCCAGCGGCAGCACCAGTCTGCCGCCGTGCGCCAACTGGCGCAGCAGCGCCTCGGGCGCTCGCTGCGCCTGCGCTGCCACGAGAATGGCATCGAACGGCGCTTCCGCTGGCAGGCCCTCCATTCCGTCGCCCGCGATGATGGTGCAGTTGCCGTATCCCAGCGCCCTCACCCGCTCGCGGGCTTCCGATGCAAGGTCGGCGTGGCGCTCGATCGCGAAGACCTCTTTGACGAGGCGCGAAAGGATTGCTGCGGCATAACCGGAGCCCGCCCCCACCTCCAGCACCCGCATCTCCGGATCGAGCATCGCGGCCGCGATCATCCGCGCGACGATATAGGGCTGCGAAATGGTCTGCCCCGATCCGATCGGCAGCGCGCGGTCTTCGTAAGCCTGGTCCTCGCGCGCAGCGGACACGAAAGCTTCGCGCGGCACCTCGGCGAAGGCGGCGAGGATGCGCGGGTCAGCGATCCCGCGACGGCGGAGCTGCCGTTCGATCATGTCCTTGCGCTGGCGGGTCATGCTCATCATGCGGCGGGCAGTCTGCGCGCTGCATGACCGGGCGCACCAACGCAGGCTGGCATCCACCGTTAGGGCCGATCAGGCCGATTGGTTCGCCGCAACAAGCAAAACGGCGCGGGAGTTGTCTCCCGCGCCGTGCCAATTACTTGCCGAGGCGCGCTATTCTCAAAAGACTTCGAACAGGCCGGCTGCGCCCATGCCGCCGCCGACGCACATGGTGACGACGACGTATTTCGCGCCGCGACGCTTGCCTTCGATCAGCGCGTGGCCGGTGCAGCGTGCGCCGGTCATGCCGTAGGGGTGGCCGATCGAGATCGAGCCGCCGTTGACGTTGAGAATGTCGTTATCGATGCCGAGCTTGTCGCGGCAGTAGAGCACCTGCACCGCGAACGCCTCGTTCAGTTCCCACAGGCCGATGTCGTCCATTTTCAGGCCGGTCTGCTTCAGCAGCTTGGGAATCGCGAAGACGGGGCCGATGCCCATTTCATCGGGCTCGGTACCCGCGACCGCCATGCCGACATAGCGGCCGAGCGGCTGAAGGCCCTTTTGCTCCGCCAGCTTCGCTTCCATCAGCACGCTGGCCGACGAACCATCCGACAGCTGCGAGGCGTTACCGGCGGTGATGGTCATGCCCGGACCCATGACCGGCTGAAGGCTTTGCAGCCCTTCCAGAGTGGTGGAGGGGCGGTTGCCTTCGTCCTTGGTCAGGGTGAATTCGTGCTGCGAGACTTCCTTCGTCTCCTTGTCCATCACGTTCATGGTGGTGGTGACGGACACGATTTCGTCGTCGAACTTGCCCGCTTCCTGTGCGGCCGCGGTGCGCATCTGCGATTGCAGGGCGTATTCGTCCATTGCCTCCCGGCGGATATTGTACCGCTTGGCGACGGTTTCCGCCGTGCCGAGCATCGGCATGTACACATCCTTGTGCATCGCGATCAGCGAACGGTCGGGCGCGACGCGCATTTCCGGCGTCTGCACCATCGAAATGGAGTCCTGACCGCCGCCGACGACGATATCCATGTTGTCGACGATGATCTGCTTGGCCGCGGTGGCAATTGCCATCAGGCCGGACGAACACTGGCGGTCGATGGTCTGGGCGGCGACGCCCACCGGGCAACCGGCGCGCAGGGCGACCTGACGTGCGATGTTGCCGGCCTGCGTGCCCTGGGTCAGCACCGTTCCCCACACGACATCGTCGATGGAGCCTGCTTCGATGCCTGCCCGCTCGATTGCGGGGGCAAGGCTGTAGGCGCCGAGCGTGGCGCCCGGCGTGGCGTTAAAGGCGCCCTTGTAAGCGCGCCCGATCGGCGTGCGGGCGGTGGAAACGATGACGGCGTCACGTGCCATGATAGGGGTATCCTTTATTCAGAGGGAGTGAGCCCCCGCGCAGGCGGGGGCCTCGTGAGGGGTGCGCTGGCCCGACTGAGATTCCCGCTTTCGCGGGAACTCACCAATCAGCTTAAACGAAGAACAGCGTCATCCATTCGCAAATCAGGGCGGGCTTGTCCTCGCCTTCGATTTCGATCGTGATCTCGACCGTCTGCTGCCACTGACCGGGGCGCTTTTCGGCCATTTCGAGCAGCTTCCAATGGCCGCGGATGCGCTTGCCCGAACGGACGGGAGCGATGAAGCGGGTCTTGTTGCCGCCGTAGTTGACCGCCATCTTGATCCCGTCGACGCGCGGCATGTCGCTGTTCGCGCTGAGATAGGGGATCATCGACAGCGTCAGAAAACCATGCGCGATCGTCCCGCCGAACGGGGTCATCTTGGCGGCTTCTTCATTGACGTGGATGAACTGGTGATCACCGGTCGCCTCGGCGAACTGGTTGATGCGTTCCTGGCTCATTTCGGCCCATTCGCTGGTGCCGATATTCTCGCCGACCTTGGCGGCCAATTCCTGCGGGGTCATAGGGCTCCTCCTTTTATGTCGAACGGCGGATATCCCGTGCCCGCCGCGCCTCTGTTGCGGGGGCTTCATGGCGCAACAATGGGGGCAGCGCAACGGCCCAGGTTGCCAGCGGGCTATGCCGCTACGGCACCGCGTATCTTGCTGACGATCGCGTCGCGGCGGCGGGCGCTGCGCTCGTGCGATTGCAGCGCCGAATCGATCCGCGCGCAATAGGAATTGAGCCCGATCTGTAGCCCCACCAGCATCAGCATCACCGGCTGGTAGGCGATCCCCTGGAACAGCGCGCCGACGATATAGATCAGCGCGCCCATCTGCAGCGCGGCGGCAAAGGGCGCGATCCACGCCTCCTCCTCGCCTTTCGCGTCCTTCCAGCGGCGATAGATCCGCTCCATCTGCCACAGCCCGAGGCCGTGCAGCACAAGCCAGATCAGCAGCCCCGGCCAGCCCTGTTCGCCCAGCACCTCGAAGATCGCGGAGTGGAAGGCGCGGCCTTCGTCCACCACTTGCTTGTATTCGACCGTGGTGGTGTTCCCGGCGACTTCCTTGACCGGCATGATATAGGCAAAGCGATTGCCGCGATAGGAATCGAACCCGCCGCCCAGCGGCTTTTCGGCGACATAATCCAGCGTCCATTCCCACACCGCCACGCGGGTCGATGCGCTTTCGTCGCCGCCCGGTTCGGCCAAAGTCGCCATGCGATCATAATAGCTTTGCGGCAGGAACGGCAGCGCGGCGAGGCCCAGCACCCCGGCCCCGGCGATGAACAGCATCCTCTTGCGCGTGTAGCGCAGCAGCAGCACGCCGAGCGCCGCGATGCAGAGCAGCCCGGTGCGCGCTTCGGTGCCGATGGGGACGAGCAGGCACGCAAAGGTCAGCGCCACGGCGAAGGCCGTCACCAGCCAGTGCGGACGAAACACCGTGCCATGGCGCGTGAACCACCAGATCATCGGGATCAGCCCGATCGCGACCGTGGCGAGGGTCGAGCTTTCATAGATGCCGCTGTTGTCGTTGACGAAGAACTTGAGGTTTTCATACCCGCCGCCGCCCAGCACGGTCTTAAGGCCGGTGCCGATCACGATGGTCGCCACCGCCAGCACCAGCATCAGCGCCAGCGCCTCGATCCGGGCGCGGGTGGTGAGGGTGAAGGGCAGGAATATCGCGAACAGCAGCGCCTTCCACACCCAGTCCCACTTGGTCGCGGCTTCCTCGGGGAAATCGGCATTGCCGGTGGTCCACCAGCAATAGGCCAGCAGCGCCAGCATCAGCCCTTGCCGAACGGAAAATCGCGCGCCTTCCTTGCGGTCCAGCACCAGCCATCCGCCGAACGCCGCGGCAAAGGCGATCAGCGATACCGGCAGGCTGGTGATCAGCGAATAGCCGATCCGTTGCGGGGCGAGGATGTCGATATAGACATACAGCAGCACCCACAGGAACGGTCGCTTCAGCCCCAGCAGCAGGAGGTAAAAGATAAAGGCGAGGAAAATCAGATCCAGCATCAGGCACTGGCGTCCCCGGCGTCATGCCCCTTGCCGCGTGCCCGGCGCGCGGCGTTCCGTCCCGCTGCGGTGGCAGCCTTGCGGCTTTCTTCCGCGTCGCCCTTGATCTGCGCCAGCAGCGGATCATCGTCCAGATCCTGCCGCATCACCAGCCGCAGCAGTGCAATCGCCATGAGGCCATGGCCGAGAGCAAGCGCGAAATAATCGATCATGGAAGGCTGGCTCCAAACCGCGGGCGGATAGCCAGCTTTACCGTCCGCCGGTTGACGGCGCGTTAAGCACGCCTGCGCTAGGCCACTGACCGATGACCCGCATTCTCCATGTCCTCGATCACTCGCTCCCGCTGCACAGCGGTTACACCTTCCGCACGCGTGCGATCCTGAAGGCACAGGAAGCTCACGGGCTGGAGGTGCGCGGGATCACCGGGCAGCGCCACAACCTGGAAGCGCCGCATGATTGCTCGCCCGAGGAAGCCGACGGGCTGATCTTTCACCGCACGCCGGGGCTGCCCGAAGGCCCGCCCCCGCTGCGCGAATTGGGCGAGGTTTCCGCGATGAACAGCGCGATCCATGCGCTGGCGCAAAGCTGGCGGCCCGACATCATCCACGCCCATTCGCCCGCCCTGTGCGGAGCCGCCGCCCAGCGCGCGGCTCGCGCACTCGGCATTCCGTTCGTCTACGAAATCCGCGCCTTCTGGGAAGATGCGGCGGTCGGCAACCTGTCGGGGACTGAGGGCAATCTGAGATACCGCCTCACCCGCGCGCTGGAAACGCGGGTGGTGCGGCAGGCGGACGCGGTGTTCACCATTTGCCAGGGCTTGCGCGATGACCTGATCGCCCGCGGCATCGCGCCTGACCGCATCGCAATCATGCCCAACGGGGTCGATCTGTCGCTGTTCGGCGATCCGCCGCTGCGCGATGATGCGCTGGCGGCGCAGCTTGGGCTTGCGCCGGATGTCCCGGTGATTGGCTATATCGGCAGCTTCTACGCCTACGAAGGGGTCGACGATCTGATCGCCGCCATGCCCTTGCTGCGAAAGACCCATCCCGATGCGCGGCTGCTGCTGGTCGGTGCGGGGCCGATGGACGCCGCATGGCGCGCCGCCGCTGCCGCTTTGCCCGAACCCGAAGCCGTGATGTTCACCGGTCGCGTGCCGCATGGCGAGGTGGAGCGTTATTACTCGCTGGTCGATATCCTCGCCTATCCGCGCAAATCCCAGCGGCTCACCGATCTGGTCACCCCGCTGAAGCCGCTGGAAGCGATGGCGCAGCGCAAGCTCGTTGCTGCCAGCAGCGTGGGCGGCCACCGCGAACTGATTACAGATGGCGATACCGGCGCGCTGTTCGCGCCCGACGATCCCGCCGCTTGCGCCGCCGCGCTGGCCCGGCTGATCGGCGCGCGCGGCACGTGGGACGCGACCAAGGCACGCGCCGCCGCGCATGTCCGCGCCCGTCACGACTGGTTCGCCAATGCGCGCAATTATCTGTCTGTTTACCATCTCTTGCTAGGCGGAGATCGTGCCAACCCGCTCGGTTTCGACTGCGGCGGAGCAGGGCATTATCGGAAAACAGGATAACAGGCCCATGGCAGGCGAGCGGCAGGACATTGCAGGCAAGCGCAAGCGCGGCGGGAAGGATCGTGGCAAGACACAGCGCTTGCCGCTGCCAGCCCATCGCTTGTTCGTGCCGCTGCTCGGTGTGTGGGGCGCCGCGCTCGGCGGGCTTACGACTTTGGTGCTCCCGCGGCCGATGGTGTTCGATGCTGCCTTCGTGCTCGGGCTGGGAGCTTTGGGCGCGCTTGCGCCTTTCGTGCTTGCCGCCACCGCCGCGCTGTTTCTGGGCGCGGTCATGCTGATGCTGGCGCGCGCGCTGGCACGCAAGGCGGTGCGGCCGGCCGATACGCCCTCGCTCGCGGCGATGGCGATGCGCCATGTGCGAACCATCGACCCGGCGACTGAACTCGGCAGCGGCAGTCTTGACGAACCGGTCGTAACGCAGCCCTTCGCGGCGCGCAGGCGGCAGGCCAAATCCGTGGAGGACCCCCCACAAAGCGATCTTCCCGCGCCCCGCGCGCTCGATCTCGGCGAATTCGCCGCGCTGGCCGGACGCAATGGGGTGTGGGTGGAGGAACCCGCGACCGAGACGTTCGAAGCGGAACACCCGGACCACCCGGAACAGGCGGAAGAGGCGGCGCAACCCGCCCCCGATCCCTATTCCGACCCCGCCAACGAACGTGAGGCTGCGCCTGCACCTGTGCGCGCTGTCAGCCCGTCAGCGATCGAACGCCTGCGCGCGGTGCCGCCCAGCGAACTCAGCCTGGTTCACATGGTCGAGCGATTCGCTGCCGCCATGCATGAACACAAGGCCGCAGAGGCCCTGAAGGGCGACCGCGCCGATCTGTCCGGGCGCGACGCGGCGCTCGCCGAAGCGTTGAAGGCGCTGGCGGTGCTCAGCCACGATGCGCGCGAGAACACGCAGAGCGAGCCGCTGCGCACGGCGATCAGCCGGTTGCAGGAACTGCGCGGCGCGGCCTAGACGCCGCATAAACGGCGCAAATCATGCAAGTCGCGTCGTTGCATGATGCGGAGCGCGCAATCTAACGATAGTCTGGCTAGGCCCGTCGGAAATATTGCTTCGCGCAAACCCATTGCCAAATCCGCTTCCTGTCGGCATTAGGGGGCCGAAACCGGGCACCAGCGGCCGCCCGCGGCCATGCCTGCCCATATGACCTGCCGGTGAGCGCGCGTCGACTTGCGAGCATCATAGCGCGCAAAGCGCGTTTGTCGGCATCTGACAGATCGGACCTTTGCCATGGGATACCCCGTCTCCCAGGGTCTCTATGACCCCCGTAACGAACACGACGCCTGCGGTGTGGGCATGGTCGCGCATATCAAGGGCGAGAAAAGCCACGCGATCATCACGCAAGCGCTGGAGATCCTCGAAAAGCTGGATCACCGCGGCGCGGTCGGTTCCGATCCGTTGCTGGGTGACGGGGCCGGGATTCTCGTCCAGATTCCCGATCCGCTGATCCGCCGCTGGGCCATCGAAAACGGCCATGATCTGCCCGCACCTGGCGATTACGCGGTGGCGATGTATTTCCTGCCGCAGGATGATGCCGCGCGCGATTTCCTGAAAGCGCGGATGGAAACCTTCACCGCCAAGGAAGGCCAGCGCTTCATCGGCTGGCGCAATGTGCCGACGATGATGGATGGCCTCGGCGCGGCGGTAGTCGCCTCGATGCCGGTGATCCAGATGGCGGTGATTGCGCGCGGGGCCAACTGCGCCGATCAGGACGCGTTCGAACGCAAGCTGCTGACCATCCGCAAGCAGGTGCAGAACCCGCTGGCGAGCCTCGCCGAAAAGCACGGCCTGCCGGACCTCGCCGAAAGCTATATTCCCAGCTTCTCCACCCGCACCATCGTGTACAAGGGGCTGCTGCTGGCGACGCAGGTGGGCAGTTTCTACGACGATCTGCGCGATCCCGAATGCGTTTCCGCGCTCGGCCTCGTCCACCAGCGGTTCAGCACCAACACCTTCCCCAGCTGGCGGCTGGCGCATCCCTTCCGGCTGATCGCGCATAATGGTGAGATCAACACCGTGCGCGGCAACGTCAACTGGATGAACGCGCGCCGCCGCACGATGGAGAGCGAGCTGCTCGGCCCCGATCTCGACAAGATGTGGCCGATCATCCCGCATGGGCAATCGGACACCGCGTGCCTCGACAACGCATTGGAACTGTTGATCGCGGGCGGATACAGCCTTGCCCATGCGATGATGATCCTGATCCCCGAAGCATGGGCGGGCAACCCGCTGATGGATCCGGACCGGCGCGCGTTTTACGAATATCACGCCGCACTGATGGAGCCGTGGGACGGCCCGGCGGCGGTGTGCTTTACGGATGGCCGCCAGATCGGCGCGACGCTGGACCGCAACGGCCTGCGTCCGGCGCGCTTCTGCGTGACCAAGGACGATATCGTGTGTCTCGCGTCCGAAAGCGGCGTGCTGCCGTTTGCGGAAAGCGATATCGTGCGCAAGTGGCGGCTGCAGCCGGGCAAGATGCTGCTGATCGATCTGGAACAGGGCCGCATCATCGAGGATGACGAGCTGAAGGCCGATCTTTCCGGCGCGCAGCCCTATGCCAGGTGGCTCGATCAGGCGCAGTACAAGCTGGAAGACATCACCGACATCATCCCCGAACTCAGCGCGATCCCCGCGGAGGATACCACCCTGCTGCAGCGCCAGCAGGCGTTCGGTTACACGCAGGAGGATATCGCCCGTTTCCTCGAACCGATGGCGACCGACGGCGACGATCCGATCGGGTCGATGGGCACCGATACGCCGATTGCGGTGCTGTCGAACCGGGCGCGGCTGCTGTACGATTATTTCAAGCAGAACTTCGCGCAGGTCACCAACCCGCCGATCGATCCGATCCGCGAGGAACTGGTGATGAGCCTGACCAGCATGATCGGCCCGCGTCCCAACCTGCTGGGCCGCGATGCCGGCACGCACAAGCGGCTGGAGGTGCATCAGCCGATCCTGACCAATGATGATCTGGCCAAGATCCGCTCGGTCGAAGAGGCGCTGGACGGCGCGTTCCGCTGCGCCACCATCGATATCACATGGGATGCCGCCACGGGGGCTGACGGCCTCGAAATGGCGATCAAGGAAATGTGCTGGGCCGCGACCGAGGCGGTGCTGCAGGATCACAATATCCTGATCCTGTCCGACCGTGCGCAAAGCGAGGGCCGGGTGCCGATGCCCGCGCTGCTCGCCACCGCCGCCGTGCATCATCACCTTGTCCGGCAAGGTCTGCGGATGCAGACCGGCCTTGTGGTCGAAACCGGAGAAGCGCGCGAAGTGCATCACTTCTGCGTGCTGGCAGGCTACGGCGCGGAAGCGATCAACCCCTATCTCGCGTTCGAAACGCTCGAAGCGCTGCGGGTGAAGCGCCACGCCGAGCTGTCGCCTGAAAAGGTGCAGCAGAACTACATCAAAGGCGTGGGCAAGGGCATCCGCAAGGTCATGTCGAAGATGGGCATTTCGACCTATCAGTCCTATTGCGGCGCGCAGATCTTCGATGCCGTCGGGTTGTCGACCGCCTTCGTGGAGAAGTTCTTCACCGGCACCGCCACCACCATCGAAGGCATCGGCCTGATCGAAGTCGCCGAGGAAGCACTGCGCCGCCACGAACAGGCTTACGGCGACAACCCGATCTATGACGGGATGCTGGATGTCGGCGGGATCTACCAGTACCGGCTGCGCGGCGAGGAACACGCCTGGACCCCGGAAAACGTGGCGCAGTTGCAGCACGCCGTGCGCGGCAACAACCCGAAGAACTACGCCGAATTCGCCGCCAGCATCAACGAACAGTCCGAACGGCTGCTGACGATCCGCGGGCTGCTCGAATTCCGCAAGGCCGACCAGCCGATCCCGCTGGACGAGGTCGAACCGGCGGTGGCAATCGTGAAGCGCTTTTCGACCGGGGCGATGAGCCTCGGCTCGATCAGCCACGAAGCGCATTCGACCATGGCAATCGCGATGAACCGCATCGGCGGGCGTTCGAACACCGGCGAAGGCGGGGAGGAACCGTTCCGCTTCACTCCGATGGCCAATGGCGATTCGATGCGCAGCCGGATCAAGCAGGTCGCGTCCGGACGGTTCGGGGTGACGACCGAATATCTCGTCAATTCGGACGATATCCAGATCAAGATGGCGCAGGGCGCAAAGCCCGGCGAAGGCGGCCAGCTGCCCGGACACAAGGTCGACAAGCGCATCGGCGCGGTGCGGCACTCGACGCCGGGCGTGGGCCTGATCTCGCCCCCGCCGCATCATGACATCTATTCTATCGAAGACCTCGCCCAGCTGATCCACGATCTGAAAAACGTGAACCCGGTCGCGCGGATCTCCGTGAAGCTGGTGTCCGAAGTCGGCGTCGGCACGGTCGCGGCGGGCGTTTCGAAAGCGCGCGCGGATCATGTCACCATCGCAGGCTATGACGGCGGGACCGGCGCTTCGCCGCTCACTTCGCTGACGCACGCAGGGTCTCCGTGGGAAATCGGTCTGGCCGAAACCCAGCAGACTTTGCTGCTCAATGACCTGCGTGAACGGATCGCGGTGCAGGTCGACGGGGGCCTGCGCACCGGGCGCGATGTCGCCATCGGCGCGCTGCTGGGCGCGGACGAGTTCGGCTTTGCCACCGCGCCGCTGATCGCCGCAGGCTGCATCATGATGCGCAAGTGCCACCTCAACACCTGCCCCGTGGGCGTCGCCACGCAGGACCCGGTGCTGCGCGCACGCTTCACCGGTCAGCCGGAACACGTGGTCAATTACATGTTCTTCGTTGCCGAGGAACTGCGGCAGATCATGGCCGAGATGGGCTTCCGCACGGTCGAGGAAATGGTCGGCCGGGTCGACCGGCTCGACACCCGGCGGATGGAACGGCACTGGAAGGCGCGCGGTATCGAGCTCGGCCGTATCCTCCACCGCGTTGAGATGAAGGATGGTGCGTCCTTGCGCAACATCGCGGTGCAGGATCACGGCCTCGAAGCGGCGCTGGACAATGCGCTTATCGCTGATTGCCGCACCGCTATCGACAGCGGCGCACCCGTGCAGATCACCCGCGAGGTTCGCAATGTCCACCGGACGGTCGGCGCGATGCTTTCGGGCGAAATCGCCAAGGCGCACGGGCACGAAGGCCTGCCAACCGATTCCATCCGCATCAATCTCACCGGCGTGGCCGGGCAAAGCTTCGGCGCGTGGCTGGCCCACGGGGTAACGCTCGATCTGGTCGGCGATGCCAACGACTATGTCGGCAAGGGGTTGTCGGGGGGTCGTATCATCGTGCGCCAACCCGAAGCCGCACCGCGTGCGTCCCACGAAAACATCATCGTCGGCAACACCGTGCTGTACGGTGCGATTGCGGGTGAGGCGTATTTCAACGGCGTCGCGGGCGAACGGTTCGCGGTGCGCAATTCGGGCGCCATTGCGGTGGTCGAAGGCACCGGGGATCACGGATGCGAATACATGACCGGCGGTGTGGTGGTGGTGCTCGGCAAGACCGGGCGCAATTTCGCCGCCGGCATGAGCGGCGGGGTCGCGTATGTCTATGATCCCGAAGGCGCGTTCGCCAATCTGGTCAACCATGCGCAGGTCGATCTGTTGCCGGTATCGGCAGGCGTGGACGCCGAAGAAGGGACAGGCCGCCCGGCCCAGCGCCCGCGCAGCGTCAATGACTTCGGCATGGGCGACATGCTGCGGCACGATGCCGAGCGGCTGCGCATTCTGGTCGAACGCCATCAGCTCCACACCGGCAGCGCGCTGGCGGGAGCATTGCTGGCGGACTGGGACGCCGCGCTGGGATGTTTCGTCAAGGTCATGCCGCGCGACTACGCTGCCGCGCTGAAACGGCTCGAAGCGGAACGGATCGAAGCGGCAAGCGTCGCAGCGGAATAAGATTTCAGGAACGAGAATAAAGATATGGGCAAGGAAACCGGATTTCTCGAGCTGGATCGCCGCGAGCGCGATTACCTCGATCCGCAGGAACGGCTGAAGAACTACCGCGAATTCGTCGTCCAGCCGGATGAGGGCACGCTGGCGGGTCAGGCCTCGCGCTGCATGAATTGCGGCATCCCCTATTGTCACACGGGCTGTCCGGTGAACAACCTGATCCCGGACTGGAACCACCTCGTCTACGAGGCGGACTGGAAGCGTGCGCTCGCCATGCTCCACACCACCAACAACTTCCCTGAATTCACCGGCCGTATCTGCCCCGCCCCGTGCGAAGCGGCGTGCACATTGAACATCGTCGACCAGCCGGTGACGATCAAGTCGATCGAATGCGCGATCATCGACCGTGGGTGGAAAGAAGGCTGGGTCACCCCGCAGGTGCCTACGAAGAAGACCGGCAAATCGGTCGCGGTGGTCGGCTCCGGCCCCGCCGGTCTGGCAGCCGCCCAGCAATTGGCGCGCGCCGGGCACAGCGTCACCGTGTTTGAAAAGTCCGACCGCGTCGGCGGGTTGCTGCGTTACGGCATTCCCGACTTCAAGATGGAAAAGCACCTCATCAACCGGCGCGCCCAGCAGATGGAAGCCGAAGGGGTGACGTTCAAAACCTCCAAGGAGGTCGGCGTCGACATCTCGTTCAAGTCCTTGCAGGAGAATTTCGACGCGGTGGTGCTGGCAGGCGGCGCGGAAGATGCGCGCCCGCTGGCGATCCCCGGCGCGGAAATGAACGGCGTGCGGCTGGCGATGGAATTCCTGACCCAGCAGAACAAGCGCGTTGCGGGTGATGATGAACTCCGCGCCGCCCCGCGCGGCAGTCTGACCGCCACCGGCAAGCATGTCGTTGTGCTGGGCGGCGGCGATACCGGCAGCGACTGCGTCGGCACTTCGAACCGGCAGGGCGCGAAAAGCGTCACGCAGCTGGAAATCATGCCCAAGCCGCCGGAAAAGGAAGACAAGGCGCTGACCTGGCCCGACTGGCCGATGAAGCTGCGCACCTCATCCAGCCACCAGGAAGGCGTGGAGCGCGATTGGGCGGTGCTGGCAAAGCGCGTGCTGGGCGACGGCGAGAAGGTCACCGGCCTCGAATGTGTGCGGGTTGAGTGGGTCAGCGGCCAGATGCAGGAAATGGCGGGCAGCGAGTTCACCATCCCCGCCGATCTGATCCTGCTGGCGATGGGCTTTGTCGGGCCGAAAAAGGCCGGCCTGCTCGAACAGGCGGGCGTGGATCTGTCCGAACGCGGCAATGTCGCCGCCGATACCGATCGCTACGCCACCAGCGTCCCGGGCGTATTCGCCTGCGGCGACATGCGGCGCGGGCAGAGCCTCGTCGTCTGGGCGATCCGCGAAGGCCGCCAAGCGGCGCGCGCGGTGGATGAAGCGCTGATGGGGGCAAGCGAACTGCCGCGTTGAGGGGGAAGGTCTGCTTTTGCCAACAACCCGCACGAAGCTGCCGTTCGGCTCTCGACCCCAAAGTTGACGTGCCTCCCACTTCGAATGAGTAGATGGCACTGGTTATTTTGGGGCCGCCACCCCCTGCTTCTTGAATGCTTGATCCAATCGTGATGTATGATCGGTTTGCGCTTCGGAGGGAGGGCAGCGTGGCGGACGTTCGACACCAACTGCTCCGCAAGGAGCTCATTCTCAGCGAGAGCAAGTTTCTCCGGTTGACCGCTGTGGCGCTGTTTTATTTTACCCAAGGTATTCCGCAGGGCCTCTTCTACTTTGCGCTGCCAGCATGGCTTGCGGCCACAGGCGCATCTGCCGCAGCCATAGCCTCTGTGGTCGCAGCAGCCGCACTTCCGCATACGCTGAAATTCGCGACGGGCTTTATTCTCGATCGTTATACATACCTCCCGATGGGGCGCCGGCGCGCCTGGATAATCGGGGCGCAATTGGCGCTGACCGGCACTTTCGTGATCGGGGCGATCATCTCGCCGGATAGTGGAAACATCGCGATCCTCTCGGCTGTCGCGTTCGCATCGTCGCTCAGCTACTCCTTTCAGGATGTCGGCATCGACAGCTTGGCTATCGACCTCATGGAGGACGACGAGCGGGCCAAAGCAGCAGGTCTGATGTTCGGGTCTGCGACGGTTGGGATTTCCCTCATGACCTGGTCCGGGGGACTGTTGCTTGAAAGTTTTGGTAGCGCGGCGGCCTTCGCTGTCGCTGCTTTTGGCACATCCGTGGCGCTGGTATTCGGCATTACTGTCCGCGAGAGACCGGGAGAGAAGCGCGTTCCATGGTCGGCCGGCAGCGCCCATCCGCGGAACGAGGCAATTCAGGTGGAGGCGTGGTGGCCGCTTCTGCGCGATGCTTTTCGCGTGCTCCTCGCCCCCGTCAGTCTGGTGTTCGTTGTCATTCTTGTCGCGCGCGGAATCCCGGCAGGGCTGACCGAAACCCTGCATCCGCTGATCGCGATCCGGGACGCTGGCTGGCAAATGAGCTCGTTCACCAATCTTGTGTCGATCGCCCAGCTTACTGCTGCATTTGCGGCATTGTTTGTCTTCGGTTGGATCGTCGACTTGATTAGTCCCCAACGTGCGCTAATCGCCGGCGCAATCCTTTACATCATACTCTTCGCAGGGATCACCATCGCTCGTCCTCTATGGGGGAACAGCGCGCTGCTAATCGTGTATATTCTCTCCTACGATCTTGTGACGCTCTTTTTCACTGTTGCCCTGATTGCTCTTGCGATGCGCATTTGCACTCCAGCGGTCGCTGCAGCCCAGTTCTCGGTTTACATGGCTGCCGGGAACATGGGGCGCCCGATTGGCGCTGCGCTGATGGGATCGATCGGCGAGGAAAACGCGATCAAGGGATTCATGATCCTTGCGGCTTTGTTTCTGCTGGCGCTGATCATTGCACTCGTCCGCCGCTTCCCGAACAACCGATCTGAGCAAAACCTCGGAAGCGAAGAGAAATAGCAGCTGGCTTCACGGCAGCGATATGAGGTCAGCTAACCACCCAACTTCGGTCATTCGACCGTGACCGTGCGCGCCCCAGAAGCGGACCTTGCGCTTTCCTACCCGTGCAAAAACCGGCAGCACTGCGCGCATGTCCTGCGATTTCCCCCTCCGCTGCCGTCCGACAAGGCCGCACGGTGCGGCAGGTTTTCGGTTCCTGGACAGTGTCTCATGTGTTTCCTAGCCGCGCCGCGCCCAGGCGGCAGACCTGCCTTGCGCCGGCGATGCTGCGTCAGTCGTCCACCCGCTCGATATCCGCGCCGACCAGTTGGAGCTTCTCCTCCAGCCGCTCGTAACCGCGGTCGAGGTGGTAGAGCCGCCGAACCGTCGTTTCACCTTCTGCGGCGAGTGCGGCGATGACGAGGCTCATCGAGGCGCGCAGATCGGTCGCCATCACTTCCGCGCCGGTCAGCCGTTCGACGCCGCGAACGATCGCGGTGCGCCCTTCGGTGGCGATGTCCGCCCCCATGCGCGCCAGTTCCGGCACGTGCATGAAGCGGTTTTCGAAGATCGTCTCTTTCAGCACGCTGGTGCCTTCGGCCTTGGCCAGCAGTGCCATCAGCTGCGCCTGCATGTCGGTGGCAAGGCCGGGATAGGGCGCAGTGGTGAGGTTGGTCGCCTTCAGCGCGCCATTGGCATGCACGTCGATACCCTTGGCATCCCACGTCACGTCGACGCCGATGGCCTGCAGCGCATGAATGGTCGCCATCATCTCGTGCGCGCGTGCGCCTTCCAGCCGCACTTCGCCGCCGGTGATCGCGGCGGCGCAGGCGTAGGAGCCCGCCTCGATCCGGTCGGGCATGACGCGGTAGGTTGCGCCGTGCAGCCGCTTCACGCCGTGGATGGTGAGATCGGACGTGCCGATGCCTTCGATCTCAGCCCCCATCGCGGCGAGCATGTTGCACAGATCGACAATCTCCGGCTCGCGTGCGGCGTTGAACAAGCGGCTGGTGCCCTTGGCGAGCACGGCGGCCATCAGTGCATTCTCGGTCGCACCGACGCTGACCACGGGGAAATCGAAGTCCCCGCCGGGCATCCCGCCATCGGGCTGGTAGGCTTTCACATAGCCCTGCGCCAATTCGATATGCGCGCCGAACGCTTCCAAGGCCTTCAGGTGCAGGTCGATCGGTCGGTTGCCGATCGCGCAGCCGCCCGGCATCGATACCGTCGCTTCGCCGCTGCGCGCCAGCATCGGGCCGAGCACCAGGATCGAGGCGCGCATCTTGCGCACCAGATCATAGGGCGCGACGTTGGAGGTGATCCGCGTCGCTTCCATGCTCATCACCCGGCCGAAATCCTCCGGGCGCGTGCCCTGAATCGAGGTGGTCACGCCGAACTGGTTCATCAGGTGCTGAAACCCGTCGATGTCCGCCAGTCGCGGCAGGTTGCGCAGCGTCAGCGGTTCCTCGGTCAGCAGCGCGCAGGGGATCAGGGTGAGCGCGGCGTTCTTGGCGCCGGAAATCGGGATCGAGCCGGAAAGGCGATTGCCGCCGCGAATGAGAAGTTTGTCCATGCCCGCAGCCTTAGCGAAAAGTGCCCTGCGTGCAACTCGCTGGCGGGCGACCGATGCTGCCTGAGCCGATCAGCGATTGACCTAGGTTATAGCGCAAGGCACGGGGACAGCGGACGCGAGGTACCGACAAGAACCAAACGAGGGCGCTGAATGTCTCCCAAGCCAATCCGTAAAGCCGTGTTCCCCGTCGCCGGTCTCGGCACGCGATTCCTGCCCGCCACCAAGGTGGTGCCCAAGGAACTGCTGCCGGTGGTCGACCGCCCGCTGATCCAGTATGCGGTGGACGAAGCGCGCGAGGCGGGGATCGAACAGATGATCTTCGTCACCGGACGCGGCAAGACCGGCATCGTCGAACATTTCGACATCGCCTTCGAACTCGAACAGACGATGTCCGAGCGCGGCAAGGATCTGAGCGTGCTCGATTGCACCCGCGCCACCCCCGGTGATGTGATCGCGGTGCGCCAGCAGGTGCCCTTGGGCCTTGGCCATGCGATCTGGTGCGCGCGCGCGATCGTCGGTGACGAGCCGTTCGCGATCTTCCTGCCCGATGAATTGATGGTGGCGCGCGAAGGCGGCACCGGCTGTATGAAGCAGATGGTCGAGGCGTATAACGACGTGGGCGGCAATCTGATCTCGGTGCTCGAAGTGCCGATGGAGCAGGTGTCGAGCTACGGCGTGATCGAACCGGGCGCCGCGTCGGGCGCGCTGACTGAAGTGCGCGGGCTGGTGGAAAAGCCTGCAGCTGCTGATGCGCCGTCGAACAAGATCGTCTCGGGCCGCTATATCCTCCAGCCCGAAGTGATGCGGGTGCTGGAAACTCAGGGCAAGGGTGCGGGCGGCGAGATCCAGCTGACCGACGCGATGGCGAAGATGATCGGCACCCAGCCGTTCCACGCCGTCACCTTCGATGGCAACCGCTATGACTGCGGCAGCAAGGTCGGTTTTGTCGAGGCGACCTTGGCGCTGGCGCTGGCGCGGCCCGACATGGGCGAGGAAGTGCGCGCGATTGCGCTGAACCTGCTGAAGTAGGATTGCGGGGGCAGCGTTCCCGCCGCCCCCTTGCGTCGCTTACTCCGCCGCCTCGCCAGCGGGCACATCATCCGCGTCATTGTCGCGGGCGATGGACTTTTGCGGTGCTGACTTGACCGCAGCGGCAGGCGGAGCCGGTTCAGCGACTGTCTCAGCCGCGCCCTTGACCAGCCCGGACAGCGACGATCCGTCCAGCCCCAGCTCCTTCATCAGCCCGTCGAGCACCGGCGCCTGCGCGCGGTAGGCGAGCGCGGCGGCCACCGCGTCGCTGGCGAGATTGCCCGATCCGCCGCCAGAACCGCCGCCAGACCCGCCCGCGTCGTTCGCCGCGCGCCCGCCATTTGTGAGCCCGTCGACCTGCACGATCTTGATCGAGTCGATCGCCTCCATCGGCTTGGCGCTTTCGCGGATGACCTCGGGCAGCACCTTGAGCAGCGCCAGCTTGGTCTGCAGGCTGATCTGGTCGTTCGAGAGGATATTGGCCGCCTCGTTGATTGCCCGCTGGCCCGCTGCTTCGACTTCGAACCGCACCCGCGACGCTTCGGCGCGCAGCTTTTCGGCCTCGGCGTCGCCTTCTGCGCTGCGCCGCACCGCTTCGGCGCGGTTGAGCGCGGCGTCGCGTTCGGCCTCGGCATCGACGCGAATCTTGATCGCGTCGCGCTCGGCCTGCTTGGCGGCTTCGATCAGTTCGATCTTCTTCTGACGCTCGGCAATTTCGCTTTCGCGCGCGGTTGCGACCCGCTCCTCGGCTTCGACCGCCTTAGCGCGGGCATCATCGGCCTCGGCCTTGGCCTGGCTTTCCTCGCGGGACTTGTTCTGCACCGCGATCTGCTGTTCCTGCCGGGCGATTTCGAGTGCGCGCTGCTGATCGATGCGGGCCTCTTCGACCAGGCGATCGGCCTCGATCTGCTGGGCATCGACCTGCTTCTTGGCCTCAATTCGCGCGGCATCGGCTTCGCGGTTGCGTTCGGCCTGCTCGCGGGCGATTTCGGCGGTCTGGCCTGCGCGCCGCACTTCGACTTCGCGTTCCTGCTCCAGACGCGCATATTCCTGATCGCGCGCGATTTCGAAGCTCTTCTGGCTGGCTTCGAGGTTCTTGGTTTCGATTTGAACGCGGGTGTCCTGTTCGATATCGTTGCGCAGCTTCTTGCGTGCTTCGATCTGCTCGGTCAGCTTGGTCAGACCTTCGGCGTCAAACGCGTTGTTGGCGTTGAAGTGTTCGATGCTGGTCTGGTCGAGCCCGGTGAGCGACACCGATTCCAGTTCCAGCCCGTTCATGGCGAGATCGTTCGAGGAGACCTGCTGCACCTTCTGCACGAAGTCGGCGCGCTGTTCGTGCAACTCGTTCATGGTCATGCCCGCCGCGACCGATCGCAGCGCGTCGACGAACTTGCCTTCGACGAGATCCTTCAGCAGTTCGGGCTGCATCGTGCGCTGACCCAAGGTTTGCGCTGCCATCGCAATCGCTTCGGCATCGGGGCGCACGCGAACATAGAACTCCGCCTTCACGTCGATCCTGAGCCGGTCGAGCGTGATCAGCGCCTCGGTATCCTTGCGCACCACCGACAGCACCAGCGTGTTCATGTTGACCGGCATGGTTTCGTGGAACACCGGGAACACCAGCGCCCCGCCGTTCATCACCACCTTCTCGCCGCCCATGCCGGTCCGCACGAAGGCGGTTTCCTTCGATGCGCGGCGGTACAGCCTGACGAGAAACGCGACAAAAATGACGAAGACCAGCAACAGGGCTCCCCCGCCTGCTGCATATGTGATCAAATCAACGGATCCGGTCACATCCCCGGTCGTGGTCAAAGCCATGTGCGTTCCCCTTTAAGTGCCAAGCCCGAGCAACGGGCTTTCGTAATGCACGCCGAAGAAGGTCTGCCCTTCGCGGCGCACCAGCAGGACAGTGTCGCCTGCGTTCAATTCGAGCGTCTGGTCATGCGGTTCGACCATGACGAAATGGGCCTGCCCGTGCCGGTCGATCACCTTGGCACGTGCGGGCGATCCGGCGCGGGCGGTGCCGATCTGGATTTCGGCGTCGCGCCGCACCAGATCATCCAGTCCGACGGCGGTGGTTTCATCCTGCGGCATGATCGCGGCGAGCGGACGCACGGCAATGCCGTTGAGTGGCAGTGCGGCCGCCCCCGCCAGCAACGCGGCCCATCCGGCGGAAAGCGGCGCGCCCAGCACACCTGTCAGCACGGCCTGGCCGATCACGCCGACAGTGGCGAAGGTGAACAGCAGCATCGCCAGCCAGATCAGCAGCGGCACCCGGCCCAGACCCAGCAGCGTGGTCAACGCCTCGCCGAACCCGCCAACTTCCAGCCCGTCGGGCGCGTCGAATTCGCCCGCGCCCTCGACCACTTCGGACACGCCGGTGAGTTGCAGCAACGCAATCACCGCCAGCGCCCCGAACGCGATCAGGAACGGCAGGTTGTGCGGCTCAAGCAAGGTCATGCCGCCGACCCGGATTGTTCAAGGCGAATGAGAATCCCCATGCCCTGAAAACTAGGACAAACTGCGACGGGACAACAGGAAAATCGGATCAACCGGGTTCGATTTTCAGGCAGGCGTCACCCGCAACGGCAAGCTTTTCAATCCGCCGACAAAGGTGCTGCTCGCCCGCTTGGCCTCTCCCGCCGGTTCGACGGCCGCCACCCGGTCGAGCAGCGCTTCGAACAATATCCGCATCTCCAGCCGCGCCAGGTGCAGGCCGAGGCATTGGTGCGCCCCTGCTCCAAACGCCAGATGCCGGTTGGGCGACCGGGCCGCGTCGAAGCGGCGCGGGTCGGGGAATTGCGCGGGGTCGTGGTTGGCGGCGACGTAGTTTATCATCAGCCAGTCGCCCTTCTTGATGGCCTGCCCGCCGAGTTCCACATCCTCGGCCGCCGTGCGCATGAAGTGCTGCACCGGGGTGGTCCAGCGGATCGCTTCCTCGACAATGCCGGGAAGCAGTGAACGGTCGGCGCGGACGCGGGCGAACTGCTCCGGATCAACGCTGAGCGCCTGCATCGCGCCCGCCGTGCTGGCGCTGGTCGTGTCGTGTCCCGCGGTGGCGACAATGATGTAATATCCCGCCATGTCGCGCGGGGGGAGCGGCTGCCCATCGACAAGCGCGTTGGCGATCACGCTGGCGACATCGCCTGTGGGGTTGCGGCGGCGGGCTTCGGCTAGCTGCGCGAAGTAACCCTCGAAGGTTTTCACCGCCCCGGCGACGATCTGCACCACCTGTTCGGGCGTCATCTTGTCCATGCCGCTGCCCGACAGATCCTTGTCCTGCCCCCCGAACAATTGCTGGGTGAGCATCTGCATCCGCGGTTCGTCCTCGGGCGGGACGCCGAGGATCTGCATCACCACGCGCAAGGGATAGGGGCCGGAGACGAGCTTGACGAAATCGACTTCCGGCCCGGCCGCGATCATCCGGTCAACCGTCGCCGCCGCCAGTGCGCGCAGTTCGCCTTCGAGCCGCGCAAGGTTCCTCGGCATGAACCATTCCTGCGTCAGCTTGCGATATTTGGGGTGGATCGGCGCGTCGAACACCACCAGCGAATCGACCAGCATGTTCGATCCGGTCGCCGCGCGGCTGAACGCGATCGCCTGATTGAAGCTGAAAACCACCGGGCGCGGGTTGTTGAGGAAGGCGGCGTTGTCCTTCGAAATCCGCATCACGTCGTCGTACCGGGTGACGAGCCAGAACGGATCGAACAGACCCGGCGTATCCGGCTGCACCTTCGCCACCGGTGTGTTGGCGCGGATGTGGTCGAAGGTATCGAGCAGCCCGTCCCATGCGGCATAGGCATGCGGATCGATCACGCGGCGCGCCAGATCGCCGGGCAGCACCGCCTCACCGCTCACGCTGCGTCCGCCCCTTCGCGGGCCCTGGCGGCAAATTCGTCACGCAATTCGCGCTTGTAGAGCTTGCCATTGGCCTCGCGCGGCAATTCGGGGCGGAAATCGAACAGCTTGGGCATCTTGATCTTGGAGAGGCTCACGCTGAGGAAATCGCGCAGTTCCGCCTCCAGTGCAGGCCCCGCATCTGCCATGTCCTTGGGCTGCACCACCGCGACCACCTTTTCGCCCAGATCAGGGCAAGGCGCGCCGATCACGGCGGCATCCATCACCTTGGGGTGGGTGACGAGCAGGTTCTCGATCTCCTGCGGGTAGATGTTGACGCCCCCGCTGATGATCATGTGGCTCTTGCGATCGGTCAGGAACAGGAACCCGTCTTCGTCCAGATGCCCGATATCGCCCAGCGTCATCCAGCCTTGCGGGTGCATGGCCTCGGCGGTCTTGGCCGGATCATTGTGGTAGGTCGGCAGCAGGGTATTCTCGAAATAGACCAGACCATCTGCGCCGGGCGGCAGTTCCTCTCCTTCCGGCCCGCAGATATGCAGGGTGCCGTAGATCGCCTTGCCGACGGTGCCGGGGTGGGTGAGCCAGTCTTGGGACTTCACCATGGTCATGCCGATGCTTTCGCTGCCCGCGTAATATTCGTTCACGATTGGCCCCCACCATTCGATCATTTCGCGCTTGATCGGCACCGGGCACGGCGCAGCGGCGTGGAGCGCGCGTTGGTGGCTGGACAGGTCGTAGCGGGTGCGCACCGCCGGATCGAGCTTGAGGAAGCGCACGAAATGGGTCGGCACCCACTGGCTGTCGGTGACCTTGTAACGTTCGATCGCCTTGAGCGCTTCCTCGGGATCGAACTTCTCCATCATCACGATCGTTCCGCCGAGGCGGTGGACGACCGAGCACCAGCCAATCGGCGCGGCGTGGTAGAGCGGGGCAGGGGACAGATAGATCATCGAACCATCGGTCGGCATGCCTGCGCCCATGATCGCAAGGCCCACCAGCGGCACCATCGCCTGCGGATCGGGGTCTTCGGGCGGCGCGGGGCGGATGCCCTTGGGCCGCCCGGTGGTGCCGGATGAGTAGAGCATCACCATCCCGGCGCTCTCGTCGGCAATCGGGTCGGCAGGCTGCGCGGCGAGCGCGGCGGTGAAGTCTTCTGCGTCGCCTGCATCCATCACCAGCACCGTCAGGCCGGGGCAGGCGGCGCGGATATCGCCCAGCACGCCTTCGAAATACCGCGAGGTAATCAGCAGCTTCACCTGCGCATCGCGGATGATATAGGCGGCTTCAGGCGCGGTCAGGCGCGAGGAGATCGGCACCAGCATCGTGCCCGCGCGTTGCGAACCCCAGATGAGCGTGAAATATTCGATCCGGTTTTCCAGCAGCACGGCAAATGCATCGCCCGGACCGATGCCGTGGGCGCGCAGCAGGTGGGCAAAGCGGTTCGATTCCGCGTCCATTTCGCCATAGGTGATCTGCTTGCCCGATCCGGTCATGATGACAGCGGGACGATCGGGGCTGTGCGCGGCGTGCGCCGTCGGGTGCAACGACATAGTCTCTCTCCCATGCGGCGGCGCTTTCAAATGCGGCCTGCCGTTTCTCTCTCAGTCAGGGAAACTAGCGGGAGAGAGGCGGCTCGCAAGCAAAAACAGTATGGGAATTGCTACCGATTGCGGGTGGGGAGATGGCATGGGCGCCGGGCAAGAAAAAAGGCGGCGGGTAAACCCGCCGCCATGTTCGGACACCCTCTCCAATGTCCGGCTCGCTTACAGCGAGCAATCTCTTGGGCTTGCGCCTTCGCCTTATTCGCCACCTTGGCCAGTCAGCCGGGCATCGCGGGCGTAAGCAAGCTGTGCTTCGCTTTCTACCATATACGGAATCGGACTGACTGCAAGCCCGTCAATGCGGACTTCGTAATGGAGGTGCGGGCCGGTCGAACGGCCGGTCGATCCGACGTAACCGATCAGGTCGCCCTTCTTCACATTGTCGCCCGCTGCCACTGCAAGCCGCGACAGGTGGGCATAGCGCGTTTCCATGTCGGCGCCGTGATCGATGCTGATGTAGAGGCCATAGCTGGAAAACCAGTCGGCGCGGCCGATGATGCCGTCAGCCGTGGCATAGACCGGGGTGCCGGTCGGCGCAGCGAGATCGATGCCGTTGTGGCGGCGACGCCCGCCGAGCACCGGATGGGTGCGCATTCCGTAACCGCTGGTCAGCTGCGCGCCTTCGAGCGGCATCCGCGACGGAACAGAAACGGTCGGCGCGATGAAGGGCGCGGAATAGGCGGTTTCGGCCATGCTACCAGCCGTGGGGCTGGTGCGCTCGATCGCGGTCCAGTTTGTGAACAGCGACTTGAACCGATGATCGCCATTGGCCAGCGCATCGGCTTGGCTTTCGCGCACCGGCTCGACAATGTCGGCGCTGGCGGTGGCGGAGTTGGCAGTGTTCGCAAAAGCAGGAACAGAACCGGCGGCGGTCAGCAAGAATGCAGCGCAGCACTGGGCGGCGAGCTTCGACATTTGGCGCGCGGCAAATTTCATAGTGACCCGGGTCCCGATTTTCGGCTTTTGCCGCTGGAATTCGAAGCACGTCTTGTGCGCGCCTTTGTTGAGCCGTGGTTATGCGGGTGAGTCGTTAATGCGCAATCTCTGCATAGAATCCCCGCGACAAACCGGCTGCAAGACGCGCCGAGTCGTTGAATGGCGGCTTAATTGTCCCGTGAAAGTGCTGTTTTACGAGGCTCTGCCATAGGGATTCGGGATTCGACCGCGCCATTTCGGCACAGCGCAAAAAGTGCTTGGTGCCCACACCGACGTGGCGGATTTCGTCGTCAAGAATACGTATCAGGATTTTCGCGCCGCCGGAATCGCCGCTCGCCTGCACCCGTTCGATGGTGGCCGGGGTCACGTCGAGTCCGCGCGCCTCCAGCACCATCGGCACCACCGCTAGCCGGGCGGCGACATCGCCCTTGGTGTCATGCGCCGCCTCCCACAGCCCCCCATGGGCCGGGAGCGCGCCGTAATGGCTGCCAAGGCTTTCCAGCTTGCGGGCGAGCAGCGCGAAATGCATGGCCTCGTCCGCTGCCACGCCGAGAAAGTCGCCGACGAATTCCTCGCCCATCGCCGCGCCGAATCGCCCCGCCATATCGAGCGCGAGGTCGATCGCGACGAATTCGATATGCGCCAGAGCGTGCCACAGGGCGAGCCGCCCGCTTTCCGAGCTGCCCTTGCGGCGCTTGGGCATGTGACCCGGAGCGAGCAATTCGGGTGCGTCCGGCCATGCAGGCTGATTCGGCATGGCGACATCGAACCGCCACGCCAGCGCGCCTTTGCGCCAATCGCGCGCGACCTGCCGCGCGGCAAAGCATTTGGCGCGCGGTTCTGCGGTCAGCAGTGCGGTGCGGATAGCCGATACGACGCTGTTCATGCGGGACGTCAGAGCGCCTTGGCGGCAGCAAGCACGTTCTCGGCGTGGCCTTTCACCTTCACCTTTTCCCAGACCTGCGCGATCTTGCCGGCTTCATCCACCAGATAGGTGGTGCGGACCATGCCCATGTAAGTCTTGCCGTACATCTGCTTTTCCGCCCACACGCCGAGCGCATCGGACAATCCGCCTTCTTCCGGGTCGCTGGCGAGCGGGGCTGTAAGGCCATGCTTGGCGATGAACTTGGCGTGCTTCTTCGCCGGATCCTTGCTCACGCCGAGCAGCTTGGTGCCCGCCGCCGCGAACTGATCCTGCAAGGCGGAGAAGTCCTTGTTCTCGGTGGTGCAGCCGGGGGTGTCGTCCTTGGGATAGAAGAAGATCACCAGCTTGTGCCCTCGGAAATCCGATGGCTTCACCTGTCCGCCATCGGGGGTTTCCATTGCGATGTCGGGGATCGGGTCGCCCACTTTCGGAAAGTCGCTCATCATCTTGCCTCCTGTTCGCTGTCGAGAATGTCCGTCCCGAGGATTTGTTTCCATGCCTGCGCGATCCTCTGCCGCGCCGCGCTGAACGCCTGCAACAGGCCTTCGTAGGTTTCGCACCGGCACGCCCGCGCCAGCGCCCGCGCGCCGCCGGCGGGCGGTTCGCGGCCATCGGGAGCAAGCAGCCGTCCGGCCACCAGCATCCGGCTCATCAGGTCATAGGGCGCAGCAATATCGTCCGGCAGCAGTCCGGCGGTAACCAGTCCTTTGATCGCCACCGCCAGATCGGGGTCGAGCGCTTCCGGCACATTCTCGCCGAGCGGGATGCCATCGGCGGTCACGCCTTTCAATTGCAGGTAGTGCACCAGGAATTCGCAATCGACCAGGCCGCCGCGCAGCAGCTTGGCATCTACCGGTCCGCCGGGGTGTTTGTGCCGCGCCATCTCGGCTCGCATCGCCAGCACCGCCTCGCGCAGCACCGCCTTGTCGCGCGGGGCGTGGAGCACGTCGGTCAGCACGCCTTCCAGTTCGCGCCGCGCCGCGTCCGAACCGAACAGCACCCGCGCGCGGGCGAGCGCCATATGTTCCCATGTCCACGCAGCCTCGCGCTGATACTTGCCGAAAGCCTCGCAACTGACCGCCAGCGGGCCTTGGCTGCCCTGCGGCCGCAGCCGCGTGTCGACTTCATATAGCGCGCCTTGCGCGGTCGGCACCGAGAGCGCGGCGCTGACCCGGCTGGCAAGGCGGTTGTAGTAGACCGTCGCCCCCAAGGGGCGCGGCCCGTCCGATTTCGCGGCGAAATCGCCGGTGAACAGGTAGACGATGTCGAGATCGGACGCATGGGTCAGCGCTCCGCCGCCGAGCCGCCCGAGGCCGAGCACCACCAGTTCGCTGCCGGGCACGCGTCCGTGCTTGGCAACGAATTCGGCGATCGTCCCCTGCGTCGCCAGCCGCAGCGCCGCCTCGGCGGTGCGCGACAGGGCGCTGGCGATATCGAGCGGATCGGCCAGCCCTTCGATCAGCTGGATGCCGAGTGCAAATCGGATTTCGCCGGTTACCACCCGGATCGCGTCCAGCAGCGCCTCATAATCGTCGCGCATCGCTGCGCCGTGCATCCTTGCGGCGAGATCGGGGATGGAACCGGGAAGCTCGCGTGCGCCGCGATCGAGCAGCGTGTCGAGCAGTTCGGGCTTGCGCGCCAATTCGTCCGACAGCACCGGGGCAAGCGTGAGCGCCGCGACCAGCCGGTCGATCAGATGGGGACGGGCGACCAGCAGGCGGAAGGTGGTGATCGCGGACGGGACGCTTTCGAGGATGCGTTCCCAGCGGGTGATCGCGCGCAGCGGATCGTCGCTCGCCGCAATCGCTTCCAGCAGTGCGGGACGCAGGCGCTTCCACGCCGCCACCGCTTGCGGCGAACGGATCGAAGGTTGGCGCCCGTCGCTCCAGGTTTCGATCCGTTCGGCGAGCGCCTCCGGCTCCTCGAAACCGAGCGCGCCAAGCTGCTGCGCAAGATCGCTGGCTTGCGCTACGGGCGCGGGCGATGGCTCGGGAGCGGCGATCAGTTCGTCGTATATGCGGGCAGTGTGCGCTGTCAGTTCGGTCAGTTCCGCCACCAGCGCCGCGCCATCGGCCAGCCCGTCCAGCTGCGCGACATTGTCCAGCGCCTCGCCATCGGGCAGCGAATGCGTCTGGCGATCATGCACCATCTGCAATCGGTGTTCGAGCTGTCGCAGCCGGTCATACGAGTCGCCCAGCACAGCGGCGTTTTCCGCGCTGATGCAACCGGAAGCGGCCAGCGCATCGAGCGCCCCGCGTGTTCCGCGCACGCGCAGCGAGGTGTCGCGTCCGCCGTGAATCAACTGGTGGGTCTGGGCGTAGAACTCGATCTCGCGGATGCCGCCGCGCCCGCGTTTCAGATCGAAGCCGGGGCCGGGCGTAGGCGGGCCTTCATGGCTGTCGCGAATCCGCTGTGTCAGCGTGCGAATTTCCTCGATCGCGCCGAAATCGAGCTGGCTGCGCCACACGAACGGGCGGATCGCGGCAAGGAAATCCTCGCCTGCGGCAATATCCCCGGCCGCGGCGCGGGCGCGGGTGAAGGCGGCGCGCTCCCACGCCAGCGCCTGCCCCTGATAGTGCTTCATGGCTGTGCCGACCGGAACGCTGAGCGGGCTGATCTCGCTCGCCGGTCGCAATCGGAGATCGACCCGCAGCGCATAGCCATCATCGGTATTGGCCGAGAGCAGGTTCACGATCTTTCGCGCATAGCGCTGCGCCGCCTCGCCCGGATCGTCGCTGGCGCGGCGCGGCAGGCGTTCGCGATCATAGAGGAAGATCGGGTCGATATCCGAGGAGTAATTGAGCTCGCCCGCTCCCTGCTTGCCCAATGCCAGCGCGATGAACCCCGCTGCATTGCCCGCATCGCAGCGCTCGGCAATTGCGGCGTGGATTGCCCGGTCGAGAGCGCGGTCGGCAAACCCTGTGAGTTCCGCCACCACCCGGCTGAGCGGAAATGCGCCCGCCAGATCGCCCACCGCTACCGCCGCCGCCAGCGCCAGCCGTTCCCGCCGCAGCGCGATTTCGACGTCGGAATGCTGGCCCTGGGTGCGCGCCCATGCCAGCGCCGCCTCGCCATCTCCTGCCGCCAGCAGTTCGGTCAGTTCCGGCTGGCGATCGAGCGCACGGGCAAGGAACGGCGCATGCCCACGGGCGCGGTGCAGCGCGTTGTCCCAATCGGGGTTGCCACAGTCTTGGCTGGTCGTCTGTCCCATCGCCTGCCTCTCTGGCGGCGCGCGGGCCTCCTCGCAAGGGCGCAAACTTGCGCGCCGCCCCGCGCTCTGCAATTGAGGCGCGAATTGGCTGAAGACACCGGCAAGGGATCATTGAAATGACGAAACGGTTTGCGGCTTTGGGCGCAGTTGTAGCGGGCGCCTTGGCGCTGGCGGCCTGCGAAGCGATCCCCGGCATGGGCGGGGACGAAGCCGCGCTCGACATTCCCGAAGTGGAGCCGGTCGCCATCTCCGAAGACACCATGAAGGATGTCACCCGCATCCTTTCCAGCGACGCATTCGAAGGGCGGATGCCTGGCACCATCGGCGAGGAAAAGACCATCGCTTTGCTGACCGAGCGGTTCGCGGCTGCAGGGCTGAAGCCGGGCAACGGCGATTCCTGGCTGCAGGAAGTCCCGCTGATCGAGATCACCGGCAAGAACTTCGCTCCGCTAACGATCACCAATGGCGACACCGATCTGGTCTATGACTTCGGCGATGAATGGGTCGGCGTGACTTATCGCGAGGATGCGAAAACAACGCTCGCCAACAGCGAGTTGGTGTTCGTCGGCTATGGCATCAACGCGCCCGAGCGCGGCTGGAACGACTACGAAAGCGTCGATGTGAAGGGCAAGACGGTGGTGATCCTCGTCAACGATCCCGACTGGCAGACCGAAGGACTGGACGGCCCGTTCGGCGGCAAGGCAATGACCTATTACGGCCGCTGGACCTACAAGTATGAAGAGGCCGCAAGACAGGGTGCTGCGGGCGCGCTGATCGTGCATGACACCGCGCCTGCCAGCTATGGCTGGAACGTGGTCGAAAGTTCGTGGTCGGGCGCGCAGGCCTATGCCCAGCGCGGCGACAATGCGCCGCCGCTGACGCAGATGAACGGCTGGGTCCAGAAGGATGTCGCCCGCGAGATTCTGCAGGCCGCCGGTCAGGATCTCGACGCGCTCAGCGAAGCCGCCAAGCAGAAGGGGTTTGAGGCCGTGCCGCTGGGCATGACCGCATCGACCAGCTTCGAAAGCGATTTCCGCAGCTTCACCTCGAACAACATCATCGGCATCCTGCCCGGCAGCGAGGCGCCGGACGAATATGTACTCCACACCGCCCATTGGGATCACCTCGGTCGCTGCACGCCTGCGCCCGACGGGGACGACATCTGCAACGGCGCGGTCGACAATGCCACCGGCACCGCCGCGCTGGTGGCGCTGGCCGAAGCCCACGCCAAGGCTGGACCGCCGCGCCGCAGCCTGGTGTTCCTCGCCGTGACGGCGGAGGAGTCGGGCCTGCTCGGCGCCTATTACTACGCCGCGAACCCGGTCTATCCGCTCGACAGGACAGTGGGCGGGATCAACATGGATGCGTTTCAGGTTGCTGGCCCGGCCAAGGATGTGACCGTGGTCGGCCCGGGCAAATCGCAACTCGACCGCTTCCTCGATGCAGCGCTCAAGGCCGATGGCCGTGTGGCGACCGCCAATCCCAAGCCGGAAGCAGGCTATTACTACCGTTCGGACCACTTCGCCTTCGCCAAGGAGGGCGTGCCAATGCTCTATATCGACGGGGGCGAGGATCTGGTCGAAGGCGGGCGCGCAGCCGGGGCAGCTGTTGCGGCGGACTACACCGAGAACCGCTATCACGGGCCGAAGGACGAATATGACCCGAACTGGGACTGGTCGGGTGTGATGGCCGATCTGCAACTGTTCTACCGCATCGGCCGCAGCATGGCGATGAGCACCAGCTGGCCGAACTGGAACGAAGGCGACGAGTTCCGGGGCGTGCGCGACGAGGCTTGCGCCGCGTCCGAGGCCGGTTGCTGATCGCATCATGAGCGCGTTGATGCCGCCCGAATGGGCACCGCAGGACTGGCTGTGGATCGGCTTTCCGCATCTGGCCGAGGAGTGGCCGGGCTGGCTGGAACCGGCGCAGGAGCAGATGGCGGCGTTCGCCAATGCGGTGGCGGAAAGCGGGCAGGCGGTGCGGCTGCTGGTGCGCGACGAAGCTAACGCAGCGCGCGCCCGCCAGCTTGTCAGCGGGAAGGTCACGCTCGAACGGCGGGTCTATGGCGATGTCTGGCTGCGCGATACCGGGCCGTTGGTGGTGTTCGAGAACGGTGCGCGCACCGCGCGGCGGTTCGGGTTCAACGGCTGGGGCGGGAAGTATCTGATGCCGGGCGATCAGGCAATCGGCGCAGAACTGGCAGATGATGCGGGGCTTGCCGTCAGCGCTTCGCCGATGATCCTCGAAGGCGGCGCCGTGGACGGCGACGGCACCGGAGTGGTCGCCACGACCGAACAATGCCTGCTCAACCCGAACCGCAATCCGGCGATGAGCCGCGCCGATATCGAAGCGGAACTCGCGGCGACGCTCGGTTTTACCCGCGTGCTGTGGCTCGGCGATGGCCTCATCAACGATCACACCGATGGCCATGTCGATAACCTCGCGCGGTTCGTCGCGCCGAACAGGCTGGTGGTGCCGCAAGCTAAGGGTGCGGACGATCCCAACGCCGCCATCTACGCCGATGCCGCGGCGCGGGCCGAGGCGTTCGGGGTCGAGGTGGTGCGCATCCCCTCGCCCGGACGGACCCTGCGCGACGGGATCATCGAACCGGCCAGCTATGTGAACTTCGCCATCACCTCGCATCTTGTGGTGGTGCCGACCTTCGGCAGCCCCCACGATGAAGCAGGCGTTGCTGCTATCGCCGCGCTGTTCCCCGACCGCGCAACCATCGGCCTGCCGGGCGAGGCGGTGCTGGCGGGCGGCGGCGGGTTCCACTGTGCCAGCCAGCAGATGCCCGCCGCGCTGCGCGCCGCTTAACCTTTCGTTAGCAACTTGGGGCGATGGTGCGGCGCATGAACCGTGCGATCGCCTTTGCCATCCCCGTCGTCCGCTCAGCCGCTGGCTCCAGCCGGGCCGACCTGCTCGACCGCGCGCGTGGCATGATCGTGATCGGCTGTGCGGCGGCACTGATCCTCGCGCGCCAACCGCTGCCGTTCTGACCTAGAACAATCGCACCAGCGCGCCTAAAGCCGCGCCGCCCAGCACCAACCCAATCGCTGCCCGCCACACCGGATCGCTGATCCGGCCCGAAACCGCGAGGCCCAGGCGGTTGCCGATCAGGATGACCGGCAGTAGCAGCACCGCGAACACGGCCATGTCCATCCGCAGGATGTCGAGCCAAGCGGCGCTCGCCAGCCCCGCTCCGGCTGCGATGGTGAAGATCAGCAGCATCGAAGCCTTGATGGTGATGCGCGGCAGCGCGCGGCCCGCATAATAGGGAACCACCGGCGGCCCGGGCATTCCGGCATAGCCGGTCATCAACCCGCTCAGCACGCCGACACTGCCGGTGACGATCCGCCCAGGCATGCCCGATCCGCGACGGGGCAACAGGATCGCGAGGAAGGCGCTGAACGCGATCAGCGCGATAACCAGCCGCGCGACATCCGCCCCGGTCGCCGCCAGCGCCAGCAATCCGAGCGGGGTGGTGACGATCACGATTGCGCCGATCACCCAGGCACTGCGCTCGGCTTCGCGCACCAGCATCCGCACTTCGGTTGCCCCGATCAGCAGCGACAGCGCATTGCCCAGCACCACCGCCTCGACCGGCGGCAGCGCCAACGCGAGGATCGGCACCAGCAGGATCGCCATGCCGAAGCCGGTCAGCCCGCGCACAAAGGACGCGCTCAGCGCCGCGGCGAGCGCGACCGCGATCTGCAGCGCGGTAAACCCGCCGATCAGTTCCATGCGCCCGCTATGCTTCCTGCCTGAGATGCAAGAGCGGGTAGGGGCGTCCGCGATCGTCGCACGGACTGCGCCCGGTTTCGATGAAGCCGCGCGCGAGGTAGAACGACAAGGCATTGTCGGCCTGAAGGTTCGCATCGACCGACAGAGGCTGGCCGACCGCGGCACGGGCGTGGCGTAGAAGCGCTGTCCCGACCCCGCGCCCGTGGTTGGGCGCAGCGACGAAAAGCGCTTCCACCTTCGCGCCGTCGCGGATCAGAAAGCCGAGCGGAGTTCCGCTATCGTCGCAGGCGAGCACCATCGGCACGTGAGGCAGAAACGCCGCGACCTCGGCTTCGATCGTCGCCCGGTCTTCTGCCGACAGAAAACCGTGCGTTGCATCCACCGCCGAACACCAGACCGCGAGCGCAGCATCCGCGTCGGCAGGGGTCGCTTCGCGCAAGATCATGATGCGAGATCGGGCGGCATGCCCACTGCGCGCAGCATCGCGATAGCATCGGTCAGGCTCATCACCTTCTGATGCTCCGCGCCGAGCGTGCGAACCGCAACAGTGCCTTCCTCGGCCTCGCGCTTGCCGACCACCAGCAGGTGCGGAACCTTTGCCAAGGAATGTTCGCGCACCTTGTAGTTGATTTTCTCGTTGCGCAGATCGGTTTCGACCCGGATGCCCGCCGCCTTCAATTGCGCCTCTACCTCATGGGCGTAACCATCGGCCTCCGACACAATCGTCGCGACCACCGCCTGCACCGGAGCGAGCCACGCGGGCATGCGCCCAGCGAAATGTTCGATCAGGATGCCGATAAAGCGCTCGTAGGAACCGAAGATCGCGCGGTGCAGCATGACCGGACGGTGCTTGTCACCATCCTCGCCGATGTAATGCGCATCGAGCCGTTCGGGCAGCACCCGGTCGGACTGGATCGTGCCGACCTGCCAGGTGCGCCCGATCGCGTCGGTCAGGTGCCATTCGAGCTTGGGCGCATAGAACGCGCCTTCGCCGGGGAGTTCCTCCCATTCGAGGCCGTTCGCGGTCAACGCATCGCGCAGTTCCTGTTCGGCCTTGTCCCAATCGGCGTCAGAACCGAACCGCTGATCGGGGCGCAGCGCCAGCTTGATGTCATAGGTGAAGCCGAAGTCGCGATAGACCGAATCCGCCAGCGCAAGGAAGTCCTGCACTTCGGCCACGACTTGCGCTTCGGTGCAGAAGATATGCGCATCGTCCTGCGTGAACTGGCGCACCCGCATGAGGCCATGCAGCGCGCCGTGGGGTTCATTGCGGTGGCAACAGCCCATCTCGCCCAGCCGGATCGGCAGGTCGCGGTAGGACGTAATGCCCTGCTTGAACACGAGCACGTGCGCCGGGCAGTTCATCGGCTTCAGCGCCATCCATTCGGCCTCGCCGCTGATGACCGGGCCGTCGTCATCGACGTTCGGCACCTCGTCGGGGATCACGAACATGTTTTCGCGGTACTTGCCCCAGTGGCCCGATTGCTCCCACTGGCGCGCGTCCATCACCTGCGGGGTCTTGATCTCGCGGTAGCCTGCACCATCCATCTTGCGGCGCATATAGGCTTCCAGTTCGCGCCAGATGCGGTAGCCCTTGGGGTGCCAGAACACGCTCCCATGGGCTTCTTCCTGCAAGTGGAACAGGTCCATCTCGCGCCCCAGCTTGCGGTGGTCGCGCTTGGCGGCTTCCTCCAGCCGGGTGAGGTGGGCGTTCAGCTGCTTCTTGTTGAGCCAGCCGGTGCCGTAGATGCGCGTCAGCTGCGCATTGTTCTGATCCCCGCGCCAATAGGCCCCGGCGACCCGCATCAGCTTGAACGCATCGGGATCGAGTTTCCCCGTCGAAGGCAGGTGCGGGCCGCGGCACATGTCCATCCACGCGTTTTCACCATCCGGTCCGTTTGGATCGCCCGACCAGTAGACTGTCAAATCCTCGAAGTCAGGAAGTGCGTGCGCCCATTCGGCCTTGAAGGTCTCGCCGAGCGCCTCCCACCGCGAAATCAGCTCTTCGCGCGTCCATTCCTCGCGGATCAATGGCTTATCGGCGCGAATGATCTCGCGCATCTTTTCCTCGATGGCCGGAAGATCGTCCATGCTGAACGGCGCACGGCTGTCGGGCGCTTTGACGTCGTAATAAAAGCCGTCGTCGGTCGAGGGGCCGAAGGTGATCTGCGTGCCGGGGAACAATGCCTGCACCGCTTCGGCCAGCACGTGCGCGTAATCGTGCCGCGCGAGTTCGAGCGCGTCGGCTTCGTCCCGCGCCGTCACCAGCGCGAGGTTCGCGTCGCCTTCGAAGGGCCGGGTCAGGTCGCGCAGTTCGCCATCGACGCGCGCGGCGAGCGCGGCTTTGGCAAGGCCGGGGCCAATCGCAGCGGCAATGTCCGCGGGGGTGGAACCGGGAGGCACTTCGCGCACCGATCCATCGGGCAGGCTGATCTTGAGCAGTTCGGTCATCGTCGCACATCCGTCTCGTTTGGGCGCGCCTTAAGGCAAAGGAAGGCGCACCGGAAGAGCGGTGTTGAACGTGTCGGTCAGGGGAGAACACCGCGCCGCCCCGAACCGGGCGGCGGGCACTGCGCTTAACGCACGGCCCTCCGCCCCCGGATAGTCCGGGTGGTGGTGGCAATGGTGGTCAGCAGTTTGGCCATGCCGGGCGAAATACGCGCCCTACAGGGTGTTGTCACGCGCAAGTTGATGAAACCCCTTCGGCAAGGACGGTTTCGACGCGCAAAATGGAAAGCGAGCTTGACAAGATGGCTCCAGAATGACAAGTATGCTTTCCATAAGTGAAAGGAAGCTTGTCTTATGGCCAACATCGTCAAAGCCCTCGTGTGGGCCGCCGCCATCCTGATCGTCGCCCTGTTGAAGTCGCGCGGGATGATCGCGGAGGATACAGCAAAGCTGTTCATGTTCCTGCTGCCGATCCTCGCTGTGCTGTCGCTGCGTGATTCGCGCTCGGGCACGTGCAGCCGGAAAACCGCATCGTGACCGGCGACACCGCAAATCCGGGCGTGATGGGCCGCGGGCTGCTGTTCTGGGGCGGGCTGATGCTGGCCAGTTATCTCGTCGTAGCCGCGCTCGGCACGACCGGCGCGGTGGACGGCGCGGCGCTGAACATATTGGTGATCCTGCCCTTTGCCCTCGTCATGCCGATGATCGCCGCCGCCAACCGCAGGAGCGAGGCGCGAGCGGCAGGCTGCGGGGCGAAGGGAGAAGCCCAGCGCCGTTACATGAAGCGAGTCGCGGTGTTCACCTTCCTCTATCTGGTCGTGCTGGGGATCATGACCTTTGCCATCAAGCAAGGCGATGTTCACCCCGTCCTGCGAACCTTCCTTGCGCTGTTGCCGGGGCTCGCCGTGGTCGGCATCTTCTGGTCGGTCGGACGCCTGATCGTCGAGGAGCAGGACGAATTCCTGCGGATGCTGGTGATCCGCCAGTCGCTGATCGCCACCGGCTTTGCGATGTGTGCAGCGTCGGTCTGGGGCTTTCTCGAATCCGCCGAAGTCGTGCAGCATCTTGACGCCTATTGGTGGGCGGTGGCGTGGTTCTTCGGCCTCGGCCTCGGCGCAGCGGCAAACCGGCTGCGTTACGGCACCTGGGGTGCGGTGTGATGAAGACGGTTTCTCCCGCCATGAAGCGCTATATGCAGCGACTTGCCGTGTGCATGGTGATTTATGTGGTGCTGATTTTCGCCGTCGGCTTCCTGTTCCGCCTCGCACCCCCCCAAGGGCCGCTGGCATGGGCCGCGGCGGTGCTGCCTGCATTGCCGATCCTTGGCGTCTTCTGGGCGATTTTCCGCCTGCTGATCGAGGAAACCGATGAATTCATGCGAATGATGCTGGTGCGACAGACGCTGATTGCGACCGCGTTCTGCCTGTCGGTGATGACCGTCTGGGAATTCCTCCAGAATTATGACGTTTTGCCCGATGGCACCGGCGGATTCGGCACCGCATTCGTCTGGTTTGTCGGCCTCGGGCTTGGCGCAATCTGGAATACGCTGGCGCTGCGGCGCGAGGCTGGTGAGGAATGAACAACCGCCTCAAGGTGCTGCGCGCCGAACGTGACTGGTCGCAGCAGGATCTCGCCGACCGGCTGGGTGTCAGTCGTCAGAGCGTCAACGCGATCGAGAAGGGCCGCTACGATCCCTCACTCCCGCTGGCCTTCACCATCGCCGATTTGTTCGGTCTGCCGATCGAGGCAATTTTTCTGAGAGACGGAGAACCCGCATGAACCTCGCCCGCCCGTTGTTCGCCGCGCTTGCTGCGCTGATCCTGCCCTGCGCCGCGCTGGCCGAAGGCGCGCCCGCGCCCTGCCCGCCGTTCGAGGTGGTCGGAAACGGCTCCGATCTGGTGCTGGTCCCGGGCCTCGGCTCCGCGCCCGCGGTGTGGGACGGGGTGCGTGACAGCCTCGCCAGGGATTACCGCCTGCATCTCGTCCACATCGCAGGCTTTGCCGGGCGCGCGGCGGAGGGCGATCCCGCAACGCTGATCGAGCGCACCAAGGCCGAGGTGATCCGCCACCTCGATTGCCAAAAGGTCGCCAGCGCCGCCTATGCCGGACATTCGATGGGCGGGTTTCTGGGGCTTGCGCTTGCTGCCGACCACCCGGACCGAATCGCGCGCGTGGTGGTGGTGGATTCGCTGCCGTTCTTCCCGCTGATCTTCAACCCCGCCGCCACTGCCGAACTGGCGGCCCCGCAGGCGGCCGGGATGCGCGCGCAAATCGCAGCGCAGGACGATGCCGCCTTCGCTGCGAGCCAGCGCATGGGCGTGCAATCCCTCGTGCGCGATCCGGCCTATCACGCGCAGGTGGTGGACTGGTCAGTCACCAGCGACCGGGCAACGTTTGCCGGCGCGATCCATGCCTTGATGACCACCGATCTGCGTCCCCGGCTGGGTGAGATCGCCGCACCGGTCACGGTGCTGGCAGCCGCCAATCGGTTTGCACCGCGCGAGCGGGTCGAACCGCTCTATCGCTCCGCCTATGCAGGCTTGCCAAACGCCGACATCACCCTGATCGAGGACAGCTACCACTTTATCATGTTCGATCAGCCTGCAGCCTTTGAAACCGCGTTACGGGCCGGGCTGGCCGATTAGATCGCGAGCGTTCCGCTGCCCTTCTCCGTGGTGATCCGCTTGGTCCCGGCCAGCCTGGTCGAGCGTTGCTTGACGTTGCCGGTGAAGCGGTACTCGGTCACCGCGCGGGTCGGGGTGAGATCGACCACCATATACCCGCGCTGCGACGTGTCGGCCCATTTGAGCTGGTCGTTCTCCGCCACCAGTGCGCCTGCCAACGTGTCCGGCTTGAGGAACGACAAGTAGCTTTCGAACCCCGGCGAGGTCACCGAGCATACGCCGAGTTCCACGCCCACCTTCGCGCCTTCGTGCGCGAGGTCAAAAGCCCAGCCATTGTGGGTGTCGCCTGCCAGCACCAGCAGGTTGGCATCGGCGGCGAGCGCGGCTGCGAACACCCGGTCGCGCGCCGCAGGATAGCCGTCCCACGCGTCCATGTTGAGCGGCAGACCGGCGGCACTCGCCAAGGTCGCCGCCATCAGGCGCTGGCGGATATAATCGGGCAAGCCGTCGCCCAACTGGCCGGCGAGTGCCTGCGGGCTTTTGAGCTGGCCGATCAGCACCTGCTGCACCAGCACCTGCCACGCGGTGCCGGCGGTGGCGGAGGCGACGAGGCCATCAGCCAGCCAGTCTTCCTGTGCCTGCCCCAGCAGTTGGCGCTCCGGATCGGCCCAGTCGCCATTCTTGAATTTCGCCAGCGCCGCCATCGCGGCTTGCGGATCGTTCTGCCCTTCCAGCACCTTGCCCAGATCGAGCTGTTCGTCACGCCCTTCGAGCCTTGTGTCTAGCCGGAACAGAGTGGCGAGATCCCCGATCTGGTAGGCGGCATAGGGTTCATCCGAAACCGGCATCCATTCGCGGTACACCCGCTTGGCGATGTCCTTGCGCACCTGCCATTCGCCTTCGGTATCGCTCTGGTGGTTCTGCGCCCCGTCCTTCCAGCTGTCATTCGCGCTTTCGTGATCGTCCCACACTGCGATCATCGGCAGCACCTGATGCAGGCGCTGGCAATCGGGGTCGGCGCGGTAGGTGGCGTAGCGCAGGCGGTAGTCGGTGAGCGTCACGATCTCGCTGGCCGGGGCCAGCATCCGCCCGCCATTGGCCTGTGCGGGATCGGGATAGGTGCCCGCGCCATATTCGTAGATGTAATCGCCCAGATGCACGGCGAGATCCGCGTCGTTCGCCTCGGCTGCGTGGCCATAGGCGTTGAACCAGCCGAACCCGTAATTGGAGCAGGAAAACACTGCCAGCTTGACTGACTGGGTGCCCGCTTCGGGCAGGGTGCGGGTGCGGCCGATAGGCGATGCGGTGCCATTGGGCGCGACGAAGCGGTAGAAATACCAGCGTCCCGGCGCGAGGCCCGCGGCGATCCCCTTGGCGCACCAGTCGCGGCTGTCGCTGGCGCGGACGCTGCCTTCGGCGACGGTGGCCGAAAAATCCTCGCTTGCGCTGACCTGCCATGCAAGGTCGACCGCCTGATCGGCGACATAGCGCGTCCACAGCAGCACGCTGTTTGCGCTCGGCTCACCGCTGGCGACCCCGTGTGTGAAGCCGCTGCCGAAGCTGCGCGCGGCGAGCGGCGTCGCCGCCAGCGCCGCCGAAGCGCCTGCCAGAGTGAACAAGCCGCGGCGGGTGAGCGCGGAAGGCGAAGCAGCCGGAAGGCCGGCGAGCGGATCGGTTTTCATCATGGTTGCGCGCTTATCCCTGAACCGTTGCGGTGCTGTGACAGTGCTTGCACAGGCCCGCTTTCGCAAGGCATGGTGGGCGGCATGAGCGAAGTTATGCATCACACGCTGTACGATGGCCGCCGCATCGCCTTCCGCTACACCCATGGGACCGGTCCGCCGCTGGTGTTCCTGCCCGGCTACATGTCCGACATGGATGGCAGCAAGGCGACCGCGCTGTTCGCCGAGGCCCAGGCGAAAGGCCGCGCCTGCCTGCTGATGGATTATTCGGGCTGCGGACAGAGTGCCGGGGACTTCGCCGACGGCACGCTGTCGCGCTGGCGGGACGAGGTGCTGGCGCTGATCGAAAGCTATGCGTTCGGGCCCGTGCTGCTGGTGGGTTCGTCGATGGGCGGCTGGCTGATGCTGCTGGTGGCCGAGCGAATGGGTGGTCGGCTGGCAGGCATGATCGGCATCGCGCCCGCACCCGATTTCACCCGCTGGGGCTACACCGAAGCCCAGCGTGCGCAGCTGGCGGCGGGCGAGACCGTGTTCGAGCCGAACCCCTACGGCCCCGAACCGACGCCAACCTATGCGAAGTTTTTTGCCGATGCCGAATGCCATGTTCGGCTGGAGGGTGAAATCGACCTCGCCTGCCCGGTGCACCTGCTCCACGGGAAGTGCGATGACGATGTGCCGTGGGAGGTCAGCCTGCGCCTCAAACAGGCGCTGCGTTCGGACGACGTACAGGTGAGCCTGATAGAGGACGGCGATCACCGCCTGTCGCGCCCCGCCGACATCGAACTGCTCAAGGCCGTTGTGGCCGGATTTTACGGATAGACCGCAATATGTCCCTGCTTCTCGCCATGCTGCTACAGGTCGGCCCCGATCCTACGGGCGGGGGGATGCAGGGCGATGATCTGGTGCGCGACCGTCCGCCGCGTCCCGCTGCCGAGGAACCCGCCGAACCCGAAATGCTCAACCCCACCAGCGCGTGGCTGGTATCCTGTCTCGACCAGTTGGCGAGCGACCCGGCCCGCGCGCACACCACCGCGCAGATCCGCCGCAGCGAGACCACCGGGCCTGACCGCGTGCTGGCCAATCACTGCCTCGGCACGGCGGCGACCGAGCTGGGCCTGTGGGACGATGCCCGCGCCGCCTTTATCTCCGCGCGCGCCGAGACGCCCGCAGATGAAGCGCGCACCCGCGCCCGGTTCGCGTTGATGGCCGGCAATGCGGCCTTGGCGAGCGGGGATGCGGAAGGCGCGCTCGATCTGCTGGGGCAGGCGGCGGATGATGCGCGCGCTGCGCAATCCGCGCCGATGCAGGCGCTGGCCGCGATCGACCGCGCGCGTGTGCTGGTGACGCTGGGCCGCGGTGACGAGGCGCTGGCGGCGCTCGATACCGCGACCACGCTGGCACCCGACCGCAGCGAAGGCTGGCTGCTCAAGGCGACGTTGCTGCGGCGGCTTGAACGGCTGGCGGAGGCGCAAGCCGCGATCGAACAGGCGGCAGGGCTCGCGCCGACCAATCCTGAAATCGGACTGGAGGCGGGGGTCATCGCGGTGCTGGCGGGGCGCGAGGACGCCGCGCGGCAAAGCTGGCAATCGGTGATCGACCTTGCACCCGAAAGCCCGGTCGCTGCGACGGCGCGGGATTATCTCGCTCAGCTCTCCCCGCTGGAAACGGCGCCGGAATCTGTACCTGCGCCTGCGCCTGCGCCGGAACCCGAAACTCAATCCCAACCGGAGCCGCGCTGATGACCGATTTTGCCGTGCTCGATCTGGTGCCCGTACGCGAGGGCGGGACACTGGCCGAGGCGTTCGCCGCCGCCACCGATCTCGCCCGCGCCGCCGAAGCTGCGGGAGCCAAGCGGTTCTGGGTGGCGGAACATCACGCGATGGACGGGATCGCGGGCGGGGCGACATCGGTCGTGCTGGCCCACATCGGCAATGCCACCAGCCGCATCCGCATCGGTTCGGGCGGGATCATGCTGCCCAATCACACCCCGTTCCAGATCGCCGAACAATTTGGCACGCTGGACGCGCTGTTTCCCGGCCGGATCGATCTGGGGCTGGGCCGCGCTCCCGGCGCCGGGCCGGAATTGCAGCGCGCGCTGCGCAAGAATCTCAACCAGGCCGCCGAATACTTCCCGCAGGACGTGGTCGAACTGCGCGCCTTGCTGACCGGCGACATCGACCTGCCGATCCACGCCACGCCGGGGCTGGGCGCGCAGGTGGAATTGTGGATGCTGGGGTCGAGCCTGTTCGGCGCGCAATTGGCCGCCAAGCTGGGCCTGCCCTACGCCTTCGCCGCGCACTTCGCGCCCGATCACCTCGACGCGGCGCTGGCGGTTTACCGCCGCGATTTCCAGCCGTCCGCTGCGCTGGATAAACCGAATGTGATGGTGGCGATGAACGTGTTCGCGGCCGATACCGAGGCCGATGCCCGCCTGCTTGCATCGAGCCAGCAGCAAAGCTTCGTGCGGCTGCGCACCGGCAATCCCGGCAAGCTGCCGCCGCCGGTGGCGGATTACAGCGATACCCTGCCTGCTCCAGCGCAGGCGATGCTCGCCCATCTGGGACAAGCGGCGGCAGTCGGCACGCCCGCGCAGGTGCGCCAATCCATCGCCGAGTTCGTCCAGCGCACCGGCGCCGACGAGATCATGCTGTGCGGCGCAACCTATGACCCGGCGGCGCGCATTCGCTCGCTCGAACTTACGCTGGACGCCTGCGAAAACGCGCTGGCCGGATAATATCGGGTTATCATCGCGCTTGCGCGGGGTGGGGGGAAAGGCGTATCGCGCCGAACACGATAACAACAACCCGACATAATATTATTGCTCGATATCAATGCCGGAAAAGCAGGATGGCGGGAGCCGCTGATGGGACCGAAGACCGCTGGCAAAACGCCGGAACACAAGTTGCAGACTGCGCTTCAGGCGCATCTCCAAGCTTCGCTGCTGCCGGGCGATGGCCCGTTCGAAAAGGCGGCCTTGAGCGAGGCGGCGGATTATCTGCTTGCCGCCGCACACACCCGCCCGACCAGCGCGCCGATGGTGCAGATCGCATCGGCCAGCGGCGAACGACGCCGCCTGCGCATCGCGGTAATCAATGACGATATGCCGTTTCTGGTCGATTCGGTCGCGTCCACCATCGCCGCGCAGGGGCTGGCGATCGACCGGCTGCTGCACCCGGTGGTGGCGGTCACGCGCGACGCGGACGGCGCGATTGCCGCGATCGGCAAGCCCGGCGGGACGGTGACTGGCGGCACCGCCGCACCCGGATCGAACGAATCGCTGATCTATGTCGAAACCCCGCGGGTCGACGCCCGCCAGCGCCGCGAATTGCGCGAAGCCCTGCAGGCGACCCTGGCCGATGTGCATGCCGCCGTCGCCGATTGGCCGCTGATGCAGGCCGCCATGACCACGGACGCTGCGCTTGCCGCCGCGCACGATCAGGAGGCGGCCGCGCTGCTCGGCTGGCTCAATGGCGGGATGCTGACCCAGCTCGGCCATCTCACCCGCCACCGCGACGGACGCGAGGAGGCGGTGCTCGGTATCTGCCGCGGTTCTGCGCGCGAATTGCTGGCCGAAGCCTCGATTGCGCGGGCGTTCGAATGGTTCGACGGCGAAGATGCCGCCGGCAACCCGCGCACACTGCTGGTGATCAAGTCCAACGTGCAGTCCCGCGTTCACCGTGTCAGCCCGCTCGACCTGTTCATCGTGCCGCTGCGCGACGATCGGGGGAAGGTCACCGCGCTTTCGATCCATGCCGGATTGTGGACCAGTGCCGCGTTGAGCGCCCGCCCCAGCGAAGTCCCGGTGCTGCGCCAGACGCTGGCCGAACTGACCGGCAAGCTCGGCTTCGACCGCGCGGGACATAATGGCAAGGCGCTGGTGCATGCCTTCACCAGCCTGCCCAACGACCTGCTGATCGCCTTCGGGCGGACGCGGGTGACGGAACTCGCCACCACCAAGATGGCGCTGATCGACCGTCCGCGCCCGCGTGTGGTGATGGTGCAATCGACGCTGGAGCGGCACGTCTTCGCCTTCGTCTGGCTGCCGCGTGATCAGCTTTCCACCGATGTCCGGATGCAGATTCAGGCGATGCTGCTGGACGCGCCGGGTGCGGGGTTGCTCGACTGGAGCCTCGAAGTCGAAGGCAGCACGCTGGCGCTGCTGCGGTTTCTAATCGATGTGCGCGGCTGCGACAGTCTGGCCGATCCGGCGAAAATCGAAGCGCAGTTGGTCGATCTGCTGCGCGGCTGGAACGAGGCGGTCGCGACCCATCTGGCCCATGGCGAAGACACAGGCCGCGCCGCCGCCATCGCCGCTCGCTATGCCCCCGCCTTCCCGACCGCCTATCGTCTAGCCTACGGTGCGGCCGAGGCCGCGCGTGACATCGGGCGGCTGCGCACACTGGCGCTGACCGAGAGCGAGGATCCCGCCGCCGCCGCCCGGCCTGACCGCGCGACACGGCTCTACCGTCTCGGCAGCGATGCCGCCGATAGTCTGCGGCTCAAGATCTATTGCGGGCGCGGCGGGTTGGCCTTGTCCGATGCCGTTCCGGCGCTGGAGAATTTCGGCTTTCGGGTCGACGCCGAACTGCCGACCTTGTTGACCGATCCTGCATTGGGGTCGATCCACGATTTCATCCTGACCGTCCCTGCCGGGATGGATGCGGCCGCGCTGCTCGACCGGGCGGGGCTGATTGAGCAGGCCATGGCCGACGTGCTCAACGCCGCAGCCGAGGACGATCCGTTCAACCGGCTGGTCGCTGCCACCGGGCTCGCCCCGCGCAGCGCAAACTGGCTGCGCGCAATCTATCGCTATCTGCGCCAGACCGGGGTCAGCTACACCATCTACACCGTGGTCGATGCACTGGTGGCGGCCCCGCAGGCGACGCGCGCGATGATCGATCTGTTCGCCGCGCGCCACGATCCGGCCTTCATCGGCGACCGCGAGGAAGCAATCGCCGCTGCGCAGGGCGCCTATGCCCGCGGCCTGTCCAAAGTCACCGCGATCAATGATGACCGGCTGCTGCGGCGCTATCGTGCGGTGATCGACGCGATCCTGCGGACCAACGCCTTTGCACCCGCTGCCGCCGAAGCGCTGGCCTTCAAGATCGACAGCCATTGTGTGCCCGGCCTGCCCAAGCCACTGCCGTGGCGCGAAATCTTCGTCTATTCGCGCCGGGTCGAGGGTATCCACCTGCGCTCGGGCGCGGTGGCGCGCGGCGGGCTTCGCTGGTCCGACCGGCGCGACGATTTCCGCACCGAAGTGCTCGGCCTGATGAAGGCCCAGCGGGTCAAGAACGCGGTGATCGTGCCGACGGGCGCGAAGGGCGGGTTCTATCCCAAGCAGCTGCCCTCGCCCGCATTGGACCGCGAAGGCTGGGCCGCCGAAGGGCGCGCCAGTTACGAGGTGTTCATCCGCACCTTGCTGTCGATCACCGACAATATCGTCGATGGCCGAGTGGTGCATCCGACCTGCGTGCAGGTGCGCGACGGGGAAGACCCCTATTTCGTGGTCGCCGCCGACAAGGGCACTGCGACCTTCTCCGACATCGCCAACGGGATCGCGCAAAGCCGCGACTTCTGGCTCGACGATGCCTTCGCGAGCGGCGGATCGAACGGATATGACCACAAGGCAATGGGCATCACCGCGCGCGGCGCGTGGGTCAGCGTCCAGCGCCATTTCCGCGAGATGGGGATCGATGTGCAGTCGGACTCCGTCACGGTGGCAGGCTGCGGCGATATGTCGGGCGATGTGTTCGGCAACGGGATGCTGCTGTCCAAGACGCTGAAGCTGGTCGCGGCGTTCGACCACCGCCACATCTTCATCGACCCTGCGCCCGACCCGATGACCAGCTGGAAGGAACGCAAGCGTCTGTTCGAGCTGCCCCGGTCGAGCTGGGAGGATTACGACGCTAGCCTGATTTCCAAGGGCGGTGGGGTGTTCTCGCGCGCGTCCAAACGCATCAAGCTGCCCAAGCAGGCGCGTGAACTGCTGGGCATCGCGGAAAAGGAGATCGAGCCCGATGCGCTGATTTCCGCGATTCTGCGCGCCCCTGTCGACCTGATGTGGTTCGGCGGGATCGGCACCTATGTGAAGGCGCCGCAGGAAAACCATATACAGGTCGGCGATCCGGCCAATGATGCCCTGCGTGTCGACGCGGACGAGGTGCGCGCGCGGGTGATCGGCGAGGGCGCCAATCTGGGCGTGACGCAGGCGGGGCGCATCGCGTTCTCGCTCAAAGGGGGCGATGGTTCGGGCGGCCGGATCAACACCGACTTCATCGACAATTCCGCCGGGGTCGATTGTTCCGACAACGAGGTCAATATCAAGATCGCGCTGGCCGCTGCCATGCGCGATGGCAAGCTGACCGAGAAGAAGCGCAACACGCTGCTGGCCGCGATGACCGACGAGGTCGCCGCCATCGTGCTGGAGGACAACCGCCTGCAAGCGCTGGCGCTGTCGATCGCCGAAGCGGGCGGAGCGGGGGCGACGCCGGCCTATGTCCGGCTGATCGAGCGGCTGGAGGAAATCAGCGATTTCGACCGCCGCACCGAAGGGCTGGCCGATGGCGAGGCCTTGCTGCGCCGCGCGGCTGACGGGCAGGGGCTGACCCGGCCCGAACTGGCGGTGCTGCTATCCTCGGCCAAGCTGGCCTTGCAGGACGCGATCGAGGCGAGCGGGCTGGTCGATGATGCAGTGCTCGAACCGGTGCTGCTGGCGCGCTTCCCTTCGGCGATGCGCAAGAACTACGCTGCGCAGATACGGGGCCACCGGTTGCGGCGCGAGATGATCGCAACCAGCCTGTCCAACCGCATCGTCAACCGGCTGGGCATGGTGCATCCGTTCGAACTGGCCGAGGAAGAAGGCGTGGGCCTTGCCGATGTCGCTGCGGCGTTCGTCGTGACCGAGCGATTGTTCGGGCTCGACCCGCTGTGGCGCGAACTGGACGCAGCGCAAATCCCCGAAGCCGCACGGCTTGCGCTGTTTGACCGGCTGGCCGCTGCGGTGGGCAATCTCATGTCCGACGTGCTGCGGACGGCAGCGGGCAAGGTGGCCGCCGGGACGATGGTGGCCGAACTGGGATCGGGCGTGGCCGTGCTCGCCGATGCCCGCGAGGAACTGCTCGCCGCCGAGCCGCGCGCGCGGTCACGCGAACTGCGTGCCAGCTTCGTTGCTGCAGGATCGCCCGATGCGCTGGCGGCGCGGGTCGCCAACCTGTTCGATTTCGACGGGGCGGTGGGGCTGTCGAAGCTGGCGCTGGAGACCGGGATTGATGCCAAGCTGCTGACCCATGCCTTTGCCGGGATCGGCGGGCGGCTGGGGCTGGACTGGGCGCAGGGCATCGCTGCGCACATGTCGCCTTCCGACGTGTGGGACAGGTTGCTGGTGTCGGGCCTCGCCCGCGATTTCCAGCAGATGCGGCTGGAATTCCTGCGGCGGCTGATGCGGCGCAAGACCGGCAAGGACGACCCGCCGGCTGCGGTCGAGGAGTGGGCGGTGCGCAATAGTCAGGCCGTGGCGCAGTTCCGGTCAATGATCGCCCGGGCGCAGTCGCGCCCCCCCGTCAGACCGGCAATGCTCGCCCAGATCGCCAGTCAGGCGCGGAATTTGCTCGAACGGTAATGGCTGACGATGTCGGCAGGTTGACCCGGCGTGCGTTTGCGGCAAGTCAATGGCCGCAAAACGCAGAACGGACATAACGAGGCCATGGCAACATCATCTTCCCCCCAATCGCCGCTGCACGCCGACGTGGTGATCGTCGGCACCGGCCACGGCGGCGCGCAGGCGGCGATCGCCTTGCGTCAGCAGGGGCACGAAGGTTCGATCCTGATGATCGGGCGCGACGCTGCACCGCCCTACGAACGACCGCCGCTGTCGAAGGAATATCTCGCCGGTGACAAGGGGTTCGATCGGATCATGATCCGGCCGGAGAGGTTCTGGGCTGACAAGGGCATCGATCTCAAGCTGGGGGCGGCGGTGTCGAAGATCGATGCGGCTGCGCACCGGCTGTCCCTGACTGACGGCAGCAGCGTCACCTATCGCAAGCTGATCTGGTCGGGCGGCGGCGATCCGCGCCGGTTGCCGGTGCCGGGCGCGGTGCTCCCGGGTGTGTTCTATGTCCGCGACAAGGCTGATGCCGATGCGATGATGGCCGCGCTGGCAAGCGGGGCAAAGCGCGCCGTGGTGATCGGCGGCGGCTATATCGGGCTGGAAGCGGCAGCGGTGCTGCGCAAGCTCGGCTGCGAGGTTACGCTGGTCGAAATGCTGCCACGCCTGCTCGCACGGGTCGCGGGTGAGGAAATGTCGGATTTCTTCGCCTCCGAACACCGCAGGCAAGGTGTCGACGTGCGGCTTGAAACCGGCGTGCGCGCTGTGCTGGGCGAGGATGCGGGCCATGTCACCGGCGTCGCATTGGAAAGCGGCGAGGAGATCGCCTGCGACATGGTGGTGGCAGGCATCGGCATCGTTCCTGCGGTTGCGCCGCTGATTGCCGCCGGGGCCGCCGGGTCCAACGGCGTGGACGTGGATTTCGTCTGCCGCACCACACTGGATGATATCTATGCCATCGGCGACTGCGCCGCGCACGTGAACCCTTACGCCGATAACGCGGTGATCCGGCTCGAATCGGTGCAGAACGCGCACGACATGGCGGGCACCGTGGCGAAGGCGATCATGGGCGAGAAAGAGCCTTACAACGCGCTGCCGTGGTTCTGGTCGAACCAGTATGACCTCAAATTGCAAACCGCGGGCCTCAGCCTCGGCTTCGACGCAACCGTGCTGCGCGGCGATCCCGAAACCCGCAAGTTCACCGTGGTGTATCTGAGGGACGGCAAGCCGATCGCCTTCGACTGCGTGAACACCATGAAGGATTATGTGCAGGCGCGTAAAATGCTCGAAGGCGGGGCGAGCCGGATCGATCCGGCGCTGCTGGCCGATCCCGAAGTGCCGATCAAGGACATGAGGTAAGCCGCGCCAGCGCCCACCGTGCGGCGTCGGCCACCACCGGATCGGGATCGTCCGTCAGCGCCGCGACCTGCGGGATCAGCCCCGCATCGCCACTATTGCCCGCCGCATAAAGGCAGTTGCGCACTAACCGGTCGCGCCCGATCCGCTTGATCGGCGATCCGGAAAACAGCGCCCGGAACCCGGCATCGTCCAGCGCCAGCAACTCCGCCAGACGCGGCGCGACCAGTTCTGCGCGGGGGAGGAAGTCAGCGATAGCCTGCGCTTCTGATGCGAACTTGTTCCACGGACACACCGCCAGGCAATCGTCGCAGCCATAGATGCGATTGCCCAGCGCCTCGCGGAATTCCTCGGCGACCGGTCCCTTGTGTTCGATGGTGAGATAGGAAATGCAGCGCCGCGCATCCAAGCGGTAGGGCGCGGGGAAAGCATCGGTCGGGCAGGCATCGAGACACGCGCGGCAAGACCCGCATTGGTCGCGGTGAGGTTCGGCCGGGGCGAGGTCGAGCCCGAGCTCCAGAGTCGTGTAGATCGCGCCGAGAAACAGCCAGCTTCCATGGTCGGGGCTGACGAGGTTGGTGTGCTTGCCCTGCCAGCCGATCCCCGCCGCCTCGCCCAGCGGTTTTTCCATCACCGGCGCAGTGTCGACGAAAACCTTCACTTCCGTCCCCGGCACTTCGGCCACCAGCCAGCGGGCGAGCGCCTTCAGCCGCTTTTTCACGACGTCGTGATAATCCTTGCCTTGCGCATAGACCGATATGCGTGCGCGGTCCGGCGCCGCCTCCAGCGCCAGCGGATCGTGCGCCGGGGCGTAGCTCATGCCCAGCGCGATCACGCTGCGCGCTTCGGGCCACAGGTCTTGGGGCGAGCGGCGTTGATCGGCCCGCGCTGCCATCCATTCCATGCTGCCGTGGTGGCCCTCGCCCAGCCAGGTCTCCAGCCGCGCAGCGCGCACAGGGTCTTCGGCTGCGCTGGCGAACCCGCAGGCGGCAAAGCCCAGCGCACGCGCCTGCTCGGCAATCCGCGCGTTGAGATCTGCGGGCAGGTCAGACCTTGCCGGGGCGTTAACCATGTTTGGAGAGGCTCCCGTTTAATCCTGCGCACTAACCGCGTAAGCCATGGACATGGCGGTAAGCGATCACTCATTATCGGGCAATCACGCGGATGGCTTCAGCGCCGTTCCCGCAGATACCCGCCCGCTCGCAATCGAAGCCCGCGGACTGGTCAAGAGTTTTGACGGAACGCGCGCGGTCGACGGGGTGGATATATCGATACCCGAGGGCGCGATCTACGGCATACTCGGTCCCAACGGCGCGGGCAAGACGACGACGCTGCGGATGCTGCTGGGGATCATCGATCCCGACGAGGGCGTGCGCCGGGTGTTCGGGCATGACCGTCCGCATGATATCGGCCGCTTGATCGGCTATCTGCCCGAAGAACGCGGGCTGTATCCTTCGATGAAGGCGGTGGAGGCGATTGCCTTCATGGGCGCTTTGCGCGGATTGACGCTGAAGGAAGGGCGCGTGCGGGCGGTCGAACTGCTGGAACGACACGGGCTGGGCCATGCCGCGAACCGCCAGATCCGTCAGCTTTCCAAAGGCATGGCGCAGACCGTCCAGCTGCTCGGCACGCTGGTGCACCGGCCGCAGCTGGTGGTGCTCGACGAGCCGTTTTCCGGGCTCGACGCGATCAATCAGGGCAAGCTGGAAGTGATGATCCGCGCGCTCGCCGACGAAGGCGTGACGGTGATCTTCTCCACCCACGTGATCCACCATGCCGAACGCCTGTGCGAAGGCGTGGCGATCATCGCCGGGGGCAAGGTGCCTTATGCCGGAAGTGTCGAGGCCGCGCGGGACCGGATTCCGGCGCAGGTGCGGCTGGAAACGCGGGCGCGCGAAGGGGCGTGGCTTGCCGCGCTGCCTGCCGACACCCGCCGCAACGGCGATTTCCTGCAGTTTCCGCTGCCCGAAAGCGGCGTCGAACCGCTGCTGCGGCAATTGATCGAAGGCGAGGCAGGCATCCTGTCGCTCTCGATCGAGCGGGCCGGGCTGCACGATGCCTTCGTCGCCATCGCAGGTGAGGCTGCCGCCCGCCAGCTTGAAGCCGATGCAGCAGAGGGTGCCCGCGCATGAACCCCGCCGACACGATCCGCCCGCGCCTCTCCTCGCTCGAAGCCGCATGGGTGATCGCCCGCCGCGATTTCCTCGCCGTGTTGCTGAGCCGCGCTTTCCTGTTCTTCCTGATCGGGCCGCTGTTCCCGGTGCTCGTCGGCGGGCTCGCCGGAGCGATCGGCGGTGAGGTGCAGCGCGATGCGGTGAATGTCGAGATCGGCCTTGCCATGGATGCGCAGGATAACGCCGCGATGCTGGCCTCGGCCGCGCGGCTTGCCCCGCAATTGGGCGGCGCGCTGCCGAATTTGCGCCCAGTGCCCGAGGCGGCGACCGAGCCCGCGTTCGATGCGCGTGCTTTCCTCGAATCGCGGCGCGGCAATTACGCCGCGATCGTCAGCGGCACCCCGGCCCGCCCCGAACTGGTCGGCACCGAAGGCCAATTGGCCCGCTGGCAAGGCCCGGTCGGGCTGATCGCCGAACAGGCGCTGAAGACCGAACCGAGCGTGTTTCCGCAGGTCGTCAGCGAAGTCGTTACCACCAGCGCCGCCGCCGAACGCTCCAGCCGGATCCAGACCGCGCAAATCGCGCAGATGGTGCTGTTCCTGCTGACGATGCTGCTGGCCGGGATGGTGCTGTCCAACCTGGTCGAGGAAAAGGCCAACAAGATCATCGAAATTCTTGCCGCCGCGATCCCGATGGATGCGGTGTTCATGGGCAAGCTGTTCGCGATGCTCGGTGTGTCCTTCGTCGGCATCGCGGTGTGGGGGCTGGCGGGCTTCGGGTTGTGGAGCATCGGCAGCGATGCGCTCACCGGCAGCACCGGCTTCGACATCACCCGCCTGCCTGCGCCGGCTGTCGGCTGGCCGCTGTTCCTGGTGCTGGGCGTCATCTATTTCGCGATGGCCTATCTGCTGCTTGGTGCGCTGTTCCTGACGATCGGGGCGATGGCCAACACGGTGCGCGAAGTGCAGACGCTGTCGATGCCGGTCACCATGATGCAGTTGATGGTGTTCTTCCTTGCCGCCTACACGATCAAGCAGCCGGGTTCGGGGCTGGAACTGGCGGCGGTGATCTTCCCGCTGTCGTCGCCCTTCGCCATGCTGGCGCGCGCGGCGATGGAGGAAAGCCTGTGGGTGCACGCCGCCGCGCTGGCATGGCAGGCGCTGGCGGTGCTGGCGCTGGTCAAGGGCGGTTCGCGCCTGTTCCGCAAGCGGGTAATGAAATCGGGCAATGCCGGGCGCGCGCCGCGCGGACGCCGGTGGTGGACGCGAGGGCCGTTGCGCGAACCAGCGGAATAGGTTCCAATTCGCAACCCACTATTGACATAGCTGTCAGCCAAGGCAGGATGCGACTCGGACGATGCGGCCCGCCAAGGAGGTCGCCGGACGGGAGAGAGACATGGCCACCATCGCCGCCCCGCAGCGCCCACAGGTGCGCCGCGAACCGACCGCTTACGATGCGCTGAAGGCCCATTTCGCGGCCCACCCGGAAGAACGCGTCACGCATACCCATCCTTGGGACGTCAGTCGCTCTGACATCTATTTCGAGGACACCTGGCAGCCGGTCTTTGCCGAAATGCGCGCCGCCGGGCCGCTGCACTGGATCCCCGAAAGCCCGTTCGGACCCTATTGGGCAGTGGTGGGCCACAAGGCGATCCAGCATATCGAGGCGCTGCCCGAGGTCTTCTCGTCGAGCTGGGAATATGGCGGCATCACGATCCTCAACCGGCTGACCGAGGAAGAGGCCGAAGCCGCCGGGGTCGACACCCGCGAACTGCCGATGTTCATCGCGATGGACCGCCCGCAACACACCGGCCAGCGCCGCACTGTCGCGCCCAAGTTCACGCCCAGCGCGGTGGTCGACATGGAGGCCGAAATCCGCACCCGCACCGGCGAAGTGCTCGACCGCCTGCCGCGCGGCCAGACCTTCGACTGGGTGGAGAATGTCTCGATCGAACTGACCACCGGAATGCTGGCGATCCTGTTCGGATTTCCGTGGGAAGACCGCCGCCTGTTGACCCTGTGGTCCGATTGGGCGGGCGATACCGAACTCGCCACCGTGCGTTCGCTTGATGAAACCCGCTGGGGCTTCCTCCAGGAAATGGGGGCCTATTTCCAGTCGCTGTGGGTCGAGCGCACAATGGACAAGGAGCCGGGCAATGATCTCATCTCGATGATGCTCCACTCGCCCGCGATGAACCAGATGCGGCCGGAAGAATTCATGGGCAATCTGGTGCTGCTGATCGTCGGCGGGAACGACACCACCCGCAACACCATGAGCGGCATCATCCACGCCATGGACAAGTTCCCCGATCAGCGAAAACTGTTCGAGGAACAGCCTGACCTCATCCCCAACGCGGTGCAGGAATGCCTGCGGATGCAGACCCCGCTCGCACATATGCGCCGCACCTGCACCGAGGATACCGAGGTGTTCGGCCAGACCATCAAAAAAGGCGACAAGGTGGTGCTGTGGTATCTCAGCGCCAACCGCGACGAGGACGTGTTCGACAATGCCGACAAGCTCGACATCACACGCGACAACGCGCGGCGGCATCTCGCCTTCGGTTACGGCATTCACCGCTGTGTCGGTGCGCGGCTCGCCGAATTGCAGCTGAAGGTGCTGCTGGAGGAAATGCACAAGCGCCGGATGCGGGTGCATGTCGCGGGCGATGTCGAACGGGTGCGGGCCAATTTCGTCCATGGCTTCCGCAAACTCGAGGTCGAGATCACCGAGTTCTGAGCCGGGCAATCACGCGGACGTGAAACTTCCGGGCCGTTTCGGACGTATTCAGGGGAGCCAGTCTATACCCTGATGATGGAACAACGCCCGATGCTCACCCGCCCGTTTCACCGCCGCACCATTCTTGCCGCCGCCGGGATCGGCGTGGCCATGCCGCTGGTCGCGTCCTGCGGCGCGTCCGAAGCCCAGGCGAAATCCTACCCTGTCAGCAAGACCGAGGCCGAATGGCGCAAGGTTCTGACCAGGGACCAGTTCTACGTGCTCCGGCAGGCCGGAACCGAGCGCGCCTACACTTCGCCGCTGGACAAGGAAAAGCGCAGGGGCACCTTCGTGTGCGCGGGCTGCGGCAACCGGGTCTATGCCTCGGCGCACAAATACGACAGCGGCACCGGCTGGCCCAGCTTCTGGCAAGCAATCGACAAAGGCGCCGTGGGCACCAGCACCGATTACAAGATCGGCTATCCCCGCACCGAAGTGCATTGTGCGGATTGCGGCGGGCATCTGGGCCATATCTTCGGGGACGGGCCGAAGCCCACCGGCAAGCGGCACTGCATCAACGGGGCGGCGCTGAAATTCGTGCCGGCGTGATTAGCGGCTTTCAGCCTTCCAGCAGCGCCGGCGCCTGAAGCCGCGCTGCCAACCGCGCGAATTCGCCCAGCGCGAACGTATCGTCGAACACCACGCCGTAATTCTGCTCGCGCCGCCAGCGCACCTTGGCGCGCACTTCGCGCATCGCGCCCGACGCATCGGGCGCCTCTATCCGCACGGTCTGGTCGATTGCCAGTAGCGCAGGGCATTCGAACCGCGCGCCTTGCTGGGACAGGTTCTCCACCACCGCTTCGCAAGTCTGCGTCAGCGTGCTGATCTTGACCGGAAAGCACAGGCCCAGCCGCAAACCGCGCTTGGGGTATTCGGCTGATTCGTGGATCAGTTTGGCGACATCGACGCTGTCGGCAAAGGCAAAGCCCGCCTCGTTGTCGCGGTTCCATACCCGGTTGATCAGGTACGCGCCGCCAGCGGGCATGTGCAGTTCGAATTGCTTGCAGCTGGGCAGTCCATGGAACAGCCGCACGCTGACGCCGGTTTCGGATACGTCGCGGATCACGCAGACGAATTCGCCCTGGGCCGACACCAGTTTAGCGGCCCGGATCAGCAGCGTGAACCGCGGCGCGGCGCGCAATTCCGGCCCCGCCTGTTCCGGCGGGTCATGGAGCTGTGCAGTTGTCGCAGCCTTGTCCATATCCGTTTCGCACCCGCTGCGCTGAAGGCGGCAAACCACCTGCCTTGATGATTGGATGGAATCCATAAAGTGCATCGGGTTAAGCACGTGATAATGCCGTGCACCGCCTTCTACCGGAGGGGGAAGGGCAGACTTTGCCTCCGACGACGCCCTGCGCGCCATCTGCGCACGGCCAAGGCAGGCGCGGGCCGGGTATCGATCCCGCAGTGCCGGATCAGGCCCGGCAAATCTCGGGAGCAATCCTTGCCTTGCAGGAACCCGATATGTGGTGCGGTCGAGAAGACTCGAACTTCCACGGGCTTTCGCCCACAACGACCTCAACGTTGCGCGTCTACCAGTTCCGCCACGACCGCACTCGGGTTTGTCGGGGCAGCGAATGGCTGGCCCCGCGGTAGGAGCGGGCCACTAGCAAGGGCCTCTGCCCCGCGCAAGCTCTTTGAGGAGCGATGCCGGGCTGGCGGTGAAAAAGCCGCCCGCCCGCGTTTCAGCGCGGCGCCCAGCCGAGATCGGCGACGGCAGCGCCCGGGGGAATATTGGCAATTGCCTCGGTGACATTCACGCTTTCGCCCGGCGCGAGTTCGCGCTTTGCGGGCACCACCACCCAGTCGCCGACCTTGCGCTCGCGCGTGTCGCTGAACACCACCAGCAGATTGGGAACCGCCAGCGTATCGCGCGCCACATTGCTGATGGTGCCGCGCACGCGGAAGATCTTCTCACCGTTTTCCAGCGTCTCGCTACGCTGATTTTCCTTGGGGAAATCGAGTTCGAGTCCGGGCTCGCCGATCCCGAAAGTCGGGCGATCGAACGGCGCCCATTCGGGTAGGCCGTAATAATTGACGGCAACCGCAGTGCCGCCCGCAAGCAGGGCGAAGATCACCGCCGCAATGGTCCATATCCGCAGCGTGTTGCGCCGCCGCGTGAAGGGGGCGCGGTAATCGAATTGCGATACCGCGTCGTCATCCTCCCCAGCATCTTCCTCGAACGGGGGTTCCGGTTCGTCGAAACGCGGATTGGCGGCCTCTGCCGGGGGCGGCCCGGAGAAGGGCGCAGGCGCAGGCGCGGGCTGCTGATCGTCCTGCCCGCGCTGGGCGAGGCCCCGGCGCAGCGCCCGCGCGGCCATGGTCGATTCTGGTTCGGTTGGGGGCGCCGCATCGGGACGATCGCTTGTGCGCCAACGGTTGATCGAAGGGCCGGTGTCTTCCGAACTCGGTACAGCGGCGGGGGAATCCACCGCTACGGTCGCTTCGGGCCCGGGCTGTGCATCACGTTCCGGCGCGGACGGTGCGACCGGCGTGGTCAGCTCCAGTTCGGGCGAATCCTGAAACCAGCTGTGCTTGCATTTGGCGCAGCGCACGGTTCGGCCTTCGCTGCCGATGGCAGCATCTGGCACCGCGTAGCGGGTATTGCAGGCGGGGCAGGCGATAATCATTGCAGTATTCGGCATAGTCTTCGGACTAGCGCGCACAAGAGCAAGCAAGCTGAACTGCGTCGATTCGGTGCTTTTTTCCACATTGCGGGGCCACTATAGGTCATAAGACCATGTCCGACTTCCCCCCGTCCGGCACCCCTGTTAGGTGCGAGCGATGAACGATCGCAGCACCGAAATCGTGAAATTCGACAATGTCGGGCTGCGTTACGGCACCGATCCCGAGGTGCTGAGCAATCTCAGCTTCACGTTTTTCCCCGGCAGCTTCTACTTTCTGACCGGAGCGAGCGGGGCGGGCAAGACCAGCCTGCTCAAACTGCTCTACCTCGCCCAGCGGCCTTCACGCGGGGCGATCCGGATGTTCGGCCAGGATCTGATGACCATGCCGCGCGAACGCCTGCCCGATCTGCGGCAGCGGCTGGGCGTGGTGTTCCAGAACTTCCGGCTGGTCCCGCACCTGACCGCCTTCGACAATGTCGCGCTGCCGCTGCGGCTGGCCGGAGCGCCCGAGGCGCGGGTGGTGAAGGCGGTTTCCGACATGCTGGAATGGGTGGGCCTCGCGCATCGCGGGCAGGCGATCCCGGCCACGCTTTCCGGCGGCGAGCAGCAGCGCGTCGCCATTGCCCGCGCCGTGATCGCTCGGCCGCGCATGCTGATCGCGGACGAACCGACCGGCAACGTCGATCCCGACATGGCGCTGAAACTGCTGCGCCTGTTCGAGGCGCTGAACAACCGCGTGGGGACGACCGTGGTGGTGGCGACCCATGATGTCCACCTGCTCAAGAAAGTGCCGGATTCGCTGATCATGCGGCTGAACAAGGGCGAATTGTCCGACCCCACCGGGGCGCTGCGTTATCCGCCGCGCCCGGCTGCCGGGCCGGAGCGCGCATTGTGAGTGTGCCGCCGCTGCCAGATGCGCCCGATGATGCGCCCGCGGCGATGTCCCCCCCGCCGCGCGCCGCACGGCTGTTGCCGCAGGCGCGCATGGGCGGGCTAATCCCGTGGGTGATCGCAATCCTGATCGCGCTGGTGGTGATCGCTGCCGCAGGCGGCCTTGCGCTGCGCAATCTTGCCGAGACCGCCCGCGCCGATCTCGCTTTGGCGGTGACCGTTCAGGTGATCGAGCCGAACCCCGATCTGCGCGACCAGCGCGGACAGGCTGCCGTGGCGGTGCTGCAGGGCATGGACCTGGTCCGGTCGGTCAGGCTGGTGCCGCAAAGCGAGCTTGCCGCGCTGCTCGAACCGTGGCTCGGCACGGCGGCGACCAGCGGCGATGTGCCGATCCCGGCGCTGATCGATGTCGAACTGGTGCGGCGTGCCTCGCCCGCAGAGATCGCGGCGATCGAAACCGCGCTGGCGGGCGCCGTGCCCGATGCACGGGTCGATGCGCAGGGCGATTGGCTGCGTCCGGTCTACCGCGCGCTGGCTGCGCTGCAATGGCTGGCGCTGGGCCTGATCGCGCTGATCGCGCTGGCGACTGCGGCGGCGGTGTGGCTGGCATCGCGCAATTCGCTGGCCCAGCACCGCGAAACGGTGGAGATCATCCACCTGCTGGGCGGCACCGACCGGCAGATCACCCGCACATTTCTGGCGACAGTGCTGCGCGAGGCGGCCTTCGGGGCAATTCTTGGCACCGCGTTCGGGCTGGGGGCGGTATGGCTGCTCGGCCAGCAATTCGCAGCGCTCGATGCCGGGATGACGCGAGGCGGCGGGCTGGGTGTGCGCGATTGGCTGGTGATTGCGGCTGTGCCGCTGGGCGGTGTGCTGCTGGCACTGGCGACCGCACGCATGACCATTGCACTTGCCCTTCGCAACATGCTTTAGGGCCGCGATGATCCGCCGTATCCTTTCCGTGCTGTTCCTGATCTGGGTGATCGGCTTCCTGTGGTTCGTGGTCGCGCTGCCGCGTCCGGCGGCGACCGACGCCGCAGTGACCGATGCGGTGATCGTGCCCACTGGCGGGGCGGGCCGGATCGCGCGCGGGCTGGAGGTGCTCGATACGGGGCTCGCGGGCAAGATGCTGGTCAGCGGGGTCGATCTCGAAGTGAAGTCCGGCGAATTTGCAGCGCAATTCGGGGTCGAACCCGAACAGATGGAATGCTGCGTCACGCTCGGGTTTGCGGCGGTCGATACCCGCTCCAACGCGGCCGAGACCGCCAAGTGGGTGGCGCAGAACGAGGTGCGATCCTTGCGCCTGGTCACGACCGACTGGCACATGCGCCGCGCTGCGGGCGAGCTTGACCGGACGCTGCCCGATCATGTCACGGTGATCCGCGATGCCGTGCCATCGCAGCCGCCGTTCGGCACGCTGTTCCTCGAATATCACAAGCTGCTCGCCAGCCGGGCGGCGGGACTGGCCGACCTTTGAGCCTGCTCCTCGCCGCGCTGCGCAGCCTTGTGTTCTACGTGCTGTTCTATGGCGGCAGCGCGCTGCTGGTGGTCGCATCGGTGGTGGCGGTCGTCGCGCGCAAGGCGTGGCTGCGCGGGGTCGTGGCGCGCTGGGGGCAGTGGCACCTGTGGTGCGTGCGCCATCTGCTCGGCATCGAGGTGGTGATGGACGGCGCGGTCCCCGACATGCCGGTGCTGATCGCGATGAAGCATGAAAGCTTCTTCGAGGCGATCGATACCCCGCGGCTGTTCGCTTTCCCGTCGGTATTCGCCAAGCAGGAGCTGTTCGGCATCCCCGGCTGGGGCCGTTCGGCGCGCATCTATGGCCTGATCCCGGTGGCGCGGGGGGACGGGGCCAAGACCCTGCGGCAGATGCTGGCCTTGGCCAAGCAGCGCGTGGCCGAGGGCCGCCCGCTGATCATCTTTCCCGAAGGCACCCGCGTTGAGCACGGCGCGCAGCCGGGGCTGCAGGCGGGTTTCGCAGGGCTGTACAAGCTGCTGCGCCTGCCGGTGGTGCCGATCGCGGTGGATAGCGGGCGGGCCTATCATCATGTGGTGAAGCGGCCGGGCCGGATCACCTACAAGGTCGGCGAGACGATCCCCGCAGGCCTGCCCCGCGAGGAGATCGAGGCGCGGGTGCACGCAGCGATCAACACGCTGAACGCCTAGCCGTCATTCCTGAGGGGCAGACCCGGCGGCGGCCACGAACAGCGCACACCTGTGCGGCAGTTTGCGGGAGGTCAGGTTGATGGCCTCTATGCCGGGAAGCTGGTGGAAGGCGGCCTTCTACACACCTGAACCGGCCAAGCCTTCATTCATCTGCTCGTCTGCGCCTGCTGATCGGTAACGAGACGGATTTGGTGGAGCCATGGCGGGTCGCCGGAAGGAGATTTGTTGCGTCAGCGAGTGCCGACCGCCTTTATCCCCTGCCGAATGACATTCAAAGCATGCTCCGGCTCGTCCCAGATCAAGTAATGGCCGCTATCATCGAACCAATGAAAGCTCGCGCCCGGGAACGCTGCTTTCGCGCGCTGCGCCTGCACGGGAAAGCAGAGGCGATCATGTCGCCCCCAGGCAATCGTGACCTGCGGCGTCGCGGGTGCAGCGGGCCCTTCCTGCATCGAAGCCGCAGCGAGATCCCTGACGAGGGCCGGAACGTGTGATGGGGAGGCAAAGCTGAGCAACTCCGCTTCCACTTCGTCCCCATCCAGTGTCCAGGGCCGCGCCGACAATTGCGCCAGAACCGCCGAGCGGGTGACGGCATTGTGGGCAAGTCGCGGTACGAAACCTCTAAGCAGCCGCAACGCGGAGACAGATGAAAGGAGTGTCCACTTGAGATAAGTGCGTTCCCACCCGGCCCAAAATCCCCCGGGGCTGAGAGCCACAACTGAACCCGCACGACCGCGGCGAGCCAGCTCAAGCACGAGCCGGCCTCCAAGCGAGAAGCCAACCATATCCACGCCATTCAAACCTTGTGCTTCAAGAAAGGCTTCAAGGCTCGTGACCAGACCGGAAAACGTTGCGTCCTCTTGCCGTGCTGGCGATTGGCCGTGGCCCGGAAGGTCGACGGCAATGATAGTGCGGTCGCTTGCCAGCGGCGGCAGAAAGGGCAGCCACACGCGGCTGCTGCTACCAATGCCGTGCACCAGCAGAAGCGGCTTGCCTTGGCCTTCAGAGCGAAAGTGCACGTCGTTCTCCACGGAAGCTGCTGTGGCGGCGGTCCCTGGGTTTTAACGACGCTTGCTACCTATCTGTTCCAAATCCCTTGCGAATGATCAACCCGGCGCAGTTCCGCGCTCGATCCCGAATGGCGGTTATGGGTCCGGTTGCTGAATGTCGGCTGCTGGCGAGAAACCCAATGAAGCTGCCCGGCAGCTTTCGGGTCCGCCCACCGGCTCCGCTCATGGCCGTAAGTGGGTGGATTCCAGAAGGTCGGCTATGGCGCGACCGTAGCTCAGCCTGCAACTGAAGAGGCGAGCTGGATCATCGATAGCTTCTCATCGACTACGTCGGCGTAGCCAAGTTCCTCCCTGATCTT
>NZ_JAGDEB010000011.1:0-1024 GCF_040148725.1 Erythrobacter sp. NFXS35 | reverse complement strand
AAGTGGGTGGATTCCAGAAGGTCGGCTATGGCGCGACCGTAGCTCAGCCTGCAACTGAAGAGGCGAGCTGGATCATCGATAGCTTCTCATCGACTACGTCGGCGTAGCCAAGTTCCTCCCTGATCTTCGATGTTTTCACGGCGTATTGCTGTTGGTATTCGAAAAGTGGTGGAATTGCCTCGTCCGGCTGTCTCTTGGGTAACCAAGAAAGCCGTTCACCCATTGTTGGCGTATTTGCCTCGCCAACATTGAAGATGGAGCAACGCGCGCCGGGATGTCGTGCGGCCAATGCGATCGCTGCTGCGACATTCCCCACATGACCGTGCGTCCAGCGCCATTCAGGATTTGCTCTAAAGCCATAGACAGTCGAAAGGTCGCTGTTGTCTTCCGGGCCATAGACCTTCGGTAAGCGCAGGATAGTCCAATCGAGATCAGTCACTGCCCGAATGGCTTGTTCTGCCAATATCTTTTCGTAATTGTGTGCCCACGCGCCCAGCATCTCCTCGTATCCCCGGTAGGGGAACATTATCTTCCTAAGCGCCGATGCTTCGGTCAGTGGCGTCGGTTCAACTGGGCCCGGCTCTCGTTTAGTCAGACGACCATAGGCAAGATATACGTCGGCACTCGAGACCATCACCAGTCTGCCCGCCCGCCCGGCAAAGTGTGTGGCTGCAGCCCTCCCGTCAGCCTCACCCATCGCCACCATATGCACCACGACGTCCCAATCGGTCTGGAGCGAAGCGGGAAACTTCGTGATGGGATACTCTGCAAGAGGATCGGTGAAGTGCGTTACGTTCGGTAATAGTGGATTTGCGGTCTTGCCACGATGAAAGACTGTGACTTCGGCTCCAGCTTCATTAAGTGCCCGAACCACATGGGCACCGATAAAGCGAGTTCCTCCGATGACCAGAACTTTCATCAATCTCGCACCCTTTTCTCGGGACTTACGTTGCCGCAATTAGGGGGCAAATACAACCAATGCGGCACGCTTGCGCCCATACTGCGAGCGGCCGCAAAGGGGTCG
>NZ_JAGDEB010000010.1:0-1239 GCF_040148725.1 Erythrobacter sp. NFXS35 | reverse complement strand
TGACGTGCTCCCCTGAAATGTGACCGCTTTTTGGTAGAGTCTGACGCAAGGAGTCGGACGATATGAAGCGAAGCAGGTTCAATGAAGAGCAGATCATTGCGATCTTGAAGGAGCAGGAAGCTGGGATGGCGACGGCGGAGGTCTGCCGCCGTCACGGGATCAGCTCGGCAACGTTCTACAAGTGGAAGTCGAAGTTCGGCGGTCTGGATGTGTCTGAGGCCCGGCGGCTGCGGTCGCTCGAGGAGGAGAACTCCCGGCTGAAGAAGCTGCTGGCCGAGGCCATGCTGGACAATGCCGTGTTGAAGGATCTGGCATCAAAAAAATGGTAACGCCCGGCGCTAAGCGGGAAGCCGTCGCCCATGCCCGGGAGCATCACGGGGTGAGCGAGCGTCGGGCGTGTGCACTGGTTGGTGTGAGCCGTAGGGTGATCCGTTACGAGCCGACAAGGCCCGATGACGGGGCGTTGCGGCAACGGTTGCGTGAGATGGCAGCAGAGCGCCGTCGGTTCGGCTACCGCCGCCTGGGTTACCTGCTGGCGCGGGAGGGCATCACGCCCAACCACAAGAAGCTGCTGCGCATCTACCGCGAGGAAGGGCTGCGCGTGCGTCGCCGTGGCGGCCGGAAACGGGCGCTGGGCACGCGCAGGCCGATGGTGCTGCCGGATGGTCCGAACCAGCGCTGGTCGCTCGACTTCGTCTCTGACAGCCTGATCTGCGGTCGGCGCTTCCGCATCCTGTGCGTGGTCGACGACTACACGCGGGAATGCCTGGCGCTGGTGGCCGATACATCGCTCTCTGGGGTCCGGGTGGCCCGGGAACTGACCGGCTTGATCGGCATGCGCGGCAAGCCTCACACGGTGGTCAGCGACAATGGCACCGAGCTGACCTCGTCGGCCATCCTGCGCTGGTCGCAGGAGCGCCGGGTCGAGTGGCACTACATCGCGCCGGGCAAGCCGATGCAGAACGGCTTCGTCGAGAGCTTCAATGGTCGCCTGCGGGACGAATGCCTCAACGAGACCTTGTTCACCTCACTGGCCCATGCCCGGTTCGTGCTCGCCGCGTGGCAGCACGATTACAATACGGTCAGGCCGCACTCGAAACTGGGCGGGAAGACCCCCGCCGAGATCGCCGGCCAACGTGTCTGGGGGCATGCCCCCAGACACGTTGCCATCCCATCAAACAACCATCATGAAGGAGCCGGACTCTACCTCTGACTGGTAACAATCAGGGGAGCACGTCA